>JANOYV010000115.1:0-37513 GCA_031429105.1 Hyphomicrobiaceae bacterium | reverse complement strand
ATCAGGCCCGACCTGCGAGCCCTTCTGCGCAACGTGGGGGCCTAGCACATGCCGCAGCGCTTCGTGCACCAGATGGGTGCCCGAGTGGTTGGCGCGCGTTGCCGACCGGCGGGCGCGATCAACGACAAGTTCGACGTCGTCGCCCACCTTGAGGACGCCGCTTTCAAGCGTACCTGAATGAACGAACAGATCACCAAGCTTCTTCATCGTTTCAGTGACACGGAATGTCGTGCCCTTCGGCCCCTTAATCACGCCATGGTCACCCATTTGCCCGCCTGACTCACCGTAGAACGGGGTCTGGTTGACCATGATAGCTGCCGCATCGCCGGCTTTCAGGGATTTGACCTCGTGGCCATCCTTGACGAGGGCCACGATCTGCCCCTCTGCCGTCTCGGTCTCGTAGCCGAGGAACTCGGTCGCGCCGGTGCGCTCCTTGACGTCGAACCAGATGGATTCGGTGGCAGCCTCGCCGGAGCCTTTCCAGGCTTTGCGCGCTTCGGTCTTCTGCTTTTCCATGGCGGTGGCAAAGCCAGCGGTGTCGACACCGATGTCGCGGGCGCGCAACGCGTCCTGCGTCAGATCGAGGGGAAAGCCGAAGGTGTCGTAGAGTTTGAAGGCGACATCTCCTGGTAACGTGGCACCGGCGCTAAGTTTGGAGGTTGCATCCGACAGCAGACCAAGGCCGCGCTCCAAGGTTTTGCGGAAGCGACGTTCTTCGAGTTCCAGAGTTTCTGTGATGAGCGGCTGCGCCCTGACCAACTCCTGGTAGGTCTCGCCCATTTGCCGGATCAACGTCGGCACGAGGCGATGCATCAGCGGATCGACAGCGCCCAGCAGATGCGCGTGCCGCATCGCGCGGCGCATGATCCGGCGCAGGACGTAGCCGCGCCCTTCGTTCGAGGGCAGCACACCATCGGCGATCAGGAAACTCGTTGCCCGCAAATGATCGGCGATTACCCGGTGGCTGGCCTTGTGCTCGCCCTTGGCTTCGACACCCGTTGCCTCGACTGAAGCCGCGATCAGCGCCTTGAACAGATCGATCTCGTAGTTGTCATGCGTACCCTGGAGCACGGCCGAGATGCGCTCGAGCCCCATGCCGGTATCGATCGACGGCTTTGGCAGGTTGACCCGATCACCGGGGCCCCGGCTCTCGTATTGCATGAACACGAGGTTCCAGATCTCGATGAAGCGGTCGCCATCGGCGTCTGCCGAGCCCGGTGGGCCACCTGGAATTTTCGGGCCGTGGTCAAAGAAGATTTCCGAGCAAGGGCCACATGGGCCGGTATCACCCATCGCCCAGAAGTTGTCGGAAGTGGCAATGCGGATGATCTTGTCGTCGGAAAAGCCGGTGAGCTTTTTCCACAGACCGGCTGCCTCTTCGTCGTCGTGATAGACGGTGATGTAGAGCCGCTTGGCATCGAGGCCGAATTCCTTGGTGATCAGGTTCCAGGCAAGGGGGATCGCATCGGCCTTGAAGTAATCGCCGAACGAGAAGTTGCCGAGCATTTCGAAGAACGTGTGGTGGCGCGCGGTGTAGCCGACGTTGTCGAGGTCATTGTGCTTGCCGCCGGCCCGCACGCATTTTTGCGAGGTTGTTGCGCGCTTGTAGCTGCGGGTTTCTTGCCCTGTGAAGATGTTCTTGAACTGCACCATGCCAGCGGTCGTGAACATCAACGTCGGATCATTACGCGGCACAAGCGGGGACGACGCCACGACTTCGTGACCCTGCTGCTTGAAATAGTCGAGAAACGTGGACCGAACCTGATTGACGCCGCTCATGCCTAAATCCTGTACCTGCCGCCACCCGCGAGACCTTAGCGCCCGCACCACAAACGAAAAACGGCCGCACCAAAGGCACGGCCGTCACGACCATCAATAGCTTGGCCGTACTTTTATCCGCAGCCAGCCCACCTGTCCAGGAACGGACACCCGCAACGGCGATCTCTATCGCGAGGAGACCATCAACCGAACGTCAGCTCAGCGCTTACCGCGCCCAGCCTTCTGCGGGGTGGCCGTTTCACCGTCGGCACCATCTGGCCCGTCAGCTGCATCGTCGCCCTCTGAGACGTCTGGCTGCACCAGCATCTTTTCGACAATGAGACCGGCGTTCTGTCGCACCGCCTTCTCAATGGTCGCCGCGATTAACGGATTGTCGCGCAGATAGGCTTTGCTGTTCTCGCGCCCCTGGCCAATTTTCTGGCCACCATAGGCGAACCATGCCCCCGACTTTTCAATCACTCCGGCTTTGACCCCAAGATCCACGAGCTCGCCGGTTTTCGAAATGCCTTCGCCGTACATGATGTCAAATTCGACCTGCTTGAACGGCGGCGCCACCTTGTTCTTGACCACTTTCACGCGGGTCTGGTTACCGACAACCTCCTCGCGCTCCTTGATTTGGCCGATGCGCCGAATGTCGAGGCGAACGGACGCGTAGAACTTCAGCGCGTTGCCACCCGTCGTCGTTTCCGGGTTGCCGAACATCACACCGATCTTCATGCGGATCTGGTTGATGAAAATCACCATACAACCTGACTTCGAGATCGAGCCGGTGAGCTTGCGCAACGCCTGGCTCATCAACCGGGCCTGGAGGCCCGGTAGGCTGTCGCCCATTTCACCTTCGAGTTCAGCCTTAGGTGTTAATGCCGCAACAGAATCGATCACAAGCACCGACACTGCACCGGAGCGCACAAGCGTATCGGCAATTTCGAGCGCTTGCTCACCCGTATCGGGTTGCGAAATCAACAGTTCCGGAACATTGACGCCGAGTTTGCGTGCATAGACTGGATCGAGCGCATGTTCCGCATCAATGAAGGCACATACGCCGCCGCCCCGTTGCGCTTCTGCCAGAACGTGAAGAGCCAGCGTCGTCTTGCCAGAGCTTTCTGGTCCGTAAATTTCGATCACGCGCCCCTTCGGCAATCCACCGATCCCGAGCGCAATATCGAGCCCGAGTGACCCCGTCGAGATCGCCTCGATGTCCATTGATTGATCGCTCGCGCCGAGCTTCATGATCGAGCCCTTACCGAATTGCTTTTCGATATGGGCCAGCGCTGCATCGAGCGCCTTGTGCTTGTCCATTGAATCCCCTTCGACGACGCGAAGCTGAGGCGCGGTCATGTCAATCACCCTAGGTTAAGAGTTGTGGAACGGCAATTAATCACATTTGTACACTTTTTGTTCTTTATTGTCCAGAACATTATACGACTATGTTTTAATGAGGTATTCGGGATTGTGTTTGACAATTGTTCTTGTTGTGGTCCCAGCCGCAGTTGGACAAAACGCAACGCCCCCGATCCAATCGAATCGGGGGCGTCAACGATGTGTTCGCAATCAGGATCTACCGGCTGATCTGCTCTTTCACCTTGCTGGCGAGTTGGACCAGAGAAAATGGCTTTTGCAGGAAGGCAAACTCGGTGTCGGCGTCCAACGTGTTCTTGAAGGCATCATCGGGGTAGCCGGACATGAAAATGAACTTCAGGTCGGGGCGCGTGCGACGCAATTCTTTCAGCAACGTCGGACCATCCATTTCAGGCATGATGACGTCGCTGACGACGAGGTCGATGGGTTTGTCAGTGCCGGCGATCACCTCCAACGCTTCGACGCCGCTTGCTGCCTGCAAAACCTCATAGCCCTGCCGCTTCAACGCCTCAACTGCAAAGCCGCGCACGGCATCCTCGTCCTCGACCAGTAAAACGCGGCCGGTGCCAGTCAGGTCGATCGCGCGGTCCTTCTTCACCACCTTCTGGTGGATGATCTCTTCGATGTTATCGACGTGATGCCGGGGCAGATAGACCCGGAACGTGGTGCCACGCGTGCTGCTCTCGGGGAATATGAAGCCGCCGGTCTGCTTGACGATGCCGTAGACGGTCGACAATCCAAGCCCAGTGCCCTTGCCGATGCCTTTGGTCGTGAAGAACGGCTCAAAGATCTTGGCCATCACTTCTGGCTTCATGCCGTGGCCGGTGTCCTCGACGTCGATGACCACGTACTCGCCGACAACGAAGCCCGGCTGCTCGATCTTCTGGCTTTCACGTTCCGATAAATTGCGCGTGCTAATCCTAAGGTTACCACCATCAAGCATGGCGTCCCGCGCATTGACGGCAAGGTTGATGAACACCTGCGACAGCTGCGAGCGGTCGGCCTTGACGAACCACAGGTCGCGACCCTGCAAGATCTTCAAATCAATTTTTTCGCCAAGCAACCGGTTGAGCAGCACCGACAAATCGCCCAGCGTTTCGCCCAGTTGCAATACTTCTGGCTGCAACGTCTGCCGCCGCGAAAACGCCAAGAGTTGGCTCACCATGCCAGCTGCCCGATTGGCACTCGACTTGATCGCCGTGATGTTCTTATGGGCCGGGTCACTTGGGCGATGGGTTTGCAACAACAAATCGGAGAACCCGATGATTGCTGTCAGCACATTGTTGAAGTCGTGTGCAATTCCACCCGCAAGTTTGCCGACCGCTTCCATCTTCTGGCTCTGGGCGAAATTGACTTCGAGCGTTTTTTGCTCAGTGGCATCCATCACGTATAACGCCGCGACGTCGGCCCCACCGATCCCAGCACTCATCCCAAGTGGGCTCATGATGATGCGCCGCGTGAACTCGCCCGCTTCGCCAACCGTCACTTCGACGGGGGCGACCCCGGCTTTTTGCGCGAGCACAGCTGCAATTGCAGCCTCTATTGGCGCCCGCAAGCCACCTACCGCTTCGCGCCCGAGAAGACTGACGGCCATAACGCCCTCGACCGGACCATTCGTAAACAGCAGACGACTGAACGAAGCGTTGGCACTTGAGATTCGGCCGTCGGCTGAGATCAAGGCAATTCCGAAAGGTGCCGTATCAAACAGCCGGGTGAGCCGAGTACCGGGCGATTTCAAGTTCGCGAGCCCAGAAGACTCAGCGGTTCGCTTGACGACAGCTGCAACAAAACCAGCGCCGCTGGCGCTCGTGCTTTCTCGTTCCATTACGATCAGGCGAACGGCAACGCTATGGCCCTGTTGGCCCACGAGATCGATATCGATCGGCTGAAGCACACCCGGTTGTCTGCGCGCCAACATCCGCAACAGGTCAGCAGTATCGCCTGAGACCAGATCGGACAGGCGCACGGCCCGGGTGCGGGACGACGGCGACATCGCAAGCCAATCGCCGAGGCGGGCATTCAAGTGTTCGACTGCACCGGTGTCATCGACCACCATCAAGCCAACCGGCATGCGGTCGTAGAGTTGCAGTTTGTCTCGCAGTGCCGACGACCGTTCCTCATCACGCTGGAGTTCGCTCGTCACATCGCTCAATTGCCAGACCGAGAGCCAGCCGAGGCCGGCGCGGGCGGCACCATCGGTCCAGGGCTTGACGCTCAACCGATACCAATGCAGGCCAGATCGGGGCCGTGTCAGCGAGAACGTCTCAACGCGTGCCACTCCGCGTTCGGCTGCCCTCGTCAATCGAAATAGCGCCTGCGATGCGCCAGGCTCAACGGCCAACACGTCCTCCAGTGTGCGCGACGTACCGGCAGTCGTTGACCCCAGAAACGCCTGAAAGACGCGGCTTGTGAAGAATGCTTCCCCAGCACGCCCTGAAATCTGAATACCGTCGTCGATGGCATCAGCAGCCCCGATGGCAAACTCTTGGGTGGTCACGCGGCCACTCAGGCGAATATGCCCGGCAAGGGCTGCGAGTACGAAAAATATGCCGATGGTCGAAAGCACGGCCATCAGTGTCAGCACGACCGGTTCGCTCGAACCTGATGCCAGAACGGCAAACACGCCGACGGCGCCCGCTCCGATGAGAGCTGCGAGCGTGAGAAACCCGTTGTTGCGCACGACCGTCACGGCATCGGCCGCCAAGTCGGTAGTGGATTGAGCGGCTCTGCTTTTCATGGCCGTAAAACTACCTTGATTCGACGCAATCAAGGATGCTGCCTGTTGGCACTTGGCCTGAAACCAACGGTTCGCTGGCGTTTTCAAAACACCTGTGTAGCGGCCAAACTCGTAAACTCGTTCTCGCAGCAAGACTAAACCCCGCACAACAACACCTCGACGCAACCACCGCGACCCGACTGATCGAGCCCGCGAGCGCAACCCTGATTGGCAGGCCCGATCGGCAGGGATGCCTCGTTACTGTCAACAAATCGGTCATCAGGGTTAAAATGGCGCTAAATACCGGATATGTCTCATCGACGATACCGCGAGCCCCCTGAGTCGGGGATCTCCGCCGACAGGGCGCTTAAGCCAATGTTTTGGGCCGTTTGTCGGTGCAAAACCTACCAATGAGATGGGCTGCCGTTGGCGCTCAAGAGGAAAAAAATATGTGGGATATTCTCTCCTGGCTCTTCTTTCTGGTGTTCATCGCCGCACTTTTGATCGTCGGTGGATTGCTGGTCCGCGGCTATTTGACGACGGGGTCACCGACGGGGGGCTTGACCGGTGCTTTGTTCGGCCCAAAACCGGAAAAGCGCCTTGATGTGGTCGATCAAGCCAATGTCGACGGTCGTCGCCGCCTCGTGCTCATTCGCCGCGACGATGTCGAGCACCTGATCATGACAGGCGGGCCCGTCGACGTGGTGATCGAAACCAACATTGGTCAACCGCGCCCGCGGATCGCCGAAGTGGTCGACGGACCAGGGGCGATCTATACACGAGCTGCGCGGACGACTGTCCAGGGAACGTCTGAAAAACAGGCGGTGGGAGAGAAATAATCGTCGATTAAGCTCAGGCGGAGTTCGGGCGCTTATCCCCGGTGTGCGTGGCGTTCGTACCTGCCAGACTAAAACGCGCCTGAATCTCAACGCACTTTGCTGTCATCCAACTGTCATGTAAGATAGTGCCAAGACGGCTACTCCGCCGTCGCCGTGGGCGGATCGCAAAGCGTCATGAGTGCCGTAGCGTCATGAGTGCCGTAAAAGTGAGCCCGCGTCGGTTCGGGATGCCATCTCGGGCACCGTGGACCGCAGCTCTGTTAGCGGCGTTCGTCGTTGCCGCACACGTCAGCCAGTTTGAAGGCGGCGCCCTCGACATTCTCTTTACGTTGGCCGCACCCGCAACCGCTGGTTCACTGGTCCTGGCGCTCACCCGACGCCCTCTATTCAGCATCGTTGCGACAACGCTTGGCGTAACGCTCATATTTGTGGTGTCGAAAGCGAAGCAAGAGGCCATGAACATGGTCCTGCACGCCTACGACTTGATCTTCTATTTCAGTTCCTGGTCGACGCTGACTTTTCTCGCCAATAGTTACCGCACTCACGTCGTGTCCTTTGTTGTGAGTTTGATCATAGTCATAGCGGTCGGAACCTTGGCATGGCACCTGGATCACAACCGCGTCAGGCGAAGTTTTGCCTTGCTGTTGACAGCGTTCCTTGCAGTATCGACGGTCGCCGCTTCGACCTTGCGCACGCCCCTGCACGAGGCGACGTTTTTCACCGATGACCGCTACGTGTCGCAGTTCTTCGGTTCGCTCTCTGAGACGGTCGCGGTGCTGTGGCGGGGCACGCTCGTTGAGGCGGCACCCCAAGGTGTCGGCGCGCCGTTCGATGCTGCAACCACGTGTACACCGACAAAAAAGCCACCACACATTATTTTGATTCACCAGGAATCGACTGTTCCCCCGTCGCATTTCCCAGGGCTCGGGTACGACCACAGCATCGATCCGTTCTTTCGCTCGTTTGACGGCGCATTGCGCAAGTTACGCGTCGAAACCTATGCCGGTGCGTCATGGCTGTCTGAGTTTTCGATCCTGACGGGCATGTCATCCTACGCGTTCGGCAGCATGCGACCTTACGTACAGTCAATCATGGCGGGCAAATTACGCGATTCAATGCCACAATTTCTCGAGCGCTGCGGCTATCGCAACGTGTTGGTCTATCCAATGCTGCGCAATTTCGTCGCTAACGCCCGCTTCTACGACAAGATCGGGCTACACAAGGTGATCGATGCAAAAGACCAGAAGGCCACGCGCCCCAACGAGCGCGATCACTTCTATTACAATACGGCCTTGAATGAGATCGACCAGCATAGACAGTCCAACGCTGCCGCGCCGCTGTTCCTCTATATCCAGACCCAAGCCTCGCACGCGGAATATACCTTCACTTACGAGCCAAACGAAATCGTCGCTGGCGGCGCCCCTGGCACGGATCCCGAGGTGCACGAGTACTTGCGCCGCCTAGGGATGGCGGCCAAGGACTATCGGTACTTGAAACAGGAACTCGCCAACCGCTTCCCAACCGAGCAATTCCTGATCGTCAACTACGGCGACCACCACCCCGATGTTACCCGCCGACTGATGGGGCTTGCCGCATTTCGTGGCACGTTGACGATGGAGCGCCACCCTCAGGCCTTCGAAACTTACTATTCGTTGGATGGGGTTGGCTTTACGCCCACGGTTCCGCCAGCAGTGGACGTGATCGACGTCCCGTACCTCAGTGTCACCATCATGGAGGCGGCAGGACTGCCGATGCCGGAAAGCTATCTCGAGCGCCGCCGTCTCATGATGTTGTGCAAAGGGCGGTATCACGGATGCATTCAACGCGGGGAAATCCTGGCTTTCCACCGCCGCCTGCTCAATTCAAACATGATTGACAGGTTCTAGCCGCGAGCGGCATCGCTACGATCAATCCGCGCGGAACACCCGCTCGCGTCGCTCGTGGCGCTCCTGAGCCTCAAGACTTAGCGTTGCGATCGGACGCGCTTCCAAGCGACGCAGACCAATCGGCTCACCCGTCTCATCGCAGTAGCCGTAGGACCCGTCCTCAATACGCGCTAACGCTGCATCAATCTTGGAAATCAACTTCCGCTGCCGGTCACGCGCCCTGAGTTCGAGCGCTCGGTCGCTTTCAGATGTCGCCCGATCTGCAATGTCTGCAAACTGCGAACTATCTTCGTTGAGCCCCTGCACGGTCTCCCGAGTCTGGCGAATAATCTCTTCTTTCCACGCAACCAGCTTACGCCGGAAGTAGACCCGATGCCGGACATTCATGAACGGCTCGCTATCCGACGGACGATAGTCATCGGGGACGACAATTGTCGAGGCGGTTACTTGCGATTTCTTGGTCTGACCAGCAGCCTTCACAGGCTGCTTAGTGCTAGACTTTGAGGCGGGCTGGCGGTCTTTTTGGCCCATAACGGCCTCCGAGATGCATTCGTAGCGCCACCGGCGCTAATCGCCCGGCATCGATGTGCGGCTTCTTTTAAGTTGCTGTTATCTCAAGTCAAGTGCTTCTTAGACGTTCGTCTAAAAGTACTTTAAATTCGGCAATTGACCGTTGCAGAACAGATTTGCCGCGATTGCACGACATTGACACCTTCATAAACTTAATGAATGCCGATTAATCAATTTTACAACTTTCGCGTGTATGTTTGAAATGTCACTCGCGCTTCTGCTGTCATAACCGCAAAGGAGATCCAGCCCACCACTTTCGTTGGCACCTCGGACCTTGGGATCGCCCCCCTCTTCTGAATGATCGGTACCCGCTCCTGCCGGTCCTCAGAACCCAAGCTTCGTGTTGCTAACGGAACTGCGCGCTCCGGCGCCCAACGCCGTCCCCGCTCCCACCGAGGACGGCGTTTTAATGAAACATCGCGGCGGCGTTATCGCAGGGCGGTTGCAATCTGAGCCCTTGCTGCAGGCCAACCCTCAGAACTAAGATTGCCGACACGCGCAATTATCGGGGGCACTACCAAACGTGACGAACAAATTTCAAGGCACCACGCAGTATGTCGCTACCGATGATCTAAAGATCGCCGTCAACGCAGCCGTCACGCTCCAGCGCCCATTGCTGATCAAGGGAGAACCTGGCACCGGCAAGACGGTTCTCGCACAGGAAGTTGCCAAGTCGTTGGGGTGCCCCCTGATTGAATGGCACGTCAAATCCACAACGAAAGCGCAGCAAGGGCTTTACGAATACGACGCCGTTTCCCGGCTACGCGATAGCCAGTTGGGTGATGCGCGGGTGCAGGACATCGGCAACTACATTAAGCGCGGCAAGCTGTGGGAGGCATTCGATGCGCCAGCCCGTCCGGTTCTTTTGATCGACGAAATCGACAAAGCCGATATCGAGTTTCCCAACGATCTTCTTCAGGAACTCGATCGTATGGAATTCTATGTCTACGAGACCGGCCAAACGGTGAAGGCCAAGGTCCGCCCCGTCGTGCTGATCACATCCAACAACGAAAAAGAACTACCCGACGCGTTTCTGCGCCGTTGCTTCTTCCACTATATTAAGTTCCCCGACCCAAACACCATGCGCGCCATCGTCGAAGTGCATTTTCCAGGCCTGAAGGGTCGCCTCGTCAAGGAAGCGCTCACCGTATTCTACGAGCTGCGCGA
The DNA here is from genome assembly GCA_031429105.1 of Hyphomicrobiaceae bacterium. Lineage (GTDB taxonomy): Bacteria > Pseudomonadota > Alphaproteobacteria > Rhizobiales > Hyphomicrobiaceae > JAKFWF01. Next base: position 27,197 of record JANOYV010000115.1, on the reverse strand, counting down.
CGTTCCCGGTTTGAAGAAAAAGCCCTCGACGTCGGAGCTGCTTGACTGGCTGAAGTTGCTCCTCAACGAGGATATTTCGCCCGAAACGCTACGTGAGAGCGATCCCCGCAAGGTCATTCCGCCGATGGCTGGGGCGCTGTTGAAAAATGAGCAGGACGTGCATTTGTTCGAGCGACTGGCATTCCTGTCACGGCGCAAAGGAGATTGAAGGGACTTGCCTAAGCGCCGTCGGACTAAAGTTGAGTGATTTTGGCTCCGCGGGCTGGATTCGAACCAGCGACCAGCCGATTAACAGTCGGCTGCTCTACCACTGAGCTACCGCGGATTAGTTCTCATAAGACGCTCCTGCTAGCAGAAAGGTTCAGGGTGGGCTAGCCCTTTCGCATCACCGGGGCTGTGGGCAGCGTTTTCCCCAATGTTCCTGAGCAAATGCTGCTGCACTATCAGTCGATTGCTTGCGCGATCACGTCACGCCTGCCATGCCCGCAGGTGTGCGACGCTGTGAGACGCACAATTTAAGGGTTCTACATGATGGCCGACAAGGTTGCACTCATCACCGGGATCACGGGCCAGGACGGCGCTTATCTGGCAGAGTTGCTGCTGGCCAAGGGCTACGTGGTCCACGGCGTCAAGCGTCGCTCGTCACTGATCAACACCCAGCGCGTCGACCATCTGTACATCGATCCGCACGAGGCGCATGTGCGCTTTTTCATGCACTACGGCGACATGACGGACGCGACCAATCTGATCCGCATCGTGCAGGAGACGCAACCGACCGAGATCTATAACCTTGCGGCCCAAAGTCACGTCGCGGTGAGCTTCGAGACGCCGGAATACACCGCCAACTCCGATGCGGTCGGCACCTTGCGGCTGCTGGAAGCGATTCGCATTCTGGGCATGGCAGATCGGGTGCGCTTCTACCAGGCCTCAACCTCGGAGTTGTATGGCAAGGTTCAGGAAACCCCGCAGCGCGAAACGACGCCGTTCTATCCGCGCAGCCCTTATGCGGCGGCCAAACTCTATGCCTATTGGATCACCGTAAACTACCGGGAAGCCTACGGTATGCACGCTTCGAACGGCATCCTTTTCAACCACGAGAGCCCATTGCGCGGCGAAACCTTCGTCACGCGCAAGATCACGCGCGCAGTCGCGGCCCGCGCGGTCGGCTCGAAGGATAAGCTCTATCTCGGCAACCTCGATGCCAGCCGCGACTGGGGTCATGCCCGCGATTACGTCGAAGGCATGTGGCGCATCGTGCAGCAGGAGACAGCGAGCGACTACGTCCTCGCAACAGGCGAGACCCACGCCGTACGCGAGTTTGTCGAATTGGCCTTCGCCGAGATTGGCCGCACGGTGCGCTGGCAGGGCAAGGGCGAGGCCGAGCGCGGCCTCGATGCGGCCACCGGCGACGTGCTGATCGAGGTCGATCCGCGCTACTTCCGCCCGACCGAGGTTGACCTGCTGCTCGGCGATCCGTCGAAGGCTGAGCGCGAGCTGGGCTGGCGACACACCACGCCGTTCAAAGACCTCGTCAAGGAAATGGTGGCGGCTGACATCGCAATGTTGAAGCGCAACGGGAGCGTGGTGTAATGGCAGTCCCCTTCGACCTCGTCGGCAAACGCGTCTGGGTCGCTGGTCATCGCGGCATGGTGGGCTCAGCCGTCGTCCGCCGCCTTGAGCGTGAAGCCTGCACGGTGCTGACCGCCGATCGCGCGCAACTCGATCTCACCCGGCAGGCCAACGTCGAAACCTGGATGGCTGACCATAAGCCCGACGTGGTGGTGCTGGCGGCAGCCAAAGTTGGCGGCATTCTCGCCAACGACACGAGGCCCGCCGAATTCATCCACGACAACCTCGTGATCGAAACCAACATCATCCACGCCAGCCACGCGCAAGGCGTGCAGAAGTTGCTGTTCCTGGGCTCAAGTTGTGTCTACCCGAAACTTTGCCCGCAGCCGATCCGCGAGGAGTACCTGCTCACCGGTCCGTTGGAACCGACCAACGAGTGGTACGCCATCGCCAAGATCGCCGGCATCAAGCTGTGCCAAGCCTACCGGCGGCAATACGGCTGCGATTTCATCTCAGTGATGCCAACCAACCTCTACGGCCCGGGCGACAATTTCGATCTGACGTCGAGCCATGTGCTGCCAGCCCTTTTGATGAAAGCACATCTGGCGAAACAAGCGGGTGCGGCCCACATGGAGTTGTGGGGCACGGGTTCCCCACGTCGCGAATTCCTGCACGTCGATGACCTGGCCGATGCGCTGGTGTTCTTGCTCAAATCCTATAGCGCGTCCGAGCCGATCAACGTCGGTGTGGGCACGGACATACCGGTCCGCGATCTGGCCGAACTGATCATGCGTGTGGTCGGTTTCAACGGCACCTTGAAGCTCGACCCCTCCAAGCCCGACGGCACCCCGCGCAAGCTGCTGGATGTGTCAAAACTTACAGCACTCGGCTGGACGGCAAGAACGGGGTTGGAGGACGGTATTCGCGCGACGTATCAGTCGATGCGGACAGGGTGAGCGTGGACGACACTCACACCTTCAACCGCACAACCGCTGCGCGCCAGCGACGGACGTTGCCTTGCACTTCGAGTGTGCCATTCTCAGCCAACGCGTAGATCCGGGCGGCGATGGCGGCTGGCAAGGCTTCTGTGCCGCGCAGGCGGATCTCGTCAGTGGCGGCTGCGATCAACACGGCAACCTTCACCCATTCGGACGTTGCCCGCGCAAGGATGGCAGCATCAATTGCTTCGCCTGAGGGGACAGTCACCGATCGAATACTCCTGCTACGAACGCCACTCATTCAGCCAACAGCCGATCGGCAACGACCCCGACTTGCCTTCAGCGGTTCCGTTCTTTGTCACGCTGCCAGTAGATAAACACGACCGTGGTTGCGGCGGTCAGCAGAATGGTCGCAAAGATGTCGCCGCGCTTAATAAAGTTCAGCCAGACATTCATCCACGACATCGTGGTGCCGCGTCCCGAGAGCAGGCCGTTGGTCACCATCAGAAGCCCTATCACACCGGCACTCAAGGCGGCTCCACAGCCGATTTGCGCTAAGCGCTTGACCGCCTTCGTTACCGAGAATTTCTTCCCCGGCATCACCAGCATCGTCTTGACGTCGGCCATCTTGTGCTCCTGTCGCAGTAAAGCGTTGCGTTCAGAGCATACCTGATTCGACGTCAATTCCGGCGAGCTTGCGCGGGTGACTAAGGAAGCAGCCTCCTCCCGCAATCACTGCGAGAGGAGCGGTTACACGATCACATCTCGAACGGCACGACCTTTTGCATCTGCTCGCCGAGGCCTGCGATGCCGAGCTTCATCGTATCGCCAGCCTTGAGAAATGTCGGCGGCTTCATGCCGAGACCGACGCCCGGGGGCGTGCCGGTCGTCACCACGTCACCCGCCTCAAGCACCATGAACTGCGAGATGTAATGTAGCTGATGCGCGATCGAAAAGATCATCGTCTTCGTGTTGCCAGTCTGCATGCGCTTGCCCGACACGTCGAGATACATGTCGAGGTTCTGCACGTCCTTGATCTCATCGGTGGTGACGAGCCATGGCCCGAGCGGACCCGAGGTCTCGAAGCTCTTGCCCTTCATCCACTGGCCGCCACGCTCGGCCTGAAAATGGCGCTCCGACACGTCGTTGCAGATGCAGAACCCGGCGATGTGCTTCATCGCATCCTTTTCTTCGACATAGCGCGCTCGTGTGCCGATCACGAACGCGATCTCGACTTCCCAGTCGAGCTTGATCGAGTTCTTAGGCATCATCACGTTGTCGTTCGGGCCGACGATGCAGTTAGCGAGCTTGTTGAACAGGATCGGCTCAGCTGGAATAGCAGCGCCCGTTTCCTTGGCGTGATCGGCGTAGTTCAATCCGACTGCGATGAAGTTGCGCACGTTGGCGACCGGTGCGCCGAGCCGAACGCCCTTCGGCACCAGCGGCAAAGTCTTGGGGTCGATTGTCTTCAAATGCGAAAGCCGAGCCGGGCTCAGCGTCTCGCCGGTCAGTTCGATGACGTGGCTCGATAGATCGCGAATGTTGCCATCGGCATCGACGAGACCTGGCTTCTCGGTGCCAACGGCACCAAAACGGACGAGCTTCATGACGCTTTGTCTCCCTACGTTTGTTGATTGGATCGCATCTTGGAGTTCACGGTTAAGACCTTGATCCGGTCTCGTAAAGCCCCAAGGCTCGACGCGCACGTATGCTTCAAACGCCGGGCCGAGCCGCTAATGCGGCCAATCCCACGCGGTAGGTCGGGTAACGAAAGACGTAACCCAAGTCGCCTTTCAACCGCGCGTTTGAGACCCTCTTGTTCTCCGCATAGAAGCTCAAACCCATCGGTGACAGCGGCGCTTGATCAAACGGAATATCGGGGGGAACTGGCAGCCCCAGCAATCCAGCGGCGTAGGCAACCACGTCCTGCGGCGGAGCTGGTTCATCGTCGGTAACGTTGTAGATTGCATGCCGCGCCTTGGGCGTCGCGATCGCTGCCATCAGCGTGCCCGCGATATCGTCGACGTGAATGCGGTTAAAAACTTGGCCCGGCTTGATGATCCGTCGTGCCGAGCCCTCGCGCAGGTTATCGATGGCACTGCGTCCTGGACCGTAGATGCCAGCCAGTCGAAAAATCTGTATCCGCGCATCGCTGGTGCGCGCGAAGTCGAGCCAGACTTGTTCGGCATCCGCGCGCTGCCGGCTACGCTGCGATGTCGGCTGCAACGGCGCGGTCTCGTCGATCCAAGCGCCTTGCGCATCGCCGTAAACGCCGATGGTCGAGAGATAGCCAATCCAGGTGATGGCATCCGCCATTGCGATGTGCCCCGCGAGTTGTCGCAGCACTGGATCGCCGCGCTCGTCCGGGGCTGCCGACACGACCACATGCGTTGCATTGGTGATGGCTTCATGAAGTGCCGCACCGCCGTGTGATGTCCCATCAAAAAACACGCCGTTCCAGCCGGCGTCAGTGATGCGGGCAAGGCCCTCCTCGCGCGTGGTCGAGCCGGTGATGCGCCAGCCTTCAGCGGACAATCGCATCGCGAGCGCCCGCGCCGAGTAGCCCATTCCAAGACACAACAGATGATTACTCATGAAGCTACCTCCCTCCACTCACGACGCACATCGGGATCATGCTCTCTGGTCAACATGCGGTCGGCGAGGACGGACATCTCGCTAAGGTCCTGAAGTTGGTGCAACGCCCACGCAGCCATCGCACGAACCAGCGGCGATGCATCCGTCACTAGTGCGAGCACCATCGGCACAAGCGACACATCGCGCGCATTACCCGCCGCAATCAAGCAATTGCGGATAAACCGGTCGCGGCCTGTGCGCTTGATTGGCGTACCGGCAAATCGCAATCGAAATGCTCGATCATCGAGGGCCAGCAACTCGGCCAACGGTGGGTTATCCGTCTCCGTGCGGGTGTGGAGCTTGGCTTCGTGGCCCCGTTCGGCGAACTTGTTCCACGGACAAACCGCCAGGCAATCGTCGCAGCCGAACACGCGGTTACCAATCGGGCGTCGGAATTCCTGTGCGATGTGCCCTTTGTACTCGATTGTCAGGTAGGCGATGCAGCGCCGCGCGTCGAGCTGATACGGAGCGGGGAAGGCGTTAGTTGGACACACATCAAGGCAGCGGCGGCATGAGCCGCAATGATCGGCTTCCGGCGCATCGGCTTCGAGCTCAGCCGAGGTTAGAACTGCCCCCAAAAACAGCCACGATCCATGGTCGCGCGACACGAGGTTGGTATGACGGCCCTGCCAACCGATGCCGGCCGCCTGTGCTAACGGCTTTTCCATCAGCGGCGCGGTATCGACAAACACGCGCGATTGCGCACCTTCAACCGTCAATACCTGTGCCAGCGCTTTCAGCTTGGCCTTGATCACATCGTGATAATCCCGGCCCTGCGCATAAACGGAGATCGCACCGCGCTGCTTGTTGGTCAGCGCCACCATCGGATCGCTATCGGGTGCATAGGACATACCGAGCATGATGATCGAGCGCACTTCCGGCCAAAGCGCGCGAGGGTCTGCGCGGCGACTTGCATGGGTTGCCATCCAGTCCATGTCGCCGTGGCGGCCTTCACGCAGAAAATCGCCGAGCCGTGCCCCCGCTTCACCAAGCGCATCTGGCACCGTAACACGCACCGCATCGAAGCCTAAACGCCGTGCCTTATCGACGATCCGGTTTTTCAGAGGTTGCGTCATGGCGGGCCAAGCTCGTTTAGAACGGTCGGATGGGCACCCCGTATCATGGAACGAACGCGCAGCCCCCCCACCCCAACCCTCCCCCTCCAGGGGGGAGGGAGGGAAATTGGATGGTAGGAGGGAGCCGTGAATTTGGGCACGGTATCTGTGTGATCCGACCAACCCACCCCGCCTGCTTTTCTTACCCTCCCCCCTTGAGGGGGAGGGCCAGGGAGGGGAGTGGCCAAAACCGATGAGCCAACGACAATAGCAGTGACCGCAGCACCGCTTAAAAATCGAGATCGGTGTAGGCAATGGGAGGTGGCATGCCAGGCATCCGGTCGGCCAACAGCGGCTGGAACGCGCGCCGCGACTTCAACCGCACATACCAGGACTTGACCAACGCGTGTTCGTCCCACGGCACTTCCCCAAGATAGTCGATCACCGAGAGATGGGCTGCTGCTGCCAGATCACAAAAGCTCATCTCGTCGCCGCCGAGCCAGCGCCGCTGGTCGGTGAGAAACCCAATGTAGCTCAAATGGTACCTCAGATTCGACCGTAAAGTGCGCAGCAACTCAACATTGGGCGCGGCCCCATGCGACTGTGATGCCGGCCCCCTATAACGACCGTAGACTTTTTCGGCGAGTAGCCCCTGGGTTACCTCGCGATTGAGCTTGCCGTTAAACCAATCAACGAGACGGCGCACCTCGGCACGCTCTTCGATTGTGCCCGGAAACAGCCGCACCGTCAGATCATCGCGATCCGCGTTTTCGGCTTCCTCGGCTAAGAACTCGGAGATCGAATAGGCGCCACATAGGACCAGACTGTTCGGCAATTCCAGCACTGGGGTTTCGCCAGCGGGATTGATCGCTAGGAACGCTGGCTTCACTTCCCACGGGCGCTCTTCGACCAGCGTCGGCTCGAGCCCGAGTTCGGCAAACGCTAGCCTGATCGAGCGTGATAACGGACACATGCGAAAATGAGTAAGTTTCATGGCCCCTAGGTGTCAGAACTTAAGGGCCTGATCTAGGCCCTTTGGTGTGCTGTGGCTAAAATCTGGTACACGACTTGGCGCGATTCGAGGTCATTACCTAGACTTCTGGCTTTCGGCGTCTCGCACTCAAATTCTGGCGCTCACCCTCTGGGAAAGACAACATGCAGACGTGGCAAGTGATCTTCCTGGGGTTGCTCGAAGGGGCTACGGAGTTTTTGCCGGTATCATCCACCGGCCATCTCCTGCTGGCTGAGTATTTCCTCGATATCAAGTCGAACGGCCGTACATTCGAAGTGTTGATTCAGCTTGGCGCGATCCTCGCCATTGTTACCGTCTACTTCGCCAAACTGCTCCGGATCTTAATCGATCTGCCGAGCGACGCCCGCACCCAGCACTTCGTGCTGGCCGTACTGGTGGCATTCCTTCCAGCGGCCGTGATCGGCGCACTCCTGCATAAATTCATCAAGGAAGTGCTCTTCAACAGCCCAACCACCGTGTGCGTTGCCCTTGTGATCGGCGGCTTTATCCTGCTCGCGGTCGACCGGATGAAACTTGAGGCCAAGGTCCATGATGTGATGGATCTACCGATCAAGACCGCATTGATCATCGGATTTTACCAATGCCTCGCCATGATTCCCGGCGTTTCACGTTCTGGCTCTTCGATTGTTGGAGCGATGCTGCTTGGTGTCGACAAGCGAACAGCTGCTGAGTTCTCATTCTTTCTCGCCATGCCGACCATGACCGGGGCGTTCGCCTATGACCTGTATAAGAATTATGCACTTCTCGAGCGGCAGGACATCATGAGCATTGCGCTTGGTTTCGTGGTCGCCTTCATCGCCGGCGTCATCGTAGTGCGCTACCTGCTCGATTACGTCAGTCGTCGCGGCTTCTCGCTTTTTGCATGGTGGCGGATCCTGGTGGGCGGGGCTGGCTTGGGCGCGCTCGCCGTTCTCGGTTGACGGCTGCCCGAGCGCCAGCAACACTCACACAAGAGCGATTTCGACCAACGAAACGCGCGGAGGGCGCATTGGGTATTAGAGCAACGGCTATCAAATCAATCATCGTCGCGCTGCTGTGCCTGATGGGCACCGTTGGCGCGCCAGGACGTCTGCACGCAGAAGCCGACACGCTGCGGGCGGCCAAGCAATTTGGCTTGGCCTACATCCAATATACGATCATGGAAGAGCGTCGGCTGATCGAGAAGCACGCGAAGGCTGCTGGCCTTGGCGACGTCAAGGTCGAGTGGCCGCGGTTTCGCGGCGCCGACGTGATGAACGACGCGCTGATTTCCGGCACTGTCGATTTCATCTCGCTGGGCATTCCAGGACTGTTGACGATATGGGATCGGTCCAAAGGCCTGATCGACGTCAAGGGCGTGGCTGGCCTCAACGCATTACCGTACACACTGATGGTGCGCGACGAGGGCATCAAGACAATCGCCGACTTCACCGAAAAGCATCGCATCGCGCTACCGGCGGTCAAAGTCTCGATGCAGGCGATCCTTTTGCAGATGGCAGCCGAAAGGGCATTCGGTGTCGGCAACCATGCGCGTGTCGACCCGTTCACGGTCACCATGTCCCATCCTGACGGCACCATCGCCATGATCTCCGGCAGCACGGACGTTACCGCCCACTTTACAACGCTTCCGTTCATCGCCCGCCAGGCCAAGACGCCGGGAATTCGACCGATCCTCAACGGCAATGATGTGATGGGGGGGCCGTTCTCGTTCAACGTGATTGCCGCCACGTCAAAATTCAGGACGGAAAATCCCAAGCTCTACAAGGCGTTTCTCGATGCGCTGAACGAGGCAACCGACCTCGTCAATACTGATCGAAAAACGGCAGCCGAGATCTACATCAAGATCGCCAAGGATAAATCGTCGGTCGAAGACCTTGTCGCGCTGCTCGACATGCCGGGCAATCAGTTCACCACGAAGGTACTCTCGATCGCACCCATGGTCGACTTCATGGTACGCACCGGCAACTTCAAGAATAAGCCTGCGAGTATCAAGGATTTGCTTTTCCCTGAGGCCCAATGAACCAACACTCGCCCACCGAAACGCCGCTTCTGCAAGTCCGCGGGGTGACGCTCCAGTATAAGACCCGGGAGCATCTGGTTACCGCGACCTATCGCGTGTCGTTCGATGTGATGCGCTCGGAGCGCTACGTGCTGCTTGGGCCTTCGGGCTGCGGCAAGTCGACGTTGATGAAGGCGGTCGGTGGCTACATGACGCCAACCGAGGGCACGATTACACTCAAAGGCAAGTCGATCCGCAAGCCCGGTCCCGACCGCATGATGGTGTTCCAGGAGTTCGATCAGCTATTACCGTGGAAGACGGTCAAGAAGAACGTCGTCTTCGCCCTTGAATCGTCTGGCAAGATGCGTGGCCGCGAGGCCGAGGAAAAAGCGCTCGATGCCATTGCCAAGGTCAATCTGACGAAGTTTGCCGATAACTATCCGCACACCCTTTCAGGCGGCATGAAGCAGCGGGTCGCGATTGCTCGCGCCATGGCAATGGAGCCCGACATTTTGTTGATGGACGAGCCCTTCGCGGCGCTCGACGCCCTCACCCGTCGCAAGATGCAGGACGAACTGATGCAGCTGTGGGCCGACACCCGCTTCACGGTGTTGTTCGTCACCCACTCGATCCCCGAGGCGATCCGAATCGGCAGCCGCATCCTGCTTCTGTCGCCGCATCCGGGACAGGTGAAGGCCGAACTCAACAGTGACGGCGAAGACCACGTCGATGCAGCGACCGGCCTTAAAATGTCGGACCGCATCCACGGCATGCTGTTTGCTGACCCGGCGGTCGCCGCCGAAATCAAAGACGTGGAGCGCGTCCATGACTGATGCCACATCGATTGAACGCACCACGCCAAGGCCACGGCCCGAGTTCTACCGCAAGGAAGACCTCAACACCGACTTTGGCGTCGTCGAGGCGCCGCTGACCGTTGTCGAACGGCTTTGGAACAACGGCGCGCTGCGCAAGGGCATTCTGCTGTTGGCGCTGGCGCTTGGCTGGGAGATCTACGCGCGCAATCTCAACAACGCATTGTTGGTGCCGACGTTTTCCGCCACCCTCGAAGCGTTCTGGACGGCTATTGCCTCTGGTGAGTTGCCGGGCAAAGCGCTGAACTCGCTGCGCCTGTTGCTGCAAGGCTACGGACTCGGCCTCGCGCTCGCACTCCTGTTTACCGCCTTCGCTATGATGACCCGCATCGGCAACGACCTGCTCGAAACGCTGACCTCGATGTTCAATCCCCTACCGGCCATTGCGCTGCTGCCATTGACGTTGATCTGGTTCGGCCTTGGCGACAAAAGCATCATCTTTGTGCTCGTCCATTCGGTGTTGTGGGCGGTGGCCCTCAACACACACTCCGGCTTCAAATCGGTCTCGAATACGCTGCGGATGGTCGGACGAAACTGCGGTCTGAGGGGATTGGGTTTCGTGACCAAGATCTTGATCCCGGCTGCGTTCCCGAGCATCCTGACAGGATTAAAGATCGGCTGGGCTTTCGCTTGGCGTACACTCATCGCAGCCGAACTGGTGTTCGGTGCAACCTCCGGCAAAGGTGGCTTGGGGTGGTTCATCTACGAGGCGAAAAACCAGCTCGAAATCCCATCCGTGTTCGCTGGCCTTTTTACGGTGATCCTGATCGGCCTGCTCGTTGAGAACCTGATCTTCCGCAATCTGGAGCGTGTCACGGTCCGCCGATGGGGCATGCAGAGCTGATCAATGGGCAGCTGTGACAACGGCCTTGGCGGCGATTAACGCGTTGCGGCACCACGCCTCGATCCCGAGCCGCTTGACCGCCTCGTCGTTGGGAATTTCGAGACTCAACGGCAGGTCGTTCGGCAATAGCCGCAGCATGCCGACGAGATCAAGACCACCTTCTCCGGGCAACAGTCTTGCTGCCCGCGCGGTGTGAATCAGGCCCTCGATTGTTGTCGGCGTCGCCGCTGGCGCATCGCAAAGTTGGACGTAGCTGAGCCGATGACGCGGAACCGCCTTTAGATCGGCCAGCGTCGTCATCGAGCGGCCAGCATGCAGTGTGTCGATCAGCACCCGCCCATTCGGCTGATCAGCCGTTGTCACGATCCGCAATGCGGTTTTGCAATCGGGCACCTTGGTCCACGGCATGAATTCGAGGTCGGCCGTCAGGTTGTAGGTGGCGGCAGACGTGCAGAATGCCGCGAACGAAGCTGTAAACCGCGCTTCATCAGGATCATCGCCCGCAACCAGAATCGCGCGTGCGCCAAGTGCTGCACAGACGTCGAAGAATGGCGCCCAGTCCTTCACATTGAAGGCAGCGTTGATCCGCACGATCTCGACATCGAAAACCGTCACACCGGTCGCCTTAATCCGCGCGACCGTCTCGCGCAAGAGGCGCGCATCCGTTGTCAGCGTGGTGAATGCGCCACCGACGAGGGCTGGCGCAATCCGCACGCCGATCGCGTCATACCCAAGCTTTGCGCCAAGTGACAGCGCCTCCGGCGGCGCCATCGGAGCGCTTGTCAAATAGGCCAGCGAATACGTATGCGGCATGACCAATCTCCCACAGATGCTTGAACAGGATGCGTTTATCCGGCAACGTCGGTCAACCACTCTGGCCTCGTGCCACAGAGCATTTACTGCCGTTAACAAGAAGACTTCAAAAGACCATGACCACCGAAACGCTTACCTGCGACGTACTTGTCATAGGATCAGGAGCGGGCGGCCTTTCGACGGCCGTCACCGCTCGTCGCCACGGGCTTGATGTGCTGGTGGTCGAAAAGGAACCGGTATTCGGCGGCACGACGGCTTACTCCGGCGGCGTGATGTGGGTTCCGGGCAACCCCCAAGCCAAAGCTGTCGGCATCGTCGATACGCGGGACGCAGCGCGCATCTATCTCCGCAACGAGATCGGCAACTTCTACAACGAAGCTGCAATCGATGCCTTTCTCGACAACGGCCCCGAAATGCTCGCCTTCTTCGAGCGTGAGACTTCGGTCCAATTCGTGCGCACGCTTTATCCAGATTATCATCCAGATGTTGAAGGCGGCGTCGCTGTTGGCCGTGCGGTGATGGCCGCCCCCTTCGACACGCGCGCGCTTGGCGCTGAACTTCCCCGCCTGCGCCCGCCGCTGAAGACCATCACCTTCGTCGGCATGATGTTCAATTCGGCCAACGCGGACTTGAAGCACTTCTTCAACGCCACGAAGTCCCTCACGTCATTTGCATACGTTGCCAAGCGCTTGGCCGCGCACATAAAGGACCTGGCGCTATACCGGCGCGGCGTGAATGTTACGAGCGGCAATGCACTTGCAGCACGCCTCGCAAAGTCCGCATTCGATTTGGGCATTCCCATTCGAACGTCACACGCCGCCAAATCACTGATTAAGACCGATGGCCGTGTGACCGGCGCCGTGATCGGCAGCGCCAACGGCGACATCCGCGTGACAGCACGGCGTGGCGTCGTGCTCTCCTGCGGCGGTTTTCCGCACGATATGGCGCGGCAGCAAAAGGCCTATCCCCATGTCGCCCGCGGTGGCGAACACGTCTCTGTCACGCCTGAGGGCAACACCGGCGATGGCGTGCGGCTGGCCGAGGCCGTTGGCGGCACATTCGAATTGCGCTTTCCCAGCGCGGCAGCCTGGATGCCGGTTTCCAAAGTACCACTCGGATCGGGCAAGTACGGTGTCTTCCCGCACCTGCTGGATCGCTACAAACCCGGCATTATTGCAGTCAATCGGAAAGGCCAGCGCTTCACCAACGAGTCGAACTCGTATCATGACGTCGGCGAAGCGATGATCGCCACCTGCGAAGGCGAGGTTGAGACCGCCGCCTGGCTGATCTGCGATCACCCGACGATCCGCAAATATGGCTTAGGTCACGCAAAGCCCGCACCCGTGCCGATTGGTTCCTATGTGAAGAGCGGCTATCTCGATCAGGGCGCGACGCTCGCAGAGCTTGCCCGGGCTGCTGGCATCAACGCCGATGGACTGGAAGCCTCTGTTCGCCGCTACAATGTCGGCGCTGAAAAAGGTGACGATCCGGAGTTCGGGCGTGGCGGCACGTCGTTCAATCGTTACCTTGCCGACCCCGACCACAAGCCAAACCCGTGCGTCGGGCCGATCCGCCAAGGGCCCTACTATGCGCTCAAAATATTCATGGGGGATCTCGGATCATTCGATGGCCTTGCGACCGATGTCGTCGGTCGCGTGATGGATGGTGAGGGCCAGATCATCGATGGGCTCTATGCCGTCGGCAACGACCGGGCGAGCATCATGGGCGGTAAGTATCCGGGCGCCGGCATCACGCTCGGACCCATCATGACGTTTGGCTACATCGCCGGACGCCATCTGGCAGGCGTTGCGACTGCGACAGAAACGAAGGTCTCCTCCAATGCCTGATGCAAACCCTAGCGACTGGCTCGGACTTGGCCAACGAACCTGTGTCGTCACCGGAGCGGGCGGCGGGATTGGTCGTGCAATCGCGGTCAGCTTTGCGAAGGCAGGAGCGAACGTCGTTCTCGTCGAACGCAACGACGCGAGTGCTGCTGATACGGCACACGCGGTCGCAGCTGTGGCCGGTCGTGATCCAATAGTGATCGCAGCCGACGTCTCCAACGCGGCAAGCGTCGAGGCTGCTAGCAATGCGTGCCAATGCGCCACCGGTGGCAGCGACATCCTCGTCAACAACGCAGCCCTATTGCGCCCCGGCCCGCTGGAGACCCTGTCGCTCGACGAATGGAACTCGCTGCTCGCCGTCAACCTCACCGGCTATTTCCTATGCGCACAAATGTTCGGTCGCGCGATGCGGCAACGCCGCAAAGGCGCAATCGTCCACATTGCCTCGATTTCGGCTGCCCATCCGCAAGGCTTCAGCGGCGCCTACAGCGTGAGTAAGGCTGGCGTCGTGATGTTATCGAAGCAACTCGCAACCGAGTGGGGCGATGCCCGCATCCGCAGTAACGTCGTCAGCCCCGGCATGGTCGAGACACCGATGTCGCAGAGCTTCTACGCGGTCGAGGGCGTGCGCGAACGTCGCAGCGCCGTGATCCCACAGGGGCGGATCGGCACTCCACAAGACATGGCCGATGCCGTGCTGTTTTTAGCAAGTGATCGGGCGAGTTACATTTCCGGCCAGGAGATCACAGTCGACGGTGGCTATTCCGGCATGCTGATGAACCTCGTCCCGCGCCCCGGTTACGACCAAGCGAAATAGATCTACGGCGCCAGCAATCGCGCATAGCCATCGACCAATCGCACACCTTCCGCGTCCCAACTAAAGCGTTGACAGGCGTGCGCGTGACCCGCCATGCCGAGCTGAGCTATAAGGGTTGGATTGCCAACGAGACGCTCGATTTCGGCAGCCACGACGGTCGGATTCGTCATATCGACAAACCGCACCGCTGGATTGCCATCCAATAGCTCACGCCAGAACAGAATATCGCTTGCAATCACCGGCACGCCCGCCAGCAGAAATTCGAACAGCTTGACCGGCATGCAGTGCAGTTGCTCCGGCGTGCTGTCATAGAGCAGCAGTCCGCCGGATGATCGGGCGTAGGCTTCGATCACCTCGCGCCAGGGCCGATGCCCGACATAGTCGACGCGTGCCCAACCGGGATGGGCTTGCATTTCGCGCTTCAACTCGTCTGAGGCAATGGTGCCGAAGAGCTTCAACCGAACGTCTGGTGACGAGACGGCTGCCAGCGCATCGAGCATTTCAATGGCACCCCGCGTTCGCGACACGAGGCCTGCAAACACCAAACTGCGATCCCGTGGCGCCGTCGTCTCAGCCGTCGGCGCTGGAAACATTTCAAGACGCGGATAGTTGCGAACCTCGATAGTGCGCTCGCGTGGGAATTTGCGCGCAATCTCCGGCGTCGCTGCCACGAACAAATTGAAGGTGCGTTTCGCCTGCGTGAGCAACGCCCACCACAGTGCAGTCAGGCCGACGCGATGGAACGGTCGGTCTCGGTTGATCGACCAGGCTTCGAGTGGCGCGTCTTCGTGCGCATCATAGATAATCGTTTTGCCGGCACGGGCGAGCGCCAACCCAACCGGGATCAACTCGGGGTCGTGTAAATGATAGATCCGGGCATCAATCCCGCGTGCCACTGTAAGAGTTTGCGCCAGCCTGTTGCGCCAGCGGGACAGACCGTTGCCGGGACCAGCACTCACTCCGTTATGCGCAATATCATGCATCGTGACACCGTTGTGCACCTCGCCCTCGACGGCGCCCGGCACCGCCAAGTGCACGTCATATCCGACGCTTGCGAGCGAGCGGCACTCCTTCTCGAACACCCGCACGTCGAACGGCGTGTGCGACAGTGTCAGGTGACAGATGCGCGTGCTCACGTGCTTCATCAGCTTAGATCTGTGATCAATGTGTTGCATATCACTTCGGCAGCACGTCCATCGCCGTAGTCGGCAATAGCGTGGCGTGGCTGATAATCGGGCACCGACCACAACCGGTTCCACCCGGCATCGATCGTCTCGACCCATTCGGTCTCAGCCCGCAACGTAACGCACGGTTTGCGCAGGAAGTAGGCTTCCTTCTGGAGCCCCCCCGAATCAGTCAGCACCTCGTGGGCGCCATCGACGAGGCGGATCATATCGAGATAGCCTAATGGCTCGATCATGCGGATGCCATCTGTTGCAATGCCAGAGCCGGCCAACGCCTTGGCCGTGCGTGGGTGCAGCGGCATGATAATGGGGCGCGTGACGGCTAACTGCACGAGATAGGCGAACACGTTGGCTAGTTGAACCTTGTCGTCCGTCGCCTCGGCACGATGCACCGTTGCCACCGCATAGCTGCCGCTGTTCAGCCCGAGCCGTTCGACAATCCCCGACGCCGCTCGCGCGCGCGACAAGGTATGCAGCATCACATCGAACATCACATCACCGGTGTGAGAAACGCCTCGCGTGATACCTTCGAATGCTAGGTTCGCGACCGACGCCTTGGTCGGGCAAAACAGCCATCTTGCGAGATGATCGACAAGCACGCGGTTGATTTCCTCCGGCGACCGGCGATTGCCGGACCGCAAGCCGGCTTCGACGTGCGCAATCGGGATACCGAGTTTTGCTGCGGCCAATGCGCCAGCCAACGTCGAGTTGGTATCGCCATACACAAGCACCGCATCGGGGCGATGATCGATCATCCAATTTTCAAGGGCCGCCAACATCCGCCCGGTCATCTCGCCGTGCGACCCACCAGCAATACCCAAATTGATTGCGGGGGCGGGGACGTCCAACTCGGCGAAAAACACGTCGGACATATTGGCATCGCCGTGCTGTCCGGTATGGACAATGATTTCGCGCAATGCTCCGCTGGCAGCATTCGCGCGGCTGAGCGCTGCCGCCTTTATGAACTGGGGTCGTGCCCCGACAATCGTAAGAATCGTTCTCATGACTTATGTTAACAGCGCTAAACAGCTTGTCCCCCGTGCCTACCATTTAATCCAACCCGCGCCCATTGCCGCCGCGATTTTGCCTAAATTCGAGGCGGAACCACCGATAAAACCTGCGTGAACCGGTCGCGCTCGCCTGTTGTACCCAACCCCGGTCTGCGTGTTAGGCTTCGAACCATGGCCGACCAAAACCAACCGATCACGCCCCTCCCTGCTTCGTCGGTCACGGCGACGTTCGAACGCAAGGTGCGCCTTGGCACCTGGGCGCTATTGTTCGAGCGACTCTGGCCGCGGCTGTGGGCGCTGATCGGGCTTGCAGCGCTGTTCCTCGCGATCTCATTGCTGGGCTTCTGGACCTACATCGGCGATACCGGGCACCGCATTGGACTTTGGTTGTTTGGAGCAGCAGCCCTCATCGGAGTTGTATTCGCAGCCCGCGTGCCAATGCCGTCGCGGCCAGACGCTGTGCGTCGGATCGAAGCCAAATCGGGCGTGCCCCATCGCCCAGCGTCTTCCTACGAGGACAATCTATCTTCGCCCGGCAGCGACCCGGCAACCAACGAACTGTGGGTGGCGCATCGCTCGCGCCTCGCCCAAATGCTCGACCGGATGAAGGTTGGCCGCCCGGAACCGCGGGCGGATCGGTATGACCCATTGGCCCTCCGCGCGCTGTTGATGATTGCGGTGGCGTTGCTAGCCCTTCTAGCCGGTGATGGGTTGAAGGATCGCCTCGCGTCAGCATTTCGCCTCGGCCCCTCGATCAAGGTCGCCGATGCGCGGCTCGATGCGTGGGTTACGCCGCCCGCCTACACCGCGCGTCCGCCAATTTTACTGGCCGACGGAGCGCAGGGCGGCACCATTGCGTTACCTGTCGATGGCAAGGCCATCGAAGTGCCCGAAAAGAGTCTGCTGATCGTGCGGTCAAGCGGCGCTGGCATCAAAAGCGTCGAGTTGCAGATCGTTGGTGCGCCAGCGATGCCGAAGCCTGCCGCTGCAAAACAGGCAGCCGCAAAGGCCGCAATAGCCGCGCCCGGAGCGACGGCAACCGCCACGGCTGCTGCCTCCGACGCTGCCGAAGCGCGGCTTGAACTGCGTGCCTCAGGCGTGGTTCGGGTCGTCAGTGGCGGTGCCGAGTTGGCCCGCTGGGCCTTCACCGTTATACCCGATCTTGCGCCAAAGATTTCGCTTTCCAAAGATCCCGAGCGCTCGCAACGCGGCTCAATGAAGCTCACGTATAAAATGCAGGATGACTACGGCATTGCCTCGGCCGAAGCGCGCTTCGAGCGGCCCAAGGCAGCAGTTCCTGATCCACGCACTGCCTGGGCCCGCGAAGGCACCGAGTTGAAAGGGCCACGCCCACCTCTGGCCCGCCCGCCAACGCTGACCCTGCGCATTCCGCGCGTCACCACCAAGGAGGCGGAAGCGTTCAGCAATCATGATACCAGCGCGCATCTGCTGGCTGGTTCGAAGGTCCGCATGACACTCGTCGCCAAGGATCACGCGGGTAACATTGGCAAATCTGCGCCATTCGAGATGACCCTGCCGCAGCGCCGCTTCACCAAGCCACTGGCAAAGGCGGTGGTCGAGCAACGTCGCCGCTTGATTGAAGATCCCCGCTGGCGCGCCCAGGCCATGAAGGCACTGGATGCTCTAACACTCGAACCGGATGGCTATATCAACGACCGCGTCGCCTATCTCGGCCTGCGCAACGCCTACCATCGCTTGGGCTACGACCGGACCCGCGCCGGGATGCGCTCGGTGGTCGATCAACTTTGGCATGTTGCTTTGCGACTCGAAGACGGTGGTTCATTGACGGCCGCCCAACAGCGCCTGCGCGATGCCCAGGACCAGTTATCGAAGGCGCTTGAAAACGGCGCATCGGACGAGGAAATCCAAAAGCTGATGCAGGAACTACGGCAGGCACTTGCCGAGTTCATGGAACAGATGCAGCGCCAAGCCGAGGGGCAAACGCCGGTCCAGGGCATGAACCCGAACCAGATGATGCGGCAGGAAGACTTGAACCGCATGCTCAACAACCTCGAGAATATGGCCCGCCAGGGCTCGCGCGATCAGGCGCAGGATATGTTGAGCCAGTTGCGCGATATGCTCGATGCCTTGCAGTCAGGCCGGATGGCCCAAGGTCAACAGGGCCAGGGCGATCAGCAGGCGATGCAGATGCTCAACGACATGGGCGACATCATTGGCCAGCAACAGCGCCTGCAGGACGACACCTTCGGTGAGCAGCGTCAATCGGGCGAGCAAGGTGAACAGGGCCAGCAGGGTCAACAAGGTCAGCGCGGACAACAGGGGCAACCCGGCCAACGTGGCCAGCAGGGTCAACGCGGACAAGGTCAGCAAGGCCAGCAGGGTCAGGGTGGCCAACAAGGTCAGCGCGGCCAGCGCGGTCAACAAGGCCAGGGCGGACAACAAGGCCAAGGACAGCAAGGTCAGGGCGGCGAAGGTGGTCAGCAGGGCCAGGGCCAGCAGGGGTTAGGCCAGCGGCAAGGTCAATTGCGCGACCGCCTCGGCAAGCTCCAACAGGGGCTCGCTCAAAATGGCATGCAGGCGCCCGGCCAATTGGACGGCGCGCGCGAGTCAATGGACAATGCCGAAAGGCTTCTGCAGCAAGGTGATCTCGATGGTGCCGCCCGTGAACAGGGCCGCGCACTTGAACAACTGCGTCAGGGCGCCCAATCGATGGCCCAGCAGATGATGCGGCGCGGTGGCAGTCGGTTCGGCCAGGGACCAGCGGGCGATGCCCCACTTGACCCGCTCGGACGGCCGCAACGCTCAGAGGGACCAGATCTCAGCGACACCCGCAATGGCGTGCCCGACCAGATCGAAATGCAAACCGCGCGCGAGATCCTGGAAGAGCTGCGCCGACGGCTCGGCGAGCAGGCGCGTCCGACACTCGAACTAGACTACATCGAGCGGTTATTACGGCGTTTCTGATCGGTTCATGGGAGCGGACCCGACCCTCCCAGGCTCTTAGACTTAAGTTTTTCGCCACTGACGATCTGCATCGGCACTAGCCGAAAGGCGTAGCTTGCGTGTAGCATTATAGTGCCTGTTCTCGTTCAACCGGGAGCGGGGGCAGGAAAGCATCGCACTCGACGATGCTGGTAAAAACTGTATAGGCAGGAATTATCTAACCCGCGAACCCGATCAACTGCGGCCAGGGCCGTTTCCCCTAGGACCAGCAGAGATCGGCGCAGCACTGCAAGCGGGACAATGCCGGGGGGGACTTTCGACCAAATGGACATGCAAGATTTGCGTATTTTTGCCCGCGTCGCTGCGGTGCAGAATCTATCGGCCGTTGGCATCGAGCTGGGACTAACACCTGGCACCATATCTAAACGAATCCAATCGCTTGAAGAGGAGTTGAACGCCCGACTGTTTGATCGCACCACGCGCTCGATCCGGATCACGGAAGAAGGCCGGACTTTTCTGGCCCATGCACTGCGCATCCTCGAAGAACTCGACGTGGCGCGCGCTTCTGTCAGCGACAACGTCGATAATCCGAAAGGCAAGCTCAAGATTTCAGCACCGGCAAGCCTTGCCCAGCGCTTCGTTGCACCGGCGATCTGCGGTTTCGTTCGCGCATTCCCAGACATCGACGTCCAAGTGGATCTGACAGATCGTGTCGTTAATCTGCAAGACGAGGGGTATGACGTTGCCATTCGCAGTGGCGTGCTTACCGACTCGGCGTTGATTGCAAAGCGTTTGATTGCAGACCGCCAGATTGTGGTTGCTTCCCCAGCCTACCTTGCAAAGCGTGGCATGCCGCGCAGCCCCACCGATTTGACGTCCCATCGGTGCCTGATCCTTGGTGATGTCTGGTCATGGTCGTTTGTCCACCAAGACCAACCCCAGGCCATCCGCGTCAATGGGTGCCTGCGCTCCAACAATGGCGAACTGCTGCGTCATGCGGCGCTCGACGGTTTGGGGTTGCTTCGAACATCGGAGATTCGCGTCGCCGAGGACCTTCGCGTGGGCGACCTCGTGCACGTGCTGCCGGAATTCGAGATCAGCACCGATGCTGCAATCTGGGCAGTGTATCCCGGTCCCAAGCATGTACTTCCCAAATTGCGGGTGTTTCTCGATTTTCTGGCAGAGTGGTTTCGCACCCAGTATCAGGATCAACCGGCAACGGCTGCGACACCTCATGCACACGCCAGAACGGCGGCGCCATCGGCGGCGATGATTTAGAAACCCGAGGCGCGTCCTCGCGATCAGCGCTGCTAGGGCGCAATCGCCGTTGGCTGAGCGCCTAAGCGCACCAGTAAGCCGAAATTGGCATGGTGCGTTGCGAGGTTTGTTGCCAGTCTGCCCCCAGACGGTGCTTCGCCCGTGGCCCATGCCCGCATCTGACGCCACAGGTCAGTGAACAAAATGAAGCCGCGCGGCTCCTCCGACAATGGCACTTCGTAAGGGGAGAAGCTGAACTTGTACTCGGCAAACACTGATGTGCGCCCAAGATTGATCTCAACGCCGCCCAACAGCTGGCCAACGAACCCGGCAAACTGGTATTCGTAAGTCCGCGTGTTCTTATCGGCGAACCCGACTTCGGTATGCGGCAAGGTAATGCCGGCACCGGCCCCGACGTAGGGGCGAATAGGGCCAGACAATCGTCCAAGTGACGGCCACCGGAACAGTCCATTGTAGGTCAGCATATTATGACCGTGGCTGAATTCAAGATGACGAAACACCTTGCCGATTTGCGCTTTTGGCTCAACCACCTTGCCATCGCGCGTGCCCGTGAACGTCGCCTCGTCCGACGCCACCGCAATTGCCTTGGCGTGTGAGAAATCGATCATGCTGCCGACGCCGCCCAATGGCTGCCAGCGTTGCACGCGCACGCCGTAGTAGATGGGCGCCTTGAACGGCTGACCGATCCAATTGAAATCGGCCACCTTCATGTCGATGACGCCGGGCTTGGTGATCGCGACGACGCTTGGGTGCGTGTATGTGACGCCGCTATAGCCGCCGATGACAAACTCTGGACCGAGCGTGCCAGTGCTCGGGTCAGTCACTTTGGCTGATGCACGTGCTGCCGGCAACTCGACCTTGTCTGCTTGCTGCTCGAACCGGTCGCCGCTTGCGCCGCCCGCCATGTGCGCGACAAGCGCCGCCATCGCCACGAGCGCATAGGCGATGTGCTGTCGACCGTTGCTGCGTCCGCGAGGCCAACCGCCTCGCCAGATGCCGACGCTCCCGTGCATCACGACTGATGGCATCGAACCCTGCTCCATCGATTCCCCAAGGGTCATGGCTTAGCGCAGCGAACGATGCTTCCCAACCCGCGTCAAGGTCGCATCCGTTGCGCTGCTACCGATCAACGCAGGCGCACCGTCACCCGGTCGACCCGGCCACGCGAATCGATCACCGAGAGCTTGACGAACCCCAGGCCCTTGGGATTCCACACCACCTCGCGCACGTTGCCATCGAGTGGGAGGGGCGCACCATCGGCGAGCCACGTCAGTGGCAAAACGCCGCCCTCAGCCTTGAGCAAGACGGGCGCATCGGCATCCTCGATTTCGACTTCCGCGCGATCGGGCGGAAATGCAATCTGCACAGCTGAATCGAGATACCCCGTGTCGCTCGCAACATCGCCCGGCTCCAGGAACCGTTTCAAGGGCGGTGGCAGATTAGCCCCGGTCGTGCGCAGTGCCGCCGATGGCGCGTTGCTCAAGGCCACGCGATCGGGGCTCAAGCGCTGGAACGCATCGAACAGCATCGGCGCTGCCGCTGCTCGCCCGGTGAGACCCGCCGTCGCTGCACTATCCGGTCGACCAACCCACACGCCAATCGTGTAGCGCCCATCGTAGCCAATCGCCCAGGCATCCCGATAGCCATAGGACGTACCCGTCTTGTAGGCGATGCGCCCGCCTTTCGAGGACACCGGCGGGGGCGCATCCTTCAAAATATCCGTCACATACCAAGCCGCGACGTTGGACAGCAATTGTCGTGACCGTGCCCCCTTTGTCGCCGGCTTGTCGTCGCGCGAGTGGGTGAGTGTCACTGCATCGCCACCGCGTGCGAGGGCGGCATAGAGCGTCGTCAAATCACTGAGCGTCAGACCCACACCACCAAGGCCGATGGCGAGGGTTGGCTCGGTCGTCTCCTTCGGCAGAACGCCGACAACGCCGACGCGCCGCATCCGCCCCATCAGCTTGCCTGGGCCAACAGCATTCAACACTTTCACCGCTGGAATGTTTAGCGACTGCGCCAGCGCATCGCGGATCGTCACGGTGCCATGAAAATCTTCATCGAAGTTCTTCGGCTGATATGTGCCGAACCGAACCGGTCGATCCTCAATCAGCGTCTCGGGGTGGGCGAGGCCCGCTTCAAACCCCAGACCGTAGATGATCGGCTTCAAGGTTGAGCCTGGCGAACGGATGGAACGCACCATATCGACCGCGCCGAAGCGCGTATCGTCAAGCCAGTCCGACGCACCAACGTGGGCAATAACCTCTCCGGTCTTATGATCGACGGCGAGGATCGCAGCCGACAATCTGTCGCCAAGCCCTCGCACGTGGCCGCGCGCGAGATCTTCCAATTGCGCCTGAACGTTGGCATCGAGCGTCAAGCGATGGACGGTCCGCGTGTCATGGGCTGCGACTTCCGCTTCCGCTAAGTGGGGAGCAAGCCGTGGGAACTCGCGGCGCGTTGTGGGCACAGGTTCAGCATTGGCGCGCATTGCTTCGTCACGGGTGATCACACCGCTTTGCTGTGCGCGGGCGAGAACACGGCCTCGTGCCTTCGCCGCCGACTGCGCGGAGCGATCAGGTCTGCGCGCTTCCGGTGCCTGCGGGATAGCGACCAGCAGAGCTGCCTCGCCAATCGACAACCGTTGCGGCTCTTTTCCAAAGTACGTGAGCGATGCCGCTCGCACGCCTTCGATGTTGCCACCAAACGGGGCCATGCGCAGATAGAGCCGTAGAATTTCAGCTTTGCTCAAGCGCTGTTCAAGTTGCAGCGCTCGAAGCGACTGGCGCAACTTGCCCGTGCCGGTGCGCTCGTGTTCGCCCTGCAGCAGTCGGGCGACCTGCATCGTCAGCGTCGAGCCGCCGGAGACGATTTTTCCATAGCGGGCGGCGAGCCCCACACCACGCACAAAGGCAAACGGATCAACACCATGGTGGCTGTAGAAGCGCCGATCCTCATAAGCGATCAACATTGCCAGATAGCGCGGATCGACGCCAGTGACCTCAACCGGCAAGCGCCAACGCCCCTGCGGTGTCGTGAACGCGCGCAGCAATCGGTCATTGCGATCGACGACGGTTGGTGACAGTGCATCAGCCGCTTCAATCGGCGGCGGCCCCATCTGGTGCATGGCAACGCGCAACGCGCCGAAACCGAATGCGATGCACGCGACCATCACCATCCCCCCCACCCCAACCCTCCCCCGCCAGGGGGGAGGGAGGGAAAACGACAGTGAGACGGGTGCAAGTTTAGAAAGTTTCGGAACTAGGCTCGAAATCCACCCTCCCTTTCCTACCCTCCCCTCTTGAGGGGGAGGGCCAGGGAGGGGGGTAGCGACAGCAACGATCTCATGATCAGCCGTCGATTGCGACAGCGCCGCAGCAAGAACGGTGTCATCCTCGGACTTTTCCCGAGGACCCACCGCGCTACGATCTCGATCTAAGTGGAAGACATTCGCTGACGCAGCGCACGCCATCGCAAAAACCTTCGCCAGCCAAACCCTGAGTCCTCGGGACAAGCCCGAGGATGACACCTGTGGGCGGGAAGCGCCGGGCAGTTTCAGCCACGAAATCCACCCTCCCCTTCCTACCCTCCCCCCTTGAGGGGGAGGGCCAGGGTGGGGGGTGCCACCATCAACAGTGCAACGTTCGAACATCGATTGCGAGGATGACACCTGTGGGTTTGCATTCCGATCGCTCACGCCGCCCCGACGCCACATCGCCGTCACTCCTTAACCGAGACGTCGAGGCGGCCACTGGCGGTACGGGCGAAGCGGTCGGGCCGGTACATATCCTCGACCGTCGCCGCTGGATGCACGAACGATCCCGGCGTCACAGCCCGGACGATGTAAGCTACGGTCGCAGTTTTGACCGGGCCCTTGGCAACTTTGGTTGCGGCATCATCGCCATCGCTTGCATCTTCCGCATCAGCATTGCCACGACGACCAGCCGCCGCTTTGCCGAACAGGTTGAAGGCTGCGACAAACCGATCATCCCGGAACTCGGTGTGCTCGGGTTTGATCTCCGACTTCAGCCACTCGAGCGTCTTGACGTCGCCGCCATCAACCAGCCGCGGGTTCTCGACTTCGAGGCCTGCGGGCAAGCGATCAACAAGCATGATGCGCCCACCGACTTCCATCGCCTCGACCTTGAGCACAACGACCAAGCGATCACTCTGCTTCAAGCTGCCTTGGCCGCCCGAAGCACTCCCAAGCTCAACCTTCTTGCCATCGAGCGTGTAGTAGCTGCGTTCGATCTTGAAGCCCTTGGAGACGGCAGGCTCCGGCGTCAAAGCGGCACCAATCACCGACACGACCGCATCCACCGCCGCATCGCCGTCGTTGGTGATCGTGAGCACATCATTCTTCAACTCAGCCGGGCTCAACACCCGATTGAGCGGACCCTTGTGCGCCGCGCCATTCACGGATAGCGCGGTGTCCTTCGCCTGGTCGGACATGGCGCGCGCTGCGAGCAGCATCCACGCCTGTTCCTGCGTCGAGGTGTATTGCTTTGCCGCATAAGCCTTGGCCAGCACGGTGACGAGCTTAGGTGCTTCCACACCCGACATCCGCGTTTCCGACGCGAGCGTGAGGATGGCAGCGCCATCCCGCAAGCCCGAGCCGTAGTCGATGCGCGACAAGTCCGCATCCTTCTTGCCCATCGAGGCGAGCGCTGCCTTGAAAGCTTTCTCGGCACGTTCCTTGTCACCGAGCATGGCAAGTGCCGCACCCAGATGGGCCTGGGCTAGTGGCGTGGAGAAGCTTTCTAGTCGCGTATCGACGTAGTACCGCAAATCGCCCATCACAGCTCGGCCATTGCGCGCCAACACATAGAGCGCATAAGCGCGGGTCTCACCGCCCGTCTCGAAGTCCTGGGCGTAGGAGACGAAGTTCTGCAACTTGTCCAAGGCCTGCGCGAGTGCCTGCGGCTTGACCACGTAGCCGCCTTCCTTCGCCCGTGTCAGGAAGTCAGTCACATAAGACGTCAACCACAGATCGCCATTGCGTGGCCCCCAGATGCCGAACGCACCGGATGCGTCCTGCATTTCAAGCACGCGCTCGACCGCACCTTGGATGCGCTCCTTCAAAGCAACATCCGTTGGCAAGCCAGACTGTGCCGATAAGGCATTCGCATAGAGCAATGGCAGCGCACGAGATGTTGTCTGCTCGGCGCAACCATAGGGATAACGGTCGAGCTGCGTCAGCAAGCCCGGCACATCAAGGGAAGCAGCTGGCCCAACACTCAAGGTCACCTTGGTGCGTGACGCAATCAAGTCCTGCGCGATATCCGGCGACAGTGTGATCTTGCCGCCTTTGCCCGCCAAACTCGACACCGTGTAGCGGCGAATATCACCGGCTGGCACTTTCACGTCGAGCGTCAGGCGGCGTTTCACATCGACGCCATTCGGCCCAGTCACCCGCACGTCGTAGGCCATGCGACCGACATCGGTTGGCTTTACCTTGAAGCGCTCGAACACGCGCTGGTTGGCGTTCAGCGTAATCTCGCGACCAACAATGCTGGCCTTGAGGCCTGCCGCGTTCTCCTGCTCAACCGCTACTTTGTAAACGCCAACCGCACCTTCGACGTTGTGCAGATCAAGCTCGATGCGGGCTTCATCGCCGAGCGTCAGAAAGCGCGGGGCAGAGGCCAATAGGGCGACTGGATCGCGCACGATCACATCGGTCGATGCTGACCCAAGTTTATCGGCACTCCAGGCCACCGCCATGATGCGCACTGTGCCGTTGAACTCCGGCAGTTGGAAGTCAACCGAGGCCGTGCCATCGGCACCAACCTTCACGATGCCCGAATGCAGCGCGACAAGCGTCTCGACGGGGGGGGATCCGTTGGTCGCCATGCCGCCGGCCGCGCCATCACCGCCTGAGCGCAGACGACCGCGGTCCGCCCGCATACCATCGATCAGACGGCTGTAAAAGTCGCGGATTTCAAGCCCGAGCTTGGTTTGCGCGTAGAAGTGACTGGTTGGTGTCGGCGGCTGATAGCGCGTCAGATTGAGGATACCCGCATCAACCGCTGCGAGCGTAATGCGTGCTTCCTCGCCAGCCTTCAGCCCATCAAGCTTGACCGGCACGGTGAGCTTTGCGGCCGACTTTACTTTTTCGGGCGCTGTCATCGTCACCTTCAACGTCCGTGACGTTTGATCGAGCGCCAGCCACTTCACACCAAGCGCACGACCGGGCATGCGCTTGGCCGCAATGTCCATCGGCCGATAAAGCATCGTTGCAACGTAGGCGCCAGCACCCCAGCCTTCGCCAACTTCAATTGCGATTTCCGATCCGCCCTTCGGCACATCGACCTGCTTGTGCGACATCAGGCCTGACGACAGCACAGTCACCAGAGCGCGCCCGCCGGTCTTCGAGACGACCTTCAACTTCGCCGTTTCACCAGCC
>JANOYV010000114.1:0-11714 GCA_031429105.1 Hyphomicrobiaceae bacterium | reverse complement strand
ATCTGGTTGCCACCGGCAACACCAGCTTTGCGCAGATGCAAGGCGCCGGGCAGTTCGTGCAGGTCGGCAGTTATACGGGTGTCGTGATCAGCGCAGGCAACGTGGTGTACTTAGCCAACGTCAACATCGGACAGCTCGTCGTGGATGATTTTAGCTTTACGTGAGGGGCGCGAAGACCGCTACTGATCGGTGAAACTCCTGGTTTGCACCATGCAGTTTGTGGTCACGTTATGACTATAATCACGGATTGGCCTGGGTTTTCAAGACTTTGACAATCTCATCTGCCATCATCGCATAGCCTGTACGGTTCACATGTACGTAGTCTAAGTAGTCCTTTGCAGCGGGTTTCAAACTGTCGAGGAAAACGACATTCCCTGGACGCTCCGCGAAAAGGGCCTTAAGCGACTCGCGCGCCTGCTGGTAGCGTATCGTGGAAAGCAGCTGCGGTAAGATTTTCGGGTTTTCGCTACCGTAGATAAAAATCGACTTTGCAGCACGGCGACCCGTTTCTGCGATCAGGGCACGGGTAGCATCGACCTGGGCGTGAGGAAGCAAAAACGTAATTTTTTGGAAGCGGGTCTTAGCCAGCATCAAGGTCTGCATATCCGTGCCGAACGCTGCGCCGAGAGATGCCATAAGGTCGGGGCTGCCACCAGGAACGACTGACTGCACTCCAGGCTTGTGCTTCAGTGACGTGCGTGCGGTGTGCAGCGCTCCGCGTAATGAACCTCCAAACAGGTTTGCCTGGATCAGCCCGCGGGAGCGATACAGTGCTGATATTCGCCCGGCTTGACGCCCGATCCAGGCATCACCCCGGGCATCTGTTGCGATACGCAATCGGCATCCGGGCAAGGCGTCGGTCGACAGATTGCCGAGCCACGGGCGACTGTAGGCCGTCGCCGGTGCTGCAAAGTCAGCCGAATAGGAGCGTATCGCAGCCGTAGCAATTACTGCGTCGAGCGGTATGCCCTCGAACATGCGAAGCACGCGTAGTTGATCGGCCGGCAAACCACCATTCAAGCCTAGGTTCATTACCAGTGGGGCGATCGCAATCGTTCCATGGTCCCGGATAAAGGCACGGCGGACCGCGCTAGCCAGATCATGCTCGCGCCACGCCGTATCGCCGTGTTCGCCAAGTGCTGCCCCATAGGCGAGGCTGTCACCCAGGATCAGGATCTTGGGACCGGCATAGCCACGCACCCGTTCGACTTTGGAGCAAAGCGCGTCAGCTGTCTGGATGTCGATTGGTCGGTCAGCAAGCGCAGTGCTCCCGAGGGTAACTCGGCATATGAGCTCCGCAGTTAGCAAAATGCCAACAAAAACTACCAGCACTTTAAGTCCGCCAGATAGGTCACGCCATGTATCGCGCAGTACTCTGACGAATAAGACTGGCATGGGGCACCTCAGCTCAGAAATTCTGGTACAGGAAAGCTGCCGGTTCCGCCGCGCCCAACAAATGCACGGCAAGAACTGCCAATCCTATCAGCAACACGTCCAAGTTTTGTTTTCGAGTCATGATGAGCCTTTCCACGGGCAAGCTCAAACCAAGCCCAGCGTGCGCAGTAAAATACTCCATGTCACGGTTGGCGAAAAGAACCACAGCATGGTCGAGATGCAGAAGAACAAATAAGTGATGATGACGGAAGTTGGGAAGGATGGTCGCGAAATCATCGCCGCCCAGGATCCATCAGTCAGTTTCGGATCGAGGTGTTTGCGTTTCAGCTGCAGAGCCACGAGCCCCGCCCCGTGCATCAGTCCGAACAAAAAGAAGCCCCACGTGATCTGGTGCCACAATGCAATGATCATCATGGTAAGAAAATAACCAGTCATCATAAGCCGCATGTGCAGCCGCTTTGGCATGTTCCAAGCGATCCACTTGGAGATCGGCGTGAACACGTAGTCGCGCACGAAGAACGTCAGGCTGATATGCCAGCGATTCCAGAACTCCTGGAGGTTGGGTGCTAAATAGGGTCGTGCGAAATTTTCCTGCAGTCGAAAGCCCTGCGCGCGGGCAATGCCGATCATGATGTCGCAATAGCCTGAGAAATCCAGAAATATGATCGCCAGTTGTAATAGAATGCCGAGCCAGACCAGCCAGATCGGATAGCTGCCCGCATCGCCGCCAAATGCAAAGATCCCCCAAGGGGCAAGATTGTCGGCCAACACATATTTTTTAACGAAGCCCATTGCAATCCGTCGGCCGCAATCTAGTGCCACGTCGATGTTGATCGGGGCTGGCTTTACCAAGTCTTCGGCAAAGCGTTCGTAGCGCTCAATGGGGCCGGCGATGATCGTCGGGAAATAGGTCATGTAGTGTAGAAATACCCAAGGGTCGAATGACTCGAGTTCGGGAGCATCCATCACCGTCGCAATTGCACGGAAACAGAAGTATGATAGGCCAATGATCTTGAGCCCGGCCACCGTGAATGGATTGAACGACCCGGCAAAAACTGGATCTTTGGCGAGAAACATGAGTGTCCAAAGGCAAACGATCACAAGTGGAAAAGTGAGCGTGGGCAGCGTCTTGGGCCTTTTCCTCGCAGCTTGTGCTGCGACGTAAGCGAAGCACAAAAAAACCGCCAAGAACAAGAATTCAGGCAGCCTCAATCCGAGCAGCATTAGGAATGCGATGTTGAAAACTAGTCCACTCGTTAGGCGCACGCGCAGAATTGGCCACTGCCAGTTCACGAACAACGCAGCGCACGTCAACACGAGAAAGGACCACGAGGTTAGCTCGAGGCCCTGGGTCGCAATTGATTTTACGGTTATGTCTGTCACGGCTCCGGCAATAATCAGCCGGTTTTCTTCATGATCGCGTCGGCAAGCTCGCCGATGTTGGCGAGCCTACTTGACTGCTTGACACCAAGCTCGATGCCGAATGTCTTCTCGATCTCGACGACCAAGCACACGTGGGCGAGGCTGTCCCAGCCTGCAACGTCACTCGCGGTCGTGGCCGGTGTGAGCGTGATTTCTTCGCGCTCAAAGTAGTCACGGAAAATTCCATTCAGCTTGTCATAAACGAGTTTCGAGTCGGCCACGGCCCATCTCCTTAAAACAATTGTTCGTATTTATTGGCGGCGAGGCGGCCATCAGCTGCTCGTTGGCCGTCTCGCAATGACGATGCAGGATACACTGAGCTTCTTGCGAATGGCGCGTTCGAGCGAAGCGCCCGTCACTGGATAAAACTCCTTGGCCTCGATTTCGAAGCCCTGAGCTTCCACCCAACTGACGAATTCGTTTGGGTCGGTCCATAGGAAAATGTGATCAGGAGCCGGGCTGTTGACCGGCACGTTGATGAACAGCCGCCCGCCAGGACGTAGCGTTGCGCGCAGCGTCTTAAGCGCAAGGTCTGGTCGCTCCAGATGTTCGAGAACTTCGCTGATTATCGCGCTATCAAAAGCGTCCGGTGTCGCAGTCGCTGCCAGCACGTCCTGCTCGATCAGCGAGATCGTTCGCGTCACGCCGAGTTTCGATAGGGCTTTAGTGGTGGCAGCGATACTAGACTTTGAAACGTCCCAGGCTTCGAGTTCCGCCACATTGGCGGCTTGCGAAGCAAAGTACAGGAACAATCCATGGCCAGGTCCGACTTCCAGATGCCGACTGCCCACTGGATTTTGCGACAGGAAGTTGGTGCGGAAGAAGTCGAACGCGCGCGCATGAGGGGTCCAGATCAGCTGCGAGATCAAAATGCCGCGCACATAGCGCCCCATATACTCGGGCTTGTTGTAAACCTCGTCGAATGCCTCCTTGAAGGTTGATAGGCGGTATTTGCCGTGCCGCCTGAAATACACTTCTTCCTTCAGGAACTCTTCGCACATCCATGCGTAGTCAGAACAATACTGCTTGAGGTCGGCACCGTCGGCGAGTTTCAAGACGAGACCGGCGAGCTCGTTCGAGCGCTGCATATAGCCAGGCGGATCGTCGCGGAATCGAGCGTCGCAATAGTTAGCGTGTTCGGGCCAAGTCTCAAGCAGAGTACCGACGACCGATTTTAGGTGTGGATAATTCGCCAATCTTGTAAAATCGAAGGTCATCTGCCGCCCAGCTCTCGTTTTTGTACGATATTTTGTAAGGTGATCGCTAGCCGGTAAAGCCCCCAAGCCTGCGAGCATTGCAAGAGCGCGAAGCGACGTGTAAAGCACTCCAAATCCACTGTGTGGTGTCGTATGAGGCAGGCAACTGCTTGTCAATCCGACCCGGTTGCGCTTTGGCCAAGCGCCATCGCTTTTTGGAGACATTTGATGGCGCACTTGACGGAGCTGCCTTGGCTATTGCGCACGCCGCCCGATTATCTTTCGCGTGTTGGCGCGGTGGACCGAGGAGAAGTAGCGGTTGGGCCAGGTTTGGTGTCGATAGCCGGTCATTATCTGAACCAGGCGAGGCTCGACCGCCTTGGCCAGCGCCTCGAGGGATTTCAGTCGCGCGGCGTGGATCTTACGCCATTGGAAAAGGTGTCGATTGGCCTCGTCGCCAACGGTACGTCGGACTTCCTGGCCAATGCACTCAGGGCGACCGGCCTGCGCTACGGACTTGATCTAAGTCTGACGGTCGCCGAATTTGATCAGGCAGTGCAGGAGGCCCTCAATCCGCAAGGTGCGGTGAATATGGCCAAGCCCGACCTGATTTTCCTTGCGCTTGACCATCGTGGACTGCCATTTGGGCCCGACGGAGAGGCGTGGCGCGAGACGGCTGCACAGGCAGCACTCGATCATCTGGAAATGTTGCGTCGCAGCTTTGCGGAAAATTCCAATGCAACTATAATACTGCAAACTGTGGCGCGGCCGCCGACAAGTTTGTTCGGCAGTTATGACCGAAGAGTGGCTGGCAGCACGATCGACGCGATTGGCACGTTCAACGGTGGAATTTCCAAACTGCTCGAGGGCAGTGATGATCTATTGCTCGACGTTGCTGCGCTTGCAGAGACGGTCGGCCTCGCCACATGGCATGACGAGGTGCGCTGGCAGTCTGCGAAAATCCCGTTTGCGATGGATATACTGCCGCTGTGGGCAGAACATGTGTGTCGACTAATTGCGGCTTGGCGCGGTCGCAGCCGCAAGTTGCTTGTGCTCGATCTCGACAACACGCTTTGGGGAGGCGTTATCGGCGATGATGGCTTGGAAGGTATAAAAATTGGTCAGGGCGATGCTGTCGCTGAGGCGCATCTTGCCCTGCAGCATGCCGCCAAAGCTTTAAGTACGCGCGGTGTCGTTCTAGCCGTTTGCTCGAAAAACGAGGACGCTGCAGCGCGACTTCCATTCCGTGAACATCCGGACATGGTTCTCAAGGAGACCGATTTTGCTGCATTTGTCGCCAACTGGTCCGATAAGGCTAGTAACTTAAAAGCGATCGCCAAGGCTCTGAACCTGGGTCTCGACAGCTTGGTTTTTCTGGATGACAACCCCGCCGAGCGCGAGCAGGTGCGGCAAGCACTTCCAGAGGTCGCGGTCCCCGAAATTCCAAATGACCCTGCATCTTACGCATCACTTTTGATGCAAGCGGGATATTTCGAAGCCGTAACTTATTCTGCCGAAGACCGTAGTCGTTCAGCTCAATATCAGCAGAATATTGCCCGCGAGCGGCTGTCCGTGCAGGTTGGATCGATCGACGGATATCTACGATCCCTCAACATGGTTGCCGAGATCAAACCCTTCGACGACATGGGGCGTGCACGGATCACGCAACTCATAAATAAGACGAACCAATTTAACTTGAATACAGTGCGCTGTGATGAGAGAGACGTCGCGGCATGGCAGCTTAGTCCGACCCACATGACGCTGCAGGTTCGGCTCGTAGACCGGTTTGGCGATAACGGTATGATTTCCGTCGTCATCGTCGAAAAAGCAGCCAAGTCCTGGAAAATCATCCAGTGGTTGATGAGCTGCCGCGTGTTGAATCGTCAGGTCGAGATTGCTGTGCTCAACCAACTCGTGGCAGCAGCGCGGTCGCACGGCGTCATCGCGATCGAAGGAGCCTATGAGCCAACGCCGAAGAATTCACTCGTGCGCGAACACTATCGCAAACTTGGTTTTGAATTGCTCAGTGGCAGTGCCGATGGAGTAACGCAATGGCGCCTTGACGTGGTAAAATATGCTGACCGTATAGTCCCAATGACTTTTGGAAACGCTAGCGAAGCTGTGGCTTGAGCCAGCAATTATCAGAGAAGCAAGACATGATCCAACATTTGCTGAATAAGTTTGCAGTTCTGGGGCTATTTGCGGCTTTGTTTTCTACCATTTCAATCATGTCGTCAGCACGCGCGAATGAGATTGCCGCTGCGATCGAGATCAAGGAAGAGCAGTATATTGTCAACCCAGTCGGCGAAAGCGTTGTTATGATCTTTGATCTCTTTTCAAACCAAGCAAAACTCAAAGCGCTGTCGTCGGTTGACCGTCCGGTCGCGGCCAAGCTACTGGCATCGCGTGTGATTGACCATTACCTTGCCACGCTTCCGAAGGGAGATGCAGCGGCAATTAAATCCGCCAATGTCGCCCTTGTTTACATACCGAAACGCAACGAGTATCAGAACCCCGATCTGTCGAGCCTGCAGCAGCTGGGCGTCGCCAAGGTTGTTATCCGGGACGGGAAGAGTGCCGTCGAAGGTGAAGTTGTCGGCGCATTGCAATTCTAACTGTCTTGTCGAAAT
The DNA here is from genome assembly GCA_031429105.1 of Hyphomicrobiaceae bacterium. GTDB lineage: Bacteria > Pseudomonadota > Alphaproteobacteria > Rhizobiales > Hyphomicrobiaceae > JAKFWF01. The sequence continues at coordinate 5,071 of JANOYV010000114.1, read as the reverse complement.
TGGTGATCATGGGCTTGGCGCCGTCTTACACTAGACGAATGCCTGTTTCTGTTGTTGTCAGATAGGCTTGTTAAACATGAAGCATCTTATCTCATTCATCGTGCGCCGCCCGTTGGTCACTGGAGTTGGTGTTGCGGGTGTACTCGCAATGCTTTTAGTCATTTACGGATCCTACCGCTGGGATCGTGCACGCAATCATTTGATCCGCATTGAAGGGGTTGCTCAGCAGTCGCAACAGCTGCAAACCGCGCAGGCAACTCGCATTGCTGAACTTGAGAAGATGGTGCAGCAGCTCGTTGCGCAGGTTACGGCCAGTGGAGATTCATCGCAAAAGACGTTTGCTCAGATTATTGCAACGACCACGCAACTCACCGCCGCGGTGAACGCTAACAACACCTCGGCTGATGAACGTTTGAAGCAGCTTCAGGCAACGGTTGATCAACTACGTGCAGCGCTGGCGGTTGGCGGTATGAAGTCTCTGCCGGGCGTCCCTTTGCCACAAGCCACTCCCCCAGAGCCGTCCGAGCGAAAGTCCTCGTTGTCTGAGGTTCGAAAGTTGGTCGCTGCTACCGAGCCACGCAACAGAGCGCTGGTCAGTGTAGCTTGCCTAGTGCCTGGGTCTATTGGTGTCGCGTCGGAGCCTGCCCTTGCCGACCTCGGGCCCGCAAAACTGCGACCGTTGCCGTTTCCTTTCAAGCATTATTTTACAGTGGCCAGTGATGCCGACAGTATGACGATTGATGCTGCTGAAAGCATCAAGAATACCCTGGCCAGTGATGTTCGGCTCAATTTATCCGACTCTGCTTTCGTCGATCCCTTTTACATCGGCGCTCAACCCGGCAGGCCAATACTTCCAAAGGCCAATGCCCAGCTCTCGATCACCGATGGTGGCCCAGGGGGCTTGGATTCGTTTAAGCGGTTGATGCAGGCTGGCTACGTTGACACGATTCATGGTTGGGGAAACTTGATTTTTCTCGCCAGTGAAAAGCAAAGGATAATCCTGCAGGCAACTAAGGCTGGCGTTGCCGAGAAGGAGGAAACGAGCTTTGTCTCGCTTCACAATCCGCCGCTATTTCTTGGTGTCGCTGTCCCTACCGAATTGGTGTTTTGGTACACGATGCCCTACGCCGGGCAGGCGACATTTTCGTTGCTCAATGACAAAAGTGAAGTTGTCTGGACGGCAACTCCCATGCTCACGGGACGCGGGTTGCCAACTCCCATTACGGTTCCGCTCACGTCAGTTCCGCCAGAGTATTTCAAGAGTGCGAAGCCTCGCGTCGTGGTGAGTTTTGTTGGGCCGGTCGATAAGGCGTCGCTGACGGTCGAAAATCTTGCGCTCAGCTCTGGGCTTCGTGAGAGCGTCGATGCAATGGCGCCGGTATTTGCCAAACATAATATTAAGTTGCCCGTTTTTACCACCCACACATTTCCCCCAGTTGGATTGTTTGGGCTTGAGAATGTGCTGTTGCCGGACCGTGCAGCATGGCACGCACGGTTTCTTGGCGACAATCCCGAGAGCCCCAGCTACTGGATCGCTAGTTTGGATCAGATCGGCGTTGAGTATATATTACCGGCCAATCGTACTTCAGTAAGTGGCAAGGTCTGGAAAATTACGGAACTCACCTATCCGTTCCTCTTTCACGACGGTAAATATCGCCATAGTTTCAATCGTATCTATCACACTGTGCCTGGTTATGCTCCGCAAGCGACCTCTTGGGAAGTCGCATTTGGCGCTCAGGTCCATGCCGCGCTTGCTGCGGCCGATAAGGCTGGTGATGCAACTGGGTCCGCGCTTTACACGCACTGGGGCATCCCGTTACCCAAGGATCAATTTGAAAAGGTCGGCGGAAAGTGGCCGCTGTCAAAACCGAGCGTCGATGCACTCCGCGAATTGTCCTCCCGATTCTATGGTCTGCGAGATGGCGTTGCCATCCTACCATCGGAGCGCGTTTGGGTTGCATCGCTCTATCGCACGCTCGCGTATTCCACGGCGCGCCGGCAAAGTGAGCAGCATGTGCGCTATGGCAGCGCCGACAACGTGGTCGTCGTCGGTCGTTGGAACGATCCTGTGTCCGGTCGAATCATGCCGGGTTGCGATCACCCCTTGAAGCGGCTCGCTGGGATTACGGTTTATGTCGACGACAGCTCGACTGCGCGCGCTTTCGTTGAGGCGAATGAAGTCGCAAGTTTCACGCGCAATCCGGCTGACGAGAGCGGGCGTCAAAGTATTACCTTCGTCGACAACTCGACGCCGACGCTGGTCTTCGACGAGGTTGATCTGTTTCAGCTCCAAGGCAAAGTGATCCCGAAGGCTGCCCGTTACTTCATGAACAAGGCAATCGGATATCAAAGCAAGCGTTCGATCGAGGTCGTGTTGGGGCCCGGCGACGGCACTCTCAAGGGGGAGATCGATTGGCAGCCGGCAGTCCTGGATGCCTCCCGTACAGACGCAATCCAGTTCGCCTATAAGAAAAGTCATCCCACCTCGAGCGTTGCCCTGGCTATCGAGATGGCAAACGGTGACACAGTTGAGCTTCATGAGAGCGCATTCTTGCGTCGCACGAAGGGCGCTGCCGTCGATATCGGGAAGACCTTGGGCAGTGATTGGCGCCTCGTAACGATCGACTACGCGCACATCGATCATGCGGCTGCCGGAAAGCTATCGGCGCCAACTGGCAAGGTGAAATCCGTTCGGTTCCTGGTCGATGGCGCGGCCGGTGATCGCGTGTTCTTCGATCGTGTTGCATTCTTGCGGCAAAATCCGCTCGATGACCCAGAGGGCGGGTTTGTGGTCAGCGGACGCGTGGACTTCGGCGACTTGACCGCGGCCCCCGTACGGATGGTCATGGAACGCAAGGGCGGTCGGGTTACCGAGACCCAGACAGATATCAATGGAATTTACAATTTCGACGTCAAAGTTGAGCGGTCGGAAGTGGTGATGGTTTATGCCGTTGCCGGCACGAATCAGGACAAGTTCTTTCCTGAACTCGGACGCTTGATCCAGGTTGAACGCAACATGGTCGACCTTGACATCCGTTTGGGCAAGGACATGCGTGGACCCGATCTGCAAGCGAGCGTAGTGAAGGAGGAAAAAGGCGTTTCTGGTATGGTGCCGAGTGTTGGGCGCATCTACAAACCGCACAGCCAATACATCACGTCCGGCTTATCGACGCCGCCCGAATTTCGCATCGAGCATGCGATCAACAACCTCGGTTACATCGACCGTGAGCGACGATCAGAAAACCCGTCAAGCGCGCTACGCGTGCTGTTGATGGGTGTCTGTACGACGTTTGGCCATACCGAAGAGATGTTTCACCACGCGGCCATGGTGCTCGAAGGCTTGCTCGAGCTGCGCACCGGGCGGGACGTGGAAGTAATCAACATGTCGAGTGCGCTACAGCAGTCAGGCTACAGCTTCGCTTATTACGACAAGCTGATACGCGACTATAAAATCGATGTGGTGGTGCTTGAACTGATCGGACCGCTTGAGGTTGGCATGACGAAGCCGGAGTTCGCTTCGATGTACCACATGAGCGAGATTGGGCACTTTCCACAAACGAGTTATCGCGAAGGTCCCGACGGTAAATTGATATTGGAACCAGCGGACGCGAGCTTCTTTTTGAAGCCGCTCACTGACCCGGCCAAGAAAGCCGCCCGCGACCAGGACTTCAAAAAGAACGCCTACGTGATCGATGGTGTCGACTTTCTCTATTTGTTTCACCGCGATCCGGTCGGCCCCTTCTCGGACAAGGACAAGTCGGTCTTCCCCTATTATTCAAAGCTACTGAAGCGGATTAAGGCAGACTTTGAGGGCGCTGGCGTTAAGCCGGTGTTTGTCGTCAATGACCTATTTGGCGGGGCAGGCGTTCCGCCAGAAGTATGGGGTAACAAACTCGCGCGGGCGAACTTTGACAAGCGAATGCGCGATTATTGTGTCGAGGTCGGCGCGCCCTGCGTGCTGTTCACTGAGCAGATGATCAAGCGCTACCCCGATATTGCCCAACGACACTGGCGGCGTGATACGCACTATGGCCGGGTCGGCTATCGCTGGTTTGCCGAGAGTATCGCTGACTACCTGATCGCAAGCGACTTTGCGGCGAAGCCCCTGCCATTTTGACCCTTCGCCACTAGGTAAAGTGATTAGCCGGGCCCGTCGGCTCGGGCGGGATGTGATCTCAGTCGTGTGGCGGCAGTTTGGGCACTTGTGCTCAGGCTTCACGTAATTCTCTTGACTTAGCCAATCAGCCGCGCGCACGTTATAGTAAATTTATCGTGTATTTTGGGAGGATGATATGGCACGTTATCGCATTATCACTGCCGTTACCGCTAGTTTCATTGACGTATTCCAGACGTCGTCGATTATAAGTAGCTCGGCGACCACCATTGTCCTCACCAACTCCGATGGCACAGTTACCACGATCGCAGGTTCGGGCTTCGCGTTCGCGGGCAATGTTGCAACGGCAGGTACCGTAACGTCGGTCACGCGCACGACCACGGTCGGTGGCACGCAGCTCGATATCGCCGATCAGCTAAATGCTGCGAACAACTCGCTTGTAAGCTTTTGGAACGCACCCGACGTCACGACGCGCTTCAACTACGCCACGTCGCAGAATGACCAAGCCTTCGGTTCGGGCGGCGTCGACAATCTGAACCTTGGCATTGGCGATAACGATTTCACGGGGTACGGCGGCAACGACACGTTCACTGGCAATATCGGTTTCGACTTTTTGAGTTATGCAGCGGAGTCGTCCGCTGCGGTGCCCGGGACGCTGGGCGTTGTGGTCAATATGTCGGCGATAGCCGTAACGGCGACCGTGACCGGTGGTACAGTCACGGTCGCGGCAGGCACGGCGAGGGACAGCTACGGCTTCACCGACACCTTCACAAGCATGGAAGGGGCCAGCGGCACGGTTTTCAACGATGCGCTTTATGGCAGCACCAGCAATAACGTCTTCAGGACCTATGGCGGCAATGACTTTGTTGATGGTGGCGCTGGCTTCGACGAATATTCAGCGGTTTCCGCGAATGCGTCAAACCCGCTCTTCATCCCGACGACAGGCATCACAGTTAC
>JANOYV010000113.1:0-14647 GCA_031429105.1 Hyphomicrobiaceae bacterium | reverse complement strand
CAATACGGAAGACGCTGGATCTGGCTTGCCGGTGCCGCGATTGCGCTCGGCCGCGACCACACGCAGCTGGGTAATCTCCAGCGCTTTCAACTCAATCTCGACAGCAGCTAATTTCTCGGCAAAGCGCGGGTTCTCGATGATTGGTCGGTCACCGTCCTTTTCGATACGCGCCAATTGCTTGATGCGACGGATACGCTCCTTCGATACACCGACGCGGGCAATGCCCACGCGCTCGTTGCCAAGCAGGAATTTTGCGTAGTCCCAGCCTTTGTTTTCCTGGCCGACAAGGTTTTCGACGGGCACGCGAACGTCATCGAAAAACACTTCATTGACTTCGGCACTGCCATCGATCGTTTGAATTGGCCGCACCGTGACGCCGGGTGATTTCATATCGAACAGCAGGAAGGAAATGCCTTCTTGCTTCTTCACCGATAGATCAGTCCGCACGAGGCAGAAAATCCAATCAGCGTATTGGGCAAGCGTGGTCCAGGTCTTCTGACCGTTGACGATGTAATGATCGCCATCGCGCTTGGCTGTTGTTTTCAACGACGCCAGATCAGACCCAGCACCGGGCTCCGAGAAGCCCTGGCACCACCAGTCATCAAGGGCTGCCATGCGCGGCAGAAAGCGCTTCTTTTGGGCGTCAGATGCGAACTGAATTAGCACCGGCCCGCACATCTGCACATTGAATTGTAGTGGTTGCGGTGTGCCGGAGCTCTGCATTTCCTCCAGAAAAATGTACTGCTGGATCGGCGACCAATCCGTGCCGCCCCATTCCTTCGGCCAATTCGGTGTCGCCCAGCCCTTGGCATACAAAATCTTGTGCGAGGCGATGATATCGGCCTTTTGAAGCTTCTCGCCGTCGATCGTCTTTTGCCGAATGTGGGCTGGAATTTGCGTTTCGAAGAAGTGGCGGACCTCGTCACGAAACGCGATGTCCTGCGGGCTAAAACTCAAATCCATGGGTCACTTCCTCTTCGAACGGCAAAATCAATTCTCATCCCAGCCCCCCCACCCCGGCCCTCCCCCTCAAGGGGGGAGGGTGGGAGCTTCACTTGAACGTCCGTCTATTTGACCAGCCCTCTTGCTTACCGCCAACATCCAACTCTCAAGATTCTCTTTCCCTCCCCCCTTGAGGGGGAGGGGTAGGGTGGGGGGTATCCTGCCGAAGAACTGATTATTGATCACAATGTGACCCACTCACATTTCAGGCCATGGCTCAAACTGACAAGGCCTGCCGGTAAAAGGACATTAAACGATTTCGAATAGGCCGGCGGCACCTTGGCCACCGCCAATGCACATGGTGACAACGGCATACTTCACGCCGCGCCGTTTGCCTTCGATCAGCGCGTGGCCGGTGAGCCTCGCACCGCTCATTCCATAGGGGTGGCCGATCGAAATTGCGCCGCCGTTGACGTTGAGGCGGTCTGGCGGAATCCCAAGCTTGTCGCGGCAGTAGAGCACTTGTGCGGCGAATGCCTCGTTCAGTTCCCACAGGCCAATGTCATCGATCTTGAGGCCGGCGCGTTTCAAGAGGCGCGGGACAGCGAACACCGGGCCGATGCCCATCTCGTCGGGCTCGCAACCGGCGACGGCGAAGCCACGGAATACGCCCATCGGGTTGAGGTTACGACGCGCGGCTTCCTTGTCCGACATCAAGACGCTGGCCGAGGCGCCATCCGACAATTGGCTGGCGTTACCAGCGGTAATGAAATGCTCCTCGCCGCGCACCGGCTTCAATTTGGCGAGTCCATCAAGCGCGGTATCCGGTCGATTGCCCTCGTCCTTTGCGAGCGTGACCGGCTTTTGGCTGACAGCCTTTGTCTCCTTGTCTTCGACCCCCATGGTGGTCGGCAGTGCCACGATCTCGGCGTCGAAGTAGCCTGCACCCTGAGCCGCAGCCGTCCGCTGCTGACTATGGAATGCGTATTCGTCTTGGGCAGCCCGGCTTATGCCATAGCGCTTGGCGACGTTATCGGCTGTCTCGATCATTGCCATGTAGACGGCGGACTTGTGCGCCTCGACCCAGGGATCCTTATAGAACTTCGTGTTCATGTTGGGCGCGACGAGGCTGATCGATTCAAGGCCACCAGCGACTGCCACCGGCACGCCGTCGTTGCGGATTGAATTGGCTGCTATGGCGATGGCCTGCAAGCCGGACGAGCAGAACCGGTTGACCGTCATCGCCGCCGCTGTGACCGGAACGCCAGCGTGGATCGATGCTACGCGTGCGATGTTGCCGCCGGTGCCACCCTCCGGAAATCCACAGCCCAGCACCACATCCTCGACGCTGCCCGGCTCCACCTTGGCGCGCTCGAGCGCATGTTTGATCACATGACCGCCAAGCGCGCCGCCATGGGTCATATTGAAAGCGCCGCGAAAGGCACGGCCAATCGGCGTGCGCGCGGTCGATACGATGACGGCATCGGTCATGGGGGTGTTCCTCCAGAGGCTTTCAATTCGGCTCGGCTGCGTTCTTCTAAGCGCAGTTCCAACCTCGACAGCTTACCGACAGGTGTGCGGGGAAGGCTATCGCGAAATTCAAGAGCCGAGGGTAATTCATGGCGCCCCAGCTTATCGGCCAGAAAAGCGCGCAGATCTTCGATTGAAAAGGACGGCGCGTCGGTCCGGCGTTTGATGAAAGCTTTGGCAGCCTCCCCCCGGTAGGTGTCTGGGATGCCGATGACGACGACCTCTTCCACGCCCTGGTGCTCGTAGATCGCCTGCTCGATCATTTGCGGATAAACGTTAAAACCGCCGGAAATGATCAGATCTTTCTTGCGATCAACCAGGAAGATAAATCCATCTTCGTCCATGCGGCCGATGTCGCCGGTGAGAAAGTAGCCATCTACAAATTCCTTGGCGTTGTCCTCTGGTGACCGGTTCCAATAGCCCCGCGTGACGTTTGGCCCTTTGATGCGAAGCTCGCCGGTTTCGCCCGCAGGTAGCACGCGGGTGGGCTCGTCGACGGCCACGATCTCGATCAGGACACCGGGAATGGGGAGCCCAATCGTGCCAGCTTTGGTCCGTGCGGTCGCTGGGATCAGCGTGCCGGCGGGGGACGTTTCCGTCATACCCCAGCCGCCGCCGAGCCGGAGCTTGGTCAAGCGCTCGAACCTAGATTGCACGTCGATCGGCAACGGCGCACCGCCTGACGAGCAAACCACTAGCGACGAGAAATCACACGTTTCAATACCGGGGTGGTTAGCAAGCGCGATCCACATCGTCGGCACGCCCGGAAAGCTTGTCGCGCGCGCTATTTCAATATCGGCAATCGTCTGCACAACATCGAAGCGTTGCCGAAGCAGGATTTCGTTGCCGTTGACCAGATGCTTCAGGAGGATCGTCGTCAGCGCGTAGATATGAAACAGTGGCAGGACGCAGATGATCCGCTCGTGCCCAGGTCGCGACACGCCTTGCCCGCCGTACCAGGGCTCATACATCTGGAGTGCGGCGGTGAGATTGCCGTGGCAGAGAATGGCCGCTTTCGGTAACCCAGTGGTGCCACCGGTATATTGCAGCAGTGCGATGTCATCGGCTGAAACGTCGGGCCAAGTTGCTGGCGCAGGTGAACCGTGTAGCACACAAACATTCGGTCGCTCCGGCAACAGCAATGGCTTTGCGCTGCCATCGCCCCAGCGAGCATCATCGCCGACGTAAATTGTATCAATCAAACCAGCGTCCAGCAGCTTGAGCGCCATGGGCAACAGAGACGCGAGATTGGTTGTCACCAGCGTGCGTGCGCCGCTATCGCGCAGTTTGTGGATCAAGGTGCGCTCGGCATCGAGCGGCGATAGGTGCACCACGTGCGTGCCAGCCTTGAGTGCGCCGAAAAATGCAATCGGATGATAGGGCACGTTCGGAAGGTACAGCGCGATGCCGTTGCGGGTCGCTGCAGGATTGGAAAGAAACGTCGCCGCGACCCCGTCAATGTCATGCGCGAGCGACGCGTAGCTGATCCTTTGTCCGCGAAAATCGATGGCTGGCTTCTGTGCGTTCCGAGCCAACGACGTATCGATCAAACTTGGAATTGTCGTTGGCTTAATCGTCACGTCCCACGACACACCCGGCGGATAACTACGCTCCCAGGGGTGGATCGCGCGTGGCATCAAGCTTTGCTCGCCGTCAGAGACGCAAATGTTTTGCCCTCAGCCGCCAGCCGCGCTAATAGCGGCGCTGGCGCCAATGAATCGTCGCGCACTTGATGTGCGTAGACCGTTAGTCGCTCCGCAATATGCTTGAGGCCGATGGCGTCTGCATAATGCATAGGCCCGCCCCGCCATGCCGGCCAGCCGTAGCCAAACACCCATACCACATCGATATCGCTGGCCCTGAGCGCGATACCCTCATCCAGAATGCGGGCCGCTTCGTTGATCATCGGATAGAGCATGCGCTCGATGATTTCGGTTTCGCCAACATCACGCCGCTTGATGCCAGCGACCATGGACGTCGCCTCGATCAGTGCTGCGACGCCTGGATCAGATTTCGGTACGCGGGAGCCTGCCTCATAGAGAAAGTAACCCTTGCCGGTCTTCTGGCCGAAGCGTCCAGCTTCGCATAGCGCGTCCGATATTGGCGCCTTGGCGCCGCGCGCTTTGCGAATGCGCCAACCAACATCGAGGCCCGCCAGATCCGCCATAGCATAGGGCCCCATGGGGAAGCCAAACGCCGTCACCGCCTTGTCGACGACCATTGGATCAGCGCCTTCGAGCATCAATCGTTCGGCTTCGATGGACCGCTTCGCCAGCATCCGATTGCCGATAAATCCATCGCACACGCCGGATACGACCGGCACCTTGGCAATCTTTCGCGCGACCGCCATCGCCGTCGCCAGCGCTTCTGGCGAGGTCGCTTTGCCACGCACGATTTCCAGCAGCCGCATGACGTTTGCGGGCGAGAAGAAGTGCATCCCCAGCACATCGCCGGGTCGCTTCGTCACGGCGGCAATTGCATCGACATCGAGTGTTGAGGTGTTGGTGGCGAGTACCGCACCCGGCTTTGCAATTCGATCCAGGTTGCCGAACAATTTCTGCTTGATTGCCATATCTTCGAAAGCTGCTTCGATAATGAGGTCGGCGCTCGCGATTTTGTCGGCGTTGGTCGTCACCGTGATCAGCGCCAACCGCTTCTCCGCGTCGATGACGCTCAGTCCACCACGGGCCACGGTGCTTTTGTAGTTGGCGGCGATTATCGCCTTGCCGCGTTTGACCGCTTCGTCCGTGATATCGATCAACGTCACGGGAATGCCGACGTTGGCAAAGCACATGGCGATACCACCGCCCATAGTTCCAGCGCCGATGACAGCGGCATGCGCAACGCTACGCGGTTTGACGTCGGCTCCGAGCCCGGGAATTTTGGCCGCCTCGCGCTCGGCGAAAAAGATATAGCGCAAGGCCTTCGATTGGTCGCCAACGACAAGCTCACGAAAAAAATCTCGTTCGGCAGCAGCACCCTCATCGAATCCAAGCGTAAGTGCGTTTGTGACGGACTTCGCGCAGGCCAACGGTGCAGCCTGACCGCTGCGTCGCGCCAGAAGCTTCGAAACGGTGGCATCAAATGTGGTTCGGTCGGCGCGCACGGGGGCGAGTTTTTCATCCCGGTCCCGGGCCAGTGGCGGCAGTTTTTTACTCTGCGCTGTAAGCTTCGCCATGTTGATGGCCGCTTGCATCAAATCACCATCGGCTATGCCTTGCACGAGCCCGTCGGCCAAGGCATCGGTGGCCGTCATTGACTCGCCGCTGATGATACGCTCGACTGCCTTGATGGGGCCGATCAGACGCGGCAGGCGTTGCGTGCCGCCGCCACCCGGCAGGATGCCAAGTTTTACTTCGGGTAATCCAAGACGTGTGCCGGGCGCCGCTATGCGCAGATGGCACGCCATGGCAAGTTCAAGCCCGCCGCCCAGCACTGTACCGTGGAGCGCGGCCACCACTGGCTTGCCGACCGCTTCAATCACCTTAAGCACATCGTTCAGAATGGGCTCGCGTGGTGGTTGGCCGAACTCGGTGATGTCGGCACCGGCGCAAAATGTGCGCCCCGTACAGCCGAGCGCGACCGATTTTATATTCTTGTTGGAACGGGCCTTGCCCAACGCCTCGACGAGGCCGGCCCGCACTGCATGGCCAAGCGCATTCACTGGCGGATTATTGATCATTATGACGGCCACATCGCCCGCCAAGGCCATGCTGACGACGGCATTGTTGGTCACAGTCATGGCAATGATACCCTTATCAACGACACACCACTAAACAAAAAAATCCCGAGGCTCATCACCTCGGGATCCAATCTTATTTACTTGATCAAGCCTGCTTCCTTATAGAACTTCTCGGCCCCTGCGTGCAGCGGCACGGCGAGCCCTTTCAGGGCATTCGCTGGCGTGATCAACTTGCCTTTAGCGTGGCCAGCATCAAGCACTGCACGGGTCTTGTCCGACCACATGGCCTTGACCACCGCATAGACCACATCGTTCGAGATCTTCGATGAAGTTACCCACTGAGCACCAACGGCCAACGTTTTCACCGCCCCGATATCTTTGTAGGTACCGGCCGGGATCTCATCGGCTGCAAAGAATGGCGCCGACTTCATCAGCGCATCGGCCTCGGGCCCCGTGAGGGGCAGGATTTCGACGCCACCGGTTGCGGTCACAAGTTCCGAGACTGCGGCCAGCGGATAACCGCCGGTGATGAAGAACGCGTCGATCGAGCCGTCCTTCAATTTATCGGCCGCTTGGTTCGGCTTCACATACTCGGGCTTGATGTCCTTTTCAGTGATGCCGTAGGCGGCCAAGATCGCCTTGGCATTGATCAGTGTACCAGAGCCCGGCTCATCGAGCGAGACGCGCTTGCCCTTCAAATCTGCGACAGTTTTGGCCACGCCCTTCTTGACGATGATGTGCACGCTTTCCGGATAGAGGTTGGCGATCGTGCGCAACTCCTCGACCTTCGGTTTGCCGTCGAAAGAGCCGGTGCCAGAAAACGCCCAATAGGCGACGTCAGCCTGGCTGAAACCGGACTCCATGTTGCCGCCGACAATGGCATTGACGTTGGCAACCGAACCGTTCGAGGCAACTGCGGTCGAGACGAGGCCAGGTGGATTCGAGATGGCGTTCGCAATCATGCCGCCAACCGGATAGTAGGTGCCGGCCGTGCCGCCGGTGCCGATGCGGAAAAATGCAGGGGTCTGGGCCACAGCTGCTGTGACGCCGACCGCGATCAACAGCGCTGCGCCAACGATTCGTGTTTTGGTTCTGATGCTCATGGGTGTGTTTCCTTGGCTCCTTAACGAGACCGCCTGGACGCGGCTTAAGTATAAGACCGTAGAAGGGCGCGACATGGCGTGTCAAATGAGCTGTCGTAGCGTGGCGCGTGCTGGCCAGCAGACGTGCAGTGTGGCCCGCGTTCTAGGTCGTGCGGGTGCCTTCGTAAGCTGCCAGCTCAGCTGCTGTGTCAATATCGATTTCGGCTGCACCCCCTCCGGCCGCGACGCGCACGACTGCGTCACCTTCAGCGGTGATCAATCGCTTGGCACCCTTGTCGCCGGAAAGTTTTCGCAGTTCAGCAAACAGCCGACGCGGCCAGATCACCGGATTGCCCTGACGACCATCAGCAAGCGTGGGGTGGACCACACGGTCGCCGCCTGCCTCGGTAAAGGCACGCAGCAAGGACGCGACAAGTTCGGCAGTCAGCGCCGGCATATCGCCTTGCGCGATCAACACGCCTTCGACGTCGTCATCAAGCGCCTTGATTCCAGCTGCAATCGAAGTGCCCATGCCCTTGGCATGGCGCTCATTATAGGTGATCCGGCGCCCCCGGCGGGTGGTCGCAGCCGCAATATGGTCCGGCTGATAGCCGGTGACGACGACCAACCGGTCGACGCCGCCCGTTTCGACTGCATCGATTACGCGCACCACCATTGCTATGCCATCGATCTCGGCAAGCAGCTTGTTGCCATCGCCAAACCGGCGCGACGACCCTGCTGCCAAAACAATTGCAGCGATCGCGTGCACTTGGCTCACGTTACGCGCTCCTGGCTTGCTTCTTCGGCTTCGGCCCGCGAACGGCGCCAATGACTTCGGCCATCACGGAGACAGCAATCTCGGCCGGCGTCTGGGCGCCGATATCGACGCCGATTGGGCACTTGATCCGGCTGATTTCAGCAGTCGTAAACCCAGCCGCCGTCAATCGTTCGGTACGCTTGGCGTGATTGCGGGCGCTGCCGAGCGCGCCGACATAAAGGCAGTTCGACCGCAGCGCGATCTTCAAGGCCTCGTCATCGATATGCGCCACGTGAGCCAAAACGACAACGGCTGTATAGGGATCAAGCCCGATGCGCGGCAGCACATCCTGCGGCCATTCGGCGTGGACTGCGACATCGGGGAAACGCTCAGGTGAGGCGAACGCCGTGCGCGGATCGACGATCAAGACTTCATAGCCCACGAGCTTGGCAATTTGGGTTGCAATTTGGGCGATGTGCGTTGCGCCGATGATCAGAACGCGGGCCGGTGGCACTAGTGCCTGCAGGAAGTACTCCTGATCGTCCATCGTCTCGACGGCACTTCTGCCCGAGCGAAATCGTGCAGCAATCTCGGTCGGCCCATCGGCGACGCCGCGTTCGAACACGACACGATGGCCGTCCGATAGCCTTGTGCGGACAACGAGGCCGGTGCGGGCCGTGGTTGCACCAATCGCTTTGTCGAGAAACGCCAAGCCGCCCGCGGCCTTATCCAACCGCTCGATGAACACGCGGACTTGGCCTCCACATGGCAACCCGACATTCCAGGCGGTTTCGTCGGCGACGCCGAATGCCATGGTGCGTGGTGTGCCTGTTTGCAGTACTTCGCCAGCCTCGGTGATGATTTCGCCCTCAATGCAGCCGCCCGAAACGGAGCCTTGAAATTGCCCGTCGGTCGCAATTGCCATTTGCCCGCCGACCGGCACTGGAGCAGAGCCCCAGGTGTCGACGACTGTCGCCAGCGCCACGTGGCCATCGCGCATCAGCCACGCGCGAGCAGCCCGCAACGTGTCGATTTCCACATCCGGTGTCACAACTCCGCCGGGTTCACTCATCTGATAGATATCCAGTTCACAAGTTACAGACGATAGACGGTAAACGTCTCAAAGCGCCTCACAATCGGGAATAAAGCGGCTCCAGCTAGTATATCACGCGATGACATCAAATCGAACACCATCAACGAGCCGGGACAAGCTGCCGCGTGCGGCCAAGCGCGAATGGTATTCGCTCGCGCGGCGCGTGATGTTCGCGCTGGCAGTGGTCCTGATGGTGGCCTTCGGCCAATTGCCGGTCGAGCGGCCGGCACTTGGTTCGCGCGACGGACCAGCCATCGCCGACGCTCGGTCTTGGGGCTACCAACTCCAGAACGTCGGCCTGCAATCAATTGCAGATGGCACCGACCTACTGGTGGTCGATTATTCACGCGACGGCTCCGAAGCGCGCGTTTTCGGTGCCGACGAGATCGAGCGGCTAAGAACCCGCACCGATGGTTCAAAGCGCATCGTCCTCGCCTATCTGTCGATCGGTGAGGCCGAGAGTTACCGCTACTATTGGCAAAAGCGATGGACAACGGGGCAGCCGTCCTGGCTTGGGCCTGAGAACACCGAATGGCGCGGCAATTTCAACGTTCGTTATTGGCAAGCCGGGTGGCGCGAGATCATCATGCGGCCACAAGTATCGCTGCTGGGTCGCATGATCGAAGCGGCGCGGCCGTCAGCGCGCCCTTACCTCGACCGCATCATCGAGGCAGGCTTCGATGGGGTCTACCTCGATCGGGTCGATGGCTTCGAAGAATGGAAGCGCGAAAACCCGAATGCGCAGACTGATATGACGACCTTTGTCGGTGCCATTTCATCGTATGCGAAACGCCGTCGGCCAGGCTTCCTGGTGGTGGCACAAAATGGCGAGGAATTGCTGGCCTCGGCCGACTATCGGCGGAACCTTGATGCCGTCGCCAAAGAAGACTTGATTTTCGGTATCGGCGGCAACGGAAAGCCGAACGATGCCGACAGCATCAAAAGCTCGGTCGTGGAATTGAATCGCATGAAGGCGGATGGTCGCCCGGTGTTCGTGGTCGAATACGTGTCGGATACCACGAAGCGCGCCGAGGTTATGCGACAACTCGCCCGAACCGGCTTCATTGTCCATTTTGCCGAGCGCGATTTGCGCCAAACGCCGGAGCAATAGCGCACGGCGATTCAGCGGCTTCGACGAGCCGCGACTAATCAGCAACATAGTGTTGGTGCGCCGCTACAACTACCACCACGGAGTTGACACGAAAGCGGTGGAAAGCGCCTCGATTCGGTCTCGCTCACGCCAACAGAATCAGACAAATTCAACCTATGCGTGAATTTGTAAAGCGCGTTGCAGCGCAACAACTAGCTGGCCTGGCGCTTGCGGGTCTGCTGGTTCTACCCTTGATTGCTCTGAATTCAGTCGGTTCCGTCGCCCAGAAAAGCGCCGTAATAACTGGCGCTTTGCGGGTTGTGGACGGGGATACGATTGTCCTTGGCGAGACTCGAATACGCCTCGAAGGCATCGATGCGCCGGAGACAACCCAAGCGTGTGGTTATCGTCATGTCGGGCATTGGCGTTGTGGTGAAGCTGCAACCCACCAACTGGTGAAATTGATCGGCTTGCAGCCGGTTCAATGTAACGACCTCGGCCTCGACAAGTACGGGCGAACCCTTGGGCGGTGCTTTGCTGGCAACACAAACCTTAACGCTGAAATGGTCCGCACCGGGTACGCCTGGGCGTTCGTGCGCTATTCCCAGGCCTACGTTGCCCAGGAGACTGAGGCGAAGGCTGCCCGGGCTGGCATATGGCAGGGCGATTCAATGCCCGCCTGGGACTACCGGGCGCGTTCCTGGGCGTCGGCCGAGGCTGCAGCTCCCGATGGCTGCACCATCAAAGGCAACGTGACCAACGCCGGCCGCATCTACCACATGCCCTGGAGCCCCTGGTACGAGAAGGTCCGCATGGATGATGGCGGTCGCGGCAGTCCAAAGGGCAAGCGCTGGTTCTGCTCCGAGACCGAAGCGCAAGCTGCCGGTTGGCGGTCGGCACTGACACGGTGATAGGCTAGGCAGGTTTGGGGACCGACGTCGAAGGCTGCGGTTTTGCAGTTGACGCCAACAGCGCCATCATCTCGGCGTGACGGTCATCGGCTTCGATGATCATGATTTTTTGCCAGATTTTCTGGCTGAGGCTGGCCGCCGTCCGCTCAATATCATTAACGGTTTCGGTGACGATTGGGTCGGGGAAACTCTGGGCATAAAGCACGGCGACCTTGGCGGTCAGCGACAGCAATTCCGAGCAGTAGTCGAGATAGCGGGTCAGCTCGAAGGACGTCAGCGTCCGCTTCGGAGACGAGGGTGTAGTCTGGCTGATGCTGGCTGACGAACTTGGGTCTTTGGTCAACTGATGCATGTCGATCACGTGCACGATTGAGCGCAGTTCGTGCAATGCTCTCAAGGCGCGGCGGCGCTTGCCGCGCTCCTCTAGGCTGAACATGAAGAACAAAGTCGCGCCGGTCAGAACGACAATGTTGAAGACGGCATCGATGCCCTGAATGGTGCCGAACAGGTCATCGGAGGCTTTCGTTTTCGACAGGATGAGAAAGCCAAGATAGCCCAGCAGCGCTAATCCGACGCTGAAGACCAAAACCACAAAGGCACGCCGGAAGATTGCAGGCTTCGCGATTTTTGCCGCCCGCGCGCTGGTGTCGGTCGCGATGCCCGACAGCTCCGCCGATACGCCAGCCAGCCCGGCGCCTGGAAACCGCTCCGTGATCCGCCGCGTCAGCTGGTCCAGTGAGTGGACGATCTTGGTGGCATCGAGCGTGCGGTACATTCGCGGTGTTACCTCTGGTTAATCCCGCAGCAATTCATTGATGGCGGTTTTCGACCGCGTCTGCGCGTCAACGGTTTTGACGATCACCGCGCAATAAAGCGACGGACCCCAGTTCTCGCCCGGAAGGTTCTTGCCCGGCAGATTGCCCGAAACCACCACGGAATAGGGTGGCACGCGGCCGACGTGGATCTCGCCCGTCGCGCGGTCAATAATCTTGGTTGAGGCCGAGATGAACACACCCATCGACAGCACCGAGCCCTCTCCGACGATGACGCCTTCAACGACTTCGGAACGCGCGCCGATGAAGCAATTATCTTCGATAATGGTCGGGTTGGCTTGCAGTGGCTCCAACACGCCACCGATGCCGACGCCGCCTGACAAGTGCACGTTCTTACCGATTTGGGCGCAGGACCCGACCGTTGCCCAGGTATCGACCATGGTACCGCTATCGACGTAGGCGCCAAGGTTCACGAACGAGGGCATTAAGACGACGTTCGGCGCAATGTAGGCTGACCGGCGCACGACGGCACCTGGCACCGCGCGAAAACCTGCAGCTTTGAATTGGGCGGCAGTCCAGTTGCCGTACTTCAATGGCACCTTGTCGTAGCCGATCACCTGATGGCCAATGTCGAGTGATGTCACCATCGGCGCGTTGTCGCTGAGGCGGAACGATAGCAGCACGGCCTTCTTCAACCACTGATGCACGGTCCATGCGCCGGTCGGAGAGCCGATGACCTTTTCGGCAACCCGCGCCTTGCCGCTATCGAGCATGTCGAGCGCCGTCGTGACGGCATCGCGAACCGCGCCCTTGGTCTGCGTGTTGACGGTGTCACGCGCCTCCCAGGCGGCTTCGATGGTCTTTTGCAGATCGGCAGTGGACATGGCGGCCCCTTGGTATGTGCGTGGCTAAGGATTGCCCGCGTTGTCGCGTGGCAGGGGGAGGCGTGTCAATGTTCTGCTGGCGCGATGTTCCGCTGGCGCGATCGTGGCGCCGACAATTAAGCAACACGGACGATACGACATTGCGTTGCCACAGTGCCGCCACAGCCGCGACCTCGTGTACTGAGCAGATTTAGCGTCCGAAATCGGTCAATGTCTCAAAACCCTTTCCGTCCCCCAACGAGGTTCCCATGCGTCGTCGTGTTCTAGCGGTTGCAGCCCTTTGTGCGGCCAGCCCGTCGTTTGCCGCCGATATTTCAGCCCTATCGAAGATCGATGCAGTGACGGTGTTTCCAGCGGGCGCTGAAGTGTCCCGGTCCGCCAAGGTCAAGTTGCCGCCCGGCGAGCATGTGGTGATCTTCCCCGATTTGCCGCGTGATGCGGTGCCGAACTCGATCCGCGTCGAGGGCAAATCGACCGGCAAGCTCGAGATCGGCTCGGTCGATAGCCGCACGCTCAACGTGCCGCGGACCGATGCCGCGACGACCGCCACCGAGCGCCGCCGCGTCGAAGCCGAAATCGAAACCTTGAAGGACGCGAAGACCGTCCTTGCCGCCCAAGTGCAGACGGCAGAAACGCAAAAGTCGTTGATCACCAACTTGACGAACTTGCCCGGACGCCCTGCGCCGACGACAGGCTCCGCACCTGCAGAGAACTGGAGCCAGATACTCACGTTAATCGGCACCAGCTTATCGGAAGTGCACAAGACCATCATCGAAACGCAACTCAAGCTGCGCGAGATTGATCGCAAGATCGCCGATCTGCAGAAGAAGTTGACGGAAACCGCGCCCGCCCAGGACGTGCGCACCGAGGTCAAGGTGTTCGTCAATGCGAGCACCGCCGCCGATGCCGATCTCATCGTACGCTATCAGGTGGCGAATGCCGGATGGCAGCCGATGTATGACGCGCGTTTGGCGACGGGCACCAAGGCAGTCGCAGCCAAACTTCAACTCACGCGGCGCGCGTCGATCACGCAGCGCACGCAGGAGGCCTGGGACGGCGTCGCGATGACGCTGTCGACGGCGCGGCCATCCGCTGGCACGGTCACGGCGGAGCTGTCGCCGACGACCGTGGATTTCGCTCCTGAACGTCCGCCAATGCCTGTTGCGAGCGCACCCGCACCGGTGGCACGCGCAATGGCTCCTCAAGTAAGTGGATTGACACGGGGTGGAGCTGTCGAAGATGGGCGAGCTGAAGCCGCGAAAATGGATGCCATTCAGGTCTCAGCCCAAATCGAAGCCTCGCCGTTCCAGGTTCTCTACACGCTCACCGGCCCGCAGACCGTGCCCAACAGCGGCGAGACCAAGCGCGTCGTCATCGATCAGACCGAGCTTGATCCGACCCTCAGCGTCCGCGCCACGCCGAAGGTCGAGCCTAAGGGCTACCTCTATGCCAAGATGACCTTGCCGAAGACCTCGCCCTACCTTCCCGGCCAGGTCTCACTGTTCCGCGATTCAACATTCGTCGGCACGGGTCGCTTACCAGCCCTCACGCCGGGCCAGGAGTTTGACCTCGGCTTTGGCGCCGACGATGTGGTGCGGATCCGCTACGCCAACATCGACGAGAAGCGCAGCGAAAGCGGCATCATCTCATCGTCGCGTAATGATGCCCGCAACTTCCGCATCATCATGACCAACAAGCACGACCGGCCAATCGCGATCACCGTGTTCGACCAGATGCCGGTATCGAACAATCAGGACATCAAGGTCGAGATGACGGCGAAGCCGCAACCGACCAAGCGCGATTTCGACGACAAGCGTGGCGTGCTCGCCTGGGATGACACGTTGAAGCCCGACGAAGAAAAGACTATCGACTTTGGCTACAAGATCACCTGGCCCGCAGCCAA
>JANOYV010000112.1:0-13255 GCA_031429105.1 Hyphomicrobiaceae bacterium | reverse complement strand
GCTTCATCGCACTCGAATAAATACAAAAGCTGGCGCAACGCTTCGCCGCGCGGGCTCAGTAGTTTTGGGTCACGCTGCAAAATCAGCGCGGCGTCGTCGCGTGCCGCCGCCAACAAGTCGGCGTATCCTGGCACATCGGCGATGCGAAACTCAGGGACGCCGGACTGGCGCGCGCCCATCACTTCGCCACCGCCCCGCAACTCCAGATCCTTCTCGGCAATGAGGAAGCCGTCCTCGGTGTCGCGCATCATCTTGAGGCGGGATTCTGCCGTCTCACCCAACGGGGCCTTGTAGAGCAGCACGCAATACGATTGCCGGCTGCCGCGGCCGACGCGCCCGCGCAACTGATGCAGTTGGGCGAGGCCAAAACGTTCCGCATGTTCGATCACCATGATCGATGCGTTCGGCACGTTGACGCCAACCTCGATGACCGTCGTCGAGACCAGGATCTTGAGTTCGTTGGCGGTGAAGGCTGCCATCACCGCGTCCTTGGCTGGCCCTGTCATCGCGCCATGCAACAGGCCGACGGCACTGCCGAAAATTTGTGCCAAGTGGGCTGCCCGCTCCTCGGCCGCCGCCAATTCCGAAACATCCGATGTTTCGATCAGGGGGCAAACCCAATAGATCTGCGCGCCTTCCGAGACGGCGCGGCGTAAACCATCGATCACCGCTTCCAACCGATCAAGTGAGGCGAGGGTGGTCAGCACCGGCTTGCGACCGGCAGGCTTCTCGGTCAGGCGCGAGACGTCAAGGTCGCCGTAGTGCGTCATCAACAATGTGCGCGGGATCGGCGTTGCCGTCATGACAAGCACGTTGGCGCCGCCGCCGCCGCCCTTGGTTTGCAAGGCAAGCCGTTGATGTACGCCAAAGCGATGCTGCTCATCGATCACGGCGAAAGCCAAATCCTTGAAGATCACATCGTCTTGGAACAAGGCGTGCGTGCCGACCAGAATATCGATATCGCCACTTGCCAGATGGTTAAGTACGAACTTGCGGACGCGGCCCTTTTCGCGACCCGTGAGAAGGCCAAGGCGGAGGCCGGATTTTTCAGCAAGGGGCCCAATCGTTTCGATGTGCTGGCGGGCGAGCACTTCCGTTGGCGCCATCAGACAAGCCTGTGCGCCGGCCTCAACAGCGATTGCCATCGCCATCAGCGCCACCACTGTCTTGCCCGAGCCGACGTCACCCTGCAGCAACCGCAACATGCGGTTCGGGGCGGCCATGTCATTGGCAATTTCCGTCAAAGCTGTGCGCTGGGAATTGGTCAACGAGAATGGCAACGCATCGGCAATGCGCGCTCTGACTCGGGTGTCGCCGGTCACCGGGCGGCCGCGCTGTGCCTTGTAGTTGTTGCGCACCAGGGCGAGGGCCAGTTGCCCGGCCAGCAATTCGTCGTAGGCCAATCGCTGCCAGGCGGGCGAACCCGGCGAAATGTCCGCTGCGTCCGTTGGACGATGCAGGCTCGCTAGTGCTGTTTCAAAACTCGGCCAGCCCCGTTGTGCGAGCCACGCTGGTTCTTGCCATTCGGGCATCGTTGGAACCCGGTCCACCGCCTGTCGTATGGCCTTGACCAGCACCTTGCCCGAGAGGCCAGCCGTCAATCCGTAGACAGGTTCCAGCAGCGGCAACTCGTGGCGCTTGTCGGGGGCAACAATGTAATCGGGATGCGACATCTGCAGCTTGTCGCCATAAGCTTCGACGCGGCCGGAGATGAAACGGATCTCGCCCTCCGGCAATTGCCGTTCGATAAACTTGCGCTCAGCCCGGAAGAACACGAGGTCGAGGCGACCGGTATCGTCCTCGCAGGTGATCTTGTAGGGCGCTTTGTCGTTGCCGCGCGGTGGTGGGCGATGCTTGAGGACGCGCAACTCGAACGTCGCAATTGTGCCAGCAACCGCGCCGGCAACGGTTGGCTGGGCGCGGCGGTCGATGACCCCGGTCGGTGAATGCCAGATCAAATCGATGACGCGGGGTTCAAGCGTGCCGGGCTGCAAGCGCACGGCCTTTTTCAGCAGTGCGATCATGCGCGGCCCAATGCCAATCAGCGACTGGGCAGAGGCAAACAGGGGTGTGAAGCTTTCTGGGCGCATAGGTCACTGAACTGGCTGTAAAACTGGTCGCAGGTGAGGCCTGCATTTGAGCACTTTGCGACCGTGAGCGCGGCGGCTATACCACACTTACCGTCGCCATGTGTGATCGGTTGTCCGGGCCACTTTTGCGGTCGTCCGGCTGAATTGCGTTTTGAACCACGGAAAGTTTGCGGATGTCTGATCAATTTGATGTGCGTCGTCGTCGAGCAGCTTTCAGGGCCACGCATCGCGGCACGAAGGAAATGGACTGGCTGCTCGGTCGCTACGCCGAGGCAACGCTTGGGACAATGGCTGCGGCAGATCTGGATGTGTTCGAAAAGTTGATCCAGGTGCCGGACCCTGATCTGCAAGCCTGGGTTTTGGACCCAACGACACTGGAGCAAATTGAGTTTGCTCCACACGTCAATGCAATGCGCACGTTCCATAAGTTGGCATGACGATCCGTTTGAACTTCTACGCCTTGAGAAATTAATAAGCCGATGTCTAATTCTACACCTGCTGCTGCCAGCGAAATTACACTTTCCGGTGTGCCCGAGGGGCTCGACGCCTTGGTGCTGGCCCAACTTGCTCGCGAGTCCGGAACGCAGACGGCACCCGGCATCATCCTTCACGTCGCCCGCGATGATCGCCGGCTCGACGCGCTGGAAACCGCATTAGCGTTTTTCGCACCCCACCAGCGCGTCATCTCATTTCCGGCATGGGACACCGTTCCCTACGACCGCATTGGCCCGAATGCCGAGATCACCGCCAAGCGCATTACTGCGTTGGCGAAGCTCGTCATGGGGGGCCGCAAAGAGCCGACGATTGTTCTGACGACGGTCAACGCCATTGTGCAAAAGTTGCCGCCACGGTCTTTCATTCGTCAATCGCTGCGCCCGATGGCGGCAGGTCAGCGCATCGACTTGAACAGGTTGATCCAGCGTCTGGGGGCAGCAGGCTTCACCCGCACCGGACAAGTGATGGAAGCTGGCGAATTTGCCGTGCGCGGCGGCATTCTTGATCTTTATCCGCCGGGCCGCCTGAGCCCGGTACGGCTCGATTTCTTTGGCGATACGCTGGAGAGCATCAAATCATTCGATGCCGAGACGCAACGCACGTCGAAGATCGTGCAGAAGCTGGTTTTGATGCCGATCAGCGAAGTGGCTTACGGGGCGGAGGGTGAGAAGCTGTTTCGCGCCCGCTATGTCGAGCTGTTTGGCGGTAACACCGGCGATGATCCGCTGTATCAGGCGGTCAGTGCTGGTCAGCGTTATCCCGGCGTCGAACACTGGCTGCCGTTGTTCCATGACAAATTAGAGACGCTGTTCGACTATGTGGCTGGCAATGATGTCTCGTTCGATCAAGGGGCAGATGAGGCGCTGCGGCGTCGGTTTGGACAAATTACCGAGCACTTCGAGGCGCGCGTCGAGGGACAAGAAAGCGCGAAGTTCGGGGCAGCACCCTATAAGCCGGTGCCGCCCGGACAGATGTTCCTGGGCGGCGCCGAATGGAAGGCCTCGCTCGATTTGATGCACGTGCGGCGGTTCTCGGCGTTCGAGCAGGACCCAGCGACCAACGTGCGGACCTACAAGGGTCGCGCCGCGCGCACGTTCGCGATGGAACGTACCACCGACGGCGGCGATTTGTTCGGCTCGGTGGTGGCGCACATTCGCAGCCTGATCGAAGCCCGCAAGCGCGTGATTATTGCGGCCTGGACGGCGGGTGCCCGCGAGCGGCTGACGACGCTGCTGGCCGATCACGGCTACAAGGACGTGCGCCGGGTCGAGAACTATGCCGAGGCGCTGGCATTACCTGGCAATCTGCCCGCGATTTGCGTGCTTGGTCTTGAGCATGGCTTCGAGACGCCTGAAATGGCGGTGATTGGCGAGCAGGATATTCTAGGTGACCGGCTGGTGCGGGCGCGTCGCAAGCCGAAGCGGGCGGCCGATGTCATCACCGAGGCAACAAGCCTTGGCCCTGGCGATCTTGTCGTCCATGCCGATCACGGCATCGGTCGGTTCGAAGGCTTGAAAACGATCACTGCGCTGGGTGCGCCGCATGACTGCCTGGAATTGATCTATGCAGGCGGCGATAAGCTCTATTTGCCGGTCGAAAACATCGAACTGCTGTCGCGGTACGGCGCCGATACCGAGGGCTCACAGCTTGACCGGTTGGGTGGCGCTGCGTGGCAATCGCGCAAAGCCAAAATGCAGAAGCGGTTGCTTGAACTGGCATCCGAACTGATCAAGATCGCAGCCCTGCGCCAGTTGAAGGAAGCGCCAGCGTTGGTGCCACCTGCGGGCCTCTTTGACGAATTTGTCGCGAAGTTCCCCTACGAGGAAACCGAAGACCAGCAATCGAGCATCGATGCCGTGATCGACGATCTTGGAACCGGGCGTCCGATGGATCGTTTGATTTGCGGCGATGTCGGATTTGGCAAGACCGAAGTCGCCCTGCGTGCGGCCTTCGTTGCAGCAATGGCTGGCGTGCAGGTCGCCGTCGTCGTGCCGACCACGCTGTTGGCAAGGCAACACTTCAAGACGTTCCAGAACCGTTTCCAGGGCTTGCCTGTTAAGGTCATGCAAGCCTCCAGGTTGGTCACCGCCAAGGAGCTGGCCGAGGTTAAAACGGGCCTAGCTTCTGGCACGCTCGATATCGTTGTCGGCACCCACGCGCTGTTGTCGAAGTCGATCGAATTCGCGCGGCTCGGGCTGCTGATCATCGACGAGGAGCAGCATTTCGGCGTGCAGCACAAGGAGCGGCTCAAGCAACTCAAGGACGACGTGCACGTTCTTACTCTCTCGGCAACGCCGATCCCGCGCACCTTGCAGTTGGCTCTGTCGGGCGTGCGCGAGTTGTCGTTGATCACAACGCCGCCGGTGGATCGACTGGCGGTACGCACCTACATCTCGCCGTTCGATCCGGTGATCCTGCGTGAAGCGCTGCGGCGCGAGCGCTATCGCGGCGGCCAGACGTTCTATGTCGCACCGCGCATCGCCGACCTCGATGAAGTCGCTGAGTATCTGGCCGAAGCTGTCCCTGAGCTGCGCGTTGCCCGCGCCCACGGACAGCTGTCGCCGACCGAACTCGAAGACGTCATGACCGCGTTCTACGAGGGGCAATACGATGTGTTGCTCTCGACCGCGATCGTCGAGTCCGGTCTCGACGTGCCCAACGCGAACACGATGATTGTCCACCGCGCCGATATGTTCGGCTTGGCACAGCTCTATCAGTTGCGTGGTCGCGTTGGTCGCTCCAAAACGCGGGCCTACGCCTATTTCACGACGCAGCCGGGCAAGGCGTTGACCGAAATGGCGGAGAAGCGGCTCAAAGTTCTGCAGTCGCTCGATCAACTGGGCGCTGGGTTCTCGCTAGCCAGCCACGACCTTGATATTCGCGGCGGCGGTAATCTGCTGGGCGAGGAACAGTCGGGGCACATCCGCGAGGTTGGCTTCGAGCTGTATCAATCGATGCTGGAGGAGGCCGTTGCCCAACTGAAAGGCGGCGATCTGAGTGGTCCGGAAGATCAGTGGAGCCCGCAGATCTCACTCGGTACTGCGGTGTTGATCCCCGAGACCTATGTCGCCGACCTGCCGTTGCGCCTAGGTCTCTACCGGCGGTTGTCGAATTTGATTTCGCGCGCCGAGATCGACGATTTCGGCCTTGAGCTGGTGGATCGGTTCGGGCCGCGCCCTGAGGAAGTCGATGCATTGCTCGACGTCATGGAGATTAAGGGGCTATGTCGGCAAGCCGACATCCAGCAGATCGATGCGGGGCCGAAGGGCTGCGTGCTCGTGTTCCGGGCGAACCGGTTTGCCAACCCGGAGGGGCTCGTGTCCTTCATGCAAAAATCGAAGGGCGCAGCAAAACTGCAAACCGACCACAAGCTCGTCTTCAAAGCCGACTGGGATTTGCCAGAGGCGCGTTTGAAGGGGGTGCGTGCGTTAGTAACTCATCTGGTGGGCATGCTGCCCGTAGTTAAAAAGGTGGCCTGAGGCTGTAACTACTTCAACGCTGCCAGTGCCTGCGCGAAACCATTGAGTGAGATCGGGATGCCGATACCGGCTTCCTGGGTCTGAAAGATGATAAAGATTGCGTTCTTGCCGGTCTTTAACTGTTCGATCAGCTTGTCTTCGGCGACCACCTGCGCGTAGCAGGCGAAGGTGTGGCAGCGCAGAAACGGGGCGTGGCCGACATCTTTGTCATCGATCTTCAACCCGAGCCCGGGCGGCAGCAACACGCCCAGGGGGGCGAACACGCGCAAAACGCGTTCTCCACTTGAGAATTTCTGGAAGTACACTGTCAAGCCGACGTTGTTGCGGTCTTCTGCCGTGACGCTCTGCACCAACGCACACGTTTCAAGTTTCGAGCCGGGGGCGGGCGCCTTGCAGACAACTTGCCAATCGCCATGCTGCGCTTTGATCGTGCCGTCGGGTGCCGAGGAATTCGCTTGGTTCTGGGCATACGCAACTCCGCCCTGGGCAGCTAAGAGAAGCGATATGAGCGCAAAACGCATGCACCGGCGGAGCATTGCCGTAGATTGGCTGAACTGGTCATGCTTCACGGAGTGCATCCTTCCAACGAATCAGAGCGGCTCTGAACTTTCAGCTAGCACCGATCCAAAGTTCGTTTCAGCGACGATTCCGGCTGAAATGGGACCCACGAGCTCAAATAGTCGGGTTGGCATCTCCCAATGCATGCGAGAGGGGCCGATCGCGCGTGGAAATGCCGCAAAAAGCCCCCTTGAGACAATAAACCCGATTGTGTTCTGTGCGGGCTTGTCTAGCGTGCCGAAAAATAGCTGATTGCGCGCCTTCCACTCTGCCGTGTGGGCCACTGGAGTTTCTGAATGCTGACCAAAAACGCATTGCGCGCCAACGTTTGCGCGGCCGCCTTGATTTCAGTCGCCACCATGGCAACAGGCGCACTGGCCGGTGCCGGCCAACCGTCACCCGGGCAGATGGGTTTGCAGGACCCAGTCACTCAGGTCGCAAGCGACATCGTTTTCTTTCACGACGCCGTCACATACGTTATCGTCGTGATCGCGGTATTCGTTGGTTTGCTGATGCTTTACGCAATGTGGAAATTCAGCGCGAAGAACAACCCAACGCCTTCTAAGAATACGCACAATACGTTTCTTGAAGTGGCCTGGACGGTGTTGCCGATCCTCATTCTACTCGGCATCGCAATTCCATCGTTCAAGCTGCTTTACTTGCAATATTCTTATCCAAAGCCGGATGTGACGATCAAAGCCTATGGCAATGCCTGGTTCTGGGAGCATGAGTACCCCGACAGCGGCGGCTTCAAAGTCACGTCTAACATGATCACGGACGAAGACATTTTGACCACCGAGATTGGCAAGGCCGAGTTCGCCAAGCGATACGCGAGCCTTGATGGGATCGCGCGGATTAAGAAAATTCAGGACGACGGTGCGCCGCTGTGGGCCAAGACTAAGCAGGTTCGCCAACTCTCGGTCGACAACGAAATCGCGGTGCCGGTGAATAAGGTCGTGCACTTGCTCGTCACCGCCAATGATGTGATCCATTCGTGGACCATTCCATCGTTCGGTTCGAAGGTTCAGGCCGTGCCGGGACGCATCACGACGACCTGGTTCCGCCCGACCAAGGTCGGCGTGTACTATGGTCAATGCTCGGTGCTGTGTGGCAAGGCCCACTCTGGCATGCCGATCGCCGTTCGCGTGGTGCCGGAAGCTGCTTACAATGAGTGGCTAGCAGCTGCGAAAGCCAAGGACTGGAAAAAAGCCAAGGGAATTCTGGTGGCTGCAACCGAAGGGCCGGATGCGCCGAAGTATGCCGAAGCGGCCCCGCGCTGAGCCTGACTTGAATTTAAAGATCGATCGATACCGATTAACTGGAAGGCAGTAGAAATGGCGAGCGCAGCTCAAGCTGGCTACAACGCGAACGGGGCACCAACGAGCTTCGTCAAGCGGTGGCTCTATTCGACGAACCACAAAGACATCGGGACGATGTATCTCATTTTTGCGATGATCGCAGGCGTGATCGGCAGCTTCCTGTCGGTGATGATGCGGCTCGAATTGCAAGAGCCGGGACTCCAGTACTTCGCCAACACGCACACCTACAACGTGTTCGTCACCGGTCACGGCTTGATCATGGTGTTTTTCATGGTGATGCCAGCAATGATTGGTGGCTTCGGCAATTGGTTCGTGCCGCTGCAGATCGGAGCGCCCGATATGGCGTTTCCGCGCATGAACAATATCTCGTTTTGGCTGCTGCCGGTCGCACTGACCCTGCTGCTGATCTCGCTGTTCGTTGAAGGCCCGCCCGGCTCGAATGGCGTCGGCACCGGTTGGATCGTACTGGCGCCGTTGTCGAGTAAGGCTGGCCATCCAGGCCCCGCGGTCGATTTCGGTATTCTGGCCCTCCATCTGGCCGGCGCGTCGTCGATTTTGGGCGCGATCAACTTCATCACGACGATTTTCAATATGCGCGCACCGGGCATGACACTGCACCGGATGCCGCTGTTCGTTTGGTCGGTGCTGGTGACCGCGTTCCTGCTTCTGCTGTCGCTGCCGGTTCTGGCTGGTGCCATCACCATGCTGCTGACGGATCGCAATTTCGATACCGCCTTCTTCGATGCCAAGGGCGGCGGTGATCCCGTGCTCTACCAGCACTTGTTTTGGTTCTTCGGCCACCCAGAAGTGTACATCTTGATCCTGCCAGGCTTCGGCATGATCAGTCACATTATCTCAACCTTCTCGCGCAAGCCGGTGTTCGGCTATCTCGGCATGGCCTACGCGATGGTCGCGATCGGCGTCGTCGGCTTCGTGGTGTGGGCGCATCACATGTATACCGCAGGCATCGGCGTCAACACGCAAGCCTACTTCGTGTTTGCGACGATGGTGATCGCGGTGCCAACAGGCGTGAAGATCTTCTCCTGGATTGCGACCATGTGGGGCGGGTCGATCACCTACAAGGTGCCGATGATCTGGGCGCTGGGCTTCATCTTCCTGTTCACGGTTGGCGGCGTTACCGGCGTGATGCTGGCGAATGCCGGTGTCGACCGCGCGCTGCACAACACGTACTATGTCGTCGCTCACTTCCACTATGTATTGTCGCTGGGCGCGGTGTTCGCGATCTTCGCGGGCTGGTACTATTGGTTCCCGAAGATGAGCGGCTACGCCTACTCCGAGTTCATCGGCAAGCTGCACTTCTGGTTGACGTTTATCGGCGCAAACATCCTGTTCTTCCCTCAACACTTCCTAGGGTTGGCTGGCATGCCGCGCCACTACGCCGACTATCCGGATGCCTATGCCGGATGGAACAAGGTGTCGTCGATCGGTGCGTACATCACCACGCTCGGCACGGTCGTATTCTTCATCGGTCTCGTCATGGCGTTTGTGCGCAAGCAGAAGGTCGCCGACAACCCATGGGGCGAAGGCGCGACGACGCTTGAGTGGACGTTGTCATCACCACCACCGTACCACTGCTTCGAGACATTGCCGCGCATCCAGGGCGGCGAACATCACTAACGGAAGTAGAGCCGGGTTGGCTGTTCGAACCCGGCTCGTTTCGACTGAGTTGACTTGCCTAACGTGCGGTGTTGCCTTGACCGATATGACCCAGATTTTACCCGAAGCGATGCCAGCAGACGACTGGGCGGGCGGCAGCGTTGCCGACTATTTCTCGCTGATGAAGCCGCGGGTCATGACGCTTGTCATCTTGACCGCACTCGTCGGCATCGTGGCGGCTCCTGGTCATATTCACCCGTTGATTGGCGCGATTGCCCTGCTCGCCATCGCCGTCGGTGCTGGTGCATCGGGCGCACTGAACATGTGGTTTGATGCCGACATCGACGCGCGAATGGCACGCACTGCTGCGCGCGCAATCCCACGCGGCAAGATTTCGGCCGAGGAAGCGTTTACCTTCGGCATGGTGCTCTCGGTATTCTCAGTGTTGACGCTCGGCCTGCTGGTCAACTATTTTGCCGGGGCGTTCCTCGCCTTCACCATCGCCTTTTATGTCGTGATTTACACGATGTGGTTGAAGCGTCGGACCCAGCAGAACATCGTTATTGGTGGTGCAGCTGGCGCTTTCCCGCCGATGGTCGGGTGGGCCGCCGTCACCGGCGGCGTCAGCCTTGAGAGCATCCTGCTGTTTTTGATCATTTTCGTGTGGACCCCGCCGCACTTCTGGGCCTTGGCGCTCTATCGCATGCGTGACTACGGTCGCGTGGGCGTGCCAATGATGCCGAATGTCTCCGGCCCGCAAACGACCAAACGGCAAATCCTGATCTATTCAGTGATACTCGCGCCACTTGGTGTGGCTCCGTACTTCATTGGCCTTGGCGGTTTGACCTATCTAGCGACCTCCGCGTTCGGTGGCGTCGTTTTCGTGTGGTACGCTTGGAAGCTGTTCCAAATCCGCGAGGATGGTCGCGAAGCAGATGCTGCGGCGCGCCGCCTCTTTGGCTTTTCGATCCTCTACCTGTTCGCGCTGTTTCTGGTGCTGCTGGCTGAACACACCATGCGTATCGCGATGGGCGGCTAGTTCCGATGGAGAGCGCGGTGGAACCAGATCAGGGAGACAAGCCAAGTGCAGCTTGGTTGCGCCAGCGCCGGATGCGCTCGATTGCGATTGCGCTGATCCTCGTGGCGCTGACGGGTATGTTCTACGCTGCCACGATTATCCGTATTGGCGCCAATGTGCTGAACCGGGGCATGTGACGTCAATGAGCATCAACGGCCATCTCCCAACGACGCCCAGCGACGCCAAGGCGAGCCTTGATCGGCAGCACCGCCGTGTCGGCGCGTGGGCTGCGTCCGGCGCCGCTGCGATGTTGTTGCTGGCGTTTGCGTCCGTCCCACTCTATCGCATGTTTTGCCAAGTGACGGGGTACGCCGGTACCACGCAGAAGGCTGTGAAGCCGTCCGACATTATTCTTGATCGCAAAATCACAGTTCGGTTCGATGCCTCCGTCAGTCCCGGCCTGAATTGGTCCGTCGTGCCCGTCCAGGCGACGCAGACGATGCGCATGGGTGAGACCGCACTTGCGCTCTATCGGGCAACGAACAATTCCACGCAGGCAATTGTGGGTACCGCGAGTTTCAATGTGTCGCCGGATCAGACCGGAGCTTACTTCAACAAGCTCGAATGCTTCTGCTTCACCGAACAACGTTTGGAGCCGGGCCAGTCGATCGACATGCCGGTCAGCTACTACATAGATCCTGCCATGGCCGCCGACAAGGATGCGGGCCATATCGGCATGATTACACTTTCCTACACGTTCTTTGTCGTGGATAAGCCGAAGCTAAGCGCGGCTGGTCCAGTAAAGCCTGCAAAGGGCACGTAACGGTTGAACTAGGGTGGAGACGTTCGTGTCTTTCACTCCCTGACACTTGAGCAGACGGAGACTGATCTAGCCATGGCCGACACTCACGCGGATGGGCACGCCCACGGGCAAGTCAAGAACCACGACTATCATCTTGTTGATCCAAGCAAGTGGCCGATCTTGGCGTCGATCGGTGCGCTCGTCATGGCGATTGGTGCGATCGTCTGGATGCGGTCGCGTGCCGGCGGAGATGGTTTGTTCGGAATGAAGGGGCCAACCCTGTTCATTGTCGGTTTTGCAGCCATTGCTGCCGTTGCCTATCTGTGGTGGCGCGATGTCATTAAAGAAGCTCACAAGGGCGATCACACGCCGGTCGTATCGCTCCACCTGCGCTACGGCATGATCATGTTCATCGCATCCGAAGTCATGTTCTTCGTCGCATGGTTCTGGGCCTACTTCGACGCCTCACTGTTCCCGGGCACCACCTGGACGCTCGAGAACTCGACCCAGATCGTCGGCATGACCGATCGCAACGCACTGACGGGCGGCGTTTGGCCGCCGAAGCCCGGCGAAGGGTTCAAGAGCACGTTCGATCCTTGGGGCTTGCCGCTGGTCAACACGTTGATCCTGCTGCTCTCGGGAACGACGGTCACGTGGGCGCACCATGCGCTATTGAAGAACGACCGCAAGGGCTTGATCTGGGGGCTCGCACTGACCGTCATCCTTGGCGTGTTGTTCACCACCTGCCAAGTCTATGAGTACGGCCATGCTGCCTTCAACTTCGCGGGCCACATCTATGGCTCGACGTTCTTCATGGCGACTGGCTTCCACGGCGCGCACGTTGTCATCGGCACGATCTTCCTGTTCGTTTGTCTGATCCGTGCGATGAAGGGTCACTTTACGCCGCAGCAGCACTTCGGCTTCGAGGCTGCTGCCTGGTACTGGCACTTCGTCGACGTCGTCTGGCTATTCCTGTTCGCCTGTATCTACGTTTGGGGTGCCGGTCACGGTGCTGGCGCACATTAAGGTTGCCGCAACCGACTCCGCAGGCGCGGAGCCGGCCTGTTGCGGCGAGTTTGAGTTTCGCCGCGCGCAAGGAAGGGCGATCATGAGCCATGGGCTACCTTCGCCGTTCCTGAGCGGACTAAAGTGCCGGTGCCCGCGCTGCGGCGTCGGGCCGTTGTTCACAGCCGCTTGGTCGCTCGATATCGCGCCAAAGTGCGCGGCCTGCGATCTAAACTACACATTTGCTGACAGTGGCGATGGGCCCGCCGTGTTTGCCATCATGCTTCTGGGCTTCTTGATGCTGGGCGCAGCGTTGATCCTCGAATTCAAGGTCGGCCCGCCGTGGTGGATTCACGCCATTTGGGCGCCGGTCACGATGGGGCTGGCTTTGGGCATGCTGCGGCCGATGAAGGCGACTTTGATCGCGCTGCAGTTCCGCAATAAGGCGGAGCAGGGACGTCTCAAATAGAGGCGCGCAGCGTCGGCTTGTGTATTTCTACGCGTGGACGCCCGAGGCTCGCCGCGATGATTTCCAGTCCGCCGGAAACGGCCTGCGCCATCGTCAATTTCGAATCCCCCTCGTGGTGGCGTTTGCCGATGGCTGTTGGCAGGTGGATGAAACCCGACCTCATAGGCCAGCCCTGCCGCCGCCCCGTATCGAGAGAGTGATATAGCGCTGCATTGCACAGATAACGCCCGGCGTCGCGCGAGTGCTTGACCGGCAATCCCTTGGCGCGCAGCCGATGGGCGATAAGGGCAAGCGGCAGACTTGCGTCCAGGCTTTCAGGGCCATCGCCCATTAGGCAATCGCCGCGCTCCGGCGTGTGTCCGCACGCGTCTTCCACGGCGCTGCGTTCGTTGACGCCACGGGC
>JANOYV010000111.1:0-13639 GCA_031429105.1 Hyphomicrobiaceae bacterium | reverse complement strand
GGACATGAGCGGGAGAGCAGCGACAAGTGTGTGACCCATTTCCGCGCACAGCATTGCCCAATCATTGGGGGCTGTTTCTTTCGACAACACAGGCAAAACCTTCTGATAGCTCTCGAATGCCGCCCGCAAGTCGCTGAGTGCCTGCGCCCCATTGGTGCGTCGCTCGCCAGTCAGCCGCAAGAGTTCGGCGCGGTGCTGATCCAATATCGCCAGCAAGCGAGGATTCTTGTTCTGGGCGAGTGCCGCCGCGACCGCCGTGAACAACGATTGCGCCAGCTCGATATCCGCGATCCCTGACATCCCTTCCTTACGGGCGGCCCGTAGGGCAAGGGAATGCCCGAGGTTCATTCGCGCGATGAGTGCATTGGAACGATCGCCCTGGCTCTCGAGTGCCTGTGCCGAAGCTTCGAACAGAGCTGCCGCCTCGTCGATCAATTTGTCACCATCCTCGCTGTCGGTGCGGCGGGACAATTCCTTCAGGGCATTGGCCAGATTGTTTCGCGTCCGGCCTAGTTGATCGCTAAATCTGGGTTTTCCCTGCTGGATCGACAGGATCAAGCGCATCGTCTTGACTGCCTCGGCAAAGTGCCCGCGACCCCGATCCTTGACGATGCGACGGCCGAACTGCAGATCGCGTTGCGCGCGCCGGTCGAGAATATCCATGGCCAAGCCGGGGAACTCATCGACCTGAACCCGCTTCAGCGCTTTGCCATATGTGGCGCGGGTATCGACCATCATGCGAGCCCCATCAATGCCGGGCAGGCGGCCGCCTAGAGCCGTCTGTGCATCGGCGATCTGCGCGAGAACAAGTGCCGACGAAGCCGTGAGCAGCTTCTTGCGGTCTTCCGAACCTGGGGTTGCCTGCTCGTAACGCTTTAATGCCTCAACTTCGAGGATCCGGATCGCCTCTTGCAACGTGTCGTTGGCAAAGAAATTAGTAGCGTGGACGACGAGCGCCGATCCAGCCATTGCGAACCGGCGCGCTGCCGTTTCGAGGTCCCCCTCCGCCGTATCGCGAGCAGCCGACAGGTAGAACTCTGCCGCTTCCTTGGAGCGGGCCTCCGTCTCGGCGATATGACCGCGCTGCTCGAACAGCGCCGCGCGATTGCCGCGCGCGCGGACAAGGGCTGCGCTGCGCGTACGAACCGTATCGTCATAGCGAGCTTGCGCTTGTGCAAGCGCCTCATCGGCAGCCTTCAAATCGGGCCGGCGTCCCGATGATACGGCCGCCGCAGCGATCTCGATGAATGGTGCGATCTCGGGCTCATTTTCCATCAGTGCACGGAACTGGGCAATCTCACCGCGCATCTGGAGCAGGCGTGCGAACGCCTTGGGCAGCTCACTTGCGATCTGATCGGGCTGCAGATTGGAGCGGGATGCGATGTCGGAGAGCAGCGCCATCACCTCGCGCCTGGCTTGCTCCTGGTCGGCCGCCGGGGCAGTGTCGGTGATCGCGCTAATCTGGGCCTCGATGGCATCGGCTTCGTGAGGTTTGGCTCGGGGGACGAGCTGTAGAACCGTTTGTGGCGCTTGTGGCGCTCCCGCTTTGAAGTAGAACTCAAAGGGGACCGACAGCAGCAGCTCTGGACGTTGCGCGCCATCGGTCACCTGCTGCACGCTAGTCGCCACACGCCGCATCAAGCTTACGATTTCCTGGCCTTCCGTCTCGATGTTGCGCAGGACCGCTGTCGTGAATGGACTGTTTCTGCCCTCTCCGTCCGATGCGGTACGGCCCGCTTCCGCTGCGTACACGACAATGTCGCCGCCTCGCGAGACATCATCGGCCGTGACGGTTTCGGGCTTACCGCCTGTGCGCTTCAGCTTGGCGAGCCCTACACTTCGAATGCGGCCGGCAACCGTCGCGTCGGCCTGCTGATCCAGAGTGCCGGCCAATGGATTGTCGCGGCAAGCATCAAGCACCAGGATTCGCAGAGCCTTGGCTCGTCTCACATCTGCCACAACATCGTTGAGCTTGATGAGCTGGCGCAGACTCGCCTCGTTCTTGATTTCGGCATCGGTTGGAACAAGGTAGTTGACACCCTGATGCTGCATGCCGTGCCCCGCGTAGTAGAAAAGTGCCACGTCGGCGCCTTCGATCTTGCTGGAAAACTCCTCGATCGCCTGCTCCATTTGCGCCCGATCGGAGTCGAGCCCAACCGTCGTATCGAAGCCCAGGCGTTGCAGCGCCGAGGCAATGTCCTGTGCATCGTTGCGGGGATTGGCGAGTGGGGTCGCATTGCGATACGCGGAGTTACCGACGACGAGCGCGACCCGTTTTTCCGCAGCGGTCGGGGTAATCGCCGCGCAGACGAGCATCATCGAAGCGGCCACGCTCGCGAGGCGACAGGCACGCCGAACGGCTGACGCCGTACGAAAGCGCGGAAAGTCCATACAAAGCCCCCAACCATTGCAGTCGCGATCCTACACCCGATTCGTGGGGCATCGCAAAACCGATCATGCGCACCAAGCAAGCGAGAAAAAGGCTTGCTGTCGCTTCGATTCACTCGCGGTAGCTATCGGAACGGTTCGACCGTTGACGACCAGCGGTTAAGATCGCTGGGCGCTTGATCCGATAACGAGGCATCGAGGGATGCGCCTATAAAGCCCTCGGCCTGGAGGTCGAGAATGTCTGTAGTGTTTGGTATCGCATCGATGCTCACTAGGTTTCGACCGTGCCGTGAAAACCGTGCGCGCAGCGCGTCACACCGCCGCGAGTTCTACGTCCACCATTAGATCCTTGGCGAGGCCTTCGAGCGTTGCGCGTAGTTTGGTCTCCTCGACAGTCGCAGGCAGCACAATTTTGGCCTTCGCCTCGAACATCTGTTCCCCCGACATCGAGCCGGAGAACACCCTCGTCTCCAACTCGTCGATGCTGATGTTGAAAGCCGAGAGCGCTGTCGAGACGCGGTGAACGATGCCGGGATGATCGACGCCCGTTAGTTCGAGTCGCACGCTCCGACCCTCGCGCGACAGTGGGCTCGTCTCGCCCTTACGAATTGCCACGGCTATGCCGGCATCGCCTAGTCTGCCGAGTGCCGCCTCAAGCGCGCTGCTTTCGGTCGTTGGGACGCGCACGCGCAGAATACCAGCGAACTCCCCGCCCAACCGCGCCATGGAGCTGTCGATCCAGTTGCCGCTGTGCCGGGCGATCGTTTCAGACAGCGCCTTGATCAGCCCTGGTCGGTCCCGCGCAATGACCGTCAGCACCATCTCGTCAACCATCAGTCATCCTTTCTATTTCCGCTAGCGTGTAACGAGCGGGCGCTGAATGCAAGCGTGAGCCGATGTCTACGCAAATCGCCAGCAAGCGATGCCTCTAGGTTTCCGTCTTTTCGTCAGAGGCTGCTCGCGTCTAGGCTAATCAACTCATCCAGTTTAACCCGCAGCCTCGGGAGGCAATTGTTTAGAGTATTCCGACGACGGGTTGTGTGCCGAAGTGCTTTAGTGCTCCAGCGACGAGCCAAGGTGTGCACAGCGCCTCGACTCTGTCCGTGAATCACTACCCGGCGTCGCCGACGATCGTATTACCCTGCTACCATCACTCGTATACAGGAGCGGACATGCAGCACGTTGTATTTGGCGGCTCAAGGCCGATTGCAAGGATGTCTGCTCAGTGAAGCATCGCATCGCAGGCTGACACTGTGTCAGCTCCCAATTTCAGGAAACGCCTTGCTCAAATAGGTCGCCCTGACCGTCAGAGGGGCGTTGCTCCGGCTGGCGATCTTTTGGCTCTTCTTTCATCCCGGCCATTTCGGCCCGTGCCCGCCTGAAACCTTCAGCCCAAATACCGAGCATATCGTCGCGTTCTGCGACCGACAGCCTGGGAATCTCGCGCCCGTCCCGAATCGACAGTTGACGCTCCTCCTCATCCTTCGGAATACTGAAATCCAACAGCTGAAAGGTCGCAGTTTCGAGATCGGGGTCTTCCATGAGGATTTCGTCGACGAGGGTCATGAACAGTGACAGCGGCTTTCCGGCCAAGGGATTTTTGCGCCAGAAGATACACCACGGCAAAGTGAGTTGACCGCCGATGCCGTAGACGACCGGCGGCTGAAACGGAATGATAATGTCGGGCGCCAACGAATAAGATCGTGGTGTAATGTCCTGGAAGAAGTCCGGTGATACGCCGTCCAGGTGCCGCCGGATGATCGGCAGTATCTCCAGCAGGATTTTCGCGTAATCCGCCCGCTTCTCTGCTCGACGGACGTATTCGACCACCTGATGATAGGGTACGCCCAGCACCAGCATCTCGCGAATTGCGACGTGCAATGGCGCATAGCTGAATATGGGACGCGACCGCGCGTTGTTGATCAGCACCTTTTTAGTGCGTTCCGGACTATCCCGCCACGTGCGAACGAGATGTTGCAACGACGGCGGACTTGTCAGCTTTGCCATTGGTCACCTTTATCATTCTCGATGGCGAGGCGACCTAACACGCACTGCGCCCGCTGTTGAACCCCTCAATTCCAGTCCCGTGGAAAGTGCTTGCGCACCCCACCACTCCCGACCAATTGGGTCAGCTTGCGATAGTCCGCGAATTTACGTCGGATGCGTCCCGCGACGATGGCCGGATGCACATTGACGCGCTGCGCCAAGGCAATGGCATTGCCCACTGTCGGCGCATCCTGTGCTGGGTGTTCGTCCCAATCTTTAGCCGGTATCAGCGCGTCCTCGGCCCACTCGTCGGCTTCACTTTCGCGCGCGTCATCATCTTTGGACCGTAGATCGAGATCGTCGACGAACAGTGTTTCTCCATCGCCTTCCATATGTCGCCCTATGTGAGCGAGTTCGTGCAGCAGGCAGAACCAGAAATTATCGAGCCGGTCGTAGCGCAGTGTCATGCCGACGACTGGCGTTCCGTCCTTCAAACGCATTGCCGCACCGTCGAGGTACGTATTGCTCAGATGCGGCGCGATGATCAGCACGATCCCATGTTTGGCGAGAAATGCCTGCGCCAGAACGGGTCCATTCTCCGATGCGCTCAATTGAGCGACTTCGCGGAGAAACGCCGGGTTGATCATCCCCTTTTTATACGCGGTCTTCGGTTGGGCAGCGTGAGCCTCAGCCAGCACATACGTGCACCACGCCATCAGCGCGTAGCTATCCATTTTGGCATTTCGCCGCGCGCCGTCGTTCTTTCGAAACAGCGGCACCGGAATGGCATCGAACCCGCCCGCGCGCTGGAATAGTTCCCGCATCAACCGCTCGACGTTATCTTTGACGCTTCCCTTGGCTGTGACGAGCTTTCGCTTTGCCATTTCGGCAATGGGAAACCGCGCCCAGTCGATGCCTTCATCGTCTTCGGGTATCACTCCGCCGGCTTCCTGGATAAGCACCTCCGCCGGTATGCCAAGATGTTTATTAAGTGCACGGATCATCGACAGCGTCAGGTCACGCTTGCCCGACAGCACCTCGGACACCTTCGCCGAGCTGCCGATGTAGGGAATCAGATCCTTGTTCGAAAGCCCTTCCTGCTCCATCCGGAACTTAATGGCGGCGATCGGATCAGGCAGATCGATCGGATAATGCCGCTCCTCGTAGGCCTCGATCACCATCGCCAGATGTTCGAGTTCTTCGGCAGCAGTAGTCCCTGCCTCCGCCGACATCAGCTTCTCGGCGCGCGCCAATGCGGCTTCGTAGTCGGCTTCGGACTTGATCAGCTGTACGTCGACCATCTCACACCTCCTCCGCATCAATGTCGTCGTACGCCGCGTGTGTTCCCACCCACTTCACGTACACAACTTTCACGGAGTAATTCACCCCGGCGATGAGCCTGAACTTGTTGCCACAGATGTTGAAAACGACACGTCCCCCCTTGAGGACGCTGGCGTTCCGATACTTCTGTTTGACCTCGTTTGCGTTGTTCCACTGCGCCTTCTTAACCTCGCGGTACCAGGCTTTGAGCGCCTGCTCCAAGGCCGGTTGATCCGCCCCTGAATAGCTCTCCCAGTATGCCCGCAGGGCCCGGCGAGAAATGATCTGCATGCCCGCCCCCCGACCGCAGTTATATAGTCCCACGTAGGGATCAATGTCAATGACTCCCTTGTTGGGAGAGATGTACTGGAGTTTCAGCTAAGAGTCTAGCCCAGCCAGCCCGAAGCGTGCCATGAGTCGTCGGCTTAGTATTGGATAGCTGGCCTACTGCACCGTCTCACTGCGAGGAGGACGGGCATAGAAGTGCTCGATGTCGCGATTATCGATCTTCATGCCTGGATTGATGCTGCCTCCGTGGTGCCAGACCTTGTGCCATGGGCCATCGGGGGCATGCGTCAGCTCGACTAGGGCGCCGGCCGGCAGTCGTCTATAGAAGCCGATGACACGGATCAAAAGCCCGATCGTCTCGTCATCGAAGGCATACGGCACCCGTTCGTTCACCCCTGATATGGGGTTCAGCCGCTGTGCCCGTCCAAGGATTGGATTGGCGCCGAAGCGTTTGAACTCCCTATATAAATACTGAAGAACGGGGCCGTGTTCCCATGCCTCGAAGCTGTGCCGGAACAGCGGACGGCGCAGTTCGATGAGCGACCAGACATGGCAGAAATAGACGATCTTCTGCAGCGCCAGCGGTGTCACCGTGCCACCGCTCGCCTCGACGTGATCGAGAACGAAATTAGCAACCGCTCTGCCGTCATGCGTCATCTTGGCGGTCCGCCGTTCTTATTATGTTCTCGTAACTGATTTGCTCTCGCCATACAACACCCGCATGTTTGGCAGTCGACTCTGCATTTCGTCGCCTCAGGCTCCCCGAGTCTAAGTCCCATCAGCTGACTTCGTGGCCAGAGCGAACAATCCGTCAGGGTGGTCCTTGTGGGTTGTGTGAGAGGAGCAGACGCCGCGGGCGGAAAGAACCGATCGCGTCGCGCTTTGGACGCATGAGTCCGCTATCTCTGCGTACTAACCGTCACGACGCCGTCGGGCAACGCGAATGACCCAAAGCTGCCCTGAGCAGTTGCAGCATGCGAGCAAAATGACCGAGCGCACCGCAGAGTTAGCCGACATCGTGGCTGCCAGAGCTGAGAATATTGACAATCGTTCTCGCTTTTCAGCTTAGCCCTCTATAGCGGGTATTGCCGATGATTCAGATTGGCCGGTTTCACCGTATTCCGCGATGATCCTCACGTGGTTTTTACTCACGCCGGCCAGGATCGAGTTCGCGCTCGATTGTTTTAGACATTGCCGACAGTAGCGAGCAGATCACCAGGAAGATGCTCGCGACGAAGATGTAGCCTTCCGCGGACAGGCCCAGCCACTGTGGATCGCGCACCGCCTGTTGCACGGCGCCCAGCATGTCGAACAGCCCGACGATGATGACGAGAGAGGTATCCTTGAACAGGTCGATCGCCGTGTTGACGATCGACGGCACCGACATGCGCAACGCCTGCGGCCATATCACCAGCCAGCGCGCTTGCCAGAAGCCAAGACCGAGCGCTTCCGCAGCTTGGAACTGGCCGCGCGGCACAGCCTGGAGACCGCCCCTGATCGCCTCCGCCATGTATGCCGAATTGAACAGCACCAAAACCACCGCGACGCTCACGAACTTGTTCAGCTCGAAGCCGCGCGGCATGACGAACGGCAGTATGAATATGCCCATGAACAACACGGTCACGAGCGGAGCTGCTCTCCACAATTCGATGAAGCCGATGGCCAGCGATCGTACCGTGCGATCCTTCGCGCGCCGCGCTTCCGCCAATACCAGGCCGAGCGGCACGGCTCCCGCCACCGCAATGAATGCCAAAACGACATTGAGCATCAAGCCGCCCCAGAAGCGGGTCGCGACGTAGGGCAATCCGGGCACGCCGCCTAGGAGCAGTACGCTGGCCGCGACCGGAAAGGCAAAGCACAGCAATATCACCAACTGCCGGCGCCAAGGATTGGCCTTCAGGAACGCGCCGACTATCAGGACAACGAGCATCACCGCGACCAGGTTGACTCGCCAGACTTCGGTTGGGGGATAACTGCCGTACATCAGGTCGTGCCACCTGATGCGCAGGAACACCCAGCAGGCACCGCCGTCGATGCAGGCTTTCCGATCGGCGCCGCTCAGCGACGCGGCGGCGATGCCCCAACGGTAGAGCGCCGGCAGGACGGTCGCAAAGAACGCGAGCATCACGATCGAGATCGCCGCATTGAGCGGCGTCCCGAACGTCGCCTTGAGGCTACTCTTCATCATCGACGTCAATGAGCGCGACGGTGCGATTGCCTGCTGCATCACGCATGCCCCTGCAGCGCCACGTGGCGGTTATATCTGTTCATCAGGGCCGAGACGATCAGGTTCAACAGAATGAACACCCCCATGATGATCAGCATGGTCTCAATCGCTTGGCCGGTCTGGTTGAGCGTGGTGCCACCCAGCACTGTCATAATTTCGGGGTAAGCGATCGCGATGCCGAGCGTCGAACTCTTGGTGATGTTGAGATATTGGCTGACCAGCGGCGGTACCACGATCTGCAGCGCTTGCGGCAGCTTCACCAGCCGCAAGGTCTGGCCGTGCTTGAGGCCCAAAGCCGACGCTGCCTCCTCCTGCCCCTTCGGCACAGCGAGCACGGCGCCGCGCACCAAATCGGCGATGAACGACGACGCATAGATGGCGAGGCCGACCCAAAGCGCGATCAGCTCGGGCA
This sequence comes from Hyphomicrobiaceae bacterium, assembly GCA_031429105.1. Classification (GTDB taxonomy): domain Bacteria; phylum Pseudomonadota; class Alphaproteobacteria; order Rhizobiales; family Hyphomicrobiaceae; genus JAKFWF01. The sequence goes on along the minus strand of JANOYV010000111.1, from coordinate 5,018 downwards.
CAATCTGCACGCCGCCGCGGAAGTTGAATCCGCGCAGCTCCGGTCGGCTGAGCGAGACCTCGACTGCGCTAATCCACCACGAGATCACAGCCACGGCGGCCAGACCGCCAGCAACGGCAATCAATTTGTTCCGTTCGACCCGCTTCACCACGAACAGCTGCCTCATTCCGTAAAGCAGAAGGGCAACCAACGCGCCGATCGCGGCCCATGCCAGCCACAATCGGCCGTTGGGCGCAGCCATTTGCAACGCGGGGAGAAACAGGCCGCGCACGTTGAGGTAGACATTCGCCAGCGGTTGGTAGCTCTCTCGCGCGCTCGGCAGCTGGCGCAAGATCACAACATACCAGAACAGCACCTGCAGTAGCTGCGGCGTGTTCTTGATCATCTCGACGAACATCATCGACGTGCGACGCAGTAGCGGATTGGGCGACAGTAGGAAGGTGCCGAACGAAACGCCGACGATGGTCGCGGTGATGATCGCCAGAACCGCAACCAACACCGTGTTGAGCAGTCCGACTAGCGCGGCGCGCGCATAGGTATCCCGGCTGTTGAAATCGATCAGCTTGAAGGGAATGTCGAAGCTGGCAGGGCGCCCGAGAAAGTCGAAGCTGAGCGACAGCCCCTTGAGCTGAAGGTTCCCGCTCACGTTGATGGCGATCAGGACGGCGGCCACCGCCACCAGAGTCAAGCCAAGGATTTGACGGATCTGGCCGATACGGCGACCGCTCAACTGCATCGTTACTCCCAGCGAGAAGACAAGCAGATCGCGGCCGGGACCGAGACTTTGGGCCCGACCGTTCTAGTCGATGACGAGATGATCATCGGAACGGGTAGGAATACATCAATCCACCCTTGCTCCACAGGTTGTTGACGCCACGCGGCAGCTGCAAGGCTTTCGCCCCGAAGTGACGCTCGTACATTTCGCCGTAATTGCCGGAAGTCTTAAGCGCCTTCAGAGCCCAGTCGTTGTCGAGCCCCAGCATCTTGCCGAAGTCACCCTCGACGCCGAGCACGCGACGGATCTCCGGGTTTTCTGAAGTCTTGGCCAGTTGCTCGGCGTTGGCTTGCGTGATGCCGACTTCCTCGGCGGTGATCGAGGCGCCGAGGATCCACCGGCCGATGTTGGCCCACTGTTCGTCGCCCTGGCGCATGTGGATACCGAGCGGTTCCTTCGAAATGACCTCTGCCAGCACCTCCCAATCATCCGGCTTCTTCATTGTGGATCGCGCGCCAGCAAGGCTGCCGGTGTCATCAGTATAGCCGTCACAGCGGCCCGACTCGAGCGCAACGGTCGCTTCGTCGAGCTTCTCGAACAGGAGCGTACCGACATTGACGTTGTTGGCACGGTTGTAGTCGGCGATGTTCAACTCGAGCGTCGCACCCGTGATGGTGCAGATCGTGGCGCCGTTGAGATCCTTGACGCCCTTGGCCTTGAGGCTCTTCTTCACCATGAAGCCTTGGCCGGCATAGAAATTCACGCCGACCGGTGTAAGCTTCAGCTGGGTGGAGCGGGTGAAAGTCAGTGTCGAGTCACGGATCAACACGTCGATCTCGCCGTTCTGCAAGGCTGTGAAGCGGACCTTGGCGGTCAACGGAACATAGTTGACCTTCTCGGCATCGCCCAGCACGGCCGCTGCGATCGCTCGACAGAAGTCGACGTCGAGGCCGACCCACTTGCCCTTGTCGTCCTTAACGGCGAAGCCCGGCGCGCCGGTATCGACGCCACAGTTGAGCGTGCCGCGCTGCTTGACTTGCGCGAGCGTCTGAGCTTCCGCCATACCTGTGCCACCCCATAATGCCAAGGTGGCCGTCAAAACCAATCTACACCACGTCGAGCCGAACATCGGATCCTCCAGGGTTGGCAACTACGCAAAATCCAGGTTGCGAAAACTCTCCAGCAAGCTCTCGCTCAAATTTCCGATATGGCCGCCTCCACCGCGTCCAGCGTACGATCGATCACTCTGTCGTCGTGGCAGCTCGACAAAAACCATGTGCCGCGCTCCAGCACACGCACGCGGCGCTTTAGCAGCGCATGGGTGAACCTCACATACCGAGCCCGATCCAACCCCATCAGCCCGCGATAGTTCTGCGCCGGCTCCGTCAGGTCAAAGGCGACGTTGAAGACTTGCGGAAAACCAGTGATGATGGCCGGAATGGAAGCAGCCTTCAAGACGCTTGTTATGCCGGACATCAGACGGCGCCCGTGCGGTTCGATACCCTTGAGCACGGTGCCGTCGGCGAGGGTCCGCAACGTGGCGAGCGTGGCTGCCATTACCACTGCCTGTGTGTTGTACGTTCCGCCGTGGACGACCCCCTTCATGACTTGATCGACGATTTCGGCCTTGCCAGCCACGGCGGCCGTCGGGAACCCGTTTGCCAGGCACTTCGCGAACGTGGCGAGATCCGGGGTCACCCCGAACACCTGCTGAGCTCCGCCTGGCGCCACCCGAAAACCGGTTATCACTTCATCGAAGATTAGTACGGTGCCGTGCCGACTGCAGGCGGCGCGCACACCTTCGAGATAGCCCTTGGCGGGCATGATCGCGCCGGAATTGCACATCGCCGGTTCCATCAACACAGCGGCGACGTCACCCTGAGACAGCCTCTGCACGACCGACGAGAGGTCGTTCCAACTCAGCACTTCGGTGTGGTCCCAAGCTCCCGGATCCTGACCGACGCTTCCGGCGTTTCGCGTCGGCGCATGTGCCGGGCCGGCGTTCTCTGCTGTCGCCGCGACCGACACCAGCACGTTGTCCATCCAGCCATGATAATGGCCTTCGAACTTGATGATGGTCTTGCGTCCAGTTGCGCCCCGCGCCAGCCTCAGTGCGAGTTGCACCGCCTCGGAACCCGATGACGTGAAACGAACCCGTTCCGCGCAGGGCACGAGATGGCAGAGCAATTCCGCCACTTCCGCTTCGATCCGGCTCTGGCCACCGTAGAGTATGCCTCGGCTCAGCTGCTCGATGGCAGCGGTACGGACGGGTTCCGGGTTGTGGCCGAGGATCATCGGCCCGAGCGCCAAGTAGTAGTCGATCAGCTCATTGCCATCAATGTCGTAGAGATAAGCGCCTTCACCGCGCTCCAGCACCAAGGGCGTCGGCGTCACGCCGAGCCTGAAATTGCTCGACACGCCGCCAGCGAGCCATTGCGATGATTTGGCGATCTGCGCTCTGGAAGCGTCGAAAACCGCTTCGTCCTCGGCACGCCAGTTGCGCCGGTCATGAACCACTCGGCTACCTGCCATCAGGAACTCTCCCTTCGACGACGCCGTAGCTGTTTCAACGTCTCGATTGTGAGCGGCTTCTGTCGCGGAAGTACAAACTTTAGCAGAATCTCCAACCAGAACAATCGTTTTTAGGGACTAGGACGAATTGCAGTGATTGCGGACATCAACGACGGCGTCTCGCGTAACTTCAAGGTAATCCTTATGTTGACGGACAGCCTTGAGCATCAGCTCCCAATCGATGGTGTCGAAAAAGGCGCGCACATCGAGATCGACCACCCAGTCGTAGCGCCAACAGCGCTGACGAGCCGTGCACACGGCATCGATTGCAGATTTGCCCGGCCTGTAGCCGTAAGAATCCGGATGAAACACCGGCTCCAAGATCGGTTCCAGAAAACGACGCGCGACTTCCTGGGCAACGCGATCGGCAACCGTTGGAATGCCCAACGGTCGCGTCCCGCCATCTGCTTTTGGAATATCGACACGCCGCACCGGCGGTGGGAAATAGCTCCCCGACGACATTCGATTCCAGAGCTTGTGGAGGTTGCCCTTAAGGTTGGCCTCGAAGTCCGCAATCGATTGTCCGTCTACTCCAGCCGCTCCCTGGTTCGCCTTCACACGTTAGAAGGCTTCCGAGACGTCCCGTTTGGGGATCTTGAACGGCTTTGCTTCGTCCATGGGTTCATCCTGTCGCACTGAAAGCACGCCCTCTGCGTGACAGTTGGCCTACGGCCGCAGCTGAACAATGCAGCCCCTTCGCTCCGGCCCCATTAAAGGACCTTCATCGCTACTACGAGCTGCTCCGTCCCTGCACGGCGTATCGGTACTCTCGCCCTCGCGGTTGGAACCGCTTGCGGCTTGTCCCTTCAAGTCACCAAATAGGCAGTGGCCTGACGCAGTGCAGGTTCTCACGTTCCATACGAAAGCCTGGTCGAGGTTTGCGCCGTCTACATGCCGGATGCCGTTCGGGCCGTCTCAGGCATCTCCCAAACTGATCCCAAAGGAAGGGTCATCCCCCGGTTTTGAAATCGCCTAATCCGCTTTCGACACTTCAGCGACGGTTCACTTGCGTTCGCCCCTCTCGACCTTGCCGCCTGGACTTCTGTCCAGATTTGGCTGCAGCGCTCACCACCACGGCTTTTGACCGCAGCAGCTTGCAGTGGCTTGGGATCAGCACCTGATTGCCGAACCCGAAGGGTCCTCCTTCATCTCTCGTATAGTTGCTCGCAACCGTGTGGACCGGCTACGCTCGTGTCACACGACCCGAAGCGGCCCTTAGCAAGTACAGCATTGAGTGGTGGCATGGCCGCGGCCTCGCCGAGAAAGCTGCCATTGCCCGACCTCGTTGCTCCGCTCAAAGAGTTCTTGTTGGACATGATCGCTGTACCTCGATCAGCGGACACAGAACCGATCGAAGCGAAGTATCGCGCCGTCATCCAAGACCGATCATAAGGTTATCACTTAAGATGGCCAGAAGGCTGCATGCACCTCACAGCATCGAGACGTTGTCCGGCGCCGGCTTTCTCTCATCTTTGCTGTGGGAGGCCGCGCCGGCGGTCACGGATTGCACGCATTGCACCACGTGGGCTCGGCGCGGAGGTGGCTGGCGCGAACCCGCTTGCAGATCGAATGCTCGCACGATGTGCAGCGGTGTCTCTCAGCCACAATGAGCTGAGTGGGCTCGCCGCAATCTCGGCATGTTAGTCCGCGCTCGACCTCAATGAGGCCAAAGCCCGGCTTACAGCATTGCGGACAGCATCGTGCCGCTCGCAAGGCGAGCCAGCGTGCTGTC
>JANOYV010000110.1:0-1701 GCA_031429105.1 Hyphomicrobiaceae bacterium | reverse complement strand
CGGCCCTGAAACTGTGTGTATGTTCCTACGGTTCCCCCGCCCGCCCCACTCACACGCCCCGCGGCGCCCACGGGGGGCGCGCGTCCCCGCGCCGCGGACTTGTCTTTCTGCGGGTTGCATCGTCGTTCGGTCTGATCGACCCGGTCATCGAGAGCGTACGTGATCGCAGCCGGTTCATCGACGATGCGATCGCCTCCCTTGGCGATCCCGCGGGCTTCGAAGGCAATAGCTCGGTGCTGATGGAGCTGCTGACCGCGCCGTCTGCGTCCCGACCCGTTGCCGGTTTCAAGAAGCAACTGCTCGACCGGCTGTATGAGCGCTACGGCGCCGAGCAGGTTCCCTCGCTGAAGAGCGTCTACGGCAGCATGCTCTCAACATATCAGACCGTTTCAGGCGACCGACACGAAAGGGCGATCGACCGCGCCTACCAGCTCGACACTTCGATCTTCAACGTACCGTTCGAGCGCCTGTTCAGCCCGACCAGCCGCAATGCCTACACGCATCGCATGTTCATGCGGATGGACCAGGACACTGATGCCGTAGCCTCCTACGGCGGCTTCCGTCTGCGCATGCAAATGCTCGGTGCGCATCGCCGCGACGCCAAAACCTACGAGGTTTTCACTATTCGCTCGTTTGGCCGAACGATCGAAATATACGTCAATAAGCCGACTGTCACCGGCAACAGGCAAGGCGTCGCCGACATCGCCGCAGCCTTGAACGGACGTCGCATCGAGACAATCATCGGTCGCGGGCATACACACATTATCGCGCCCTTGCAGGCCGACTCGAAACGCGTCGCTGGTGATCGCATCAAGGACGTCGCCGTCGTTCTTGTCGGCGCCTGCGGGGGCGACGCGTCCGTGCGTGAGATGATCGGCACGTTCGGATACAAACCCTTCTTTGCCACCAAGGCAACAGGCAGAGCCATCATCAACAACGCCATCATAGAAAATTACATCGCGGCGCTGCGCGCGATGCGGCCCGGCGACCGATTGTCCATGCCCGACGTTCTCACGCGATCCGTGGGTTCGTTTCTGCGCTCCCGTGCCGACGAAGAGCTACGCACTGACGCCGGTCTCTACGAAGCGAACATGACGACCGTCTACACGACGTATCTGTTTGACACGTACGTGCGCAATCATGTGCTGCCTAGGCGCTCAGCCGGCCGGTGACCTGCTCGCAAATATTCCGCAGCGTCTGAACCTGACTATCGGGAAGTGGCCACGGCTCAACATGCCGCAGCAGCTTTTGCCCTTGACCCCGATGAAGATGGAAGTGGTCTCGGAGGGCGGGAGCCTCGATCAGCGGACACAGAACCGATCGAACCGAAGTATCGCGCCGTCATCCAAGACCGATCATAAGGTTCTCACCGAGGAGGGCCACAAGGCTGCATGCACCCCACAGCATCGAGACGTTGTCCGGCGCCGGCTTTCTGTCATCTTTGTTGCAGGAGGCCGTGCCGGCGGTCACGGATTGCACGCATTGCACCACGTGGGCTCGGCGCGGAGGTGGCTGGCGCGAACCCGCTTGCGGATCGAATGCCCGCACGATGTGCAGCGATGTCTCTCAGCCACAATGAGCTGAGTGGGCTCGCCGCAATCTCGGCATGTTAGTCCGCGCTCGACCTCAATGAGGCCAAAGCCCGGCTTACAGCATTGCGGACAGCATCGTGCCGCTCGCAAGGCGAGCCAGCGTGCTGTC
>JANOYV010000109.1:0-48634 GCA_031429105.1 Hyphomicrobiaceae bacterium | reverse complement strand
CAATGAGCAAGGCTTCGGCATGTTCGAAGCTTGGCGCGATAAGGTGCTTGAGGAAGAAGAACTCGAAGCCCACAAGCTCGACCGCAAGATCGCCCGCGAACAACAATGGATGCACGGCGGCGTCACGGGCCGTCGCAAGCGGAATGTTCGGCGCGTGGCGTTGTTGGCCGAAATGCGCCAGGAAAAGCGCGAAGCCCGCAAGGTCACCGGCAATGTCACGATGACGGCGTCCGAAGGCTCAACCTCGGGCAAGCTCGTGGTCGAAGCCATCGGCATTTCCAAAGCATTCGAAGGCCGCACGATTGTTGCGGACGCAAGCATTCGGCTAATGCGCGGAGACCGTCTCGGTCTCGTTGGTCCGAACGGGGCGGGCAAGACAACGCTGCTCAAAATGCTGATTGGCGAGTTAGCGCCGGATGGCGGCACGATCCGACTTGGCGCAAATCTCGAACTTGTCCAACTCGACCAGCGCCGCGATGAACTCAAGCCGACGTGGACCGTCACCGAGGCGATGACCGGCGGCAAAGGCGACAAAGTGACCGTCAACGGGCAGGTGCGCCACGTCGCGAGTTACATGAAGGACTTCCTGTTCCAGCCGGAGCAGTCGCGCAGTCCCGTCAGCGTGTTGTCGGGCGGCGAGCGCGCGCGGCTGTTGCTGGCCCGCGTACTAGCGAAGCCGTCGAACATCCTCGTACTCGACGAGCCAACCAACGACCTCGATCTTGAAACGCTTGATCTGTTGCAGGAGTTGCTGGACGAGTACGCTGGCACCGTACTGCTCGTTAGCCATGACCGCGACTTCCTCGACCGTATCGTCACCAGCGTGATTGCAGCCGAAGGCGATGGGCGCTGGACTGAATATGCAGGCGGCTATTCGGACATGATCTCGCAGCGCCAGGGCAACGATCTCGAAGCACGCAAATCGGTCAGCGACGCGAAGGCAGAGCGGGCAGCCAATTCGAACGTGGCAGCAAGCCCGGTGACCAACATCCAAAAGCGCAAGCTGTCGTTCAAGGAGAAGCACGCGCTTGAAACGCTACCGGCGCAAATCGAAAAATTGAATGCCGCCATCGCTCGCCTGCAAACGAAACTCGCCACGCCGAATCTTTTTTCAAAGGATTTGGAGGCTTTCAACGCCGCCGCAGCCGATCTGAAAAAAGCCGAAACCAAACTTGCCAAGGCCGAAGAGCAGTGGCTTGAACTCGAGATGCTGCGGGAAGCGTTGGCGGGGTAGCACCTTTTTGCTGCGGACATGACGCGAACGCAAACGAGCCCTGGTTCGCGAGCGCCCACCACAACCTCAGGCGCCAACGCGGCCCCGCACAATCTCACGTGTGAACTCCAACAGAGATGCACCCAACGCCGTGAATCGCTCGAAACGGTGATCGGTTGTGGCGCCACGCTGCCATTGGGCACCGAGCTGCATGTAAACCACCGCCAGCTTGAACATCGTTAGCACGCGATAAAACGGATAGGCGGAAACATCGCGACCGGTCTTTTCGGCATAGGCCCCGATCATCTGCGCCCGGGTGAGAAACCCCGGCAGTGCCGTTGGCATCTGCCGGATGTCGTGCATGCTTGGCGGATCACCGGCTTCCGTCCAGTAACTGAGCAACGTTGCAAGATCGAACAGCGGATCGCCGCGCGTGCTCATATCCCAATCGACGACGGCGCGCGGTGCGAGCGTCACTGGATCAAGTATGACGTTGTCCAGTTTGAAATCGTTGTGCAGCAGGGTTACGCTGCCGGTGGGCAACGGCTGTTTGCGCAACCACGAAATGATCTCAATGGCGACATCGGGCATCTGACCATCGCAGGCGATCACGCAGCGCTTGGCCCACCCTTCAACGGCGCGAGTGAGAAACCCCTCCGGCTTGCCGAAGTCGCCAAGTCCAACGGCAACCGGGTCTACGGCGTGGAGTGCAGCTAGTACATCGACAAGCATGGTGCTCAATCTTGGTCCAACCGCCGCCGACGCGAGACCCAGCGGCATCGTATCCCGAATGATCAAGCCGGATCGATATTCGAGAATAAGGAACGGTGCGCCCAGCACATTTCGGTCGGCAGAAAAATGCAACGCGCGCGGGGCAAGCGGAAAAGTCTGGTTCAACGCCGACAACACGCGGAACTCTCGCGCCATGTCGTTGGCACCCGGCGGAATGGGGCCGAGCGGTGGACGACGCAGCACCCAGCGTGTGCCTTCGATCTCGACTAGATAATTGAGGTTGCCGAAGCCACCGGCGAATTGCATGGGCGCAGATGCAGGATCAAACGACAGGCCGTGCAAACCCAAGTGACGGCTGAGTGCCGCCCAATCTTGCGGGATCATGGTGTCAGGCGAACGAAGGTCCGATTGATCGACCGGCTCCATGGCGCTTAGGCCGCCGTCCAGCCGCCATCGACCACGAGACTGTGTCCCGTCACATAGCCACTCGCGGGCGAAGCCAGGAACACGGCGGCACCTGCAACATCATCGAGGGTGCCGAAGCGGCCCATCGGCACGCGCGCGAGGAACTTCGGCCCGATCTGGGGATGGCTCAGAATACTGTTGGTCAGATCGGTATCGACGAAACCGTAGGCCACTGCATTAACGCGAATACCGTGCTCCGCCCAGTCGTAGGCGAGCGCCTTGGTCATCTGCTCGACACCACCCTTGGTCGCGCAGTAGGGCACCTGCCGCTTCAGCGCGATGTGTCCGGCAATCGAACTGATGTTGATAATGGACCCGGATTTTTGCTCGATCATCGTTGAGCCCAGCACCCGGCAACACCGGAACACGCCGGTCAGATTCACTTCAACGATACGATCCCAGTCTTCCTGCTTGGTTTTTTCCATCGATGCATAGTGGGGATCGATGCCGGCATTGTTGACCAGGATATCCAGGCGACCAGCCCGGTTCAGCACTTCGTCGCGGGCGCGCGCAACATCAGCCTCAAGACTGACATCCATCGGTATGCCAAAGTGATCGGTGTTGGGCGCAGCCTTACGCAGCAGTGCCAGCGTTTCATCGAGCGTGGTCTGCGTGCGCCCAACAAAGATCACGCGCGCGCCGTGTTCGGCGAGACCAAGGCTAATGGCCTGCCCGATGCCACGCCCACCGCCTGTCACGAGCGCCGTTTTTCCACTGAGATCGAAAAGTTTGGTCATCAGATGATGCCGCCGCAAAATTGATTATTCAGACCCGCACCGTCGCGCAATTCAAGGCTTGGCGTCAATCATCGATCACGGGGCAAGCCAAGTGGCACGCAGAGCGCCATCATCCCATGTAAAGCGCGCACGGCGGTGGCCTTGGTGGCCGAGATACAGGCATTCGAGCGCATGGATCGCAATCAAAATTATCCCAAAATTCTCAAAACCGTCGACGCGTCCATCTGCAATAGCTGGTAGCTGCGGAATGGTCGTCGGGTCGACGAGCAAGCGCCCTGGCCCTGGTTCCTGGGCATAGCCTGCTCGGCTCATCGGCTGCGACAACGCCCACGCCGTCTTCGCCAACAAATCGCCTTTGTGATGCGTCGCCGTGCCCGCGACCCGCACCTGAAATTTCTGACCCACGTCGTAGGCGTGCAGTGCAACAACGGAATTGTGTTCGATCTCCGAAATTTTCGCCGTCCGGATGTCCGTGTGAACTCTGATCAAGCGGTGCGCCACGTCGCAGGCGCGCAAGACAACCGTGCGCATTTTCGGCGTGCAATCTAGGCCAATCGTTGCCAGCGTCGGCGTGTGAAATGCGCACCGACGATCTGACACGCCACGCGCTAATTGCGCCCATGTGTGCGTCAATGTCTGGTCAAGGTTGTTGTAAAACGAGGGGAGCGGATGGGTCATGCCCTATCGATTAGCGCTCTTTCGGGTCGAGCGCATCGCGCAAACCGTCGCCCAGCAAGTTGAACGACAATACAGCAAGGAAAATCGCGATCCCGGGCCAAATCGCCATCCAAGGCGCGTTTGTCAAAAACCGCTGCGCCGTGTTGAGCATGGAGCCCCAGGACGGTGCCGGCGGCTGTTGGCCAAGGCCCAGAAAGCTTAGGGACGCTTCGGCGATAATGGCAGCTGCTATCGTCAACGAAGCCTGCACTAAAAGGGCTGGCGCGATATTCGGCAAAATGTGCCGGAATGCGATCCGCAGCGGCCCATTGCCGACCGCGCGGGCTGCCTCAACATAGTCCTCGGTTTTGACGACCAACACTTGACCGCGCGTCAGGCGCACAAAAATCGGCGTTGCCGTTACGCCAATTGCGATCATGGCATTCGTGAGGGACGGGCCCAAGAAGGCCGCCAGTGCAATTGCCAGGATGAGAAACGGGATCGCCAGCATGGCATCGGTGATGCGGCTGATCAGGGCATCGACCCAGCCGCCCCGATATCCAGCCAGCAGACCGATCGGCACACCGATGCTTAGTGCGATCGAGACCGATACGACACCGGCGAGCAAAGATGCCCGTGCACCAAAAATCACACGGCTAAGAACGTCGCGGCCAGACTCGTCGGTACCAAGCCAATTGCGCAACGACGGCGCTTTACGCACAAAGGCATAAGCCTGCTGTGTTGGATCAAAGGGGGCAAGCAAGGGCGCGAGGATTGCAACCACGACCAGCGCCACGACGATGACGAGGCCCAAAACCGCACTTTTACGGCGCACAAGCCTGCGCCACGCGCGCCGCAGCGGCGTTTCATCGGCGGGCGCTGTGGCCGCAATAACAGTCGACTGATCCGAAACCGCCATGCCTCAATCTCTCAGTCGTGGGTTGACCAAGACGTAGGCGATATCGGCGGCAAGGTTCAGCAGGATATACGTCGTAGCCGTTACCAGCGTCACGCCTTGCACCACGGCGTAGTCGCGGTTGAACACGCTATCGACGATCAATTTGCCGAAACCGGGGATCGAGAACACTTGCTCGGTCAACACCGCGCCCGATAGCAGCGTGCCAAGCTCCAACGCACCCAACGTAATGACCGGAGTGAGGGCGTTGCGCATCGCGTGTTTCAAGACAACAACGCGCTCGGCCAATCCCTTGGCGCGGGCGGTACGTACGTAATCGGATGTCATAGCCGATAGCATCGCGCTGCGCGTATGTCGCATCAGCACTGCCGCAAACGAATTACCGAGCACGAAGGCTGGCATAATTGTCGTCTTGATCGACAGCCAAAAGTCCTCGAACGGGCTAACGTACCCGGATGCCGGCAACCAGCCGAGATACACCGAGAAGAAGAAAATCATCATGATGCCGAGCCAGAAGTTCGGCGTTGAAATGCCAGTCAGCGCCAGCACATTGACGACATAATCAAGTTTCGTATTCTTACGCACGGCCGAGATAATGCCAGCCGAAACACCAACGCCGAGCGAGATCACAATCGCCATCAGCGCCAATTGCAGCGTCACCGGAAACTTTTGAGCGATCAGCGTGAGGACCGGCTCCTTCAGCCGCATCGACTCGCCCAGATTACCCGTCAACACGCCGCCGACCCAGTAGACGTACTGCACATAAAACGGCTGATCGAGCCGATACTGCTTGCGGATCTCAGCCAGCACTTCCGGATTTTGTTCCTCACCGGCCATCGCCTGCGCCGGGTCGCCTGGCAACAACTGCTGCAACCCGAAGATGATTACCGACACGAAAAAAAGCGTCGGCAACAACTGCAGCAACCGCTTGCCGAGGAACATCAACATGGGACGTTGCCTCCGTCGAATAGTGTGTCGCGCACTTGCGACCAGAGCGCCGGCGTCGGCGCGGTGAGGATTGCGGCGCGCCCGTCTGCGGGATGATAGGGCGTGCCATCGGCACGGGCATAGACGTGGCCCAGTTCCGACAGCAGAAAAAAGCCCGACAAGTGATCCCACGGATGCGGTGTGAAATTCATCAAGAAGTGCACCTCGCCGCGCAAGATCCGCGCGTAGTTTCGTCCCGACGATCGCGGCTCGGTAAGGGACGCGAACCTCGAGGTTTTTGCTTCAAGTTCACGCCGCGGATCATCCTTCGGCCAACTCAATCGAATGAGGCCATTCATCGCCGCCAGATCGCGAGGTGGAGCAACGCGCACTTTTTCGGCGGCCCCATCGCTGGTTTCAAACACGACACCGCTGCCACGCTCCCCGACATACATCGCGCCCGAAACCGGATGGTAGATCCACCCAGCGACTGGCACGCCCCCCACAACCAACGCCACCATCATATCGAACTCTGGCTTACCCTTCGCGTAGGCCCGTGTGCCATCGATGGGATCGAGCACCCAAATCGGACCGTCAGAGCGAAACAGATCAAGGCGCGATGGATCAGCTGCCACTCCCTCCTCACCAACAACGCGAGAGCCCGGCAGCAGCGCCGTAAGCTGCCGCTCCAACGCCGCTTCTGCGGCCATATCGGCAACCGTCACCGGACCACCGACGCCTGCCTTGCCATCGATCGACTTGTACGAAACGTCGCTCGCCTCGAGCTTTTGCCAGCGGCTCATCACCTCCGCCAGCGCCACCTCTCGGATGATCTGCGACACACGTGCAATATCGACGTGGCTCACGGCTTCAACTTCAAGCCAACGACGCGAACGAGCCCGTCGGGCAACTGCTTGTAGCCTTCGAGCTTCGTCGTGTGCGCGATGATCACCTGGCGATGATAGAGGTAGATGATGCCGCCCTGGGTCTGATCCTTCGCGGCAACCTTCTCAAAGATCGCTTTGCGTTCGGCCAAACTCGACACCTTGCGCTGATCGTCCAGCCACTGGTCGACTTCTGCGTCTGAATACAAGCTATTGTTCTGTGGCGCCTTCGATTTGGCAAACACAAAGATGTTGCCGTCCGGATCGACACGTCCAGACCAGCCGATGAAGTAGGCTTGGAAACGGCCCTGTTCGGCTTCCTTCAACGATGTTGCAAATTCGGTAACGCGGATCTTCATTTCGAATCCGGCTTCCGCCGCCATCGACTGAATGACCTCTGCCGCCTGCCGCGACTCAGGGTTGTTCGGCACCATAAAATCGACCGTAACAGGCGCTTTTAAACCGGCTTCCCCAAGCAACATCTTGGCCTTTGCCACATCGCGTTTTGGGAGTGGAAACTTTTCTTGGTAGTAGGCGTTGCGTGGGCTGATCCACTGGTTGCCGGGCAGCGCCTCGCCATTGAACACAACTTGGACCAACGCTTCACGATCAATGGCGGCTTCGAGTGCCTGACGCACCTTGGGGCTCTTTCCGAACGGACCATCGATGCCAGCCGGTCCATTAGCAAGGTTGAGCGTCAACCCTTGGTAGCCCATCTCGATCTGGGTCGCGAGCTTGAGCTTGGCGTCCGCCTTGATCTCCTTGATGTCGGTGGCGAGTGCCCGCTCGATCAAGTCCAGGCTACCGGATTTGAGATTGGCAAGTCGAATGGTCGAATCGACCACCGGGCGAAATATGATCTTGTCGATGAACACGTCTTTCGCATTCCAGTAGTCGGCAAACTTCTCGACGACGATGCGATCCTGCTGCACGCGCTCGACGAACTTGTAAGGCCCGGCGCACACCGGGTTGAGGCCGAACTTATCGGCACTGGCGGTCGCTGCCTTCGGCGAAACGATCATGCCGGCGCGGTCGGATAGCTGCGCGATCAATGGTGAAAACGGACTCTTGAGCAACAGCTTGACCGTCAGTGGATCGACCACTTCGATCGTGTCGATAGCGGAAAGTTCCGGCTTGCGGAATGAGGTCGGAAACGTCAAATGCCGCTCGAGCGAGAACTTGACTGCTGCCGCGTCCATTGCCTCACCGTCGTGGAACTTGACGCCAGGCCGCAGCTTCAAAGTGACCGTCTTACCATCGGCCGAGGTTTCGTGGCTCAGCGCCAACTGCGGAACGATCACAAGCTTGTCGTCGATATCGAACAGCTTGTCGCAAATCGAGGCAAACACGATGCGCCCGACGTATGTGCGTGCCAATGTCGGGTCGAGAATATCAGGGTCTTCGGCCAGTCCGATCCGCAGCGTCGTCTGGGCCATAACTGGCGCCATTGCCTGTAGTCCCAGTGCTGCCAGTACCATTAAAACGCGTTTCATGCGGGATACTCCTAGACGATTTATTCAGATATAACGGGCGCCTCAAATCGGGCGAACAGACGCTGAAGTTGGGGTGAGGGCAATTCTGCGTTGAAGGCCAAGGTGCCAGATGCTGCAATCTCACGCCAGTGGTGGCAAGCCGTTGCATGGCCCGCGTCATCATGCTCCAACACTGGCGACGTGGTTCGACACAGCTCACGCACGTGCGGGCAACGCGGCGACAAATGACAACCAGATGGCGGGTTGATCGGACTCGGCGGATCACCCGGCAGCAGTTGCCGCTGGCGCGCGGCGGTCGGCTGCGCCACCGGGATCGCCGAGAGCAGTGCGCGTGCATAGGGGTGGCGCGGTTCAGCAAACAAGTCCGCGGCTTTCGATGTCTCAACGATCCGACCGAGGTACATCACCGCAATGCGATCCGCGATGTGGCGCACCACCGACAAGTCATGGCTGATGAAGATATAGGCCAAGCCGAACTCTTGCTGCAGATCTTGGAGCAAGTTTAGCACCTGGGCGCGGATTGACACATCGAGCGCCGATACCGGCTCATCACACACGATCAGTTGAGGGCCAGGGGCAAGCGCGCGCGCAATTGCGATCCGCTGGCGCTGGCCGCCGGAAAACTCGTGTGGAAAGCGTTGTGCGTGTTCGCGCTTCAAGCCAACAGTTTGCAGCAATTCACCAACGCGCGCCTGCCGGTCGCCCGTCGACAAATCAGTATGCAGCATC
This sequence comes from Hyphomicrobiaceae bacterium, assembly GCA_031429105.1. GTDB lineage: Bacteria > Pseudomonadota > Alphaproteobacteria > Rhizobiales > Hyphomicrobiaceae > JAKFWF01. The sequence goes on along the minus strand of JANOYV010000109.1, from coordinate 39,881 downwards.
AATGGTTCGGATAGCGTATCGCCCACCGTCATGCGCGGATTGAGCGAGGCGTAGGGGTCCTGGAAGATCAACTGAGCCTTCGCGCGAAACGCTCTTAATTCGGCAGCAGTAGCCGACGCAATGTTCCGCCCGGCAAACGTGACCGTGCCGGCCGTCGGCTCGATCAGCCGCAGCACAAGGCGACCAACCGTCGATTTCCCACACCCCGACTCGCCGACGATGGCGAACGTCTCGCCAGCCTTCACATCAAACGACACCCCATCGACGGCTTTCACGTTGCTGCGTGCCGCACCCAGCAACGAGCGATGCCCGATGAAGTGTTTCGCCAAATCACGAACGACAAGGAGCGGCTCATTCATGCGACCAGCGCCTCCAACGGCGTTTTCCAGCAGCGCGACAGGTGGCCGCTGCCGGTATCGATGAGGGGCGGCGCGGAGGTTCGGCATGTCTGATCGGCAAACGGGCAGCGGGCTGAGAACCGACAGCCGATCAGCGCCGCCGTCAACGCCGGAACCATCCCGCGAATGGAGGACAACCTTGATCGCATGTCCCCCTCACGCGGAATCGATCCAAGGAGGCCGACGGTATAGGGGTGCTGCGGGCGGGCAAACAGATCAGCCACCAACGCCTGCTCGACGATCTCACCGGCGTACATGACGATGACGCGCTGACACATTTCCGCAACGACACCCAGATCGTGCGTGATCAACAAGACGGCCGTGCCCGTGGCAGCGCGGAGATCACGCAACAGGTCGAGAACTTGCGCCTGGATCGTGACATCGAGCGCGGTTGTTGGCTCATCTGCAATGAGTAATGCGGGATCACAGGCAAGCGCCATCGCGATCATTACGCGCTGGCGCATGCCGCCCGACAACTTATGCGGGTAGGCATCGACCCTGGTTTCAGGCGAGGGAATGCGAACGATCTTGAGCAATCGAATGGCTTCTAGCCGCGCATCGTTTACCGATAATCCACGATGCCGTTCGAGCGCCTCTCCGATCTGGTCGCCAACCGTGTAGGATGGGTTGAGCGACGTCATCGGCTCCTGGAAGATCATCGCCAACCGGTTGCCACGCAGGCCCTGCATCTCGCGTTCTGGCAATGTGGTCAGGTCTTGATTGTCAAACGTTATCGAACCCGACACGCGGGCGCTATCACGTGGCAAAAGCCGCATCAGGGCCAGCGCCGTAACGCTCTTACCGCAGCCGCTTTCGCCGACAACACCAAGCGTTTCGCCACGCCCGACTTCGAACGAAACGCCGGTCACCGCAACGGTGCGTTGGCCCCGATCGCCGTCAAAGGCGATTTTCAGATCGTCGACGCGCAACAGGGCATCCTGGGTCATTCGTAGCCTTCGGCGATCGACTGGGCGATGCGCGCGTCGAGGTCTGCTCGATCCGTCAGGCCCGCTGGATGTTCACGCGAGGGCATGAAGCGGCGGAAATGTACCCAGCGCTCCCGGGCGACACCTTCCAGGCGCGAAAGTTCGGTCAACGGATCGATATGATCATCGACCCTGAGATCAAGCAGCGAATAGTCTTGGTCGTCGTGGATCAGCAGTGCAGCCGATTGCTTACCGCGCTTGTCGCCACCCGCGGCCTCGCCGGCCTTCAGTGCCGCGATCAACCTGCGAGCGAAAGGTGCTGTAGCCAATTCCCGATAGGTCTGTGCCGTCGCCTCGATCACCTGGGGACCGGCCAACATGTTCCCGGCGACTGAAAAACCATCGTGGATCTGATGCCCGCACCAGTCGATGCAGTTGCTGCCCGTATAGGCTGCGAACTGGCCCTGTTGATCCATCACGTGCACTTGGCGGTGCGCTCGGCCGTCATCGGCCGCGGTCAATTGCTGGACTACCTCAGATACGGTGCCTCCTGCCTGCAGCAGCGCTAGCCCCTTGGCACCATAAAACGGGTTCATGAACGCTTGCGAGGCGATGGCCCCAACGCCCGCCTTGATGTGCGGCACGCGACTGCCGACCGCAAAGAATCTGGTTGCAACTGCAATTCCGATTCGCTCGGTCGCGGCATCACGCGCGATAATGGACCACGTCATTCAATTCACCCCTAGGTCCAAGCATTGAAGACGCCTGGATGTCAGGTGCCAGGATGGTCCCGGCACCGGCCCTGGAGCAAGGGGAATCTCTGCTCGAAAATGCCGCAAACTGCTGAAGGAGTGTGGGACCTTTGTTACACCCCCTTGGCGTGGGGCACGGTTGGCCGCACTATTCGATTCGATGCGAGGTGATTCGAAAAGACACCTCAACTTCTGCCATTCGCATGTCTTCGAAACAGGAAGGGGCTAAGCGCCATGGCGTCAGCCGCGCTTGAAGCGCATCCGAAAGCGGCGTCAGCGCCGTTCGGTCGCTCCTGGCGGCTGCTTGTGGCGGCGCGCGCTTGCGTCGATGGTGGCGCCACCCGGGCAGAATTCGCCAAGGATCTGGGGCTTTTGTCCGCGCATCGGCTGTCACCTGGCGAATTGCGCCGACGGCTCGATCAAGAGCTGAGCGCACTGATTGCGGATGGGTTCGCAACCGAGAGCCGCAATCGGTTTTGCCTGACGCCATCGGGCCTCATTGCCACGCATGAAGCGCTCGGGATCAAAGTGACGACGAAGCCCGCCAAACCGAACTGGTTTGACATCCGAGATCACCGTCTGGTTGCGGTTGCATTGAGACTGGAAAACGAATCGGCAAACCGGCTCAAGCTGCTGGCCCGTCCCGACGGATTGCGTGCAGCGGTACTTCAAAATGCCTTCAATTTGCCAGCACGCAGTCGGACAAGTCCCTCGCGCCTGCGCATTGCGCTGGCGGGCGCTGCCCTCCAACGCGCCTTCGGCAACACCATCAAGGGTGGTCTAGATTCCGGTACAGGCCTGTCGGCCAAGGCAGGACGACTGCTCGCCAGTCAACTGACGCAAAAGCCTCGTGATTTTGGCACCGATGCCCGTTTGATCGCAGCCCTCGCCGCAGAAGCCGTCGGCAGCCCACAAACCGATGGCGAGGCTTTGCGGGCTGCCGTGTTGCGCCGATTTGTTGCTGAGATCTCGCAGCCAGCGCCTTCCCCCAAAACGGCTCCGGCTCCGAAGAACACTATTGCCGTTGCGGTGCTGGCGCCAGCACCGCACATGGCCCCTCGCAAAGTTGAGGCACCCATTCGACCGGCCGCTGCTTTGCGACCTGATTTGGCCGGGTTCGCCAAGGCTGTGCAGGCCGTTGCCGGTCACAAGGCTGAAGGCTGGCCGGGCAACCGCAAAGCATATATCAGCGATGTGTGGGCAGCGCTGAGTGCCGGTCACGCCGAATGGGGCCTGACCGAAATCGAGTTCAAAAGCATGCTCGCCGAGGCCCATCGAACCGGCCATGTCGTGCTCGCCAATGCGGACCTGAAAGATCGGCGCTCGTTGCCCAAGGTTCAACAGTCGGCGCTGGTGTTCAAGAATACTGCTCTCCATTTCGTGCGTGTCGAAGACTAAAATAATCAATGATTCGCCAGCGCGCGTTCAGGAACACACCGTTTAATGCCATCCGACACTTCAAAGACCCAAGCGGCCAGTATGCTGGCGGCAGCGTTCGACCACTCGATCACCTGGGAAGACGACATCTGGTCGGCTGACCCGGTGGACGTCGAGGCCGTGCACAAGAAGGCCCGCACGAAATTCTATAGCCTGCTTGAGGACGTGACGTCGCCGAAGGGCGCCAAGTCGCAAGCCCGAATCTTGTTGTTCCATGGTCAGTCGGGCGCTGGAAAAACGCATCTTATCAGGGCGTTACGAACCGGTGCCCATCGACGCGGCAATGCCTACTTCGGCTATGCCCAGATGACGCCTGACGTTTCGAACTACGCCGACTATTACCTTCGCCGCCTGATCGCCTCGCTCGAAAAGCCCTATGATCCTGACAAGGGCGGTGAGACGGCGATCGCACGGTTGACGCGACGGCTCGTCGAAGACGCTGATGTCTTGCCAGCGGGCGAACTGACCAAGTTGCGCGATGCGGAACTCGACGAAGGCAAGCTTGCCCGGCTCATCCATCAACTCGCCGACGACATCGTTGCCAGCCCGCGCTTTGCCGACCAGGAACTCGACATCAATATCGTGCGGGCTCTGCTGTACTTGCAGCGCTCGGACCCACGCATCGACCAACGGATCAGGCAATATCTTTATGGCCGCGCGCTCAACGAACTGAGCCTCGCAGCGGTCGCAGCACTCGATCCGAATTCGGGTGATGGCCGCGCCTTCGAGATCATCGAAAGCCTCGGCAAGTTGATGTGGACCGTCGACCGGTCAGCGCTCGTCTTCTGTATCGATCAGGTCGAGGATCTGCGCTTTTTCGACAATGCCGAGGAGCGCTTCCAGAAGGCGGCTCGCGATCTGATCCAGGTTGCCAATCGCCTGCCAACCTCGATCATTTTGATCTCATGCCTGGAGGACTTTTACGGCCAGGTGCGCGGCGTGCTGGCGCAGAGCTACATCGACCGCATCGAAAAATCGGGCCCAGTGCCGCTGCTCGAAACGCGAACGCCGGAAGAAGCACGCCTGATCATCGCCAAGCGTCTGGAACATGACGCGGAAACCCGCGCTGGCGGCTTGAGCTTCCCGGATGCGTCTGCATTCTTCGGACCACAGTTCTTCGAGGAGTTCGGCGGCCTATCCACGCGACGCCTATTGGAACATGCGCAGAACCGGCTGCGCGCCGATCAGGGCGACGAACAGGAAGAGCGCCGCGAGGAGCCGGAACGCGCAGGCTTCATCTCAACTTTGGCAGCAGCCCTCGGGTTTGCATCCAGCAATGACGATCCTGATGACACTCAGGCCGACATGTCGATCGATTTTCGCGACATGTGGCACCGCTTCGCCAATGCGTCCGAAGCCGAGATCCCATCGACCGACAACGATCTGATGGACGTTCTCGTGACGGCTTTGGGTCTTGCCAAGGACGAGTGGGCGGGCGCCGTGACACTCTCGGTCGAACGGTTGGAATTGGCCGACGACTTACCGGCCATCGACCTCAAGGTTGGTCAAAAAAACGGCCTCGCCTATGAGGCCCGCGTGTTCCTGTGCAATCGCCCAACGCAAGGCGGCGGCCTGAAGCGTCAGCTTGATCGTGTCCTATCGTCGATGCAGGGCCGTGCTTGCTTCATGCTGCGGGCGAGCGACTTCCCGCCGAACAAGAAGAACCAGACTGCGCAAGCGTTTCGCAAGTTCCGCGATGGTGGCGGCCGGTCGATCCTGGTGCCTATCCCCGAGTGGGAACGCATGATGACCGTTCGCGAGTTCCACGCCCATCATCGGTTCGATCAAGGCTTCCGCACCTGGTTCGAGCAGGCAAAATTGCTGTCGGTGCTGGCTCCACTGGTGCAACTCCTGCGCCTCGACCTGCTGACACGATCGGGCGTGCGGGCGGAGACTGTCAGTCAGACAACGCTGCCGATCCAGATCGGCTGCAACGAGCCTTCCAACGACTTAGCGCCCACGCCAGCAGCCTGGACTGAATGGAGCGGCCCGGCCGAAGGCGAAGCCGATCCAGTGCCGGCCAACGACGACGAGCTGCCGCTATCGGTTATCCTCAATGAGAATGGCGACAACGCAAACAGCATCGTTGCCGGTCGCGAGATTGGTGGCGGCAACAAAGCCGTGACGCTAAACAAGGGTATCTTGAAACGCCACGCCGCGGTGCTCGGTGGTTCCGGTTCCGGTAAAACGACGCTCGCGCTCAGTCTGATCGAACAACTCTTGCTGCGCGGCACCCCGGCCATCCTACTCGACCGCAAAGGCGACCTGTGCAGCTACGCCAACCCGGACGTCTGGCGCGCCAACGAGAATGAATTCCAGGAACGGCGCGGTGAGCGCGAAAAGTTGGCTGATGCCATTGACGTAGCCGTGTACACCCCCGGGCGCCAGACCGGTCGACCGATGTCGATCACGCTGCTACCGAACGGCATCAACGAGTTGCCTGAGCACGAACAGCAGCTTTTGGCGAACCTGTCATCGGCAGCCCTTGGCGACATGCTGCATCTGAAGAATTCGGCGACGCACCAGAAGCAGTCCGGTATTTTGTCGGTCGCGCTTCGAATCTTGGGCTCGCGCTACAGCCGGGAAGTGACGCTGGCCGATTTGATCGTGCTGCTCGAGGATGAAGATCCGGAACTGACCGACCGCACCCAGCGCATGGACCCGTCGGGCAAGATCCGCCGCGATCTCGTGGCTCAGCTGGATAGCTTGCGGCACCGCAACGCGGCCTTGTTCGAGGGCGGCGGCGAGAGCCTCAGCATGGAAGCATTGCTCGGCATTGGCCCCTATGCGCGCGACGGCCGCACACGGTTGTCAGTCATCTACACGGGCTTCCTCGGCGACAATGAGAACATCTTGTTCTGGGTGGCGCAGTTCCTGTCGGAGGCCTTGCGCTTCTGCCAGAGGAACCCGAACGATGAATTGCAGGCCGTCGTCATGTTCGACGAAGCCGACCTTTATATCCCAGCCAACGCGAAACCGGCGACTGCTGAGCCGCTGCAAAGCTTGCTTAAACGAGCGCGCTCAGCCGGCCTTGGCATTATGCTCGCAACTCAGTCGCCGGGCGACCTCGACTACAAGAGCCGTGACCAGGTAACGAGCTGGTTCATCGGACGCGTCCGCGAGGACACCGCATTGAAAAAGCTGCGGGCGGCGTTCCAGAGCGAAAGCGGGCTCGATCCGGCGCGCGTTTTGCCAAACCAGACCGTCGGCGAATTCCACCTTGTGCAGGAGGGGCTTGTGCGCGCGATCAAAGCACAACGGTCTTTGATCATGGCCGAACAGGTGCCGTTTGACCGGATTGAACAGCTGGCCTTCGAAACCAAGGGCCAAGACGAAAAGCAATTGCGGCTGTTCGACGTTCGCTAGCGTTGGTTTTGTGCGTTGCACAAGAGCCACATGACTGTGGAAACAATTCTAGAGCACCAGCAGCGGGGCAAGGTACCCTTTTATGAATCCAATTCACCATCCGAATTTTCCATTGCGAATCAGAACCAAGTCGGCCGAACGACCTTAGGTTCTGATAATTGAACGATGCCACATGAAGTTGTGCCCGTTCGGAAAATATTTGTGGCAAATTCGCCCATAACATGTATGCTGACTGTCAAGCTCGAAGTTGAGGGACGTAGAGCTTGTGTTGTCGGTTCAATGTATTTCGACCGCCGACATGCGATGTTAGGTAGCGTTGCGGGAGTTGGAGTTATGGTTGCGAAGCCGTTTATAATGATGGTTGTTGCCACGTTGCTTGGCCCAGCCTTAGGCATTGGTCTATTTGTACTGATGCAATCTCAGTAGCGTTCGTTAGCGCAGCTAAGCGATGGTAGCACGTAAGCGCGGTGCCGCGTTGGAGCTACGCTGTTGTGATGGTATACCAGTCAACTCTCAGAATATCTGACAGGTTGATTGTTTCATGCTGCCGCCAGTGCTCGACGACTGCTTTGCACATGATCGTCGACTTTTGACGCACGACGAAGCGATTGCACTTCTGAAAGCTCGCACCGTCCCCATTGGGGCTGCCGAACACGTTCCACTCAGCGTGAGCGTCGGTCGCACGCTAACAGCTGCAGTTGCTGCATCGGTTGCAGTGCCCGCTCATACCAATACGGCTGTCGATGGTTACGCATTTCGCCACGCCGACTATGATCAGGCAAGCGGCACCCGTTTTCCAATCATTGGACGTGCAACCGCTGGCCACCCGATGCAAGCCGCCGTGGCACCCAATGTCGCCGTGCGGATCTTCACCGGCGCCGTGATGCCAACGGGCAGCGATACAGTCGTAATGCAGGAGGACTGCACGACCGACAGTGCAGGCGTCCGCATACCGAGCGGACTCAAACTCGGTGCCAACGTACGCAAAGCCGGCGAGGATGTGGCTCACGGAACCACATTATTCGGGGCTGGTCACACTTTGCGGCCGCAAGATTTGGCGGCCCTGGCCTCAGTTGGTCTCGGTAACGTCTCTTGCTATCGCCGTCTGCGCGTCGGCATCGTGTCTACTGGCGACGAAATCCTGACGGCTGGATCGGGCAAACTTCCCCTCGGCCACGTCTACGATGCCAATACGCCAATGTTGACAGCGCTCGTGCCGCTCGCCGGTGCTGACGTCGAGCAGCTGGGGATCTGGCCAGACGATGCCGAAGCGATTCGCAACAAACTGGCGACCGCTGCCGAGCAATTCGATGTGATATTGACCAGCGGCGGCGCCAGTCGCGGCGATGAAGACCATATGGCGGCGGCGCTTGACGTGCTTGGATCGCGCCACTTCTGGCAAATCGCGATCAAGCCTGGACGACCGATGATGTTCGGCCAGATCAAACGCTCAAACCCTGTTGCTCCACCCTGCATCGTGGTCGGATTGCCAGGCAATCCAGTGGCCGTCTTTGTATGCTTCCTGATGTATGTCTTTCCGCTATTACAGAAACTCGGTGGCGGCCATTGGCGCGAGCCACGACGGTATCGACTGCCGGCCAGCTTCACCTTCAAAGGCCGCAAACCCGGTCGCCGTGAGTTCTGGCGCGGCATGCTGGTCGATACGCCCGAAGGACTGGCTGTCGACAAATTTGCCCGCGACGGATCGGGCTTGATCTCGGGCCTACGCGCAGCCGACGGCCTGATCGACATTCCGGAGAGTTCAGGCGACGTTGCAAGGGGTGACCTCATCGATTTCATCCCCTTCACCGAATTTGGTATCGGGGCTGGATAGTTTCCGCCGCAGATCAGGCGCACGCGTGCCACAAAGGCCGCCTACTGAACACGGAATCATCGTCGTGTCCGGTCGCCTCCCCTCATGCTCGCCCTGCTCAGAGTTCTGTTGCGTTTGAGTGAACTGGGTCTGGCGGTTCCCGTCTGGCTCGGACGCACGCTCATCACCGGCATTGTCTTCAATCCACGCCTCGGCGCGTTGCGATACGTCGTGTGGGGCGCAGGTGGCTATCTGGTGTTTGCGCTCGCCCTTGTCTACGTGGCGGCACCCATCCGTGGCGTGGTCGGCGCACACTTCATGTCGGACAAACTGCGGTACGACGCGGAGCGCTGGCTGGCCACGGCTGTTTACGATACGCGCGGCAATTTCGTCGGCACGTTCGATCCTCGTCTCGATAGCCGTCGCGATGTAAACTACACGGATGCAGCCATCGACGTTGGCTCCTACACGGCCAACCCGGATCATAAATCAATCCCCGTGCGCGAAGTACCCGACGACTACTGGCGCTGCCTATCTTATCATGAAGATCGCTACATCGGCACCGCCCTCAATCCCTACGGGATTGACCTGCTGGGCGTTCTCAAAATCCCCTACTCTACGATCCGCCGCTCGATAGCGTTGAAGCGCCCAAGCCTCGGCGTTGGCGGGTCAACGCTGCCGATGCAGTTTGCGCGTGTCATCTACAAAACCCCGCCAAGTTCGAGTGAAAGTGGGATTACGAAGCTGACGCGCAAAGTGAAGGAGTGGTGGCTGGCTCCGGTCATTTATCACGAACTAACACGCGGCGGCGACTTCACGCCGTTGAAGCAATGGGCGGCAAACCACATCTGGCTGGCGCAACGCACCGGTGGTGCGCCACTGCATGGCGTCGAGATGACAGCCCGCGTGCTGTTCGGCAAGGAAGCCAAGGATCTAACGACCGCCGAGCAATATGTGCTGGCATCCGCCGTCAATAAGCCGGTAATCCTGCTCGAAGGTAATGACAAGTTGAACGAAGTGCGCCTTGATCGCTGGCGCTACATTACCGAGGTTCGCGCCCGCACGTGCGCTGAAAAGTTGATCAGAGACGAGGCTGAGCAGAAGAAAATTGTCTTCGAGCTTGTGGCGATGGCCAGCGGCCCACCAGACCCCAAGGTCAAGCCGAAGCTGCACGCCGCATTAGAGCAATTTGCCCCATTACTGGCGAAGCGCGCCCATGCCAGCCCGACCATTCGCGCCAACGCGCTGATCCCTGCCGCACGCCTGGGCATCCGCGAGGAAATGAAACAGTCGTTCGGCTTCGACTGGCGCAATTACGTCCGTGGCGTTACCACCACTTTCGACGTGATCGAGAACCTGCGCTTTCGTGAAACCGTGCGCGGTGAACTGACAAAGCTCGATGCGCAATGGGCTACAAAACTCAATCCTGGTTGGACGCTTGATCCGACCAAGGTCTCTGCAGATCGCAAAAGTCCGCACGTCATTGTCGTCGCCGCCAACGAGAAGGGTGAGATCGTGCGCTACTATGATAGCGGCGATAGCGCCTCGTATTTCGGATCGCCGGCCGCCCGCTCGACCGAGACCGGTCGCTACGATTATACGCGTGAGACCCGCACGATAGCGTCAACCGGAAAGATCATTTCGGCAATCGCCATTGCCAACGAGCATAAGGATCGGCTCGACACGCTTTATAACGACACCGAAGCGCCAGGCCAGGGCGTCGAGACCTGTGCCAAGGCGACGGCCGGAACTTCGACGCAGGGTCGCCGCGCCATTGTTTCGTTCGCGTGCTCGCTCAACCGCCCGCTTGAATGGCGCACGGCCCAGCTGGGACAGGAGCGGGTCGCCCGTTTGATCGAAACATTCGGGTTTCAGATGCCGCCGGGCCAAGGCACACCGGAGGCAACGCCCCCCTCGACGGCCGCCGTCCGCGGCCTGATCACCGGATCACCGCAGCGCGTGCACCAGATGGCGAGCGTTGTACTATCGAGTTTGCTGGATCACGGCGGCAAGCCGGTCCGCTTACCAACGCTGGTGCGTGCCTACGATTTTGTCGCACCCGAACACGCAGCGTTAGCAGAGCGCGACCGATCCAGTGACATCGTGCCCAATAAAGTGATCAAACGGGACGCCACCGGGTTTTTGAAAGCCCTACTGCAAGCGCCGCTTTGCTATCAGGCGGGCGGCCAATCACACGGCACCTTGAAGGGTTTGTCGGCATGGTGCGCTGATCGTCGCGCCGACTTGCGCCTGCACTTTGCCAAAACCGGCACGTCGGTGACCGAAGATATCAACAGCACGGTCGACGCCTGGATCGCAGGCGGGTTGCAGTTCAGGAATGGCGCCGCCTACTCCTATGTCGTACTTGTGGGTTCCGGTTCAACGTCCGAGGTCTGGGCCCGTAACATCCATGCGGCCCAAGTTGGCGTGCCATTAGCCGCGGCACTGCTGCAGGATCTCGAGGGACATTCCAAGAACAACCCGGTTCTGGCCGTGCTCCCGCCACCGGCCGTCGCTGGCGTGACACTCGCGCAATCGACGGCATCGACGACACTCCGCTTGACACCGGATGCCATGATGCGCGACCAGCTATTGCGCTCGCCGTGAGCGTGTGATCGTTGATCGCTGTGTGACAGCCGTTTGCAAGAGAGACATCCAATGGCCGCAGCCCTGGTTCCCCACTTCGCCAACGACAAGGGTGCAGAAAAAATTTTTGTCGGCGTGAAGGAATTGCAGTGCATGGGTGCACGCGCGCCGTTCGACCATCCGCATGTATTCCTCGACATGGGCGGCGATAGCCAGGTGCTGTGCCCCTACTGTTCGACACTATACATCTACGACAAGCGGCTGGCTGCCGACGAGAGCGACCCGACCGATTGCCTCGTCAATGATAAAGCCGCGTGAAGCCGGGCGTTGCTCTGATCGCGGGCGGCGGCATCGGCGGTATAAGTGCGGCGCTCGCACTTAGCCGCCAAGGCTGGCGCTGCCGGATTCTGGAACGTCGCGTTGAGGCTTCCGAAGCTGGTGCTGGCATTCAAATTGGCCCGAACGGTATGCGCATACTTGAGCACCTAGGCGTGCGCGATGCGCTGGCTCCACTCAGCTTCGCTCCGCAATCCGTTCAAATGCGCGACGGCCGATCCGGCAGGCTGTTGAACTCTCTACCCCTCGGCGATTGGATCGCCAACCGGCATGGTGCGCCCTATTGGACGGTCCATCGTGCTGACCTGCATGCAGCCCTTTCCACCTGGCTTGCCAGCACCACGAACTTGGAAATCAAACACGGCTTTGAAATCACCGAAATTGAAACGACTGCCAGTGACGTCACGGTGCGAACGAGTGATGGGCAAACGGCAACCGGCGACATCTTGATTGGCGCCGATGGCATGCACTCGGCGGTTCGCCGCCTAACATTCGGTACCTTTCCCCGAATGGCGGCGGGACGGATCGCCGCGCGTTCCGTCGTGTCGGTCAACGACGCGAAGACTGCAGCATTGAAAGATCACGTCGGCGTATGGCTCGCCAGTGGCGCGCATGTCGTCCACTATCCCGTGCGTGGTGGCGCAGAAATCGCGCTGGTCGTTGTGACCCAAGGCGCAGCGAGCCTCGATGGCTGGAACACTGCGATCGAGGCGTCAGCGGTACTGAACAGCGTCAGCACACTTGCCCCCGAGTTGCTGCACCTTTTGGCGCAAGCACCTGCATGGCGGCAATGGGCGCTTACAACCGCACCTGAATTGCCGAAGTGGTCGAAAGACCGCACCGTTCTGCTTGGTGACGCCACGCAGGCGATCCTGCCGTTTCTTGCACAGGGCGCTGTGATGGCACTGGAAGACGCAGAAGCCCTCGGCCGTGCTCTCGACCAATGCACGTCAATCAACGAGGCATTCAAGTCATATGAGTTGGCTCGTCGCGGACGTAAGCGCAGGGTGCAAGCGGCAGCCGCTCGCAACGGCTGGATTTATCATCTGAGCGGGCCAGCAGCGATGGCACGCGACCTCACGCTGCGGACAATGCCTGGCTCGACGATGATGGCATCGTTGGATTGGCTGTACGGCCACCGGCCATGACAACACTCAGTTGAGCGTCGCGGCCAGCTCTACGAAGTCTGCGACAATGAGATCAGGCTGATGTGGCGTCTCGCCGAACGGGCGCTTGCGTCGATCAACGAACGCTGTTCGCATACCGTAGGCCTTCGCGCCGATGCAATCAAAAGCGTGATTGGCGACGAACAAGATGCTCGAACGATCAAGTCCGATGAGTTCCGCAGCCTTCGCATAGGTTTTCCAGTGCGGCTTGAAGTATCCAGCTTCCTCAACGGAAATCACATGATCGAAGGCAAACCCAATATGCGGCCCAGCAGCCTTGAGCATGTCGCGATCGCCATTCGACAGGATCGCGAGTTTGTAACCGTTGACCCGCAGTCGCTCCAACGCGGCGACCACATCGGGAAACGGCTTGAGACGCTCGATCTCGGCCACCAGCATTGCCACTTCTGATTGCGTGTAGCTGATGCCACACCGATCCATCACATTGCTGACGGCGCGATGTCCGATCTGACGGTACGGCGTGTGCCCGCGATCCAACAGCGCATCGATCATCGAATTTTCAAAGTGCGTGCGCCGCCACCAGGTCACGAAACTAGATGGCTCGCCAGTCCAGCCCTTGGCTTTGAGGAAAGGTGTGACCACCTTCGTCAATCCACCCTGCATATCGACGATTGTGCCGTATTGGTCGAAGGCCAGAGCCTTAATCTCGCGCTTTAGAATTTCGGGACGTTCCATCGGCAAATTGCACCACCCGCCAAACAGCGACTATTCAATTGATCGGAAATTCAACGCGCATCAAAATTTCAAGGCTTGGTAGGGTCGGCGGCGTTCAAGCCCCCGGTTTTGAACGCCCGTGCCAGCGCTTCAGCCACACGCACACTATCTAAGTCATCCTTGTGAATAACGTCGGCAGCTCCGGCCGACACTAGCAAGATGCGGCGTTGCCGATCGACTTCACCGCTGACCACCACGATCGGGCCTTCGTAGCCTGCACGTCGCAGAAACGGGATTGTATGCGCTGCGTTATCGCTCGGCTTCAAGTAATCATCGAGAAAAACGATGTCAGGCTTGCGCGCGATCACACAGTCAAGCGCGCTGCCGAGCGTAGGCGCTCGCCGGATCGTCAGATCATAGCCCAACATGACATGCAGTGTTGCCCGAAGACGATCAGCATCGAATGCTTCATCCTCAACCATCAGTACGTCATCGATCTTGGGAAGCGACTGTCTGATCTTCGTTGCGTCGCTCTTGCGCGCGAGAAAATCACCGCCGGCCCCTGCGCCGCCAGAACTCATCCGAAATCTCCAATACTACAGCGTCGACGTATATGAGATTTTCTAAGGCGCGGAAAGTCCTTCATTACAACCACTGCGCGAACCGCCTGAAACTACTGCTTCGCCAGCAGGGGCCAACCAAGCTTGAAGGTGGTGCCTCGCCGTACGGCTGGATCGGATTCCAATGTCAGGCGTGCGCCGGTCGTCTCGACGGCTTTGCGCACGAGTGCGAGGCCAATCCCGCTTTGCTCTTGCCCAGGGGTGCTCGTAACCGTTCGAAATGGTTGAAACACTGCCTCCTGCCATTCGACGGCGATACCCGGACCATCATCGGCAATCATAATTTCAAGCATAGTCGCTGCCAATGATGCCGTAACTTTAACGTCGATTTGTGGACGATCATGATGAGTGATCGCATTGGCAATCAGATTGCGCAGGATCAGATCGAACGGTGCCGCATACGTTTTAAGGTTGGGCCACGCGCCATCAATGGTGATAGCGAGCCCTGGAGTTCGCGGCATCGAATTGACGATGCTTCGTACGAGTGCGCCGGTATCGACCATCCCCAAGGCGTCTGTCTGGCGACCAATCTTCGAGTAGGCGAGCAAGTCCGTCAGCATCCGCGACATGCGCTGTGACTGCGCACGAATAGACTGCGCGTGCGCTTTCGGGTCGGTAGGCCCATCCCCGTCCAAAGCTCGTTCCAGATCATCCGTGAAATAGCGCATGGCACGCAGCGGTGCTTTCAGGTCGTGGCTGATCACATAGGCGAACTCGGCGAGGTCACGATTGGCCCGGCTCAACTCAGCATTAACCTCGGCCAATGCCCGCGACTTCTGCGCGAGTTCCGCTTCTACGATCATCCGGGCACGAACTTGCTGAGCTAGTCCAATTTCGAGATCGCCTGTAGCCAAAGCCGTCGAGATCAAAAGCAGGAATTGTTGTCGCTCCGACATCCAGTAAATTCGCAAATTCAAGCGAGGGCTTCGCCCCTCAACGGTGCCCAATGCCACGTTCGGCATCTCAAAGGTCCGCGTTGGATCATCGATCAGCTCCAGCAACGGTTCGTCGAGTCCAAAAAGCGGCAGCACCGTCTCGGTTACGCGCTGGCCGTGAGTGACGAACGCAGCGAGGTCGCCATAGCGTTGCTGTGCGACGAGATCGTGTGAGAGCCAGACCAAGCTGAGAAGACCACGACCCGCGAGTAATTCGCATGTCTCGACGAGCAACGCGGCATCGGGTTCTTCATCCGCCACGGCGCGCGATAATGGCGGCAGCCTGGTGGAATGCGTCTTTGACATGATGACCCGTCTTCGCGCTCGTCATAACGACTGGGATTTCAGAATTCGCCAGCGACGCAGGCAGTTGCGCTGTCTGGCCCGGCTCCAAGAGATCAAGCTTATTTACAATGTAAATGACAGGACGACCCGGAAACGCCTCGATAAAGCCGTCGCCGAGCCGGGCAACAGCATCAAGCGTAGATGCGCGATTGACGTCACCAATGATGATGGCGGCATCTGCCTGTCTGGCATAGACATGCCGGAAGATCATATCGCCGAAATTGCCATCCGTATCCCACACGACGAAATGAAATGGCCCATCTACCGGCGAGGGCGTCACTTCGTACCGGTAGATGTCGGTGCCAATAGTTGCCTTGTACTCACCATCGAACTGATCGAACGCGAGGCGCCGCGCAATCGACGTTTTACCGACGCCGATTTCGCCAAGCAGCAGGATCTTCGCGATCCGCATGACTATTCCAACGCCTCGCCCTCGAAGCCGACCTCGAACTCAACGCGCCGGTTCGGGCTTTGCGGGCCAACGCTTGCGCTAATCTCAGCGCCCCCAGGCCGACCGAATGCGATCAATTGTTGCTTGGGCACACCACGTTCAAGCAGTGCGTCGAACACGCGCTGCGCCCTGGTTGAGGCCAGCGATACATTACGCGTCGGACCGCCACGCTCGTCCGTATAGCCAACAACGCGAACGAGTGCGCCCGACTCACGAAGCAAACGCGCTAATGCCTCGATTGACGCCTGCGCCGACTGCTGGTTGCGATACTCGGTGCCATCGGCAAAGAAAATCGCGTTTGCCTTTGCCCAACTTTGCAGACGCTCACGCGCCGTCTGTTGCGGGATCACGACTGGCACTGCCGGAAGCGGCTTTACGCCGGCCGATTGCGTGACAGCCACGGCAATGGTTGCCACATACTCGGAGGCCGAACCAAGCTCTTCGGCACTTTCAGCAACGTCGCTCGGTGCAGCCGCGCCATGGGCAGTTGCTGGTGCGGCAGCGTCGCGGGTCAAGAGCGCTGCGAGTTCGGAGCCGGCCGACTTCAATTGTTCGGAAATCTTATGCATGGGCGCCGACAGCGCCCCGAGCTGAGCCAAATCGACCGTACTGGCGCTAATCCGTGCCTGCAACGTCTTCAATTCAGCTGTGGAGCGTTCAACGCGCGCAGCCGCTGATTTTGCTGTCGCACGAGACGGTGGATCGATGAGAACCGATTCCAGGCGATTGAGTTCAGGCAAAGTCTGCTCGAGGCGTCGGCTAGCACGTGCCATGGCGCGACGTACCGAGGCCCTCAGGACCTCGCCTTCAAATCCAGCAAGATCGCGCCTGACCCGCGTAACCTGCGGTTCAAGTTCACTGAGTGGATTGGGGAGCACGGCCAAACGGTCGTTCAGCTTTGAATTTGGTAAGGCGCTGCGCAGTCGATCAATCACTTCGCTCTTGGAAGAACCGGTTGGCACGAGGCCGGTAATAGTCACATCACGGCCACGCGGCGTCACATCGATTTGCGTGGGATACCCGTTCAACGGGGCAGTTGTCGCAACGGTTTGAGCCGCCAACTCGCGCACGCGCGTTGTTTCATAGTTGGTATAGGCGCTCCAACCGACGAACATCAAAAGTGGAAGTGCAACAGCGTAACTCAAAACTTTGAGCGGGTTGAACCCAAGCCCAACTTCGGCAGCGATTGCACGTTGCCGTTCGCCGAGCCGCTCTTCCAGGTTCAGAGCAAGCGGGGCGAGCAACTTTTGCGGCACAATGATTTTGCCGCCATCGTTAACGCCCAATTCTTGCTGGTTGCGCTCGATCAACCGAAGAAATTCATCATCAAGGATCGCTTCGACGCCTGCCGGTGCGCTGCCTTGGCATTTCGCTGCGAGCAAGCAAGTGGCTGAGGCGCGCAAGTACATCTGGTAATCGTCGAGCGCGAAGGTGCGCAGATTTCCACCGTTGTCCTTCAACGCCTGGGCTGCAAAATCATTGATCGCGGTCAACACGCCGCTTAAATGAATGTCCACGTTGGATGGAACGTTGGCCCCTTGCGGTCCGTCCGGCCAATGCTGCAAAAGCTCGCCAGAGCCTCGCCGGATTAAGAACAGTTCGACGACTTCCAACTGCTGGGTTTCGGCCAATGCGAGATCAGCCACTGAGTGCCCCGTCATCAAACTGCGCAACCGCAACATTACGGGGTTGGTCCCACCCGACAGTCGACGGTTGATCTGGGCGGTAAGATCCTTCAACGCGCTGGCAACATAGGCTTTTACCAACCGCCCAGTGATCGGGTAGAGCGCCTCGACCATTTCGTCTTGGCTATTGCGCAACTCGGTCTTGATCGTCTTGACGACAAGCGGCGCCATAGCGCGCGACATCTGCTCGTGGCGGGAAACTTCAGCTTCACGCAGCGCGCCATCGAGCACGGCTGCAACACTCGAACGGAATCGCTCTTCGGTGCCGGCGCGATCAAACAGACCTTCGACGCGGCGGGAGAGTTCAATACGGCTCGACGCTTCGGCGGCGACGGACGCCTGCAACGCGCGCTCGAGTTCTTCACGGCTCTGCTGCTCGGTCGTTGCGAGTTTGGCAACACGACCCTGCAGATCTGCGAGCGTTGCATTCTCGCGATCAAACAGCAGTTCTTTCAGAAGGCTGACGTTCTGCGACATTGCGTTTCCAGGCCCTAGTCTCGTGGAATCTGGCGGATCCGTTCGCCCAGGTCGTGAATACCACGCGCCAGTTCGTCGAATGCGCTCCGCTGATCAGCCTGACTCTCGCCCGACAGTGCCTCAAGTCGCGCCTGTAGCGCATCGAGGCGGCGCTGCACATCGGTTTCAAGCTGACGGATGCGCGCCTCAAGCTGATTGACGCGTTGATCGTTCTGGCGCTGGAACTCGCCAAACAATAGATCGCGGATCTGATCCATTTTTTCGTCGGTGACTTCACGGCCACCGACGCCGTTCTTCATTTCACCGATGGTCATGGCGTTCATTTTGACATCGCGTTCATGCTAACTGCGCGTTCATTGCATCAACCGCCCATTTTATAAAGGTACGGCGCGGTCAGGCGCTGCACCAGATCCCAGGCTGGTTTTCAGTTAAGCCCGATCAATTGCAAAATGTCCAATGTTTCCTGTAGGTTGCAGTGACTTCAACTGATCAACCCGCGAACGTTCGTGCGTAAGTGCCACGCAACTCGGCTTTTTGTACCTTGCCCATCGCATTGCGCGGCAGATCGGCGACTTGAAAGACGCGTTTCGGCAATTTGAACTTTGCCAACCGGCTAGCAAGCACGCCGATGATTTCGGCTTCTGATGGCAACTGTTCGCCAGCAAGCGCTGTTATGACGGCGACAACGCCTTCACCAAAATCAGGGTGTGGCAAACCGATGACGGCGGATTCGCCAACACCGGGCAAGGCATTCAACTCGTCCTCGATTTCCTTCGGGTAGACGTTGAAGCCACCGGTGATAATCAAATCCTTGGCGCGACCGACAATCATAACGCGGCCATCGTCGGACATGACCGACAAGTCGCCGGTTATGAAATACCCGTCCGCGCGAAATTCCTCGGCAGTTTTTTCCGGGTTGTTCCAATAGCCCTTGAACACGTTCGGACCTTTGACTTCGAGAACACCGACGTCGCCAGTCGGCAGTGCTTTGCCACCCTCGCCAGCGATCCGCACTAAGACATCGGGCAACGCGTAACCAACAGTGCCAGCCAACCGTTCGCCGGTCTGGTACGGATTGGACGTAATCATGCCGGTTTCGGTCATGCCGTAGCGTTCCAGGATTTTCATGCCCGTGCGCGCTTCAAAGTCGACATGGGTCTCCGCTAGCAAGGGCGCTGAGCCAGATATAAACAGCCGCATGTTTAGACACTGTTTCGGCCCAAACGCCGCGTCGCCTAACAGCCGAGTGTAGAACGTTGGCACGCCCATCATAACTGTGGCAGACGGCAGTGCTGCCATCACGGCTGCAAGATCGAACTTCGGCATCCAAATCATTTTCGCGCCAGACAGGAGGGCCGTATTGATCGCGACGAACAGGCCGTGGACGTGAAAAATCGGCAAGGCATGCAGCAGTACATCCTGTGCCGAAAATCCCCAATAGTCCTGCAATGTCAGTGCGTTCGACGACAAATTGCCGTGCGTGATCATCGCGCCCTTGGAGCGGCCCGTCGTGCCCGAAGTATATAGCAGCGCCGCCATATCGTCAGCGGCGCGCACCACCGTCTGGTGTGTTGTGCTTTGCGCGCCAGCGAGCTTGCGCAGCGTTCCTTGTCCACTCGGGTCCATTGTCTCGATGTGCGCAACGCCAGCATTCGCGGCGATGGCAAGCAATGCGTCGCGCTTCGCGGGATCAACCACCAACACCTTGGGGGTGGCGTCGCCGATGAAATACTCAAGCTCGGCCACAGTATAAGCAGTATTCAAAGGATTAAATACTGCGCCAACCTTGAGACATGCTAAGTACAAAAGCACATTGTCGATCGATTTTTCGACTTGCGCCATGACGCGATCATCAGGCTCAACGCCGCGATCTACCAACGAATTCGCCATTTGCGCGACGCGGCCTGCCAGCGATGCAAAGGTGATTGCGTCGCCTCCGCTTACAACGAAAGCCACCTCTGATGGCCGTTTGGCGAAGCTTGTCTCGAACTTCGCGTAAAGATTGGCATTGGCGGACATGGCGCACTCCCGAACAGATCTTGTCGCGGTGATCGTTACAGGATCGAGTGAAAGGCCGTCAAACAAACGCTACTCAAGACGGCAGTTGTGTTGTCTCAACTTTCAGGCAACGGTGCGCGGAACCTCGATCCGACTGCTGGAGAAACACTCGTGACTGAACTTGCTCAATTGACCGCTACTGCTGCCATGGCCCGCCTTTCGTCCGGCGACATCTCATCCGAACAGCTAGTGACTTCCTGCCTACAGCAGATCGCCGCGCGTGAGCCTGATGTAAAGGCGTTCATCCATTTCGACGCAGACTATGCCTTGACGCAGGCCCGAGCCGCAGATGCAGCGCGCAAGTCGGGCAAGGGTGTCGGCCCGCTCAACGGCATTCCAGTCGGCATCAAGGACATCATCGATACTGCCGACATGCCGACGCAAAATGGCTGTGCGTTCTACAAGGGGCGGCAGCCGACCGAGGACGCTGCCTGCGTCACGGCGTTGCGCGATGCTGGCGCCATCATCATCGGCAAGACCGTGACCACTGAGATGGCATCGACCACGCCAGGCGCCACGCACAACCCGCACAACCTTGGTCATACGCCAGGGGGCTCATCGTCTGGGTCGGCGGCCGGCGTCGCCGACGCAATGTTTCCCTTAGCGCTCGCCACACAGACCATGGGCTCGATCATCCGACCAGCGTCGTTTTGCGGCATCTACGGGATGAAGCCAACGCATGGGCTGGTCTCGCGCACGGGCGTGACGATGCAATCGCATACCCTCGACACGATTGGGTTCTACGGGCGCAGCGTCGCCGATTTAGCGCTGATCGCCGATGTGCTGTCCGCCCACGATCCGCGCGACACGTCGAGCTACCCACGCAGTCGCCCTAACCACCAGGCGGCAGCGGCGGAAAAAGTACCGGTGACGCCGCGCTTTGCCTACGTGCGCACACCGTTTTGGGATTTGACCGATCAGGTCACCAAGGATGCCTTCGCCGAGTTGATCGAAGATTTGGGCGAAAACGTCGAGGAAGTCGAATTGCCCTCACTGGAGACGGTCGCAGCCCAAGCCGGCATCGTCGATGGGGCAGAGAAGGCATTGTACTACGGCCCATTGGCTGACGAGGCAGGTGATGCGATTAGTCCAGTACTACGCGCCCGCATCGAGGCTGGCCGGGCAACGAAGGTCGAGGATTACCTCAAGGCGCTTGCCGCCCGCACAGAAGCCGCGCGACGGATCGACATGCTGCTGACCAATTATGCCGCGATCTTGACCCCGGCAGCGCCTGGGCCTGCGCCCAAGACGCTCGCCTCAACTGGGAATCCGATCTTCAATGCGCCATGGACGTTCCTGGGACAACCGTGTGTGACGCTACCACTGCTGGAATCAGACGGCCTGCCGATCGGTGTGCAGTTGGTCGGCGCTCGCCGCGACGATGGCCGCTTGCTGCGTACCGCACGCTGGTTGGGCGAGCGCTACGCTGATTAGCCTTTGGTCACGTCGCGATCCAGTAATGCGGCACTGACACGGGTCATCGCGTCTTCAACAACGCGGCGCTCTTGTGCTGTGATTGGCGCCATCATCGCCTCGATCACCTTCGCGTGCAGTTTCTGAGCGTCAGCGACCAGTCGCCGCCCTTCGACCGTCAGCGTCAACCGGCGCACGCGCGCGTCGGCCTTGTCCTTCGCGCGCACCACGAGGCCGCGCTGCTCCAAGGTCGATAGGAGCACCGAAACATTGCTTTTCGCCACCAGCAACCGGCGCGCGAGCACTTGCTGCGTGACCCCTTCCTCATATGCGACGTTGGCGAGCACGTCGTAGTGCGCAACCTCCAGCCCCAGGGGATCGAGCTCCTTCTGCAGTGCCCGTTGGCAAAGCTGGCAGGCACGCGCGACCGCAATCCAGGCATTGAAGCCAGCCACATCTTGCAAACGTGATTGCAGATCGTTCATTGTTGGACTATATAGTTCATTGTTGAACAAATCGAGGGTGCCATGGGATTGTCTCCGGAACAGCTTATTCGTTCGGGCTTCAAGATGGCGAGCCATATTGCGCCGGGATCAGCCGGCCGTGCAGCATTCAAACTATTTTGCATGCCCATGCGCTCAGCCAAGCTCAATCCTGGCGAAGTGCGCCTCGCGCAAAAATTAGCACCGGTCTTGGCGAAGGCTCAGGCGCACGAAATAACATTCGATGGCGGATGCGTGCGCGCTTACCGCTGGCCGCAGCCCGCAGCGCCGTCTCGCGGCCGTATCATGTTGGTGCACGGCTGGACCGGACGCAGCCTCGTGATGACGGCGTTCGTTCAGCCGCTGCTCGATCTCGGCTTTGAGGTTGTGACGTTTGACTTACCCGCCCACGGCGATTCCCAGGGACGACGGTTAACATTGCCAATGGCCGCCCGCGCCCTTCAGGCTGTCGTCGCAACCTTTGGCCCATTGAGCGGTACAATTACACATTCGTTTGGCGGTCCGGTCGCACTGCTGGCAGCCGAAGGCGGTGTGCCGTTGTCGCACGGGGTTGCGATGCCTCGCATTGTGCTGATTTCGTCGCCAGCGACCATGGCAACGGCAACCACGATGTTCGGCGCGCGCATTGGCCTAACGCCGACCGCACAATCGGCCATGGAGGCCGAGGTGTTGCGCCTTGCAGGCCGCCCGATCGAGGCGTTCCGAGGCGATGACTTCCTGCAGAAGATCGGCGCCCAGGTCCTCGTCATCCACGATGAAGATGACACCTATGTCGCCTTCTCGAATGCCGAGGTGATCGCAGCCTTGCCCAACGTGCAGTTGATGAAGACCAAGGGGCTTGGACACCGGCGGATCATCATTGCACCACGCGTTGTCCAAGCCGCCAGTGCCTTCATCGCGGACGCCTCAGTAAGTCGCGCGACCGCCTGAGATATCGAATACGGCGCCGGTCGTGAACGAGTTGTCGGCAGATGCGAGCCACGCCACCATTGCTGCCAGTTCTTCAACCTTGAGGAACCGGTTGCGCGGAATTTTCGACAACATGAAGTCGATGTGCTGTTGCGTGATCTGATCGAAGATCGCAGTCTTGGCGGCGGCTGGCGTCACGGCGTTGACGGCAATGTCATATGACGCGAGTTCCTTGCCGAGTGACTTCGTCAGCGCAATCACGCCAGCTTTCGACGCGGAGTAGTGGGCCGCATTTGGATTGCCTTCTTTGCCGGCAATCGACGCGATGTTAACGATGCGCCCGTACTTCTGCTTGATCATGGTTGGCACCACGGCCTTCGAGCAAATGAAAGGGCCATCGAGATTGATGCTCATCACCTTGCGCCATTCCTCAACCGTGGTCTCCCACGTCGAGGCGTTGGCGCCAGCGATGCCAGCGTTGTTGACGAGAATGTCGATTTTACCGAACGCCTTGAGCGTTGCGTCACGGGCAGCTTCGACGGAGGCCAGCGCTGACACATCGCAGGCGAATACTTTCACCCCTTCGCCAATCTCCTTGGCGGCTTTTTCAGCGAGCCCGGTGTCGCGGTCCCAAATCGCAACCTTGGCACCCGACGCCACGAACCGCTCGGAAATGGCGCGGCCGAAGCCCTGCGCACCACCTGTTACGACGGCAACGTGGCCCTTGAGATCGATGTTGTTCATGGCAAATACTCCTTGGATGTTTTCTTATTCACGTTGGGAAGCGTTGTTTCAACTCGACCACTTGTTCGGGTTTGAGTGGCCGCAGATGTTCTCGTCGCAGCATGAGGAACAGCTTCGCCGTTTCCTCCAGCTCTTCAATGGCATCGGTCGCGGCAGCCAGCGTCGATCCGGCAACCACCGGACCATGGTTGGCCAGCAACACCGCGTGATGTTTACCGGCAAGCTTGCCCACGGCGTCGGCAAGCGCTGCATCGCCTGGTGGGAAGTACGGCACGATCGGCAACGTGCCGACCCGCATCGCGTAGTAGGCGGTGATCGGTGGCAGGCAATCGACATGATCGACGCCGTGAATGCAACTCACCGCGACCGAGTGCGTCGAATGCAAATGCACGACGGCGCCAGATCGTGGCCGATGCGCGTACATAGTCGTATGAAGAAACGCTTCCTTGGTGGCAGCGTCACCGGAGATCAGATGCCCGTGTTCATCGAGTTTCGAGAGACGCTTGGGGTCAAGCGTGCCGAGTGATGAGCCGGTCGGCGTCATCAGCCAGCCGCCGTCCTCGAGCCTGACCGAGATATTGCCGGTCGATCCATGGGTTAGCCCGCGATTGAACAACGAGGCACCGGTCGCCACGATCAGGTCGCGCTGGCGACTCTCTGGCTTCATGCAAGATGGCTCCACGCCGACAAGAAGAAATCAGGCGCGCCGAAGTTACCGGACTTGAGAGCAAGGGCGAGGGGTGTACCGTCGCGGCTGAGTGTCCACGGTACGCCGGGCGCAATCTCAGGACCAATTTCGATCTCACCAACACCCAATGCGCCAACAACGGCGCCCGACGTTTCGCCGCCAGCCACGATTACGCGAGAGAATCCAGCGGTGCAGAGCGCCTTGGCGACAGCCGCCAAGACACACTCCACCATGGCGCCGGTTTCTTCACGTCCGAATTCTTTCTGGATTTCGGCAACCTTGACTGGATCAGCACTCGAGTAAATCAGGATCGGGCCGGTTGCCGGTTGCTTCTTGGCCCACGCGATGATGTCGTCTGCGGTGAGCTTGCCCTGGCCAATGGCACGGGCATCGACTTCATAGGCTGGAATGCCCGCTGCCAATGCAGCTTTCACTTGGCCCCGCGTTGCCTCCGAGCAGCTGCCTGAAATGATCAGCTGGCGACCTTTTGGCGCGACTATTCGCCGATCACCGCTTGCTGCCTTCATCAAACCCTTAGCGATATAGTTCGCCGGCAAGCCCATCGCGACGCCTGACCCGCCGGTGATCAACTTATGATCGGCAACGGCGGCGCCAATCTCCATCAGATGCCGATCAGTGATCGCATCGACGACACAAAAGCGCTTGCCCGCTTTTGCGAGCGCTTCGAACGCCGAACGAATCGCATCACGCCCCTGGTCCACTGTTGCAAAGGGCACCAGTCCCACAGGTCGCTTCGTTTGCCCCTGCAACACGCGCACCAGGTTACTATCCCGCATCGGCGTTAGCGGATGGTCCTTCATCGGACTTTCGGCCAACAGGACATCGCCGACAAACAAGTTGCCCATGTAAATCGACCGCTTGTTGGCGGGGAACGCCGGGCAGGCGATTGCGATCTCGTCCCCGAGCTTTTCGATGAGCCCTTCGGCAACGGGACCAATGTTGCCGTCAGCTGTCGAATCGAAGGTCGAACAGTACTTGAAAAAGATCTGCTTTGCGCCCCGAGCCAGCAACACATCTGCTGCCTGCAACGACCACGTGATCGCCTCGGACGCCGGGTTGGTGCGTGACTTCAACGCCACGACGACGGCGTCGAAACCGTCGAAATATGCATCAGGCTTGGGCACGCCCATCACTTGCACCGTGCGCATACCGCTGCGCGTCAGCATCAGAGCGAGATCGGTCGCCCCGGTCAGATCGTCCGCGATACAACCGAGCAGCATTCAAGCCTCCAACTCGAACAGGATGGCATCGCGTTGGTGGCCGACAGCACGCACGCGCGCGCCGGGTTTCAGCTGATCATTGGGATGGGAGAAACGCCCGGTCACTTGCACACCAGCATCCAGTTGAACCACGGCCACTGCATATGCGCCGTCTTCGCGGAATGCTGCTGGCGGCCGCCGAATCATGGTCCACGTCATAAGCCGGCCGTTGCCGGACACTTCGACCGGCGACAGGTCGCGCGCAAAACATTTCGGGCAGGCATCACGTGGCCCGGGGTCGAGCGCCCCGCACGACCCGCATTTAAGCACTGACGTCATGGCATTATCAGGCATCACTACGCTCCAGAATCGACACGGTGCAGGCGACACCTGCGCCGCCGACATTTTGTGTCAGGCCGAGACGTGCACCCTTCACCTGGTTCGGATGCGCACCGCGCAATTGCCGCACGATTTCATACAGTTGCCCGACACCAGTCGCACCAACCGGATGGCCCTTCGACAGCAACCCGCCCGAGGCATTGATCGCGATATCGCCACCAACACGCGTGCGCCCTTCAGCCGCCCATTTCGCACCATGTCCACGGGGCACGAGTTCAAGATCCTCGCTGTGGATGATCTCGGCCATCGAGAAGCAGTCATGAATCTCGGCAACGTCGATATTACGCGCCGATACGCCAGCCTCGGCATAGGCGCGCTCGGCGGCAATGCGCGTAGTCTTGAAATTGCAGAGATCAGCGTGGCCGGCGAGCCGAGCTGGACCACTCGACTGAGCGGCTGCCAGCACACGGATTGGTAAATCGCTCGCGTCCTTCGCTCGGTCTACCGCCACGATGACGAGGGCAGCCGCGCCATCGCTCACGGGACAGCAATCGTAAAGTTGGATCGGATCTGCAATCGGCATTGACTGGCGGATCATGTCGAGTGTCAGTTCAGCGCCCATCTGCGCCAACGGGTTCAGCAGGCCATTAGCCTTATTCTTGATGACGACGGACGACACTTCATCGCGCGTGGTGCCGTAGCGCTCGGCATGGACGCGCCAGGCGAGGCCGAACAGTCCGGGAAAGGTCAAGCCAGATGGACCATCCGCGCGATTGTCCATAGCGCAGTTAAGCGCCGACGTGACGGCAGAACCCGATGCGTGTGCCATCTTCTCGGCCCCGATTACGATTGCCGCGTCGCACTGACCTGATGCAACCGCCAGCACGGCATGGCGGAACGCAATGCCGCCCGAGGCACAAGCGCCTTCGACCTTGGTGCAGGGAATACCGGTCAAACCCAGCTCGTCGCCGATGATGCCAGCCAACACTTCCTGGCCGAGCAATGGTCCAGCAATGAAGTTACCGAGATAGAGCGCGCCGATCTCATGGCGTTCGATGCCCGCCCGCGCGATGGCAGCTGATGCAGCCTCTACGGCTAAGCTCTCGATGCTGCGACCCTTGTGCTGGCCGAAGGTCGTCGAACCGATGCCGGTAATCATGACCTTACGCATTGGGGGTCTCCGCTCGCAGCCAGTCGCGCAGTTCGGTTTTCAGGATCTTGCCGTAATTGCTCTTCGGCAAGCGTTCGACAAAGCGATAGCCTTTTGGTCGCTTGAAGCGGGCGATATTGTCGAGGCAAAGCTGATCGAGTTCGCCAACGGTTACGTCCATACCCGGTCGCTTTACAACATAGGCAATTACTTCCTCGCCCCAATCAGCGTGTGGACGGCTCGCCACTCCGCACTCCAGAACGCTTTTATGGGTGAGCAGCACTTCCTCGATCTCGCGCGGGTAAACGTTCGATCCCCCCGAGATGATCATGTCCTTCGAGCGGTCCTTGATTGTTAGAAACCCGCTCGCATCGACCGAGCCGAGATCGCCCGTCCATAGCCAGCCATCACGCAATGACTTGGCGTTCGCTTCCGCGTTGTTCCAATAGCCCTTCATTACGCAATCGCTTTTGGAAATGATTTCACCGATTTCGCCGAATGGTACGTCTTTTCCATCTTCGGAGACAATCTTGAAAGCACAGCCGGTGCGCGCGATGCCAGCGGAGCCGAGCCGCTTCTCGTATTCGGGGTGGGCACAATCAGCGTGCATAGCCTTGGTCAGCCCGGAGATCGTCATCGGGGCTTCGCCTTGGCCGTAAAGCTGAAAGAACTTCGGGCCGAACAACCCAATGCCTCGCTTGAGATCGGCGACATACATCGGCGCACCGCCATACGTGATGGTTTTTAGCCCGCTGGTACTAGTTGCCCCGGCCATCGGATCGTTCAAGAGACGCACGACCATTGTGGGGGCAGCAAACATCGACACGTTCTGGCGTGTGGCAAGTGCATCGAAGATTTGACTTGGCTCGAATGACGGAAACACGATCTGGTGCGAACCGCGCGCGATATGCGGGAGCGCATAGAGCCCAGCGCCATGGCTCAACGGGGCCGCGTGCAGCATACAATCGCGATCATCCAGGAAATCGATGTCAGCATAGTAAGCGTGCGATGCAAACAGCAAATGCCGATGCGTGAGAACAGCGCCTTTAGGCCGCCCCGTCGTGCCGCTGGTATAGAAAATCCAGGCTTCTTCATTAGGGTCGGCTGGGGCATGCACAACGGGATCGGCAAATAGCATCGACATCCACGCTCGGGTGCCGGTGATTACCGTTTCCGGCCAAGTATGATCTCCCACGGACGACATTTTGCCGGCGATTTCGGCGGTCGCCAACACGAGCTTCGCCCCGCAGTTGTCGATGATCCAGGCCATTTCCTTCGGATGCAACTTGGCGTTGATTGGCACGGCGCACAGGCCTGCCCGCCATATCCCGTATAAAGCGGGCAAGAATTCGAGGCAATTTTCCAAGATCAAGGCAACCCGATCACCGACCTTTAACCCGTGACGATTGATCAGCGCGCCAGCAATTGTTGCGGCCTGATGCTCGAACGCGGCATACGTCAGCTGCCGGCCCTCGAACGTAATCGCGGGGGATTGCCCCCTATGTCGGGCGACAGTTTGCAGCGTATGGGAGAGGTTCATCGGCGTTTCGCATCGTTTCTGAGGAATTTTGCGGAACTTGCCATTTGCTCAAGCGTCCGGCAACAACGCATACATTGGGTACAGACCTGCACCAGGAGGGGTTCTTAGATGAAAACAGAGTTCGAAACACTCACACTGACGAGCCCCGCTCCGCACGTGACCGTCGTCACGATGAACCGACCGGCCGCGATGAACTCCATGAATACAAAGATGATGGAGGAACTGCGGGATTGTTTCGCACAATACTACGTCGAGCCCGATGCAGCCCGTTGCCTGATATTGACGGGCGCGGGCGACAAAGCTTTTTGCGCCGGTGCCGACCTGAAAGAGCGCAACGGCATGTCGGATGCCACGTGGCGGCGCCAACACGCCATTGTCGAGCAGACGATCCGCGCCATGTTGGATTGTCCGCTACCGATCATCGCGGCCGTCAATGGAGCCGCTTTTGCCGGCGGCTGCGAACTCGCGATGGCGTGCGACTTCATTTACGCAGCCGACCACGCCCGCTTTGCCCAGACCGAAGTCGCTCTCGGCATCATCCCCGGCGCAATGGGCACGCAGAACATGCCGCGCGCGGTCGGCGTCCGCCGCGCCAAGGAGGTCATCCTGTCCGGCCAGCCGTTTAGCGCTGCCGATGCACTGGCCTGGGGTCTGGCCAATCGCGTTATGCCCGGCGCTCAGTTGATGCCGGAGGTGATTGCGACAGCGGCCCGCATCGCCTCGAACGCGCCGATTGCCGTGCGCCAAGCCAAGCGCTCGATCGACAAGGCAACCGACCTTGACCGCTCGAACGGCTATTCCTTCGAGATCGAGGCTTACAATCGTACCGTCGGCACCGAAGACCGGATCGAAGGCATCAAGTCATTTAATGAGAAGCGCAAGCCTGAATTCAAGGGGCGGTGAGGGATCAAAACGCCCGAACACTGACCCCTAACAAAGTCGCTGCTTTGGCGAGCTGACGATCCAGCGTTGCAAGGGAAGCGCCGTGATCTGCTACAATTGCCAAGTGTAACGCATCGGCAGCACGCAAGTCGCTCGCCATATGATTTGCAAATCTGGCAGCCGTTCGAAACTGAGTCGCGGCTATTGGTAGCATCACAAACGTATCGGTTACCAAGGTCGTAAACTTCGCCAACACATCGGCACGTTGTCGTTGATCAAGAAATCCCCCGCGAACCTTCATCGACAGTGCAGCGGAGAACTCGGTCGCAACCCATTCACTGATGCCCAACTCGTCTGCGGCTTGGCGACCGAGCCAAGCCTGCATACGGCCTGTTTGCGACTCATTCGTCAATGCAGCAACGAGAACCGAGGTATCGACATAGATCAATAGCGATCCCCATCGCGCAAGCGACGCACAAAATCAGCAGCGCTCTCCAACTGTCTAGGCATTGCATCGGTGAACGACCTCAGATCAGCGGGATCGATCCGCTTGAGCTGCCGATCAGGAGCAACCAACTGTGCAACAGGCTTGCCGTGGCGCGTAATTTCGACGGTTTCGCCCGCCTCCACGCGATCCACTAACTCGCTGAGACGAGCTTTAGCATCGGCTAAGTTAACAGTGCTCATAAGTTTATCCTGACTAGTTTATTGGTCAATTTAACGGCAAAGCTACTTAGCGTCAACCCTCACGCACCAGCCAAATCCCGCACTTGCGCGGCCGCCACCGTCAACCGCGACACGGTGATTTCGCCCGCACCGACGATTTCGTCGAGCGCGGCCTTGGCTTGCGTGAGACGCTGCCCGTTGGCGGTGGCCCAACTGGCAAAATCTCCGGTCGCCCCGTTCGCCGATTTCAAGACGTCGCGGGTCAGCCCACGCGCGGCGGCGTCGAGCGTACTGATTGCGCTGCCGACGGCCAACCGGTCGTAGTAGTCGGTGATCTTGAGGTTGGCGGCCCTGGCCTTCAACTCGGCAATCCGCAAGTGCTCGGCAGCTGCAAACCCAACTGACGCGACTTCTGCAACGGGACGTTTCGCATCATGAGCGAGTTTAGTCAGCGCTGGAATTGATCCGATCTGCTCCAGCACTGACATCCGGGTTGCCAAACCGAGTGGAACAGCCATGCCCGTCAATCGCGTTATGGTCTCTGCGTGTTGTGCCCGCTGACGCGACGTCAGAACCGCATCGAAATCACTGTTCAGCGCATCCATCGCAGCCTTGTTGCGCAGCGTTACGCCCTCTACGTCTTCGACGCTGCCGGCGCGCAGCGTTTCGGCCGTCTGCTCCAGCAACACGTCTTGCGTGCGGGCATACAGATCGAGCTGAAGCTGCCCACTGATCCGGCCACCCAGCGCATGTAGCTCGCTCCAAACCGGAGACAGATCGAGGAATGACCGAGCCGCCATGAAGGCATAGGCAACATCGGCTGCCGGGCGACCGGTTTCATCGGCCAGCCGAACGGCCATTGCTGGACCGCCGCGATTGATCATCGCGTTGACGATGAAAGTCGCGATGATTTCGCGCCGCAGTTGGTGCGCCTTGATGTCATCGGGAAACCGCTCTCGCAGGGCTTTCGGAAAATATCCGACAAGGTACGGCTGGAACGCGGCATTGTCAGGCACCTTGCTCGCCAGCAAATCGTGATCGAGCGCAATCTTCGAAAAGCTTAGCAGGACGGCGATTTCGGGCCGCGAGAGGCCAAGGCCTGTCGTTTCGCGGGCGCGCAACTCCGCATTGCTTGGCAGCGATTCCAGTTTACGATTTAGCAGCCCACGCCCCTCAAGTGCCGTCATCAAGCGCACGTAATAGCCCGCCTCACGCGCCGCGCGTTTCTCAGCGACGCTGATCGCCAGCGACTGGTGGATGTTGTTGACGAGACAGGCATTCGCCACATCGTCCGTCATGGTGGCAAGGAACGCAGTGCGCTCTGATGCAGGTAAGCGCCCGGATGCCACCGCTGGTGAAAGTGCGATCTTAATATTCACTTCCTGGTCAGAGGAGTTCACGCCAGCTGAGTTGTCGATGAAGTCGGTGTTGATACGCCCCCCTCGCGCCGCAAACTCCATGCGACCGCGTTGCGTAAGTCCGAGGTTCGCCCCCTCACCCACAGCCTTAGAGCGAAGCTCGGTTGCGGCCACTCGAATTGGGTCGTTGGCACGATCTCCTGCTTGTTCGTCGGTTTCAGTTGAGCAGCGCACGTAGGTTCCAATGCCGCCGAACCAAAGCAGGTCGGTTTCACACTTAAGGATTGCGTTCATCAGCTCTGACGGCGTCATCGCATCGGAACTCACTCCCAACAGTCCACGGATCTCAGGCGACAAAGGAATGGATTTTGTACTGCGCGAGAATACCCCGCCGCCGATCGAGATTTTCGACTTGTCGTAGTCTTGCCAACTGGAACGCGGCAGGTCGAACATTCGCTTGCGCTCAGCAAAGCTCGTGACCGTATTGGGGGTTGGGTCGAAGAAGATATCGCGATGATCAAACGCTGCCACGAGTTTGATCACTGGCGATAGCAACATGCCATTGCCGAACACGTCACCCGACATATCGCCGACGCCCGTGACGCGGAAAGGCGTCGTTTGGATGTCGATATCCATTTCGCGGAAATGACGCTTGACGCTCTCCCAGGCGCCGCGCGCCGTAATCGCCATTTTCTTGTGGTCGTAGCCGACTGAGCCGCCGGAAGCGAACGCGTCGCCGAGCCAGAACCCACGCTCGATCGCGAGGCCGTTCGCAAAATCGGAGAAAGTTGCCGTCCCCTTGTCGGCTGCAACGACCAGATAAGGATCATCCGGCTCGTGGCGGATCACATTTACAGGCGGGACAATTGCACCATCTTTGATGTTATCGGTGATGTCTAGCAGCGCCGAGATGAAAATCTTATAGGCGGCAATACCTTCCTTCATCACCTCGTCGCGATTGCCAGAGCGTGGCATCTGCTTGGGCAAGAACCCACCCTTGGCACCGGCCGGCACGATGACGGTGTTCTTCACTTGCTGCGCTTTGCATAGTCCGAGCACTTCGGTACGGAAATCCTGTGCCCGATCCGACCAGCGAATGCCGCCGCGCGCAATCGCTGCAAACCGCAAGTGAATGCCTTCGACGCGCGGACTGTAGACCCAGATTTCACGGAACGGCTTAGGCTCTGGCGAGCCCTCGACCAATTTGGAATCGAACTTGAACGACAGCGTTGGCGCAGGCGCTCCCGTGCTTGTCGTTTGATAAAAATTCGTCCGCAGCGTGACGCAAATCAAATTGAGATAGGAACGCAAGATGCGGTCTTCGTCGAGACTTTGGACTTGTGCCAACGCGCCATCGATCCGCGTTCGGATTGCCGATTCACCTTGGGCGCGGTTGTCAATATCGAGCCTGCGCGCTGGATCAAACCGCAGATGAAAAAGTTCGATCAGATCGCGCGCCATGCCGGCGTGCCGATTGAGGGTCTCTGCGATATAGCGCAACCCGAAGGGTGATCGGATCTGGCGCATGTAGGCCGCATAGGCGCGCATCATCGCCACATCGCGCCAATCGGCACCAGCCACCACGACGAGCCGGTTGAATGGATCGTTATCAGCATCACCCCGGTAGACGGCAAGATAGCAATCTTCCATCCGTTGATCGACCTGGGCGAGATCAATCGGCGCACCATCAGCGGTCTCTAACATCATGTCGTGTAGCGCGACTTCACGCACACCGTCTGCGAACATCGGATGCACGCGGTAGCTGCGCTCGTCGATCACCGAGAACCCAAGATTTTCCAGAACCGGCACGCGGTCAGACAAGGGGATCGGCTTGTCAAAGCGATAGACCGCTGCCCGCACGCGACTGCCGGAATCCGTCGGCTCGCGATAGAAATCGATGGCAGCCGGCTGTTCAGGTCCTAGCCGCTCAATGCGGCCAATATCTTGGACGGCACGCGCGGCTGAAAACGTCTCCGCATAACCAGCGGAGAACGCGCGCCCGTACTTCGGCGACGTGGCGGCAACCGATCGGCCGGTGTCAGACATCGCCGACGCCAACTGATCATCCCACGAGCGCGTCACTTCAGTTATGCGCGCTTCGAGTGCTGCCAGATCAACATCCGACGCTGGCTGATCGGTTCGCGCAATGATGAAATGCACACGAACCAGGGGGCCCTCCGGAAAGTACGGCGTAAACGCCGAGACACGCCCGTGATAAGCCTCGCATAGTAACTGTGCGATCTTCTCGCGAACGGCCGTCGAGAACCGGTCGCGCTGCGCATAAACAAGCACGGACACGAAACGATCGAACCGATCGCGCCGGGCCAAAACGCGCACGCGCGGTCGTAACTCGAGATCAACGATGCCGCGCGACCAGTCCAGCAACTGGGCATCGCCAATTTGGAATAATTCGTCACGCGGGAATGTTTCGAGCACATTCGCCAGCGACTTACCCGCGTGACTACCGGGCGCAAAGCCCGACTGCGTAATGACGTGCTCGACCTTGTGGCGCAGGAACGGGATCTGGCGAGCGGGTTGGGTATAGGCCTGGCTGGTGAACAATCCGACGATCCGAAGCTCACCGCTCAGCGCGCCGTCTTTCGAGTAGGTCTTCACACCGACGTAGTCCATGTACACCCGTCGGTGAATACGGGACATAATGTTCGACTTGGTAATAATCAGCGGCTGGGGCGAGGCAAAGAATTTGGCGATTTCAGGCGTCATCGCCAACGCATCGCCGTCGCGACTGAGAACTTGAACCGACGCGTCGCGCAGCACGCCAAGACCGGTGCCCTCGACCGCGACAGGTTCGTCCACACCGTTGGTTCGTGCGAGTTTGTATTCGCGGCAGCCGAGGAAAGTGAACTGCCCATCGCGCAGCCACCGGCAAAATGCCAACGTCTCGGACAGCAAACCTGGTGCAACCGACGGCGGATTGGTCTCGATCGCCTGAATCGTGCGATCGAAGCGCGACAGCATCGTTTGCCAATCGGCCACCGCTACGCGAACGTCATCCAGCATGGTACCGATGGCTTTGCCCAATTCGGTCGCTTCGCCCGGCGCCAACGCATCTAGCATCACGATGATCAGGCTTTCCTGATGGCCGTCGCCCCAGTTGCTATTGCCAGCACTCAAAATCGCGTCCAGTCGCCCGTCGTCATGTCGCTGCACCTTCAAGATCGGATGCAACACCAATCGGACCGCCAAGCCACGGGACTGCACTTCCCCGATCACGCTATCGACTAGAAACGGCATGTCGTCGTTAAGCACTTCGAGCACTGTCCGGCCGTGCGCGCCATCTTCCAAGTCGCGAACGCGGATGCTTGGCCGCCCGGCAGTTCGCGTCGCCATCAAATCGACGGCTGCGGCTGCGACTTCGGCTTGCAGTTTCGCACTCAACGGGTGTTGGGTATCTGCCGCCAGACTGGAAAATAGAAGTTCCGCCAACAACTTGGCTGAATTGCTGAAAGTGGCGGCGTCATGGGCCATCGAAAGTAAGCTCCCGTGTTTTACTTGCGCGTAGGGCAAGGTTCGCAGAAGGGTAAGGGCTCGAACACCAATTGACTACTCCCGCGGCGGCCTTATGCCCACCAGCACGCAACTAGGAGGCAACCCATGAGCAAACACAAAGCCGAAACGAGCACCGCCCTGGACACCGGCCCGCAAGCCAAGCTTACCCCGGCACTGCAAGCCTATTTTGACAAGTGCCAGGAGAAACTCGGATTTGTGCCGAATGTGCTTCGTGCCTACGCGTTCGATAACGCCAAGCTGCAGGCATTCATCGATATGGTTGATGACTTGATGCTGGCCGACAGCGGCATCAGCAAGCTGGAACGCGAGATGATCGCCGTCGCCGTGAGTGCGACCAACCAATGCCATTATTGCCTGACCGCCCACGGCGCCGCCGTTCGGCAACGTGCCAAAGATCCGGTGATGGGAGAACTTATCGCGCATAACTGGCGTGCGGCTGACTTGTCGGCCAAGCAACAGGCGATGCTCGCGTTCGCTGAGAAACTGACCGAGAGTCCGGCCAAGATCGACGAAGCAGATCGCGCCCACTTGCGAACGGTGGGTTTCAGTGATCGCGACATCTGGGACATAGCGTCAACGGCTGCGTTCTATAACATGTCCAATCGCTTAGCAGCCGCGACCGACATGAAGCCAAACGCGGAATATCACTTCATGGCGCGCGACCGAAGCAAAGCGTAACTCAAGATTAGTGTATGGAACGAGAACTCGTCGGTCTGCTGGGTGCCGGTCTGACGTCCGCCGCAAGCGGATTCGGCATGACCGTGCCAGTCGGCGCGATCGATTCTGGATATACGCTGATCGACGTGCTGTCGCGCGAGTGCGGCCCGCAAATCAGCTCATCGCTAAACACGATGGTCGAAAACCTGTGGCTGAGTTGGCAGCAGACCGGCCTGGACCGCACGACAACGCAGCATCACGCCGAAGCATTGCCCGCACTGATCGAACTCCACCGACCTCCGCCAGCTGCGTTCACGCACGCTTTGCGTGGCGGGGGCAGCGCCAATGCTCTGGCTACCGACATCATTCAACGCGCGCACGAGTCTGGTGACACAATCAGAGCCAATCTCGATGAGGGGATTGCGTTCCTGTTGCTGGAGCGCATGTTCAACGTAATCGCAGTTGAAGCCCAATCACTGCCGCATATGATGGCTGCAATCGACCTCTATCTGCGAACTGACCTTTGGCGCTTGACACCTGGGGCCGAGGCCCCATTGCTCACCAATGCGCCATCGTTAAACATAACTCCGACACCTCCAATTAGCGCAGTGCCGTCCACTGACGCAGCCGTAAACACTATGTTTTCGCGACTATCTTCGAGCGCTGTCTCAGCCGTTCGCGACGGGATCCAAGCGAAGCGTCCGCGTGTTACCGACACGACTTCGCTCGAAGCCGAACTCTTGCAGGCCTTGGCAACACTCATCGAACGTCTCGTTGGCCTCGCGCAGCGCACGCCGGAAATTACAACGCCTGTGCTGGATGCGGCACATCACCTTGCCGGCGGTGCGTTCGTTGCCGCCGACGTAACTCTGGCTGCGGCGCAAGAGATCCTGATCCATCTTGCGCAAGCGGACTTGGGAGCTGCCCGCAAGCGCATGCAATTGGCCGCGCAAGTCTTGATGGGACGCGCGACGATCGAGGAAATTCGATTGGAATATCGCCGGGCCTCGCGTCACTACGCGGCAGCCGTGCGCGGTTTCACCAAAGCCGATATGGCACTGCAATGGCATTTTATGATGCAGCAAGCGAATGCGCTTTTGCGGCAAGATCAATTGTTCGACGACGAACTCGCACTGACGGATGCAATCCGGAGTTACGACCAAGCGGCTCAGTTTGATACCAGTTTAGTTGGAGCGCTGCCCTGGGCACAGGGCCAGCAGCGGCTTGCTGAGGTATTAATGATGCAAGGCCGACGCGATATTTTGAGCGAATGTTATCTGAAGGCAGCTTATCATGCTGGCATTGCCAGTAATGCGTATGCCTCAGAAGCGATGGCAGCAGACGCAATCGACATGCGGCTCCTGCAAGCGGAGTGCCTTTGGCGCGGCGGGGATCCAGCGGCTGATCTTGCCACGCTGGAAGCCGCCGCACACGCTTATCGAACAGCCTTGTCGGCGTTCACGCGCGAGCAGCAACCGACTTCTTGGGCCAATGGAACAGCGTTGTTCGGCCAAGTGCTATTGCGACTTGCGACCCTGCGAAACGATCCGAGGTTGCTCGTGGAAGCCATCGAGCGCTTGCGGTCAGCCATCCAATTTGCCGACCTGTCGAATATCGACATTAATCGAACAACCACGGAAACAACACTTGGGCGCGCACTGCTGGCCGAATATGCAGGGGGGGGGCAGGCACTCTTGCTTGATCTGGCAGCCACTGCCTTTCGTCGTGCGATCAAGAGTGCGAACACTGAGCAAGACTATATTGCGACGGCGGAGTTGCAACACGAACTTGGTATGACCCTATGGGCCATGGCGGAACGTTCTGGCGACAAGCAGAGCATGGGCCACGCCGCCGACATGCTAGAGGCCAGTGCAAAGTTATTCATCGCTCAACGCCAGGACGCGCGGGCTGCCAGTGTGCAAAATGATCTGGATCGGTTACGCGAAGTGCCAACAAGTGCTGTCGTAATTCATCACGGACGCGCGACTGCATCGACGTTGTAAATCAATTGCTAACGCACGATTAGTGCGTTCACCAATTAACCGCGTCCAATCTTTCAAGACAACTTAAAATACATTACTATCAGAATGTTGCGGATCTAAGCTGTTAACTTAGTTTGCCTCGACTCGGCACGTGAGGCACGGCAAACGAACGGCTCGATTCGAATCGGGACAGGACAAAAGTAAACAGGCGGGTGAGGGCACATGCGGGTAACAATTGGACGCACAGTGAGTTGGGCAGCGGTAACTGCAAGCATAATTGCGCTCGGCACAAGCCAGGCTGCAGCAGGCGGATGCCTCCACGGCGGTGCGTGCTACACCAAGATCCGCCAGCCGGATGTGGTCCGAACCATCGCCCAACCAATCGTCGTGCGTCCAGCTTCAAGTCATATGGCGCACGAACCGGCTGTTATCGGCGTGCGTCACGCGCGCGTTGAAGTGCAGCCGGGCCGCTGGCGCGCGGAGCACAAACCCGCAGTGTACAGCACCATCGTTCGTCCGGTAATGATTACCCCCGCCCGTGTGAGCTATAGCCACGTGCCGGCCCAGTATCGCACCGTCCATGAAACCGTGGTCGTGCAACCGGCTGGCGCTGCATGGCAGCGTAGCCACGACCGGCACGGCCGCGAAACGCTCTGCAAGGTCCATACACCGGCAATCACGCGTTCAGTTGAGCGCACGGTCATGGTGGCCCCAGCCGGGAAAATCGCGACCCACCAGTCGGCAGTCTATCGCGAGGAAACACGCCAGGTCCTCGTGCAGGCCGCAGCAACACGCCATCACTACCAGCCTGCCGTCCATCAATGGGTCCAAAAATCCTACGTCGCCCGACCAGCCACCGCACGCGTAATCCACATACCGGCGGTTGTTGCCGTCGAGCATCGCCAAGTTGTCGTGCAGCAAGGCGGCTATGTTTGGCAGCGTTCCGGCCGCCATTGGTGAACAACACGCCAGCAGCTTGAACCAACACGGTTTTGGATCGGGGGCATGCGTTGTGCCCCCTTTTCTTTTCATGAACTGTCGTGCATGACCTGCGCAAGTGTCAGTGGCAAACTCTGCGACAGGACTTAGTGCGCACACCGTCGTGCCTTAATTCCGCGTGAGTTATGCTCAATGTAAATCCAGGTTGCAGTGCCATAGCGCTAGGACTTTGTAGACAACATGCGCAATACGATCGCCGTCATGAACACCAAAGGTGGTGTCGGCAAATCCACCGTCGTACTTGCGATTGCCGAAACGATGGCAACCTTCCACGGCAAGAACGTCCTGGTGATCGATTCAGATGCGCAGGCCAGCGTCAGCTCGATGCTGATGACGCCCGGCAACTTGCACAAACTTCAGTCGGAAGGGCTTACGCTCGTCGATTTCTTGATTTCATCGGTTCTGAACAACACGCCTGCCGAATGGCCGCGTTTTGTTGTGCGCGGCGTCTCCGACATTGACGATGCGCGCTCGGTGTTCCTAATCCCAAGCGACATGCAGCTGACGCTGTTCGAGCGTGAAGTCTCAAAGGAGAGCTTGCACGGTCGGCTACGTGCAGCCATCGCGGGTTTACTTGGCAGTGTGCGTTCGGTGTTCGACGTCATTCTGCTCGATTGCCCACCAGGCCTGTCGGTGTTGACCGAAACGTGGCTGCGCGAGGCCGACTTCCACATATCGCCGACCAAGGCCGATTACGTGTCGACCTGCGGACTGGAAGTCTTCCGCCGCTTCAAGGCCTTGAACCCTGAGATGGGCTTTGCGCAGAGCCTTGGCGTGCTGGTCAATATGAAGGACGCACACTCGCCGACCGACGACGAGTATCATCGTTGGCTCGCTGGCAACGCCGACAACCTTTGCTTCGATGCCACGATCCCGCGAATGGCAGCACTGCAGGATGCCGCTCGTTTCCAGATTCAGGACCGATCTTATCAGGCAAAATATCCGGGCGACTCGGGCAAGGCCCTCAAAGCCGTGACCATCGAGATTCTCGGCCGGATGGCAGCGGCAAATCTGGAAGCACCGGCGCGCCGCGCCTGACCTGCCGACCGGTCCGTCGTCCGACCAGCCCAATGGCAACGCCATCGCGCCGCAACCGATTGGCCACAATCGTTACTGTAAGACACGTCTATTTTTTGAGCGACCCGAGACATAGGTGACAGAACGTACCGGACACATAGGTAACACTTTTCGCGATTTTGCGGGAGGTGGAGATGCCGTGGAAAGAGAGTTCGGTGATGGAAGAGCGCTTACGGTTCGTGGCCCGCTTACTTGAC
>JANOYV010000108.1:0-117528 GCA_031429105.1 Hyphomicrobiaceae bacterium | reverse complement strand
GTCACCTCGCCCTCAACGTCGCCAAGCTGGAGCCCTCGAAAGGCTCGATGCGCGGCAAACTCAAGCGCGCCGGCTGGAACGACGGCTACCTGCTCGAACTGCTGGCCCAGTTCAAACGAGTCGAAGTGCGATAGCCCTGGTCTTAACCCGCAGAACCCTTGTATCTACTCCGCATATATTGTATGCCAGCGGCGCAAATGCACGGTGGACGAAAAATGCCGCGCTAGCATCAGGGAGGTTAGAATGACCATTGCAAATACTCCGTCGTCCCGTCGAAAATTCCTGCGCGGCTCCGCTATCGCGGCTGCGGCAGCCGTTGCCGCGCCAACTGTCGTTAAGGCTCAAGGTGCCATCTCGATGCGCTGGCAGTCGACCTGGCCAGCCAAAGACATCTTCCACGAATACGCCAACGATTTCGCCAAAAAGGTCAACGATATGACCGGGGGTGATCTGAAAATCGAGGTGCTGCCAGCCGGTGCCGTCGTGCCCGCATTCCAGTTGCTCGACGCCGTGTCAAAGGGCACGCTCGATGGCGGTCATGGTGTGCTTGTCTATCACTATGGCAAGCAGAACGCGCTCGCACTGTGGGGCTCGGGGCCGGGCTACGCCATGGACGCCAACATGCTGCTCGCCTGGCACAAGTACGGCGGCGGCAAGCAACTGCTTGAGAAGCTTTACGCGTCGATCGGCGCCAACGTCGTTTCCTTCCCCTATGGCCCGATGCCGACGCAGCCACTCGGCTGGTTCAAGAAGCCAATGGCCAAGCTCGAAGACTTGGCTGGCATCAAATATCGCACGGTGGGTATCTCGATCGACGTGTTTACGGCGCTCGGCATGGCTGTTAACGCGCTTCCAGGTGGTGAAATTGTCTCCGCCATGGACCGTGGTTTGCTCGACGCTGCCGAGTTTAACAACGCCACGTCAGACCGTCTGCTCGGCTTCGCAGACGTGTCCAAGGTCTGCATGCTGCAGAGCTTTCACCAGAACGCCGAACAGTTCGAGATCATGTTCAACAAAGACAAGTACAATGCGTTGCCAGCCAAGATGAGGGCGATCATCGAGAATGCGACGGAAGCTGCTTCGTCTGACATGAGCTGGAAGGCTGTCGACCGCTATTCGGCCGACTACATCGAACTTCAAAACAAGGATAAGGTGCGCTTCTTCAAGACGCCGGATGCGATCCTCAAGAAGCAACTCGAAGTCTATGATCAGGTCGAGGCCAAGAAGAGCGCTGAGAATCCGCTGTTCAAAGAAATCGTTGCCAGTCAGGTAGCTTTCGCCAAGCGTGCGACACAGTGGGAACAAGACACCGTCGTCAGCCGCAAGATGGCCTACGACCACTACTTTGGCGCCAACGGCATCAAGAAGGGTTGATCCGCCTCGGCGAAGCGCGACCGGGGCACTCCGGTCGCGTCCTTGCTTTGGTGAATTTGTCGGTCTCGCTCTATCGCGGTCTCCAAGAGTTTGGCTGTTTTTGTTGTTCGACCTTCATTGGATGGCGAAAAACTCAGACCCGGCACGCGCTCGCCGGACGAGCATTGAAAGTACGGATTGTGACCAGCCGCGCGGCGCACGCTGTGGTATCGCGAGCGGTCGACTTTTTTATGGACTCGGGTTGCATTCGCTACGGCGGGCCGGTCTACTAAATCTGCAAGTTGGGGAACGATCTTATGGCGACAGAAGTGACGCGTGAGGACAGCAGCGCAGTCCGCTTGATCCATGCCATAGATCGATTCAACACATTTATCGGCAAGGGGGCCGCTTGGCTCATCGTTGGGCTGATGCTGCTGGTCTGCGGCGAGGTCTTCAAGCGCTACATTCTGAACAAGCCGACCGCCTGGATCTTCGACGCCTCGAACATGTTTTATGGCACATTGTTCATGCTGTGCGGGGCCTACGCGCTCGCCCAGAACGGGCACGTTCGCGGCGACTTCCTGTATTCCTCAATGAAACCGCGGACGCAAGCGAGCCTCGATCTGGTGCTCTACTTCCTGTTCTTTTTCCCGGGGATCGCGGCGCTCTGTTATGCGGGTTACGATTTTGCGGCCATCAGCTGGCGCATCAACGAACACTCGAACGTCACGTCCGATGGACCGCCCGTCTATCATTTTAAGTCCATCATCCCGATCGCAGGCGCCCTGGTGATCCTACAAGGGCTTGCCGAGGTGATCCGCTGTGTGTTGTGCCTAAAGACCGGCGAATGGCCGTCGCGCCTGAAGGATGTCGCCGAAGCGGACGTCATCGAACAGCAGTTGTCTGCAAGTGAACATGTCGACGCGGCCACGCGCGACTCAGCCATAGCCAACGCCGCCAAAATCGACGAAGCCGCGCGTCAACGCGGCCGGGGGGAATGAGCGTCATGGCCAATCAATATCTCGGCATGTTGATGCTGTGCCTGATCGTCGCCGCGATCATGCTTGGTTTTCCAACGGCATTCACGCTGATGGGCCTTGGCATCATGTTCGGCTTCATAGCCTATTTCAAAAGCGGCCAGGCGTTCTCCGACAATCTCGTGTTCGACCTGATGGTCCAGCGAACCTACGGTGCTATGACAAACGACGTGCTGATCTCGATTCCATTGTTCGTGCTGATGGGCTACGTGATGGAGCGCGGGGCACTCGTCGATAAAATGTTCTACTCGATCCAGTTGGCGTTCCGCAAAGTGCCGGCCTCGCTCGCCGTTGCGTCGCTGATCGTGTGTACGTTCTGGGGCATCGCCTCTGGCCTCGTCGGCGCAGTCGTCGTGCTGATGGGCGTGATCGCTTTCAATCCGATGCTGAAGGCCGGCTATGACGTCAGGCTCGCTGCTGGTGTCATTACCGCCGGCGGCACGCTCGGCATTCTGATCCCACCGTCGGTGATGATTATCGTCTACGCGGCCGTCGCCGGACAATCGGTGGTCAAGCTGTACGCCGCCGCGATGTTTCCAGGATTCTTTCTGGCACTGCTGTATCTGATCTATATCGTCGGCTGGGCGCTGATTAATCCGAAGATCGCGCCCCCATTGCCACCAGAGCAGCAGAAGGTGCCGGTTCCTGATTGGATGCGTACGTTCCAGGAAGCTTACGGCAACAACGTCTTCGTCGGCTTGCTGAAGTCGTTCTTCTCGCCCGCGAAGGCGCGCGCCATTGCGATCAACGACAAGCCGATGGGCTACGGTGCCATCGTTTCGAACTTCCTCTATTCGCTGGTGCCGCTGTCGTTCGTGGCGGGCTCGTTCCTGCTGACCTGGTGGTATGTGATCATCCATCAACAAGCAGTCGACAAAATCGACGATGGCGGTCTGCAGCCACTCGGAGCGGCCCCGGTCGTCG
The DNA here is from genome assembly GCA_031429105.1 of Hyphomicrobiaceae bacterium. Lineage (GTDB taxonomy): Bacteria > Pseudomonadota > Alphaproteobacteria > Rhizobiales > Hyphomicrobiaceae > JAKFWF01. The sequence goes on along the minus strand of JANOYV010000108.1, from coordinate 114,214 downwards.
CGACCGCTCCGGTTGGGCCGCCGGACGGCTTCGTGATGTGGTTTTTCATCATCGCCGCTATCATGGCGACGATCATGGTCGTCTACTATAAGCGCATGAATGCAGACAAACTTGTGATCGTGAAACTGCTGACCACATCGATCATGCCGCTCGGCCTGCTAACGGTCGTCGTTCTCGTCGTCATTCTGTTCGGCATCACGACAGCAACGGAATCGGCTGCAGTCGGTGCTGCGGGCGCATTCTTGCTCGCACTGCATGCGCGCACACTCAGCTGGCAGCGGACTAAGGAAGCGGTGTTTCTTACCGCCAAGACAACGTCGATGGTGTGTTGGCTGTTTGTCGGCTCGGCGATCTTCTCCGCCGTATTCGCCCTTCTCGGAGGTCAGGCGCTGATCGAGCAGTGGGTGCTGTCGATGAACCTGACGCCGCTGCAGTTCATGATCGTGTCGCAAGCCATCATCTTCGTGCTCGGATGGCCACTGGAGTGGACCGAGATCATTGTAATTTTCGTGCCGATCTTCTTGCCGTTGCTGAAGCACTTCGACATCGATCCGATCCTGTGGGGCACGCTGGTATTCGTGAACTTGCAGGCGGCGTTCCTGTCGCCGCCGGTTGCCATGAGTGCCTTCTACTTGAAGGGGGTCGCGCCAAAACACGTCACCATCAACCAGATTTTTGCTGGCATGATGCCCTATATGCTGATCGTCATCCTCTGCATGGTGCTGATGTATATCTGGCCGGGCCTCACGCTCTGGTTGCCGAACTTCCTTTACGGCAAGAGCTGAGTGGGGGCGATGGGCTTGGAACCCCTGCAACGGCTGACGGCTGCGACTGCGGCCAAGCTCATCGCATCCGGGCAAGTTTCCTCGGAGGACTTAGTGGCCGCATGCCTCGCGCGGATTGCCGCACGTGACGGCGATGTCAAAGCTTGGGCACACGTCGATCCCGAAAGCGCCCTGGCGCGTGCACGGGTAGCCGACACATGGCGCCGCTCTGGGCGCGGACTCGGACCGCTGCACGGCGTGCCGATCGGCATCATCGACATCATCGATACGTGCGAACACCCGACGGAGTATGGCTCGCCCGCGTTCAAGGGACGGCAACCTGTGAACGACGCGGCCTGCGTTGCAGCGCTCAAAGCTGCTGGCGCCATCATCCTGGGTAAAACGATCACCACTGAACTCGCGACAGCGACGCCGAGCGTCACGCGCAACCCGGTTAATCTTGAGCACACGCCCGGAAGCTCATCGGCGGGGTCGGCGGCTGCCGTAGCGGATATGATGGTGCCGACCGCGCTCGGCACACAGACGGCAGACACGGTGGTCAACGCAGCATCGTACTGCGGCGTCTACGGCTTCAAGCCGAGCTTCGGTATTATTCCACGAACCGGCATGCTGACGCACGCGCATTCCCTCGACACCGTCGGCATACTGGCGCGCTCGATCGAGGATCTCGCGTTGGTCTGCGACGTCGCTCAGGCCTATGATTCAGCCGATCCCGCAAGCGCGGCGAAATTGCGCCCTCCGCTTACTGCAACGGCAATGATGGACTGGCCGTTGTCGCCGCGCTTCGCGATGGTCACGGGGGCGGCTTGGAACAGCGCCGATCCGATGCTGCAAGAGGCCTTTGGCGAACTCGCGGAGACACTCGGCGCCGACATCGTGCCGGTCGACATCGATCTGGTCGTTGAAACCGGCAACGCCGCCGCACGCACGGTGCAGAGTTTCGAGCGAACGCAACATTTCAATCCGCTTCTTGAGCGTTACCCCGACAAGATCTCGCCACGCCTCGCGGCCTATATCGAGGCCGGCCGACGCATTACTAACGCGGAATATGAACATGCGTCCAAATCCGTCGACGACTTGCGCATGGCACTCGATCTACTCTTTTCCGATCATGGTACGATCTTGACGGCGGCGGCCCCAGGACCGGCGCCGAAAGACCTCGCAGCGACGGGCGATCCCGATGTCAGCGCTCTTTGGACACTCCTCGGTTTGCCGGTCGTCACGGTTCCGCTGCTGGAATTTGATGGTCTACCGATCGGCGTCCAACTCGTCGGCTCGCGTTACGATGATGGGCGCCTGCTGCGAACGGCGCGGCTGCTCACTGAACGCGTCTTAAACGGCAATTGAGCGACGTCGAGACGCTCGGGCGCGTGAAAGCTGCCGAATCGACGCTCGGTTATGTACACGACGGTGCTGCGCGGCCACTCCGTCATTGTTGTCGTTCATGTCGCCAGTCCTGCCCATCGCGCAGATCTCGCACATAGGCCAGCTCGTCGCAGTTCGCGAAACTGCGATCATCGGGGTCGAGTTCATTCCCGATAGCCGGGAGCTTTCATGGTGGGGTTCTCACAGGGACGCTTGGTGCATCGCCTTGCAACTGGACTTCCCCGGAAAAAGTGGAAGGCTTTTCTGATAGATTCAACGAATCAGAGGAGCAGCAATGGGTAATGACAAGATAGAGAAGGTGCGGGTGATCGACGCTGCGTTCCGGCAGGAAGCAGTTCGGATTTTGAAGTCCAGCGGTCGGACGATCAAAGCGGTGGCCGATGATCTGGGTGTCGGTGTGTCGTCACTGGGCAAATGGAAACTGCAACAGGATCGAGCGGCCTTGATGGCCGGTCCACATGATGATGTGCATTAAGAGCTTGCGCGCCTGCGGCGCGAAAACGAGTTACTTCGGGCCTAAAGGGATCTTCTAAAAAAAGCGACCGCCTTCTTTGCCAAGGAGACAAGTCTTTGCCGTCGCGACTTGCCGCGGAGGCAACAAGCCATGTGAGTTTTGCGTTGATCGATGCAAAGAGGGCTGAGGTTTCTATCGAAACGGCGTGTGCTGCGCATTCGAGCCTCGGCTACGTCAGTCCAGCGACGTTCGAAGCGACGTTCCAGGACGACCAAAAGGAAGAACGAATAGCTCTCCACTGAATCGGGGGAGGTCCACTTTGCGTCTGATCGGCGATTGCTTCGGCCATGACGGTCGACAGGACTAAAGCTTGAAGGCATCATGAGAGCCTTCATGCCGCTGACCAGGGAGAAGGCCCCAGACTTGGTCGGGCGCGATGATGCTCTGCCATCTGAACGCGTGACATGGTCAGTAAGGCCAACTGTTGCGAGATGGCCGACGCACTCATTGACATCATCAGGTCCCAATAAAATTGATTCCGGTGCCGCCCGTTGCGAGCAGAGCAGAGCCGACCGCCAGATGCGGCGTGTTCAGTGATCGACTGCCTACAGTCGAAATCGAGAATTGCCACTGCCACAAGACAGACAACCGTTGAGCTTTCTTCCGTGTAGGCAGATTGCGCCGCGGGGGACTGCCAAACGCGCATTCACTACCGTTTTCGGGATCGGATTCGGCATCGATGTCAGAAGGTTCGAACGTAGAATGGGACGTTGTCGAACTCCCGAGGAACTAGTGCCAAACCACCTGCTGATCAATGTCAAACTCGGTCGACTTGGCGAACTGTGCGTATGCCGGTCGCCAGCGGAACGCGTCATCCAGGGTGGCATCTTGTGCCGCAACGAGGACAACGGCAGTGCAACGAAATGCAAGGTCCGCGGTGGAGTTTTCGAATTTGCGCCGGGAGGCAACCGCGGTGTCATCGATCCTGTCGTCGCGGAAAGTCCGGCCGATGCGCGCACCTTGATCGAGGCCGCGATTGCGCGTCTCGGGAGTGCTTTCGTCCGGGTTGATACCTCTGCCACCTCGCAGCTCGGTGCGTGGCTTGAAGACATCGGTCTGAAGCCGGTCGGTGACGCCACCACCATGATCCTCGGGACGCAAAGCCCGTCGGCAGGGCCGGCGCGCATGTTCGCGCTCGCCAACCAGTCCTTCAGCTAGCAGAGATCGAGATGGCGTGCTCAGAGGCTTACGACACGGACAAGCAGAACGCCGGGTATGGCGCGAAGGCTGGTAGGCCCAAAACAGAGTCGCGCCGCTCCGATATGGGTGGGCATTTAGTCAGGCAAAATTCGGAGCCAACATGAAACTTACATCCTATTGGCTGGACACGTCGGAACCATTCAGGGGCGCCGCCGAAGGACCGGTGCAGGGCACCTGCGACGTTGCGGTGATCGGCGGCGGGCTCACCGGTTGCTCGGCCGCTCTGGCTCTCGCTAAGAAGGGTGCGCGCGTCGTGCTCCTCGAAGCCGAGACGATCGGCCATGCGGCGTCTGGTCGGAACGGCGGCATGTGCAATAACGGGTTTGCCCAGGATTACGGCGCGCTCTCGGCCAAGCTTGGTAAGGACGTCGCCGACCGACTCTATCGGGCCTTCGACGCCGGCGTCGATACGGTGGAACGTCTGGTGACAGAAGAGAAGATCGACTGCAGCTTCGCGCGCACTGGTAAAATCAAGCTTGCGGCCAAGCCCGAGCACTACGACAAGCTGGCGCGTAGCCAGGAATTGCTGGCCGCCACTGTCGATCCCGATACCGCGATGGTGAGCCGTGCCGATCTCGCCAGTGAGGTGGGGTCTGAGCGCTATTACGGCGGGCTGGTTTACGCCAAGAGCGCCGGCATGCATGTCGGGCGCTTCGTCCGCGGCCTTGCGGAAGCGGCTGCGCGGCGCGGCGTCGCCATCCACGAGCATACGCCGATGACGGGCCTACGACCCACCGTCGGCGGAGGGCACGACATCGAGACACCGAAGGGCCGACTTCGGGCATCGCAGGTTTTGCTAGCAAGCGGCATCTCGCAAACGGGGCCGCTGAGTTGGATTCGACGCAGGATCGTTCCGGTCGGATCTTTCCTGATTGTCACCGAGCCCTTGCCGATCGCGACGCTCGATCGACTTCTGCCACGCCGCAGAATGGCGGTCGATACGAAGAATTTGGTCAACTACTTCCGAACCACACCTGACAACCGGCTGCTCTTCGGCGGACGAGCGCGCTTCGCCGTCTCCAATCCGACTTCGGACGAGAAGAGCGGCGCGCTCTTGCTGGCTGCGCTGCACGACGTCTTTCCCGAGCTTCGCACCGTTCGCGTCGACTATTGCTGGGGCGGCACAGTGGACATGACGCGCGACCGTCTTCCACGCGCTGGCGAGCGCAACGGCATCTACTATTCAATGGGGTACAGCGGCCATGGCACCCAGATGTCGACCCTGATGGGGTCACTCATGGCGGACGTCATGGATGGGCGTACCGACCTCAATCCCTGGAAAGATTTCGGCTGGCCCGCCATTCCGGGCCATTTTGGCCCACCATGGTTTTTACCGCTGGTCGGCGCTTACTACCGGATCAAGGATCGGTTCCAATGACGTCGACCGTTCGACACCTTATCGAAGCCGGCCTCCTCGGCAGATTCTACATCGACGGAGCATGGCGGCAGCCGACAGGAACGGCCACGGCGATCGTCATCAACCCGGCGACCGAACAGCCGATCGCCGAAGTCGGGCTCGGCAGGGGCGAAGATGTAGACCTCGCTGTCACCGCCGCCAGACGAGCCTTCGCCGACTGGGCTGGTAAGCCGGTTGCGGAGCGTGCAGCGCTGCTTGATCGCGTCCACAGTTTGATTCTTGAACGGCTGGAGATGTTCGCGCAGGCAATCACAGCCGAGATGGGAGCCGCCATTACCTACGCACGCCGCGCCCAGGTGCCGCTGGCCGCCGAACACATTCGCGTCGCCCGAGACAATCTTGCGGCCTATCCCTTCATCGCTTCGCGCGGTCGCACAGCCATCATGCGCGAAGCGATCGGCGTCTGCGGCCTGATCACGCCCTGGAACTGGCCGCTCTACCAGATCACCGCCAAGGTCGGTCCAGCGCTCGCCGCAGGGTGCACGGTGGTGCTGAAGCCGAGTGAATTGTCTCCTCTGAGTGCCTTGCTGTTCGCGAAAGTGATGGACGATGCGGGTTGTCCGCCCGGCGTGTTCAACCTTGTCAACGGGACCGGTCCGGTCGTTGGTGCGGCACTGGCGTCGCATCCGCAAGTCGACATGATCTCGATCACTGGGTCGACCCGGGCGGGGGTTCTTGTCGCGCAGGCGGCGGCAGTTACAGTCAAGCGCGTGGCCCAGGAACTTGGCGGCAAATCACCGAACATCATACTTCCGGATGCCGAGCTGAGCAGGGCCGTTCAGCTTGGCGTCGGTGCCGCCTTCCGTAATCTCGGCCAATCCTGCAGCGCGCCGACGCGCATGCTTGTGTCCCGCTCGCAAATGGCTGAGGTGGAGGTCTTGGCCGCGGCCGCCGCTTCCGGACTGATCGTCGGCGATCCGCTTGCGGAACGCACGACCCACGGTCCGATCGCTAACCGGCCGCAGTTCGAGCGCATCCAAACCATGATCGGTGTCGGCCTAGAGGAAGGCGCGAAGCTTATCGCTGGTGGGTCGGGACGCCCGAAGGATCTTCAGATTGGCCTCTATGCCCGGCCAACAATTTTCTCAGTCGTCCGTCGCGACATGAGGATTGCACAAGAGGAAATCTTCGGTCCGGTACTTTCGATCATGCCTTACGATACAGTCGACGAGGCAATCGAAATTGCTAACGATACGATTTATGGCCTCGGCGCCCATGTGCAGGGGATGAATATGGACGCGGTGCGTGCAGTCGCAGGGCGGATCCAATCGGGTCAAGTCCATCTCAACTATCCCGACTGGGACCCGAATGCACCTTTTGGCGGCTACAAGAGCTCCGGCAACGGCCGGGAATACGGTCTCGAAGGAATGGAAGAATATCTCGAGACCAAGGCCGTTCTCGGATTTTACCGTTGAAACCGCTACGTCGCCGTAACCAAGCGTTCGCCCTATATCGTCGGTCTGATCGCGCCGACAGCATTGGACGGAATAAGATTGTGATGACCCGCTGGGGATCAGCTTTCCTCCTTGCGCCGTTTCGCGAGATCGGTAGCGAGGAAGCGACTGCAGTGACACGCCGTGCACTCAGCTCAAGGCGTGGCCAGCCAATCCAAAAACCCAAGGTTCGTTTTCTTCCCGGTGCAGAAACCGGCCGCCTTTGGACATCGTGGTAACGGTGTCAATTTGGCCGAGGTTGCACTGCTGTAGAAAATCCGCAAACGCACCGTCTCTCTCGCGTGAATCGACGCGGGCGAACCGGCCTGACAACTCTTTCAGATGTACAGCGGCAAGATTTATCGCATCGTGATCGTTATTCGCGATGATCGGCCCAACCACGTGGCCGCGCCCGAATTCCCGGCACATTGAATAACCGACAATTTCGCCACCGCGACGCAGCGTGCAGATGGAGGCATTTTCTCCCAACAACGCAAGCAGCTTCTCACGTTTTTTGCCGAAGGCCTTGGTGTCCAAAGCCACAACCTCATCGATCCTGTTGCTCGTCAGCGCAACCAATTCCCCATTTACAACGGGCGTTGCCGGAAGTGTCGACCCGACTTGTCCTTCGCGCTGGTAGACGATGGCCTCCGCCATGAAGCCGAGAGAGACATAAAGCTTGTAGGCAGCGTGAGTTGCATTTAGGGCTACTTTGCGATTACCGCACCGCTCGAGAACCTGGTCCATAAGCCATCGCCCAGTCCCTCCCGCCTGGGCTCGCGGCGATGTAATCACCAGGCCGATGGTGGCAAAATCCTCTCCCTGGGGGAACCACATTGCGCTCCCGAAAACGCGTCCGATTTCATCGACTGCGACAATGCCCTGGCCAGCGCGACGGATCAGATCCCAATCCTTGGCTCGATGCGGCCAGCCGACGGCAACCGAAAGCGCGTGAAGCCGATTTACGCCGACGTCAGCAATGTCCTGCGCCACCAATTTGAAGGACTGCACACGTCGCACCGTTCTTCGCATGTCAACTCATCCGTTCTCGCGATGCTTTCTCAGGCAGCGGTCAATCTGAACTCACGGACCGACCTCATTTACTGCAGCGTCTCATACGAAAGCCAGCAGTTTCCGCTGGTTCGAGACTTGGCTTTGAAATCTTCAACCAAAGTGTGCCGCTATTCGGCACGGAAAACTTCTGACTCCGACTACGCTGACACACACCGAGCGATGCACGAGCCGAGTGTCACGCATGCATGTGGAAGAACTCCTTGCGAGCTTGATCGCTTTTCCTACCGTCGTGGGCACGCCTAACAGTGCGATCACCAGTTGGATACGCGATTACTGCCGCGCGGCAGGAGCTGACGTAACGATCCTTGCTGGACCCGAGGGTGACCGTTCCGATGTGTTCGTGACGATAGGCCCGCGCGGGAAACGGGGTGATGTTGACGCCGCACATCGCGTCCGTAACGCAACCACTGACGGCGGCGCAATCGGTTGTTGAAAATCTTCGCAGCTACCGCGACCGAAAAAAGCTCATCGGCCTCGTCAATCCTGTACTCGGCTACTAGTTGGGAGACTTACATGTCACTTCTGATCAGCATCGACGCAAAACCAAAATTCACGCCAAAAGAGGCGTTACCCGTGCCGGAACGGCTAATTTCCGGTGAACCGGCCTTCAAAACTTGGGCGCAGGATACCTCGAAGGGTGAGAAGGTGCAGACGGGAGTCTGGGAAGCGACACCTGGTGTGACCCATTCGATCAAGGGAACCACCTACGAATTCTGCCACATCATTTCGGGCTTGATCGAAATCGAGGAAAAAGGCGGCGAGACGAAGACCTATCGCGCCGGGGACAGCTTCGTGATGAAACCTGGGTTTGTCGGCGTCTGGCGGACGATCGAAACCGTCCGCAAGATCTACGTCTGCGTGTACGACTGACAGACGGTGAGTAGTTCACGCATGTGCTCACCGACACCTTGAAATCCTCCGCTGTCCTGGGGCGGATCGACACGGTCCAATGCCTTCGAGCGGCCTATCCTCGACGGATAATGCTGCGCACCCTCGGCTATCGTTTTCTGCCTGATGGTCCGTGGTACTTGCATTCTAAATGATCTCGTGCCGACCAGCCGCGAACAATTGTGGAAGCCAGACGGGTGTGAAAACGGTTACGATACAGGAATCATCATGAACGAAATTACGAAGATATGCAGACTCAACGATGCGCTGCTGTTCCGCGAGGAGGGGTTGATCGGCGGTGTCTGGTGCGGCGCCAAAACGAAGGCGACGGTCGACGTAATAGATCCCGCTAGCCTAAAAGTTCTTGGCTCCGTTCCCGATATGGGCGCTGACGAGACGAGGGCCGCCATCGACGCTGCGGCCGAAGCCGCCAAAGGCTGGAAGAAGACAACCCACGCCGAACGTGCGGCGCTTCTGGAGCGCTGGCATGCTCTTGTGCAGCAGCACGAACAGGATCTTGCGCTTCTGCTGACGCTTGAACAGGGCAAACCAATCGCCGAGGCGATCGCGGAAATCCGCTACGGGGCGTCCTTCATCAAGTGGTTCGCAGAGGAAGCCCGCAGGATTAGTGGCTCGACGATCCCATCGCCGACCGCCGATCGCCGCATCCTGGTGCTGAAAGAGCCCGTTGGTGTCAGTGCCATTATCACACCGTGGAACTTCCCCAATGCCATGATCACACGAAAGGTGGCGCCTGCGCTCGCGGCCGGATGCACTGTTGTCATCAAGCCATCGGAGTTCACGCCTTATTCTGCTCTTGCGCTCGGCGTTCTGGCGGAGCGGGCCGGCATTCCGGCAGGTGTGCTCAACATCGTGACCGGCATGCCGTCCGAGATCGGCAAGGAACTGATGGCCAACGAAGCGGTCCGCAAGATCTCGTTTACCGGTTCGACCCGCGTTGGCGCACTGCTCATGAAGGGAGCTGCCGACAGCATCAAGAGGCTCAGCCTCGAACTGGGCGGCAACGCACCCTTCATCGTGTTTGACGACGCGGATCTCGATCTCGCGCTCGAAGGGGCCGTAAACTCCAAGTTTCGCAATGGCGGCCAGACCTGCGTTTGTGCCAACCGCATTCTTGTCCAGTCTGGGGTGTACAATCAGTTTGCGGCAAAGCTCGCGGGACGGGTAGCTACGATGAAGGTGGGGCCTGGCACGGATGAAGGCGTTGTCATCGGCCCGATGATCAACAACGCTGCCATAGAAAAGATCGATCGCCACATCGCGGATGCAAAGGCGAAAGGGGCAATTATCATAGCGCAGGCGGAATCCGTTCCTGACGGCCTACAATATGCCCGCCCAATCATACTCGGTGAAGTCACGACCGACATGCTGCTGGCTTCGGAAGAAACGTTCGGGCCGGTGGCGCCGCTATTCCGCTTCGAAACGGAGGAGGAAGCGATCGCTATCGCCAACGCTACCCCCTTTGGCCTTGCCGCCTATTTCTACACCACGAACCTCGCGCGGTCATGGCGCGTCGCCGAAGCGCTGGAGTTCGGCATGGTCGGCCTGAACACGGGCCTGATATCAACCGAGGTCGCGCCGTTCGGGGGTATAAAGCAGTCGGGTTTGGGCCGCGAAGGATCGCAGCTGGGGATCGAAGAATATCTGGAAACAAAAGCCTTGCACATCGGCGGGCTGAGTTAATCGGTCGGCAGAGGCATTGCCGGCAATCGTAACAGCATCGAGCCATGCCGAAAGGGGCGGTCGAGCAGCCCCTTTCTTGCGAGCTGTAGCCGACAGACTTGACTTACCTTGTTGGCTCCAGCCCGAGGGCTGCGGCAAGCCCGCCGATATCCTTGATTTCGGTGTATTCGTAAAAGGGGTTGGCGGGTTCGTGGCCACGATTGACCCATATCTTGCTCTTGATGCCGAGATCGTAGGCGGTCATCAAGTCGTAGCGGAACGAGGAGGAGACGTGAGTGATATCGTCAGGACCGCAGCCGAGCTTGTCGAGCATGTACTCGAAGCCTTTCATCTGCGGTTTGTATGCGCCCGTCTCCTCAGCGGTAATGACCGTGTGGAAAGGAGCGCCGAGCTTTTCCACGTTAGACATGATTTGGCTTTTCATGGCATTTGACAGGATCACCAAGGGAATCTCCTTTGCGACCTTGGCTAGGCCTGCAGGCACATCCGGGTGGCACCCCCATGTCGGGACTTCCTCGTAGATGCGCTGCGCGTCCTCCGGGCGAAATTGCATCCCATTGCGCTTGCAGGAGCGCTCGACCGAATTTTGCACCACTTCAGCATAGGGTTTCCAGGTGCCAAGAATTTCGTCGAGGCGAAAGCCGGCAAAGTCCTTGATGAACTTCGCCATCGCGGCGGTAGAAAGCTGCGAGCGGTACACGCGCCGTGCCGCGCCCGCCATGTCGAAATTGGTGAGCGTGCCGTAGCAGTCGAAAGTGATGTATTTCGGCCTAAACTTGGTCATGGCGTCCGTCCTTCTTATCCTCGCGCACAGCCTGTCGGTGCCGGAGGGATCATAGACCGCGGCCGAGCAGAGGAACGTCCGCATGTGGTGCGGTGTGAAGCAGATTGTTTTGTATCTCATCAAAACTTTGGCACGGAGTTGCGTATGGGTTTGGCCCGCATAGGAGGTGCGGCCGGCCTCACGCGTCGACCCGGCATGCGCATAAGATGCGGTGTGGCAGCAAAGGACGGTGAGATCGCGTTGCCTGCCGCTGCGCGTCGGGAGAAACTTCTGTCCTCAGCAGCTTACCGTGCCACATGGACACGAAACAGATCAGATTCGAAGCGATGACGCCGGAGCATCTGGACGCTGCTGTCGAACTGTCACGCAATGTCAAATGGCCGCACCGACGCAATGACTGGGAACTGGTGCTGTCGATCAGTAACGGGATCGCTGTGCTCGACGGCGAACGATTGGTGGCGACCACCATGATGACACCCTTTGGGGGTGACGTTGCCACGATCAACATGGTCATCGTCGATGCGGCGATGCGCGGTCGTGGACTCGGGCGGAGGCTGATGGAAGAAGCTCTTGCCCAAGCTGGAAAACGCACATGCTATCTCGTGGCGACGACGGAAGGCCTGCCGCTTTACGAAAAGTTGGGTTTCGTCGCCATCGGTAAAATCGCGCAGCATCAGGGTCATGCCTTGCCGGTTAAATCACCGAACTCAGTAGCCTGGAGCGAGGTCGGTGATTTTGCCCGGATTATGAATCTCGATCGTGCAGCAAAGGGCTATGATCGTTCGGCGCTCATGCAGCGGCTGCATCGAGACGCCAGGTTTGCTGTCAGGTTAGAGAAGGGAGAAGAACAGGCTTTTGCCGCTGTTCGTGTATTCGGCCGCGGCTTCGTGATTGGTCCGGTAGTGGCGAGGGATGACGCCGAAGCGAAGGACCTGATCGACTTCTTGCTTGCACATCACCAGGGTGAGTTTGTCCGCATCGACACGGATACGTCGACGAATCTCGCCGAATGGTTCTTAGGCCGCGGGCTCAATCAGGTTGATGAGGGTACTGCGATGCGACGCTCCGGGAGCAAGCACAATGACTACAAATCCGCTGGTTATCGGACCTACGCGCTTGTAACTCAGGCTGTGGGCTGATTTGGAGAACGACATGCTGAGCAACTCGTTAATCGAACTCGATCGCGCACACTTGGTTCATCCGGTGGCATCCTATCGGAGCCACGAGGCGATGGGCGTGCGGGTGCTGAAATCCGCCAAGGGCGCAACGGTGACCGATGCCAGCGGACACACGCTTCTCGACGGCTTTGCCGGATTGTGGTGTGTCAACGTCGGGTACGGGCAGGACAGCATCGCGGAGGCTGCTGCACGGCAAATGCGCGAGCTTCCCTACGCGACCGGCTATTTTGGTCTCGGCTCCGAACCCGCCATCCGTCTGGCCGCGAAGTTGGCCGAATTGGCACCCGGCGATCTGAACCATGTCTTCTTCACGCTGGGCGGCTCTGACGCAATCGATAGCACGATCCGTTTCATCCGCTACTACCACCATGCCAAGGGTACGCCGAAGAAGGACCAGTTCATCTCAGTCGACTACGGCTACCATGGCTCTTCGACTGCTGGCTCCGGCCTAACCGCGATCCCGGCCTTTCATACCGGTTTCGGCGTGCCCTACGAGTGGCAGCACAAGATCCCGTCCCACTATGCCTATCGCAATCCCGTCGGCTCCAATCCACTGGCAATTATCGAGGCGTCGGTCGCAGCCCTGCGAGCCAAGATTATGGCACTGGGCGAAGATCGGGTTGCGGCTTTCTATGTCGAGCCAATTCAGGGATCTGGTGGCGTGCTCGTACCGCCAGCAGGTTGGCTCAAAGCCATGCGCGACGTCTGCAAGGAACACGATGTCCTCTTCGTCGCAGACGAAGTCATCACCGCCTTCGGCCGCACCGGCCCGCTCTTTGCCTGCGAAGACGACGACGTTGTGCCGGATCTCATGACCACGGCCAAAGGTCTGACGTCGGGCTACGTGCCGCTTGGCGCGGTCCTCATGTCCGATCATGTCTACAACACCATCGCCGATGGTGCGGGGAAGTCCGCGGTGGGCCACGGCTACACATATTCCGCGCATCCCGTCAGTGCAGCGGTCGGGCTCGAATGCCTGCGCCTTTATGAGGACGGCTTACTCGCGAACGGTCGGAGGGCAGGAGAGCGCCTAATGGCGGGTCTTCACTCGCTTGCCGACCATCCGCTGGTCGGCGACGTTCGAGGCCGCGGCATGCTTGCTGCGATCGAGCTCGTCACCGATAAGAAGCGCAAGATCCCTCTCCCGCAAGAGGCGGACGCCGCACGCCGGATCTTCGATCGTGCATGGAACAACGGCCTCATCATCCGCGCATTCGCACAAGGGGCGATAGGCTTTGCGCCGCCACTTTGCTGTACGGATGCCGATATTGACGCCATCATCGAACGCACGCGTATGACGCTTGACCAGACCCTCGAGGACAGGGATGTGCGTGCGACGTTGAAGGGATAGGTCTTTTGAGCGCCGCCGGAATGTCATTCAGCCGATCCGGCGGGGTCAATTGGGCCGCTTCCGGTCTGATCTACATTTGCCAGTCACTCTAAGGACGCAGGTGGAACTCTGTCTCACTCCTTATTGAATATTGCATCGAGGGGCAGATGAGCCTTTACGATAGGCGACTTCAGAATCACAAAGCTGAAATACTTATCGATGCCTATGTTCATTTCGATCAGCCGTTCCATGATCGTTTGGTACTCGGTGATACCCGCTGTGATAAACTTCAGGAGATAGTCGTAGCCTCCGGAAACGAGATGGCACTCGACGACGGAATCGATCTTTCCGACAGCCGTTAGAAAGCGGGCAAAATCCGTCTGGCGATGGCTTTTGAGAGTGACCTCAGTGAAAACCGTCAGGGTCTGTCCAAGCTTGGAAATATCGATCTCGGCGCGATAACCGATGATGTAACCTTCTGCCTGGAGCTTCTTGACTCGCATAAGGCACGGGCTCGCTGAAAGATGGACCAAGTCTGCAAGTTCGACGTTGGAGACCCTTCCGTTCTTTTGTAGTTCGGAAAGAATTTTTATGTCGATCTTGTCGAGTTTCATCGGACGCACCGCTAGACGTTCATGCCAAGAATTGCTCGGCAACCTGCATCAGTCACTTGCTGCGTCGCGGTCCGCGCACATCGAGGCAGCGCCCCGATGGCCGTCGCGGTCTCCCCCACGCCGATCCTTCGGGCATTCGGGAAATGCGAATTGTCATAGCATCAACCGACATGTTGTCCCATGTGACATCGGAAAACTCCCGGGCCATCTCCACTGCGATCTCGTCCCGCATCGCTTTGCAATGTTATGCATAGGGCTTGGTCCGGCTAAAGCGGATGTTCTTAGAATTCGGCAACTTTGCCCCATGCAGGCGTTTTTAGCCGTTCTGGCCGGTACGGGCGCGGATCTACGATCGGCTCGTGGCCGGTGATGATATCGGCTATCATGTGCCCGGCACCGGGGCCGATGCCGAAGCCGTGACCGCTGAATCCGGCAGCGAGAATGAAGCCGGGGATGCCCTCCACTTCCCCTATCGCGGGAATACCGTCTGGTGTGCTGTCGGTGTAACCCGCCCAGACATTGTCGATGGCGACGCGGTTCAGTTCGGGCAGCAACTCGCAGGCTCGTCGATACGTCAGGTGGATTTGCGCCATGTCGGGTTTAGGATCGAGGATCCGATTTCTTTCCATCGGCGTCACCTCATCGAGTGCCCATTTCCCCAGGGTCTCATGACCTTGACGCCAGCCTTCAAGTGCTCCGGGTGCGAGACTGCGCCAGCGCCGCGCGAACATTGGCAGAAATTCAAGACCGAATCTGAGCTGCTGCGGGGTTGGATCGACACGCGCTCTGCCACTGATGGCTAGAGTGTGTCCGCCGTTGCCGCGTCGTGTGAGCGATAGACCTGCTGTGTGCAAGGCGTCGGGAAGTCCATTGGCACCCGGTGCTACAGCAAGGATGGACGCGCGTACGGAAGCCTGCGGGAAGCGAATGCCAAGCTGATTGCAGAAGGCGGAAGCCCATGCACCTCCCGCCATTACCACAGTCTTCGTTCGGATGGTGCCCGTCTCCGTTACAACACCTGCTACGCGCCCGGCACTCAGTTCTAGCCCGCGGGCCGCGCAATGCTGATGCACGGACCCGCCGGCCATCATAATGCCGCGCGCGACAACAGGCACCGCTCTCGAAGGGTCGGCAGTTCCGTCAGTCGGCGAGAAAACGCCGCCTTTCCATTTGCGTCCCGTTGCTTTCCCCCTTTCGTTAGCTTCTTCCGTATTGAGCATGTGAGTCGTGACACCGACTGTCCTCGCAAAGTCACGCCACTTGGCCCAACCTGCGAGCTCATTCTCATCCTGAGAAAGATACAGAAGTCCGCAGCGGCGAAATCCCGTGTCCTCTCCGGTTTCTAGCGCCACTTTCTCCCAGAGATCGAGGCTCTTCGTCGCCATTGGCAACTCGCGCGCATCACGGTTCTGCTGCCGGCACCATCCCCAGTTCCGACTGGACTGCTCGGCGGCAATGCGCCCTTTTTCGAGCAGTGCGACGCTGACGCCTCTGCGCGCGAGATAATATGCCGTGAAGGTACCCACCACACCGCCGCCGATGACGACGACGTCCGCCTCACGAGGTAGGGATGGAGTGGATTCGATGTGCATGAGCGGCGCGGGCATGAGCGGACTCCGAGTTTCGGTGCATCCTAATACGCCATACTCAGATGCATCCTGCAGAATCTAGATATGGACAGAACATCCTGCGGTTTATGGCCAGAACGACAGGCAAATGTTGCAAAAAAGACCGATGACATCTCACTGTAGAACCGAGCGCACCGTCAACGCGTTCTGAGAGGTCTCAGACGTGCGTAGATGAGGGTGTGCGCAAGCGGTTGGCGAAGATGGTCGGCATGTTCCCGCACTTGCTACGGTCGAGGTCGAAAATTGCTGGGGCGGCCTCGCCGGCTGCACGCAAGTGCTAACCCCCGAGCCGGCGGCGGAGACGGGCTCACTTACGTCATGGGCAATTCGGGACTTGGCGCGCCGGGTCAGCCCTGATCGAGAAAGTGTTGGCCGACATAGCCTTGGCCCCGAAGACGCGAACCCGCTTTGCAGCCTCCCTTAGCCCGGATTTCCCGGTTCCTTCCGGCCGTGGGCGCGTAGTACAGGGTAAAGGACCTGCTCCCCTGAACCACGTCTCTCGGACATCGTGGAGTGAAATGTCAATTGAGGAGCTCTCTTCAGTAGTTCCTGCTGTCCGCGCATCAAATTTCAGCAACTCTGCGGAAATAGAATAGATAATTTGAGCTGCAGTAGCGTGGCTCTTCAAAATGAGGAGGCCGCCGCGCCTTACATACGGGGAGTAGTACGCAAGTGCCGTTCCAGCTTGAGCCGTAGACTGTGTTTTTGCCGCTGTTCGGCATGGTTGATCGTGCACTCGCTCAATCGAACTAAGCAAAAACGTAAACGTTGGCCAACAACGAGTCGCAGTAGCTGTCGCGAAAAAGGGAGAAATGCAATGACAAATCACAAGATCGATGCACTCAAATTCCTGCCGACCGGCGACCGCGCCCGTTTGCTGTCGGCGGTCGGTCAGAAGGCGAGCCGTCGCGAGATGCTCGGGCTGTTGAGCGCGCTCGGCATCGGCGCGGGGCTTGGTGGCTCGTTGATCGGTGCCGCCACGACGGCGCACGCGCAGGCACCCAGGAAAGGCGGAAAACTCCGCGTCGCTGGCTTCGGCACGTCGACTGCCGATACCCTCGATCCCGCCAAGCAGTCCTACTCGACCGACTATTGCCGCTGCAGCATGTTCTACAACGGACTGACCGAACTCGACCCGAACATGAATCCGAAACTTGCGTTGGCTGAAACGATCGAGAACGACAAGGCAACGGTCTGGACCATCAAATTGCGCAAAGGCGTACAGTTCCACAACGGCAAGGAACTCAATGCCGAAGACGTCGTCTTCACGCTGAAGCGCCACCACGATCCGGCGACCGGGTCGAAGGCGAAGGCACTCGCCGATCTCATGAAGGAGATCGTCGCCACCGGCACGCACGAAGTCAAAATCACGTTGTCTGGTCCCAATGCCGACTTTCCGGTCGTGCTCGGCACCTATCACTTCCTGATCGTACCTGCCGGCACCACGGACTTCACCAAGGGCATCGGCACCGGCGCGTTCAAGTGCAAGGAATTCACACCCGGCGTGCGCTCCATCGCCGTGCGCAACGAGAACTACTGGAAACAGAACGCCGGCCCCTACGTGGACGAGATCGAATACTTCGGCATTCCGGATGTCGGCGCCCGCGTCAATGCGCTGTTGGCCGGTGATGTGCACATGGTCGGCAACGTGAACCCTGCGTTGGCCAAGCAGATCCTCGCCACCAAGGGCTTCGAAATTTTTGAAACCAAATCTGGCAACTACACAGATCTCGTCATGCGTGGCGACAGTGCCCCCGGCAATAACGCCGACTTCGTCCTCGGCATGAAGCACCTGATGAATCGCGACCTCATCAAGCGCAACGTGTTTCAGGGCTATGCAGAAGTCGCCAACGACCAGCCGGTGCCACCACTCAACCGCTACTTCGCCGCAGATCTGCCCCAGCGTAAGTTCGATCCGGACCTGGCCAAGTCGCTGCTCACGAAGGCCGGCGCGTTGTCGTCGCCGCTACAGGTCGTCACCTCGCCGGCGGCTACAGGCTCAGTCGAAATGGGTCTGCTGTTGCAGCAGGCGGCCCAGGGGATCGGCATGAAGATCGATCTCAAGCAGGTGCCCGCCGACGGCTACTGGTCCAACTTCTGGATGAAGGTGCCGGTTGGCTACGGCAACATCAATCCTCGACCGACGGCGGACATCCTGTTCAGCCTGTTCTTTGCTTCGACCGCCGCTTGGAACGAGTCCGCCTGGAAGAACGAGAAGTTCGATCAACACCTGATTGCGGCCCGCGCCGAGACCGATGACGGCAAGCGCAAGCAGATGTACCGCGACATGCAGCTGATGATCCACGAAGGTTCGGGGATCGGCATTCCCACGTTCATCAGTGGCTTGGACGCGCACACCGACAAGCTCAAGGGCCTCAAACCCATGGGAACGGGGTCGATGATGGGTTACGCGTTCGGCGAACACGTCTGGCTCGACGCGTAAGCCGGGTGGGTGCAGCTGCGATGCCGGGGGTGGCAGATGAACAGATTGATCGGCCGCCTTCTGTTCCAGCGCTTTCTCGCCGCCATTGCGACCTTATGGTTTGTGGCCACGTGTGTGTTCGTGATCACGACCCTGTTGCCGGGAGATGTCGCGCAGGAGTTACTCGGCCAGAGCGCGACGCCGGAGGCCGTTGCGGGCCTGCGTACTGCCCTCGGTCTCGATGTGCCATTGCTGCAGCGATACGGGACGTGGCTCGGCAACCTCCTGACCGGCAATCTCGGAAAGTCACTCGTCAACGGCATGCCGGTCGCGTCGCTGATCGGGTCTCGCCTCGGCAATTCCCTGTTGCTTGCGGGCGTGACGGCCGCAATCGCGGTGCCGATCGCGTTGCTGCTCGGTATCGCGGCCGCCGTGACGCGGGGTTCGCTGCTCGACCGGACCATCGGCGCCGGCACGATCCTGATCGTGTCCGTGCCTGAATTTCTGGTCGCGTCGGCTGCGGTTCTACTTTTTGCCGTCCATCTCAAATGGCTGCCGGCGCTGTCGCAATTTGGCCGGATCAACAGCGCCTTGGATTTTGCCCGCGTATTCGCACTGCCGGTACTTACATTGAGCTGCGTGGTCATCGCTCAGATGGCGCGCATGACACGCGCGGCCTTGATCGACGCGCTGTCGTCGTCTTATGTTGAGACGGCGGTGCTGAAGGGTGCCAGCCCCTCGCGCATTATCCTCCATCACGCGCTGCCGAATACCATCGGCCCGATCGCTAATGCCATAGCGTTTTCGCTGTCGTTCCTGCTCGGCGGCGTAATCATCGTCGAGACGATTTTCAACTATCCTGGGATTGCCAAGCTCATGGTCGACGGCGTCGCCACGCGCGATCTGCCACTGGTACAGGCATGCGCCATGCTGTTCTGCGGTGCCTATCTCATCCTCGTGACCTGCGCCGATATCGCAGCAATCGTCGCCAATCCCCGGCTGAGGGTGCAATGAGAGCGATGATCAGAACGATACTCCGCTTGGTCCCGCCGACGCTCATCCTGTTCTGGTTCGCGATGGTGTTCGTCGGCCCGTTGATTGCCCCTTACGATGCGAACGCCATCCAGGACGCCGACGTGTTCGATGGCATGAGCCGCAAGCATCCATTGGGCATCGATTATCTCGGTCGCGACATGCTCTCGCGCATCCTAACTGGCGCGCGATACACCGCCGGCATCGCCATGATCGCAACTATGCTGTCCGTCGGCAGTGGTTTGCTTCTCGGCTTAGCTGCTTCCGCCGCAGGTGGCCCCCTCGACATGGCGCTGAGCCGCTTCCTCGATGCGCTCATCTCCATTCCATCGAAGCTGTTCGGTCTCGTGGTCGTCGCAGCCTTCGGCTCCTCTATCCCCGTGCTGGTCGCGACGCTCGCGGTCATTTACCTGCCGGGCTGCTATCGCATCGTCAGATCAGTAGCCGTGAATGTGGCCGCACTCGACTTCGTCACCGTGGCGCGAGCGCGTGGTGAGAACCTGGGCTATGTGATGCTGCACGAAGTTCTGCCGAACATTCTCGGGCCCGTCCTGTCGGATTTTGGATTGCGCTTCATCTATGTCGTGTTGCTGTTGTCGAGCCTCTCGTTCCTCGGTCTCGGCGTGCAGCCGCCTGCCGCAGATTGGGGCGCATTGGTACGTGAAAACATCAGCGGCCTCGCCTACGGCGCACCGGCGGTCATCATGCCAGCTTTGGCAATCGCCAGCCTGACCATTTCGGTCAACCTGACCATAGACTCCATTTTCGGCCCACAAGAGAGAGGGCACTGATGTGAGCGCGCTGATCGAAGTCACCGACTTGCATGTCACCGCGCGCCAAGCGAACGGGTCGGACGTCGAACTCGTCAAGGGCGTAAGCTTCGCCGTGGCGCGCGGCCAGGTCATGGGCTTGATCGGTGAATCTGGCTCCGGCAAAACCACCATTGCGCTCGCCGTCATGGGTTACACGCGTTTTGGCTGCCGCATTTCTGGTGGCCGCGTCCGGATCGGCGACACCGAGGTAACGGCCCTTGACGCGCCAGCCTTGAGGAAACTACGCGGTCGGCGCGTCGCCTACATTGCTCAGAGTGCAGCGGCGGCATTCAACCCTTCGCGCACGATCATGGCTCAAGTCATCGAAAGCGCACTTATCCACGGCATCGCTAGCAAAGCGGATGCCAAGGTCAAGGCGATCGCGGTGTTCAAGTCGCTAGCCATTCCAAACCCCGAGACGATCGGCATGCGCTATCCGCATCAAGTGTCCGGCGGCCAGCTGCAGCGACTGATGGCTGCCATGGCGCTGATAACCGACCCCGAAGTCGTCATCTTTGACGAACCGACCACAGCTCTCGATGTGACGACGCAGATCGACGTGCTCAAATCTTTCAAGGCGGCAATCCGCGATCGCAACACCACTGGCATCTACGTGACGCACGACCTTGCCGTGATCGCTCAAATTGCCGACAGCATCACGGTCCTGCGCGGCGGCGAAGTGCGCGAAACGGCCACGACGGCCGCACTGATTCACGCCCCCGTCGACGACTATAGCCGTAGCCTACTCGCTGCGGCCGAGCCCGCACTTCGCTTGACTGGTGCAGCGCAATCAATTGAAGCGCCAGTTCTGACAGTCTCAGGCCTCATCGCTGGCTATGGCGGTCTCGATTCCACAGGCATGCCGCATATCCCTGTCTTGCGCGATATCGATCTTGCCATAGCGCCAGGGCGCTCGCTCGGCGTCATCGGGGAATCCGGCAGCGGCAAATCCACGCTTGCCCGCGTCATTGCCGGCCTGTCGCCGTTGGCGCGCGGTTCGGTCAAGCTTGCGGGTGAGATCCTGCCGGCCACGATCGCACAGCGCAGCAAGGATCAGCTGCGGCGCATTCAGATCGTCTTCCAGATGGCCGACACCGCGCTCAACCCACGCGTTTCGATCGAGGATATCATCGGTCGGCCGCTGACATTTTACTTCGGGCTTACGGGCGAGGCGCGCAATAAGCGTGTCCGAGAACTACTTGATCTCACACATCTGCCGTCGTCGGTCGGCACGCGACGGCCCGGCGATCTCTCCGGCGGCCAGAAGCAACGCGTCAATCTTGCCCGGGCGCTCGCCGCTAAGCCCGACGTGCTGTTGTGCGACGAAGTCACCTCAGCCCTCGATACCGTCGTCGCGGCCGCGATTCTCGATCTGATTGTCGAGTTGCGACGTGACATCGGCCTGACCACCATGTTCATCAGCCACGACGTCAAGACCGTGCGTGCGATCTGCGACGATATCCTTGTCCTCTATGCTGGTCGTGTCGCCGAATTGTTGCCGGCGAATGCGATCCTGGCCCCGCATCATCACCCCTACACGCAACTCCTGCTGGCCTCGGTGCCGGAATTGAAGCCAGGCTGGCTCGAGCAATCGCATAGTCGTGCACGTGGCTCGGGTGAACCGATCAATCCGAGACGGCCGGCGGCAGGATGTGCTTTCGAAGACCGCTGCCCCCGTCGAATCACCGACACTTGCGATCGCGTCGCCCCGCCGCTGCGTGCGCTAGGTCCGGGCCGCGTCATGGTCTGCCATCGGCAACCCGAAGAACTCTGAAATCGCGACAAGACCTTGATCGTGCGAGACGGGCAAGTTCGCTTTCTTCTTCTGCCGCAAGTTGCTGAGCGGTGGCGGCCCGCGCTCCAGAATCGCGTATCAATGACGACGCTACACGTCGACTGGAAAACCTGGCAATAACCAGCCCAATGTTGCTTGCATGCCGATCGCGGAGCATTGCATCGACCGCGCCAACTGTTTGCCGTCGTGCGGCACATTGCGTGGCGGCCAGCTTCTGCAGTTCCGCTGCGTGGATCGATGCGACGGCACGGCGGGCAACGCGAACGGGGTTGATTCCAGTATTGCGATGATCGGCGGCCATGCGGGTTTCGAGGGGCTGCTGGCTCGGCCTGTCCAGCGGTCCCGTTACTGGTCCCTTTCGAACCCTTTGCCCTTGTCGCGCTCCTTCCACCAGGCCTCGCCCTGTTGAGCACGCTCGTCTTCGACGGCACGGACGGCGGACTCGATGATGCGTTCGTCGGCGGCGGCTATGTCTTCGTGGGCGGGCCGTTCGGCCTCGCGGCCGGCTTTCGCTTTAGCCTCGGCCTTGGCTTGTGCTTCACGCACATCGGGCGGTGTTGGCGCGAACAGTTCGACAAGTTGATCGGCAAGGTAACTTGCGACGCTACCAATGTCAGCCGCCGCGAGATCGCTGACGCCGTGTGTCGGCGCTTTGGATTCTTGTTGCGGCACCTGCACGGCAGGCAAATCTATGCTGCCGCCTTCATCGGAACGCACGGCTTGTTCGATGCCTACTCTTTGCTGGAGGTCTGGGCCCCCAAGGATGTGCGAGTCCGCCGTCCATTCCGGCGCGCCGGGCTCTCGTGAACCGAGCCGCCCCAACCAAATGATCGGCGTCTCGGCCATCCGGCTCAAGGTTGTAACCTATGTCTTAGGTACAAATTGTTACCCATGTCTCCGGGTCGGACACAGATTTTATTGGCGCGCCCGAAAGGATTCGAACCTCTGACCCCCAGATTCGTAGAATTCGACAAGCGAAAATCTGTGATTCTCAGTGTGTCGCTACGAGCAGCTTAATAATGTGATATTGAACGTTTTAATGATCGATCCTTAAAACGTCTGTAAACATACCAACACCTCAAATAACTGTCGTTGTGAGACACCAGCGAGATTTTTGGCGCGTGTGGTCATTTTCATGTCTCAATTTTATGATATTTGACTATAAATCAATAGCTTAAGTTGTTTTTCACCATTGGAGTGGGTCGTGCTGAGCCCCCAGACCCGCAAAACTTTCAACCCCCAGACCAACCCAGAAACTCACCAACCATGCCAAAACTCACCGCCAACGTCCGCGCCATCGCCACGGCAATCGCTGGCCCTGCCGCCGTTTACAGCATCGACCGTCACGAGCGCCTCTATCTCGACGTGCGCGGCGGCGGCAAAGCCGCTTGGCGCATCCGGTACAGGCCAAAACCCATGGCTAACCAACGCTGGTTCACCATTTCCGACGATGCACGAAGTACCGAATTTGTGGATGTCGCCGGCAAGGCCAAGGCGTTGTTGAATAACCTACAGGTCAACGGCGTCGACCCCCACGATACCCGCCCGGAGGCAAGACTAGGCGAACGCACCGTCACGGACTGCTTCAACACCTGGCTGCTGCACAATGGCAAACGCCGGACTCGTACCCTCGCTCCCAATACCAAACGTGGCTACGAGAACCTGTTCAAGCTGCACATCGAGCCGCACGTGGGCACAACAGCCTTAACTCGGCTCGATCGGAAACGTGTGCAAGCGACTGTTGATAAAGTGCGCGACAAGACAACGGACGCGGCGCGCAATTTCCGCGGCATCCAATCGACTAAGGTGCTCAAGTTGCTGTCGAGTATGTGCGAGTGGGCCGTTGACCAGGAATGGCTTGAGCGCAACCCCTGTCGCGGCATCGAGAACCCCGTCCCCATCAAACATCCTGACGGCAAACAATCGCGCCCACCGTCCAACGCCGAGCTCCGCCAACTCTGGACGGAAGCGCCAAACGTTATGACGCCAGCGCAAGTCCGCGTTCTGCAACTAGCCATTCTCACCGGCCGGCGCATCAGCGAAGTTTCCGGCATCGAGTGTCGCGACATTCGTCTCGACCAATCGATTCCTTGCCTCTTCATCCCGGCCACGCGCGAGGGTAACAAGCCCAAGCGTGACGACGCCGTCCCCCTGGCTCCCTTGGCGCGCGCGGTGATCGACGCGGCACTGGCCCAGGCAGACGACGCCACCCATCTATTTGCTGGCGCCACTACGCGCTGGACCACGTCGAAAGCAATCACCACCTTACGGCGCGCGTGGAAATGGCCGGACCCTCCCGTGCGTTTCCACGATTTTCGTGGCCTCATCAACGATCAGATGGCCGCCATGGGTGTACCCACTGAATTGCGCAGTCGCACGTTGCATCATACGGGTGATCTGCAACAACTGGCCAACACGGTCTACTCGGCCTTCGACTTTATGGGCGACCGACTTCGCGCACTGGAGCTCTGGGAAACGCGGCTATTGGAAATTGTCCAAGACTGCAAACCCACGGGCTTGCGGTGGACATAGGATACGGCGGCATTCGCTTCCATCGTCAGCATGGCGTTAGACATCTTACAATGCGACGGCTCATTTTTCTCCATCCGCACGCTCAATAAAGGGTACGATGATGGACAGCACGGTCATCATGTGACGATGTCTAAATCCAACAGCAGACCGCCGTCGGCGCGGTGCGCCTTCTTGAAGGGCACCGCCTCAGCAAGCGCGATCATCCCCGCTGTAAAGGTCTCCAGCTCCAACATCCCGCACTGACTGTGGTGGCACCATGCGTTATAGGGCACATATAGCGCCGCCATCGTCATAGCGTTACCCGGTGATGGCCGCAAACAGGCGCGGGCGAACTTTGCCACATCCCCCATGACGGCTGGAGTCTCGACTGCCCCCGCCCTTCCGGATCTTGGCGCGTCGTCCGCCTTGCCGCTCGTTTTAACAATTGTCGCGTCGCGACCTGTCGCGACTTGTCGTACCGGTACGGTCGCTGTTGTGGCAGCTGGGGTAGTTGCCCGCCTGTCGTGCTTTGTCGCGTCGTCAAGGGATACGCCTATGCTGGCTTTGGCGGGTCGCAACGTTCCGTGTCCCAAGGCCATATAAAGCCCAAGCCCCGAGCCGATTTCCAACAGAGCCAATAGTAACACGGCCAGAAACGCTTCGATGGACGTTCTATGCCAGCTCACAAACCGGCTGATAAATGCCACACGCGGATCGCCATGGTCGAGCTGTGTCGTGCCCGACAGGGCCGCGATCTGCTGGCGCAGCAAGACGGCTTCACGGTCCAAGCGCTCGGCCTCACTTGCCTGGACACGCTCGACGTCCAGCGCAGCAAGGCCAGCGCAGAATGTTCTGTCCGTCGCGTCACGCGGCAGGCCGCAGTGCTGTGACCCAGACCACCGGCGGTTCTGCTGCGATTGCAAGATCTTCGCAGCCACAACGGTTGACGCACTCAGGCTGCCGAGCGCCTCTCGCTCGTTCTGCTTACGCCGAAGGTCAGACCGCAAATGACCCTCGGTTTCTTGCTGACTAGCCAAGCCGCCGGATACCACCGCGTGATTGGCTTCCATAAACCCTGCGACGCACAACAAAGAGTAACACGTGCAAATCATCCAGAACGCTGCACCGACTAATCCCGACAGCCATTGGCGGCGCGCCAAGGCCAGTACAATCAAGAACGGCGTCACCGCCTTCGCCACGTCCGCGAGCAGGCTTGCAAACGAGAAAATCCATTGATCAATTCCGTCCCTTCCGAGCCTGACCCCATAGCGCCAATTGATCAGCAGTGACAACGCCATGAAGCCCGTAGCCATCAATACCCCAACCGAGCGTACGACCGGCGTCATCTCATAGTCTCCGATCAGCCGCGACAAGCGCCGCGACGGCACGCGCTATCCCCACAGCGAGCGACACACCCTCGCGTTCGGCGTATTGGGCCAGCGTCGCTTTTGTGGTGCTTGAAATGCGGACATTCAATTGCACCGTCGGCGGTGCCGCCACACCAGACTGCGGCGTGTCTGATATCAATACGGATGCGACCCGCTCGCGAAAGCGCTCACGCAGCGCTTGTAGGTCCTCGTCTTCGAAATCATTACGCATTGCGCGGCCTTTTGTTTCGAGGGACTTGTTCACTTGGAGCTGACGCGACGGCGCGGCTCTGCTGGTGTGATAACAAGTTGGGCACACACTCAAAAGCAGTCGATGAATTCAGCGGAACTCAAACATGGCAGAATGCGCAGACGCATGCATCAACACTGCCGAATATGGAAATTCGTCGCTCACACGAATGTGTTCAGATGCTCCTGCGAGATTGCCACAGGGCACGGGCGGGCATCGCAGAACATAGCGACCAGAGCTTTTGGCGCACGACACGTTGCGACCAGCGGCGACAGAGGTTGATCAATGGAGTTGGTGAATTACGCACAAACAACAAGGGCCGGGATTGGCGCCCCGGCCCCCGCTCCTTGAAAGGAGCGATCGTTGCTCAGGCTCAGGCAGATCTGCGAGCCATTCGGCTGGCGATCCAGTCTTCGACTTCGATGCATAACCAGGCGACTCGGTTGGGGCCGAGTTGAACCCTTTGGGGGAACAAGCCGACCTTCTCCAGCCGCGCGATATGTTGAAACGAATAAGGGATGCCGTAGAGCGTCCGCAGGTCCTTCTTCGACACGAGCTTCTTTTGCATCAACATGACGATGTCTCCTGTTAGGGAGCATCGCGATGCCACCCGGGTTGCACCCATGGGCATCCTGAGGATGGGTCGCGAAATCGGTTTTTCAAGGGCGCCCGATCAACTTCGTATCGTGTTGCTGAAAATTTTTGCAAGATTGTTTCTGCTCTGTCGTGTTACAAACCGGCAGTGCATCGTTTATGCGCGCGGTGTTCGCGGCCGGGATCGACGTCAGCCAAATGTTTGTCGCCGCTAGTCGCCCATTGTTGTCGCATGACGCGTTCGGTAACGCCACGTCACTGGCTGTTGTCCACACTTAGCTGTCCGTCCAACCCAGGACATTGCGACAACCATGTTATGCTCGAACGATGCTACCCCACCTCGACCAGCCGCGACTTGTCGCGACCGACTCCGACACTTTACCAAGTCATCAGTACACGCTCACAATCGACGATGTCGTGCAGCTCTACCAAGATGCTGGTCTGCCACGCACGCCCCGCACCTTGCAGCGCTACGCCGAGGCAGGTCATCTCGCGGCGCAAAAAATACTTACCGCCACCGGCGCTAAATATCTGATCACGCCACACTCAGTTGAAATGCATCTCACGCAGCTCCGCCAGCTCGAGGCCCAAGCGCGACAGATCGCGACAGGACGCGACTTGTCGCGACCCGTCGTTTCAACTTTTGAGCCATTGTCGAACACGACAGCCGCGACACAGGACGCACGACCAACACCGACTAACCACGACATGTCGCGCATTGTCGCGCCGCTGTTTGAACATAAGGATGCAGTCGCTCATAGCGACATGCCGCGACAGTCGCCACCCACAGACCCCGACCTGCCGCGTCATGCCGCGGCGGGACAGCCAGACGGTGCTGCCAACCTGCAACAGGGGAGTCCGGTGCCAATTCAAGCGGATGATCGCTATTTGAAATCCCTTGAGCGCGAGAACGACTTTCTGCGAAGTCAGATCGAAACTAAAGACAGCCAGATTAAGGAACTCACCGAGCGCTCACGAGAGACCAACGTCCTCATCGGCGGATTACAAAAGATGCTTACGCCGCTGCTCGGTAGCTGGAACAGGGGAGAGAACTAGTAAATCTTGGCACTCTCACCACCTGCGCCAAGCCGCGGTTGTCCCCAACTGGGACCTGGACATTTTCACAGGCTGTGATACATTAGGAGGTAATAGCACCGACCCCTCTGCTCGCCACACTGGCGCGTACGGGTCGGTTTTCTTTTGTCCAGCATGATATCATAAAATGCATATGCCGATCCCCTATACCAAACCCTATCTAACCATTCCCGCGCAAATCGCACTTCTTGAGCAACGCGGAATGCTGTGCGCCGATCACGCTTCGGCCGCGGCCGCTCTCCGGCGTTACGGCTACTACCGTCTTAGTGGTTACTGGTACCCATTCTGGCAAATTGATTTGGCCGTGCCCGGCGGCGTTCTCGACATCTTCCGTCGCGGAACCACTATCGAACAGGTGGTCGCGCTCGCGGCCTTCGACAAGAAGTTGCGCATCCTCATTCTTGACGCGCTCGAGCTAATTGAGACGGCCCTGAGGGTGGATGTTGCACTCGTCGTCGGCCGCCACGCCCCGCTCGCTCACAGAAACAGTCGTTTTCTGCATCGCACCTTTGCCAACAAACTCAATCCAACGACCCAACAAACCGCACACCAAGACTGGTTGCTGCGACATGACGAAATGATCGCTCGCAGCCGCGAAGAATTCGTCCAGACATTCAAAGCCAAATACTCAACACCGTTGCCGATCTGGATCGCCATCGAACTCTGGGATTTTGGCTTACTCTCCCGTTTCGTCGGCTTGCTGACCGTTGCCGACCAACAGAAGTTGTCAGCCCGCTTCGGCGTTGCCGACTGGCGCCTGCTCGAAAGCTGGATGCGCGCGCTCGGACAGTTGCGCAACATCGCCGCCCACCACTCGCGGCTCTGGAACCGAGCCCTCGTCAACGTCGGCACACCGAAAATGCCAACACCGGGTACGATGCCTAATCTTGACCATCTGCGCTTGGATGCTTTCGCGCAAAAGCGTCTCTACGCTGTTGCAGCCGTTATTCAGCACTTCATCAAACACATCGATCCAAATTCGACATGGGCAGTACGCGTCGCTGACCTGCTTACGACCTTTCCCGCGGCACCCAAAGTTACACTTGATGCGACGGGATTTCCACTCAACTGGCAGACGCTTCCGCTCTGGCTGTGACCTGCGACGAACGGGCAAAGCGGCCGCGCCAACTGACCACAACGAGTGTCGGTGTAAAACAGATATTGTGCGACGTGTTCGGCGTGGCTCTGTTGAGCTCCTTCCTCTCGCTCACAAAAAGGACTGCCACTCGTCAACGAATGGCAACCTCGCTAGCTGGGCAGGCCGGACAAAACAGGTTTGGCGCTCACCTCGATTATCCGACAGTCGTTCTTGAGCCATCGCGCCTAGTTACGGCCAACATTATGCCTACACATTCGCATATCCCCGACGGGTAGATCTAGCCGCTTGGACGCAAGCGATGGGTTACCATAGCCCTGATTTTATCGACGGTACCCTGCGTCCTGGCCCAACGACTATTTTTCGCATCACGCCCGATCGCTGATTGGTCATCTGCTTGACATTGAGTGGTTCGCAATCGGCACCGTATGCAGCACCCACGCGCTCGAATTGACTAAGGCCACGGCTGGCAATGAAAAACTGGAAGCTGAAATCAAGAAAACGGCTGTTGCGAGAACTTGGCCGCGCCATGCCGATACGTCAGCATAGTCGAATCTCGACGCCAAGTTCGATGAGATGCGGCTAGACCGCATGATCATCGAGCCGCACATCGCTAAGGCTAAGTTATGTCGTGAAGGCCGAGGTCGAAGCTCAGATCCGCCACATGTCGGTGAAGTTGAAGGCAAGACTGCAGCGCAAGATGAGCAGGTGTTAATGAGGTCGGGTAGCTTCGCTGGGATCCTACTCCTTTTCAGGTTTCATTGTAAAAACGTCCCGGAGTGTTTTCCGCCAGACCCGCATGTCTTTTTCGATCTGCGCGTGTGAATATACATAGTGAGTACCGCGAATTTCCGAGACAGCGACAAGTAGAATTTCCGCTGCATCATCTATACTTGCGATCATGCGGTGAAACTGGGGACTTTTTGCATGGACAATTTCCAGAGGCTCGGCGCCTTCAGGTAATTCTACCTTGCTCAGCGCATTGAACAGGCTCGAATAGTGCTTCAACTTCGTCAACTCTGTATCGAACCATGTCTGATCGCGAACGCTCATTGAATCCGCATCAGCGAATTTTATCCCATCGTTGAGGTGATCAACAACATAGATATGGTCTACGCCGCCGTGATGCGCGCGCACCCACCGCGACAATTGCGGCCCAAGTTTTCCTTGATCCCCCAATCGGACATCAAACGAAGTTTCTTCATCCTGAGCGCTCACCGCAACAGCCTCTTTCGCTCCACGTTGTATCTGTATTACATCCGGCGATTTGGACATTGTTTCATCTCCCGTAATCTCGGCAAAGTCCATGTTGACCGTATTAACCAACAGACCATTGCTCGCTTTTTCAAACTCCAACTGAACGCCATGCAACTTACAATAAAATGTCAACATCGTGCGCCAGGCGCTTGGTAAGACTTTGTTCGATGTCTCATTGTGTGAAATGACGCTGATCGGGATATCCAAATCGGTGGAAAGCTGAGACTGCGATTTTTCAACAAGGTTACGGAGTTCCACCAATTGTCGACTGCTCCAACCTGTTTCAGGGATGATAATTTTCCTCATGGCACCGTATGGCTCATTGACTATGGCCAATCCTCGCTTCGACATCTTTCTCGCCCCCCAAAAAAAATACACTTTTCGGATCAGCCAATCTTTTTTCGGACCAACCAATCTTTCTTATGGGTATCATTGAAGCCTTGAGAGCGCAAGTCGCTTTGATAGTGCGCGCATAAAAAAATGCCGCTCACAGAGTGAGCGGCACCGCACAACGAAACGTCAGCTAAAAGGTTTGCAGCCCGCCGACGCAACGTCTCACGTTATACTTTTATAGCACTGCGCACCCACATTTACAACCCCCGACAAGTAAGGGACTGGGGATAACTCAAATTGATCAAATCACCCCTGGATTTATTTCAATAGCAACAATCAAAGATGCTCATAGGAATAATCTTGCTTTCCTTTCTGAAACCTTCTATAACCAACTGTGCAGTGCAAATCTGCACCGCACCCAGGTCGGTTTGCCATCGTTTGCAGCCCGGCAGCCGACCTGGTCACATCGAGGAGAAGTGCTATGGACTTTGATTGCATCGTAGAAAATGCACCCCAATGCCGCCACCCCGTCTGCCGGTTGTTCGTCTGGTTGATGGGTGTCTGCGCATCCCGAGATGGTTGCGTCACTCAAGCATTCTACTACGTTGTAGATATATTTGTTCGCCTGTTCCTGATCGTGGCATAAGCAAAGCAAAATGCAGTGACTTAGGCGACCCTCTTGGGTCGCTATTTTTTTGCCTATCCCTAGGGCCTGTCGTCAGTTGACGTGAGTCTGATCTGCCACGCCGCACGAAAATTCTAGCTCGGCCGTAGTCTCTGTCACCAGTTCCGGGACTCCCAAATCATTTTTTCTCTAACTCACGGGTCGTTGGCAACTCGGAGGCCGACGAATGCATCGCCATGCCTTGTGCGACGATCAGTGGACTAGGATCAAAAATTTCTTGCCCGGCCGCGAAGGCCATGTCGTTGTGACGGCCGCGACCAATCGCCTGTTCGTTGATGCCGTCATCTTCCGCTATCGCACGGCCGTTTCCTGGCGCGACTTGCCGGACCGCTTCGGCAATGTAGTTGCTGTCCACCGGCGCTATCAGCGGTGGTGTGTAGTGGCCTATTCAGGAGTATTTTTGAGACATTGACGATTGATGCGAACACGGAGTACATGTTAATAGACTCGACCAGCGTGCGTGCCCATCAGGTCAGCGCCGGCGCTTAAAAAAAGACGGCGAGAACCAAGCCATCGGTCGATCACGCGGCGGACTACTGACCAAGATCCACGCCGTTGCGGATGCGCTCGGCAATCCCGTTGCACTTTCCCTGACGCCCGGTAAGACCGCCGACATCACGCAGGCGGCGCCTTTGCTCGATCAAGTCGAGCCCGAGGTCTTTCTCGCTGACAAAGGCTGCGACTCCGACGCGCTCGTCGAAACGCTCGAAGCGCGCGGCATCACACCGGTCATCCCGCCAAAAGCAAATCGTGAGCAGCCCCGCGCGACCGATTTCGCCCTCTACCGCGAGCGCAATCTCATCGAGCGCTTCTTCTCCAAGATTAAGCAAGACCGAGCGATCGCAACGCGCTACGACAAATTGGCCAATACGTTCCTTGCGGCGGTCACGCTGATTTGAATTTTGATCTGGCTCAACTCACGACAGGCCCTAGATCGATAGTTCATTTATCGACCGTTTTGCCGACAGCACCATGTGCGCCAGCCCTGATGTGGTGTGGACCTGGACAAGGCTTGCCGCGCCTGCTTTTTTATCCCGCAGACCGCTGGCGATGCTCTCCTATATTGCCGTTGTCTTCACCACCAGAACCCGAAAACTGCCCCACCCTAGGCGATCCCGAATCCCATGCCGATCGGCATGGGATTCGGGTGTAGGAAAGGATCTTCGCCATCAGTGAGCTCTGGCGGTGCTTCTGAGTCAAGCTCGGCGCCCTGCGCAGAATCGGCATGGTACCGGTGTCGAGTTCGAGGAAATTGTTGTACTGTTTGCGATTGTCGCCATTGGCCTCGAACCGGCTGAAGCGCTGCCGGTTTATCTGGCCGACGCCGACGGACGGCGCGGTGACCATCACTCCAGCGCAATTCGGCTATCCGTTGGAGGGCATTGATTGGCGGGCTCCACAAAAAACATACCGTCCGCACGCGACATTTCTCGATCAACGCATAAATGGCGGCGGCCCGCACGCCACCCGAATCCGAGCCGCAAAAGGTCCAGTTGCGGCGAGCGATGCCACGCACGGCGCGTTACGTTCTGCCGCGTTGTTGGTCATGCACAGGCGACCGTCGTCGACGTTTTGCACTCGCTCAACGCCAACTGCGATATCGCAAACCGCGCCACTCCGTAAGACAGCGGAGACGGTGCCATTTGCCTCTGACCCAAGTAAATTTTTTGTCCGCCCTGGCTCTCACATTCCATCGATCGGCACTTTACCCACAATAGAATTCGTCGCGGAACCGTTAACCACATGCGACTCGGTTATTCTAATGCTGTCTATGCGTCGAACTGCGGCATCGCCCAGTGTGCTATAATTCAAGGATTAGCAATCTAACACCATGTTTATGAATAGAGAAAAATTCTCAGAGGCGCCTGCCACGGCCATCGGTCAAGCCTTGCGCGCAGTTGAGCGACAGAAAAGTGCTTGGCCGCTCCTTATGTCTGCCGACGCTCGGGCACAACGCGCAGCCCTGTTCCATTACCTTGATGCAAGCGCTGCCGATTTGTTCACTTTGGTCGCAGAAGCAGCCGAAGCCGGTCACCGACAGATTTGCCTGCTCAGTGTACCACTGCTCGCCGAACGCCTGCCCGTCATCTTTCCCCATGGAACGAAACGCAATTGCGATGCTTCCATGTTCAACGATTGGCTAACAGGAAAAGATTTGAGCCATCTATTCTATACGGACGGTCTCTCTTTAAACTGGTAGATATCAGCGTCCTCCTACATGAAGGCGTCTTCGACATTGCTCGGTATGCGAACCAATGTAAATTTTTTTTGTTACCCCTAGCCTCTTGGATAGCGCTACGTTAGCGTCAGTTTTGGCATTTTGGCCAACTAGCG
Organism: Hyphomicrobiaceae bacterium; assembly: GCA_031429105.1. Classification (GTDB taxonomy): domain Bacteria; phylum Pseudomonadota; class Alphaproteobacteria; order Rhizobiales; family Hyphomicrobiaceae; genus JAKFWF01. Next base: position 80,696 of record JANOYV010000108.1, on the reverse strand, counting down.
GATATCATATTTGTAAGCTCGGGGGCGTCTGATGAGCCAAGAGTTGTTAGGTTTGCGTAGGGCCATCGAGACTCTTAAACAATTCAAACGCTCAAAATTACTCGATGAAACGGCCTCGAAAGATCTGACGAAAGAACTCTACGTGGATCCAAGACCAGGAGACGCGAGCCTCAACGCACTCAAACGCCCAGGCCATGCTCTTTTACTTGGCCGCAAAGGCACAGGCAAGTCTACACTCTTTCAGCGCTTTCAAATCGATGTGCGCGAGGATGGAAAATGCGTCAGCGCCTATCTAGACATTAAATCACTTTTTTCCCATGCCCAGTTTAAAAGCGTGCAGGACGCAGTTGGTGCAGGACAAGGCGCGGCCAACGGTAATTTTGCCCTTGAACTCTGTCTGTGGCGTTCATTCATCGCTCTGGCCGTCAACGACATCATAAAAGAACTGCCACGACCAGCTGCTCCAAAACTTGGGTGGTTTGTCTTCTTTAAGCAACTTTTTTCGAAGAGCGCCGGTCCCACTATAGGTTTCCATGGACTCAACGACGTTCATCGGTACATTGACAAGATCGACATCGGCCGATTCCAGAACATTGAGGGGGAACAAACGGCTGACGAGGAACAGGTCAGCGCCGTTGGCGTCGCAATCGATGCGAATGTTTCGGCGTTACCAAGTGTTCGGGGTAGCATCCGCCGCGGTCACGTCAAAACGACCCAATTCCATCAATTGACCCGCGATGACGGCGTCGCCATGCGACAGTTCCGGGCTGACCGATTTATTGACGATCTCCGTACCGCGCTTGATGCTGCAGGACTACAGCGACTATACCTGATCATCGATGATTTTTCTGAATTGCCAGAAGAAGCCATGAGACTGTTCGCGAAGTGTATTTTGGAACCCTTCGACAACTTGGCGAACGATCGCGTATGCTTTAAAATAGCGGTATATCCAGGCCGGATTTTTCTGGGCAATGTCGACGGTAATCGTTTTGAAGTCGTACATCTTGATCCTCACAAGCTCTTTAACGCGAACACTTCTTTCGACAGGGATGGTCGGGCCATCGATTTCGTAAAGCGCCTAGTCACTAATCACACTGAACACTACTGCAAGCTACCGCCCACGGCATTCTTTGAAGACGATGCGGAACAGAAGATCTGGGAAGCGCTTTATTTTGCCTCCGCTGCAAATCCTCGGACGCTCGGCCATATCCTTTTTCATCTGTTGGAGAACAACTTAGTTAATGGAGAAAAGATCTCGGTACCTGCTATTCGCCGGGCGGCAGAGGCCAATTTTCACGACCGGGTTGACATGGCTTTCAAGGGTCAGCGGTTCGCCGACGAGGCCTTAGTCCCTCGAGGCACAACGAATACACACAAAGAGCTCCTCGAACGACTGGTGACGCGCGCGCAAAGACTAGCGAACCGCGAGTATAGAGGCGGTGAACCTGCAAATTTTCAGACCATACGTACGCTTGTGGGTGGCAAGATACCGGTTAGCCATTTTCGGGTTTCGGCCGAACTTGAGGACTTTTTGGCCAGCTTGGAATTCAATACATTTGTCACGAAATATGCGGATGTGACCGACACGGTTGGTGCAAAATTCTCAGTTTTCACGTTCAATTATGGGCTTTGTCAAGTCTATCGTTTGCCTTGGTACGGGACGCGCGTGGCCGAACGACACAATCGTTTCTTTATGAGCGATGACTTCAATTTCAGCCCCTCTGTCGTCGGCTACTACAATGAAAGCATCGAGTTCGTCTGTGAACACTGCAGCAAGAGGCAACCGGGTGCCGCCAAAGAGACGCTCTTGAGTTACAAAATGCTCTGTCCCCACTGCCAGGACGGCATCATGGTGGAGCGTCCAACACACCTCAATTTCGGCCCTGTCCCGGTTATCCCCAAGCCAGAACTAGTGTTGTCTGAAGAGGAATTTGAATTGGTGGCGCTGCTTGGCGACCGCAAGAAATGGCTAACTGCGCGAGAACTGAGCCCCGAACTCGATGAAAGCCCACAGCAGGTTGGCGTGCGTGCAAAGGCGCTGACGAACCGCGGCGTTCTGCAGGTTACGAAAGTTAGCAGTCGCAATACCTATAAGCTGACGGGCCAGGCGCAAGCCAGTTACGACAAGATAAAGCAACAGAAAAGTGAAGTGCTGCAGCTCGAAACCACGTAGATGCCACTCTAAAGGGGTGCGTCCAAGAGCGTCTCTGTAACGATATCATATCGTCGGTCTGTCATGCTGGTCGGTCGTTGAATGTCAGCATGCCCGGATCCGTCAATTAAACGGAACCGTTGGCACGCGGCGCTGGCGCTTTGACGCGGAACTACACGATCATCAGAGCCAACGATACAAGTCTCGGCGATAAACTGTCCAGCTGCCGACATTCGATGTTGCAACCAACGCACCTCGAGTTTTCGAAGATAAGGCGATTGTGGAAGCAAATCCAACAGGAGGCGTTGAGAGACCCCGAGGTGAGTCGCGAGCTGGGCAACGTCAGTCCCGCCGTGGGGCGCGGCTAGTGAGATTAAATGCCTGACATTGATGGGGTTACCGCTGTCCTGTGCCTCCAGAATCGCCTGTCGCGCCAGCAACCCGCCCGTACTGTGCGTGACGATGGAGATTTGTTTCTCTTTTAGGTTCGACCCGCGGAAAACACCCAACACGTGCCGACCGATGGCTTCAAGATTGCGGTTTCTGTCAAAAAAATTGGATGAAGCAAAATTGATGCTCTGAATTTCAAAGGCGGCCAATCTCGTATCGCTTTTGAGGAGAGGGACAATTGTCGACCAGGTTTCCTGGTCACCCGTCCAGCCATAGATCAAGACGAGTACGTTGGTGCTGTTGGGGACCACCCGGTGGGCGGACACAGAGACGTCCAGCTCCTTACTGCGCCAGATGCTGTAGGCGAGCAACGTGCCAAGCCAAAGCAGGCAGATGACCATAATAGCAGAGAGCGGAATACGCCGCACAGTACGTAGCAACGTCTCTCCCGGCAGAAATATGAGCATCGCACAAAGGCCAACGAACGCCCCAAGCGCAATGTAATAGATTTCAAAAGGTTCAAACTTCACTCAAGCTCCCGTCTCAACAGCAAACTTGTAAGCGCCAACTCTCTGCGCTACCGTAATAAATATCGCAAATTCAGAATATTTTGGCGGCGAGGTCACTACTGTGCACTAGGCGCCATGCTTAGAATCATCGAACTTACAACTGCAACTTCCTGTCACTAATTTCACTCGACAGCTGATTTATGCGACAGCGCTTCGTTGCACGCGGAGCAATCGATAATCCGCCGTTCATCCGCTTGTTCACACAGCCGCAACAAACAGTGGGCCCATGCGTTCATGCTACACTAGGCGCATTAAAGGCTAATTTAACATGCATATGGAAAGACCCACACCTCATCCCGAGCCGCGCATTATCAGTCAAGCCCTGCGCGATGTTGAAAGCCAGTTGGCGTTCGCTGACACACGCGAAGGCCGATTTACCGAGCGGCAACGTAACGCATTTCATTCTCTGCTCGATCGCAACGCCCCTTCATTATTTGAAGCCGTGTCAGCAGCTGCAAAGAGAAAAGAGAGGTCAGTGCACGTGTCACAGATCCCTTCCTTCGATCATGAGGTTGACGCTATTTTTAATTCGTCCATGGGAATTTATGACGCTTCACTTTTGACCGATTGGCTGCGTTGTCGGGATCTTGGTCACGTCTTTCGAGCGAACTCACTACTTTTGGAATGGTAAGTGGCCAACACATTATAGCTTGCTGTAAAGCAAATAGACGACAGCGACGCTGGACGCTATTGCAGCTAGCGCTGCGCCGACCGCAGCCGCTACAGCAATTGACCGGACATTCTTGGTGTGCTTGTCGACGCTTATCACTTGCTCAGAAAGTTTCTTTATACCTCCCTCGACTTCGGCCAGCGTTCCAACGATCAACCGGAGACGGTCTTTGATCAGGGGCGGTGGTGTGTTAGGCGGGCTCACCTCGAAAACCCCGATGGAGGTTCCGATCGCGTTCACGACATGGAATTGCTTCACCAGTGTGTTGATTTTTTCCAGTGAGCCAGACAGCTCACGCTCCACCAAGACTTCTATAGCCGCTACACTCTTACGGCTCCTTTCGACGGTGGGAATGTCCTCGTTGCTGGGTAGATAAGCCGCAAATTTTTGCCGCAACGGGTCTTTTGAAATCGCTTCGAGAAAGTCCGCTAGCTGAACCTTGCGGTTTCCGGCTTCTCGCCTGCCCGCGATCAACTGTGCCTCTTTATTAATTTCGCCGATTTCAGGCGACGGTTGCGGTGTGGTGACGCTCTGCCCGCGCCGCGTTGATTCTTTCAAAGTATTCCAGCAATTCAGCCGCACTTTCTCGGCGTCAATGGCTAATCTGGCGAAACCCTCTCGTCCTTCCTGCGACTCAGCCAACGCATGAAGAAAATGTGGTACATCAAAAATTGCATGTTTGAGGCTGACGCATATTGCAAGTGCGTCGACTACGGCACGCTTAGCGAGGTCTGTGCCACCCTCCGCGTGCCCAAGCAGTTTACTGATGTAATCCTCGCTCCCCTGCCAGTTCGAAGACTGCTGAGTGTCGACCCTTACTACCGCCCCCAATTGCCCTAACAAAACATCTGCGCTTCCATTATCGTTCCCAACTTCATTTCGCACTCGTACACCTCTCTTCAGTATTCGGAATTGTTTTAGTGTCGAACATTATTTGTGGTTCTGGCAAGCGAGAAATTGCCAATATTTTATTGAGGAGGCTGCGACACCACCTCACCAATGTGCCGCTCTTCTCTCAGCTGCTGTCTCCGATGATGGGGCCGGTGCACTTCGCCCCGCACCTCAAACAACGACCGCTGCGGCCGGTAGTCCTTCTTGATACCGCTCAGTATCCAACCCGCCGGGCTTTTCAGCTTGCCAGCCTTGTACTTGCGCAAGGCCTCATCCAAGTGCCACGCGATGCGTGCCGGATCGGTTGATCCGTAAAGCCGGATGATGTCGGCAGCTTTTTCAGCTTTCACACCAGCGCGCACCAACCGTTGCAGAAGCGCATCGTTCTGCGTGCCGGGCAGGAATTCAATCTCGGCGCCGGGTTTGCCGGAGAAGTGAAAACGCACTGCGCCCACTCGCTTGCCGTGCTTCTGCGCCTCCCAATTGAACCGCACATCCGTCTTCTGGTTGATTTCTTTTTCTGACACCTCGAGCACATTGCGGCGGAAATCGCCGAACTTGGCGTACTCGCCATCCTTGAGCGCCAGCATGCCTTTCAGTTCATCCATGCCCACCTCGTAGACCATCCCCCGCCAGCGGTTGGCCTTCAAAATATCGTACATCTTCTGCGAGAACGACGACCGCAGCCGTAACGCATAGACCAATTCTGTTTGCGAGAAGCGGCTCGACAGCTCCTTGATGTAGGGCATCAACTCCCGGTGCAAAAAGAATTCAATGCTGCCGTCCGCCACGCGCAGCGCCTTGCCGTCACTTCCAGAAAACGCCTGCTTGTTCTGGACTAGGCCCACTTGCAGATACCCCGGCTTGCCGTCTATCCGGTCTATGTTCACCTTGGTGCGTTCAAGTTCATAGATGGCACCAACCAAGTCACTGTAAAGTTTGGAGCGGTCGATACCGACCATGCGCGCCAACTCGCTCACCTGAAAACGGAACGTCGTCGTCTCGTCTGTGGCCGCATCTACGTGCGCCACTAGGATCAAGAACAAACGTTGCGCCCACACCGACAATCGGAAATGCCCGAGTACCAACTCGTTGCGGCGGATCGCAATCTTGCCCTTGTCGCAATCGGCGCCAACGACGACAACACGTCCCGAAGTAATTTCCATATCCACGCAGTCTAACATCTCCGATGAGCCAATCCCGCTTCCCTCTCCGTAGACCTGTGGATAGCGGAAACCCTCAGTGGGGCTTTCCTCACCGAACGGTGGGACATTACTCATCGTCGGGTGGGGGTTTCCTCATCGATCCGTGGGGCAGACCTCATCGCAACGTGGGGGTTTCCTCATCACAATTGAGAAGAAATCGCGCCACTGCGACGCGCCCTAGCGGCCTAAACAAAATGTTAAGGCTAAAAGATAAACAGGGTTGACTTAGATGGGTGAGAACCACAGCCAGAACCGAAAACGGCGGCGCGAACTTGCATGCATCGAGCCGAACACATTGAACCGGAGGGGACGCAAATGCCGACACTCGATCTGCTAGCTAGCGCCGTATAGCAGCACCTCATGCGCCGCCTGTTGTTCCCTGTCGCTGCGACCACTTTAACACATGTGCATGCTAGACTAATTCTTACAACTGGCTTTTGCCGTTCTAGGCCAGCACCGCGTTCCGCCGGAGCCGCTGTCACGATGCGGCCAAGCTCCGTCATCCCACACCGTCGCCGCCTGACAGCGGTCACCGTGGGTGCTCTGAGGTTCCGTCAAACCCAAGAGTGCGCATCGGTGTTGGCCTATGTCTGCACACTTCGACACACTGTTGGCGCACCCCGCACCCGTAGCAAATTCTGATCCACAGCCCGTGGCGATTGGACTGCGGCCAGGCTACACTGGCCAGATCCCCGTTCACCTCTACCCCGTCGACCGTCGGCAACACGTAGCGCTCATCGGCCGTTCCGGCGTGGGTAAATCCACACTTCTCAAAACCTTATTCGCGCATGATGTTGCGCATGGCGCCGGCGTCGCCTTAATCGACCCACACGGCGACCTCGCCAAAGAATGCCTCGAATATATCCCGCGTCACCGCATCGACCACGTGTTGTATTTCTGTCCATCCGACCTTGAGCATCCCATCTCGTTCAACCTCCTCGAAGATGTCCCTCCCGACGCACGCCCGGCTTTGGTGTCTCGCCTGATCGGCATGTTTCGCAGCAACTTTGGTACGTCATGGGGGCCCCGTGTTGAACGTCTGTTGCGGTTTGCACTCGCGGTTCTCCTCGACCAGGGCGACGCGACTTTGCTGCATCTGATCCGGTTGCTCGACGACGAGGTCTGGCGCGCGAAAGTGGTTGCCAACGCCTTTGATCCTCTAACTAAGCACTACTGGCTGCTGGAGTACCCACGTCTCGATGACCGGCTCGGTGGCGAACTTGATCAACCTTTACTAAATAAACTCTCGTTCCTCGCTTCTCCGGCATTGCGCAACGTGCTCGGGCAATCACGATCGACGTTCCACCCCCGCCACTTCATGGACGAAGGCCGCATCCTCATCGCTGACTTATCAAAAGGATTGCTCGGCGATGCCGACGCGCAGATCCTAGGCTCCTTGCTGGTCGCGGGATTTGAACAAGCCGCGATGACGCGCACCGACACACCTGAACATCTACGCCGCGACTTTCACTTGTACATCGACGAATTTCAAAACTTCACCACCGACAGCTTTCCCGTTTTGCTGGCTGAGGCCAGAAAGTACCGGCTTGGACTCACTGTCGCCAACCAGTATTTGCAACAACTAAACGATCAGACCCGCTCAGCTCTACTCGGCAACGTCGGCTCGATGATCGTGTTTCGCATCGGTGTCGAGGATGCAAAATTACTCGCAACCGAAATGCAGCCGCTCTACGAAACCGAACTTATGGGGCAATCGGTCGGTACGGCTTGGTGCCGTCTACTTGACCACGGCGAGGCGCTGGAACCGTTTCCGGTGCGCTTTGGGCTACCTCCCCCTCCGAGTCACGACCTGCCCATCCACGGCCTCTCCAGACACGCCAAAAAGGTCATCCAACAATCTCGTCGACATTATTCGAAGACTCGGGCTAAGGTCGAAGCAACAATCAATGCCTTCCTCAAGCTCGAGACGGGGATCCCCCCGACGCCTTGCAGGCGGGTACGGCGGTAGTTTTGGCGGTAGATTCTAGAAAACCACCCGTAAAGCTCAAAAATCCCCTGTAAATGCGCCCCCAAAGGTCGCGGCCGGTGCCGCGACCTCATGCTTTTGCCCTCCAGGTTCTTGGTCCCGGTTGCGCGTCTCTGCCGCGACGGTTGCGAACTGTCCCCCGCCCGTGGTCGTGCGGGGTACGGGCTGCCGCGTGCGCGCGATGTCCTAGATGCCTCTGATGACAGTCGCGCTCACGTTCGGGTGCGCATGGCCGGCAGAGTTCGGGCTCACGATGCAATCTAGGCCGGCCATTTTTTCGCACCCAAAAGCATGAGGTCGCGGCACCGGCCGCGACCTTTGGGGGCGGGGTTACGACCTGATCGAATACTGCTCGATTGCGATCGCCGAGATGAAGCCGCCGCGCACAAAAAAGTCCCGCCGATTTTTCGACGAGACGACACCGCGCGTAATTAAGGTTCGAGTAGCAACGGAACAGGATTACTAGATAAGGAGTGAGATGCCCGCACGCCGTCGGGCGGGCATAGCGCGCCCGCTGAAACCTTTGGAACACATCAAAAACGATTGCATAGTGGGCCAACTCCGGTGAGCTGGCCAGTGTCGCTGCGTCGATCACAAATCTTCTGCCGAGCTGCGAGAAAATCATCTTAAGCATGAACTCGCCACTGAGCTGGAAGCACGCCTCCGGCGTGCCCGTGCGCCAACAAAGAGTCGATATGGCCCGTGTCGAGAAATTCCGAACCGAAACTTTCACGGGCCGGTGATAGGGCCATTCGGATGCTGACGTACGATTTTCCCGTAGCACAAGTCGTTGGCGGGCACCGCCTCTATGCACGGGGAGTCACGAGACGTGTGGTGCCTCAGTGACACTGCAAGAATTTGTTGCAAGAATTTCACACAAATCTGTGCAGACAGCTCCTTTGCGTTTAGCATGACCTAACGGTTTGGCATTGATGTGTGCGTGATGCGTATTCTAGCGTCCATTCTGCTCGCGACGGTCCTGACAGGTTGTTCTGATCGCGCAACAACCTTGCTAGCGGGCCCTGGTACGACCTTGCTCGTTGGCGACACGCATAATCGCGTGGACCTTCAGGACGGCTATTTCAAGCTCATGTGCCAAGGCGCCGGGGCGGTGGACGGCAAATGCAGGGTGAATGATGCGGGCGACTGGGAACGGGCTACGTATGTCGCCCTAAACGACATTGACGACCGTTGCGAGATGTACGTCAACTCGTTACACCGTGCCAAACGCGAGGGCGACAGCTATATCGCCATGCTGACGCGGACGAGCACTGCGACCAACACGGTGTTGGGGCAGATGTTGGACAAAGCTTCGCAACGGGGAGCGCGGGCAATCGCGATTGTCCAAGCAGCCTTCAATCTTGGCGAAAACAGCATTAACACGTACTATTCCCGGCTCTTGCTGGCGGTGCCACCCACGGACGTCCAACAGCTCATCTTGAAGCGGCAGACAGCATTCAGGGTCGCTCTGCGCGACGGCGTCAAGGACAGCGGCGGTGCGGTTCGCTATATGCCGCTGGCATCGCGTTCGGATGCCTATTACGTAATCCGCAGCTATCTGCGCATCTGCCTCCCTGCATCGATCGAGGCAGCGATCTCCGAGGGGATCGACGACCTTGTCTTCTTCGCGCCGCCGACGCCACCACCACCGGTCGAACGTCTCCTGCTCTCACGAGCGGCCTTGCCGGCCGTCGCACAGCCAGCGCGGCGCATTGATCCCGACGTTGGCGCGCTGGCCGTACGCAAGTGAATGAGGCTGTCATGTTTTATGGGCTCAGTCGTTCGGTTCTCTGGCTCTTTGGCCTTCTTGCGCTCCCTGTTGTTGTGTCGGGCTGTGCGGGTCCGGGTCTCCTGACGCAGGGCATTGGCGACGAAGTCTACCGGCAGGGAGAAACCGAAGATCGCGTCATCAATGCACGCCAATATTTCGTGACCATGTGCCGGCGCGCAGGCCGGCCGGCCTGCGACGGGCGCGACATCTGGAACGAGGTGGTCCAGGCCGCGCTCAACGACATCGAAGAGCGCTGCGGCGGCTACCTCGCCTCCCTCGACCATGCGCGGCGCGACAGAGTTGTTGCGAGGCGCGCGATAACAAACATCGGCGGAGCCGCGACCACGATCGTCGGCCTGACCAACCCGGGGGTCAAGGCGCTAACCATCCTTAAGGCCGCCTTCGATTTCGGCCAGGGCACTATGGACGAATACTATTCGGCAGTCCTGCTGTCCGAGGAGCCTGACATCGTCGAACGCATAGTGCGTAAGCTGCAGACGCAGTACCGGTTACTGCTCGACGACAGGATTCGCGGGAAACTACTGAACCCGGCATCTGCGCATTATGTCGTCCGCGGCTACCTTCGCCTCTGCCTGCCGGTGACCATCGAAGCAGAGCTCAAGGCCATCAAGCTCAATGCCAATTACGTCGGAACAACCCGCAAGGACGCCATCGTCCGGCAGGCTCCTGCGCTGCAGGTGCTAGATGCCCTGCCGGTTCTTGTCAGCGCCAGCGTCGGTGTGCCCGCAACGTCTCCGACGCCAAACGACTTGGCCGTGCGTCACGGTTTGTGCCTGACCAATGGCGGTTCACTGGATGTGGCCGTCACCGAGTATCGCCAGGCCATCGGATCTTTCGCGGCGGGGCCCCTAGCCCGGGAGGAGAAGGACGCAATCGTCGCCGAAAAGAAGCTTTGCAACGGTGCGCCCTTCCTTACTGTGTTCGAGAAATTCGCGTTCAACAATGAAGAGCGCATCGATGCCTTGCACCAGTTGCTCACGATTGCGGTTCAGAAGCTGGCACCGAACGAAGTTAGTGGCTTCCGGGACAGCCGCAGCTTCACAGAGGACACGCGCCGCGCCGTTCGTTTGCTGCGCACAAAGCTCCGTCTGCTACCGGACAACTCTGCAATTGATGCAGACTTCTATACTAAAATTTTTAAGTTGCCCTGATCATGTTCGGCCTGCGCTCACTGATGCGGCTCGTCGTCAGCCTCCCGCCCTCGGCGGCCGAGGTGGCCGCATTCATTGAGACGATGCGGATCGAGGACGGGATCATCAACAAGCGTACCTTCCTCGAGCGCAACAGCCAGGAGCTGTCGCGGCTGCTAGACTTTGTCAATCATGAACTCGCGAAGGAGCATGGGCGATCCATCCGCCCCATAACGCGCCTAGAATACTGGCTGGTCTTCAATTGCGAGGCCAGTCTCGCCGGACGCGATCATGACGAAGGTGAGAAGGGCGTCCTGCCGCTGCCCAGCAATATAATGGACTGGAATGGCCCGTCGTCACCAGCGTGGGACAGCCCAATGTCTATCGAGCGTAACTTGTTTCACTATGCGCTCTACATCGGCCAGATCAAGAACAAGCGGATGATGCCCGGCGTCCGCCTCTATGCGCACTTGTTCGAGCTGCCGCCCTTCAACGGCAACATCACCCGGACGGCCAAGCTAGTCGCGGGCATCATCCATGGCTACTTCGGGTCCAGCGCCTACAATGCCAACAGGCCGAGCCACGATGCGCTTGTCGAAGCCTACGCGCGTGATCAGGAACTGCCTGCCATGCTGGCTGGCAGCGGCTTCAAGAAACTGGGAGCCCTTCTTGGTCGGCAGGGCAATATAGAAGAAGCGCTTGCTTGGTTCGATCGGCAGCCGACGCCTGAGCAGCGCCGGGTCGTGCGAGATGGGCCGTTGTATGCCGAGCCTAGCTTGAGCGCCCCGACCGTTCTTCTACGCAGAGGCGCGATCGTCACGGTTATTTCGACTCAAGGCGGCTGGGTCGAGATTACACACGGGGCGGCGAACGGCTTCGTTCAACCAACGCTTCTGGCCCCGATTGCCATGTCCTGATCCGGGGCGGTGGGGTCTAAACAACTCGAGCCGTAGCACTGAGGTGGCACAATGACTAATCTGACTGCCATTGCCGGTCTGGCGCCCTACCTGGAGAGCCGCCGGTCGCGCTACCCGGGCACGACCTACACGATCAAGGCCATTACCGAGCACGAGGGGCAACAGTTCGTCCGGTTGCGAGAGGATGATGGCGACAGTGCCGGCGAACTCCTCGTGCGCGTCACACGGGACGGCAGCATCGACGTGCTCGCTCTCGATACGGTGCTGTCCGAGTTTCCCAAAACGCTTCCGGCCGCGGTGATCTCCGCTTTGCGGCCAGTGCCTGCTTCAAACAGCGAAGTCGTGGCTGAAACCTCCGCAATAACAGAAGCGGACTGGATAACTCATGCGAGGGCCTCAGCCCCTGCATATACCGGTACCGGATCGGTCAATGCCATGCTGATGCATTGGGCCATGGCTGCACTTTCCAACATGTCGTCGGCGCATGCGCCAGGAACGGAAAGCGGCAATTTGGCCTGTGCTTGGGCGGTCAACCGGATTGCATCTCTCGCCTTGCAGCAGCCAGTCGGCGGCGGTCTGTCGACCGTCAATATGAATACCGTGCTGGCTGCCAAGCACGGCCCACCGCAGGGCCAGCCTGTCGCTGGGGACATCATCATGTCGCCGACCGCCCACAGAACGGGACACGTTGGCATCGTCGGCGGCGCTCTCGATGTCGTTGTCGATGACACTACGCCTATCTACTCCAACAGCTCCACCCAGGCGGTGTTTCTCGATCATCTCAAGCTCGGTAGCTGGCGCAGTAAATATGTCAACAACTATGGCCTAGACCTGCACTTCTATCGCTTGAACCCGAGTGTGTTCGGCCTCGAAACGCTAATTGAGCTTCGCGTCGCCAATAGAGACACCGTGATCCGCGTCGCCGGCCAGGACCGCTTGCTGCGGAGGAGCACGAAGGTGGTGCTGCTGGCCGAGGGGGCCACCGGCTGGTCGACTGTGGCCGTGCTGCCGCAACACCAGCCCCAGGGTCTTGTGCAGAGCGCACATCTGTCGCCGGTGCCGACCGTCTGAGTCCGCCTACGCCAGAAGCGTGATCGGGTTTTCCCAACAGTCCATGAACGCATGCTCAAGAATGTTGCCATCGGTCGCCGTCGCATCGCCGATCAAAAACAGGCGCGAGCCCTTGCCACCGTTGAGCTTTGTAATCGCTGCCGCCATGTTCTTGGCGTGCGTTGGGGACGTGGTAATGATCAGCACGCGAAATCCAGGCCAGCCGAACAACGTCTTGTGCAGCCCAGTTTCATGGGCGCGTTCGTAGGCGACCACCTTACGCATGATGCTGGTGCCCTTGAACGATAGCGAGCCATCACGCTTACTGCGTTCGATCGGCATGGTGCCCATGTCAATTTCACAGAGGTAATGACCTTTGCGACGCGCAGTCGTGTCGTCGAGCGCGAATGCTGCATCGCAGTCGACTGCAAGATCGATGCGGGTGCCGTCCTGGATGATGTGAGGCGACATCGAAAAGGCGCGACCGGGATGGGTCTGAAAATCACGCGGGATGGTGCGCGCCATCTCGAGGTCGTGCTGTAGTGTTACATCGGGTCTGGTTTTGGCTGCGAAATCAAGTGCAATACGCAAGTTCGCTGTCGCGAGCGTGTGCGCGATATAAATGCGCGTCGCATCGGTGTTGTCGCGCTGCCAATTGCGCCGACGCCAGATTTCCGGCGCGCCACGTTCGTCGGCGAGCAAGCGCGCACCCTCCTTCGTCAGGGCATAAACCGCGGCGATTGATCCGGGTGTCAACTCGCCGTTCTTGATCTTCAAGTCGCGCTGACGAATTGGCCGCTCGAGGTAACCTGAGTGAAAGATTTCCGTCAGCCGTGCGCGCGTGCGGCCTTCACCGAACAAGCGCGCGATCTGGTCGGAGTTGAGAAAGCGATGACGGGCCACCGCCGCGATGATGTCGAGGTCTTTGGGCGTCAATGCGAACTGCCCTGCACGCGAGGTTTCGCTGCGCCGACCTTCGACGGCGCGAAAGCGTGGGCGCCTGCGGTTCTCGGCAAAATATCGCGTCTCCAGCGTGGCCGGTATCTGCTCGTCTGGGGGTTTTGGTGCGCGTGGCATGGTCTCTCTTGCCCGTTGTGTTACGCGGCGATAACCGGCTCGGGCTTGCTCGCCTGATGTGCTTCGACGAGCACCGCGATCATCGCGCGCGGAAACATGCCGCGCATCATGAACTCGGTTTCAAAAACCGAAGTGCCATCGCCAATTAATTGGCGTAGCGCCACGACGTGGTGCGCGAAATCAACATCGGCCATGAGTTGATCGAGACGCGTGTTGGCTTCTTCAAATGTGTACATCGTCATATGCTCTTATTCTACCATTGCGCGGTGTCGGATGCGAATCCGTGCCTTATTAAAATGGCCCCATCAAAATGGGACTTCACCGTCAATCTTGGTCATCGCATAATCGGCCACTTTCACCGCATCAGCACACCGCGCACGCACCAGGTCTTCAGACGAACCCGCACGCCGCAACCAGCTCTGTACGTAATCGGCTTGTGTCTGCCACAGATCGACGCACTTCTTGCCGAGCCGTCGCTCGATGAGACAGGCTGCCATGTCGGTCACGACTTCTTCGGATGCATAACTATCCGCACCGATCATCAGCGCGCGCCAATCGCGATCAAGTCGCGACGGATGCCACGCCGCATGACATGTCTCATGCAACACTGCGTGCTCGAACTGTTCGATCCCGCTCACAACACTGTTTGTTTCGAACCGCGCCGCATCGGGTATTTGGATCATATCCCGCCGTCGGTTGTACCAAGCACCATCGTAAGCGTTGACACTGACGCCCGATCGCGACATCTCACCGTTCGCTGCGAACGGCTGCGTCTTAACCACAATTCCAAGTCGCACCGGTGCCGTAAGAACTCTGCTGTCGATCTCGACTGGTGTCGTGCGTTGTGCATTCGCCGGGCGCCACGGTCGATGCCACTCCCGGGTTGTCGCGCTCTGCAATAAAAAAGCCATCAACGATTCGTCGGTATGCGTGCCTGTCGTGTTACGGATATATTCGATCATGCTGCGAACGTGCTTGCGCGCCTGTCCTGTGTCGCCAACCTCAGCATCGATCCGCTGCAGCCACGTTATGAAATTTTCGGGACTGCCGATCTCGCCGCGGTCGATGATCGTGCGAACAGCACCTTTCAGTTCTTTGTTCGGCATCCATGTCTCGGCGATGCCGAGCTTCTCCACGAGACTAGTGCGCCACGTATCGCGCGCCTCCGGTGTCGTGTTACCGAACGCTGCCAGCCGACCGATCGTCATGGTTAGATGTTCACCGGAGTAACTGTCGCCGTCCCAATCTTTCTCGATTTGTCGCAGCCGCTTGAGCACCGCACCGCACCGCGCTGCAGTCGATCTGCATCGATCGCCTCGATCTGCCCGGCGATATAGTGATTGCCCTGTTGCTCCAATCGCCGCCGCACCTCACGCAGGCCGTCATTCAACTCATTGCGCCAAGCCTCGACCGCTCGTGTTTTCGTCGTGTTACCATTCGTACCGTCGCGCGTGGCCGCCTCTTCCCCATCGATGCGACCCAGGCACCGGCATTGTGTGCGCACGCGGCTGCCCTCGCGCCACGCGCGTTGCCAATATTTATAGCGCCGACCCCGAATGGTTTTGATAACGATGTAGGCCATCAGTAGGTCTCCCAGAACGTGTCGTCGCCGGTCTGGACACCACGCGTGCCGCGCGGTGCGCCTCGGTCTGGCGCGTCAGGTCGCGGCTTGTCGTGGCCAGACTGGTCGTGTCGCGGGCGGTCGTCGGCCGACGCCGTCAGCGCCAAGCGATTCAGTTCGAGTACCGTTGCGAGTTCCTGCGGGGTCAATTGCGGAGCGCGGTTCAGCTCGCCGAACGGCACTTGCAGTGTTACGGCTTCGCGCGTGAGGTTGCGAACGTGCGTTGCGAAGCGGGCATGCGTTTTTGTTTTGGTTTGCGCGTGGATAAATGCGCTCGTCGTTTTCATGTTGGCAGCGAGAGTTTCGGCACCGCGATCCGAAATGCTCGCCGCCAGTTTGATCGCCGTGTTGGCCATCAAACTGTCGCGAAAGGTCGGCTTCATGTCGCCGATTGTTTGACTGCTCAACAGAACCGAGCAGCGGTATTTACGAGCCTGACGAAGCAGCATCTCGATGTCCGACGATAGATATTCGTGCGCCTCGTCGATGATCAGCGTCGCCGGTCTGCGTTCGTGTTCTGGAATGCGCGCACGATCGAGAATAGCAGCGAGTGTCGCGGCGATCATGTACTTGCCGAAAATGCTCGACGCTTCGTCGCGCAAATGTTCCTTCGCCGTGTTGCATAGAATAATTTTTCCGTCGTTCAGCGCCGTGAACAAATCGAGCTTGCTCTCGCGCGCGGCGAACATGCGCTCGAACGCGGTGTTGACCAGCAAGCCGTCGATGCGCCAGCCGATCTGCTGGCGCGTGTCGCGGAACGTTTTGTCTTCGTAGTCACGTTCGAAAAATCGCTGACCGGTTGCGCCAAGTTTGACGACCGCATCGCGATAGGGTGTCAGGTCGGTTAGCACCGCGCGAAAGTCCTGCAGCGTTGCGCCAGGAATCTCCAACATTAAAAGTGCCAAGAATCGAAACGGTACCTTCATTTTCGCGGAGAGATCGGACAGCAGTAAATCGCCAAGCGTCAGTTCGTACAATTCCAGCACGCTGTTGCGGATCGCCTCGCGAGTTCGCGCGTCAGCTCCCGCCGAACGCTTCAGGCCAAGGTCGAATAAATTTAACGCCGGTGGATGTGCAATGTCGGTCGGGTCGACAAAAATCAGCCGATCCTTACAGGCGTGATGGCGCATGATGTGCTGTAACAAATCACCTTGCGAATCGATGACGACCATCCCCATCCGATCGCTGTCGGGGCGTTCCAGATGCCGTGCGATGATCGCTTCGATGGTCTGTGACTTGCCAGCCCCGGCGCCACCGATGATAGCCATGTGCTCGAACAGATGCGCGTCGGTGACCTGTAGTGTTATCGCCGCCGTCAGGATCGGCTCGAGAGCCGTGCCAGCGACAAACTCTGCGAGCAGCTTTTGCGTGTCGCTGCCGCTCGGCCATTTCAATCGGTGCGGTTTGTCACGCGCTTCCTTCTCACTCATGCCGGACGCGCGCAGCAACCTTTTCATCACATCACCCGCCAGTGCAAAGCCAGCAACGAACACCGGTTCGCGCGCCGTGGTATCGGGTGCAAATTGTAGTGTTGCCTCGATGACCTCTGTCAGAGTCGCGTCCGGAGCGCTCGTGCGCGTCATTGCCGGCACTTCCAGCGACAGCGTTGCCCATGCGCCATCGGTCGGTAGATTGATCGCGTCGAGCAAGGTGCCGAGCATAACGACAACCGCATTCGAAAATCGCGCGAGGTTGGCGGACTCGTCCTCAAAGCCACGCAGCAGTGCTTCGCGGTGCGCGCGATCAGGCAACGACGACGGTGCTCGCAACATCAAGGCCGCCTCGTTTTCGAACATCATCGACACGGACTTTGCGACTGCCGCAGCCAAGGTCGCAGGCAGTCGGCGGCGCGCAAGCACGCGCCGCGTTACGGCGTCGGCAAGTTCCCCATGGTCATGTAATGCAGACCGAGACTGCGCTCGCGCCAGCGCTGCCTCGACATCAGCGTTGCGTGGCTCGCCCGTCGTGTTACGCGCGATCATGTGCACCATAAATTTCTCCTTGCGCTTTGTATCTCCACCCGCATCCGCGCTATGCCCCCCACTCGTCCGGTGGCGTGCCGTCATCATCGGCTTTCGATTTGGATTTGGTTTTGTTCGAACCGGGGGCGTAGATCGCCTGTTCCCCGTCGTCGAAGGACATGCCAACGGACACACTCATTTCGATTTTGTCGACGCTGAATAAAATACTGCGTTCGACATCCCGGATGTCGTCAAGATCGTCTGACAAAATAAGTTTGCCGCGTAGCAGATCGCAAACTGTCACCTCGAGCCCCATGTCGCGCGTCGTGTGAAAGATCTGCTTTGCCGTCACCCACATCCAACCCGGCGACAGAAAATAACTGACGCCATCGGTGCCGTAGCCGTCGCGCTTTTCATCGATGAGCTTTGCGCGCTTATTTTCCCACGCGCGACGCGTTTCCGCGTCGAGATAGGTCACGACCGCAGTCACATAGTGCCGATGCAGAGCTTCTTCGACCACGTCATCACGCGGCACCAATCGCACATCAATGTAATGGGTACCGCCGTCGCGATTGCGCGAGATCGCGAGTTTGATTGCCGGTTCTTTTTGTTCCTCTTGGCTGTCATGGGCGCCTCGCCCTGGCAGGGTCGGCAAATCGTTATTCCAACCTACCGATGGTGATACCGTTGTCGCGTCGTGTTGCTGTCTGCCAGGGCGACCGGGCTCTAGGCGGCGCAACGCCACGCTTGGCACACCGGCAAGACGCCGCCCCGAGCCACGCACTTGGTATGCGGCTTCGGATGCCCACGCTGCATCCGCCGTGCGTGTCTCGGCCTGCGGTGCCGATCCCTGGCGCATGGTGCTGACCAGCAGCGGTATAGCCACAACGGTGCCGGTCAATTTGCGGCTCATGACGAACTCCCGGTTCTGCGTCCACGCAACAAAATGGCACTGCGGGCACTGGCAGTCATGGTCGCAGCATCGACGAGCATGTGAAATCCAATATTCGGATCGGCCACGGCAACCATCGCCGACCGACCGCGTAACGCGAACCAACCGCAGATCACCACGGCATGGCCAGTGCCGTTCGCCGCATCGACCGCATGGCCCCCGAGGATCGGATGCCCCGCCAAGATCGAGGTGCGGATCATCTCGGCCGACACACCGCCAACCGTCCGAGCATCGAGACCGTAGTGTTGTAGCGCCTTCGCCACCGTCGCGATTTGCACGCCGCCGATCGGCGGAAACGGTACACCGCAGGTTGCGGCGAGGCCGCGTTGGGTGACCCCGGCAATCCCGTAAAATCCAAGCACCATCGCCGCGCTCGCCAGAACACAGCCGTCGGTCGCGACACCGAGGATCGGTTTTAAATCAAGCAAACGGATGTCGCCGCATGTCGTTGCCGGTCGGGGCTGATAACGGACAAGATCACGGGCAAGTGGAATCGGTTTCAACATGCTGCTGCTCCCCATTCGATTTGTCTTCGCCGAGCGTCACCGCTACCGGCAGGCTGTGGCGCGCAATCGTCTGAAGCAGTCCCATGCTGTCCGCACCGAGGTCGAATGGCGTGAGGACTAGGAGCGCCACGCACACGTGGGCCTGGTTGACGACGACGATCAAACGATCGCCCGACACGTATGTCGCGACCTCGAAGCCCGCAAAGCGCGTGTCGTCGGTAGTGCCATCACGAATAATCATGCGCCGTCCCCCGTGCGACGCCGGGCGCGCTGCATGTCAAACGATGTTCCGGGATCGCGCCCGACCGTCACCTTGGCGTAAGACTCGCCATCGAACTCGATGGGCTCGCCGTCACAAAGTCCGTGACGACGTTTAGCTTCTTCGTAGTCAACGCCCTCGCGGATTACGAACCTCGCTTCGGACACGTAACCACGCCGCTGTGCTGCGCGCGCATCATGGGCAACCAGCGCTTCGGCTTTTTTCGAAAGAGCTGCCAGCGCACTCTGGCCTTCGCGGTCGACGATGTTCACTTGCTTGCCAGGTTCGGTCGCGCCGATGTTGAAATTCGAGCGACCAACAACGCGCCCCGAGGAATTGCGATGCAGCACCGACACCGCATCATAGTCACCGGCCAGGACGCCACTTTGTGCCGCCTTGATGGCGCTCTCGCTCAAACCGTAGGCACCCAACACTTCACCAGCGGCCTGGGCCTTCAGTTGCACCAGATTGATCGGCACGATCTTCACAGCACTCGCTAGACGCGGCTTGGTTTTGATCTGCGACATGGTTCAATTTCCCTTCTTCGGTTTGATAGGTGCGAAGGCTGCGGCGCGCGCATTGACGATGTCGCGTGCGACAAGCAGCGTCACCCGCGCCGCCAGTACACGCGGCTTGGCGAGTTCCCGTTCGAGCGTTGCAACATCGTCGGTCTTATCAAGCAACACATCGAGCCGTTGCGCGTCGAGCGCCGCCGAAATCTGCGCGAAGGTGGCGAGCGCGACGTCCGGATACTTGCTCGCCAGACGCGCCACAAGAACACGCTCGCACAACGTCGTTGGTTTCAGATGCGAGGCGATGACAGCGGCACGTTCGGCCGCCGTGGGCTCGTGCGAAAAACAGACTGCTCTTCCGTCCCTGAAAGTCGCCAAGTGTGCATCGGCCATCGAGTTTGCCGAAAATAAAAGTGGGATAGGGCGCCCATCACGCTGCGTATAGAGATGCTTGGAATCCATAAGGTGCTGAAAAAAAACACGAATTAGATCGTTGTTGGAAGTTTTGGTTGTACGTGCATCGGCTGAAAAAATCGCATCAATGTCGTCGCAAAGTAGTCCCACATCCACGCCGCTGGCGTGAGCCAACGACTGTGCGCCTTGGAGTGTCGCCGTCAGACGATCAGTATGCTCTGCTTCGTGCGTCGCTGCCAAAGTATGAGCGCCTACGACGACGATGTGCATGTGCGCCATGGCGCATAAATAATTGCAAATGCTCTTGGTCTTGCCCGTCGAGGGTGCGCCATGCACCAACAACCCACGCGGCGCCTCCTGCTTCAACGACGGCAACTTCTGCCGCCACAAAAACGCGCGCACGGCCTTCTCCAGCGCTCTGTATTTGACGAGCCCTGGGTAGGGCACGGAGCCCGCTGGCAGATACGGTGGAATCGATACTCCCGGCGTCACGTTCGCCGCGTGTTCGCGCAAGCTCGGATCGAGCGGGATTGGTTTGAGTGCCATGATTATTCACCTCCCTGGCGCTTCGGATGCCCACCCACATCCGCGCCATCCTCCCCATCGTCGAAGCCGGTCAGGTAGGTTTTGAGATCGACGGCCTGGCACTGGCTGGCGTCGTCGTCCTCGTCGCCGTCTTCGGACGGGCTGCCGAGTATCGCCATCAGTTCGTTGTAGTCCGCTTGGTCTTCGGACTGCGTGAGCGCCAATTCACGGCGCGGTTGACTACGCGTGGTAGGCGCTTCATGACCTTGCGTCGGCACATCCTCGCGTTCGGGCGTGGGGTTATAAACAGTCGGCATGGGTGATCTCCTTGGGTGGTGCTGCCGGGCATGACTTCCCCGTTCCCCAACGCGGCAGCGTTCGTCGAGGGTGGGATTTCGTCAAAATTAGATCGTCGTGTTACGTGGTCGCGCCGTTGCCGACGGGTTTGTCGGCGCCGTTTTCACGGTGCGCTTTCTTCTTGCGCCGCTTCATCGGCGCGCGCTGCGGCATGCCCAGTTCTTTGCGAAGCGCAGTGAATCGTTCAGTGAAAATCGCGTGTTCATGTTCATCCAAACCTCCGACGCTCGTTCGGTCGATCGTCGCCACCAACAGCCTCTCGACCATGCACCTCATGCCAACGAGACAGCCGACCTGCGTCGTCCATGATTAGCAAGACGTGCTCGCCATCCTCGGTGTGATTGCGGGCCACGATCCGCTCTGTCCGAACAAGCGGCGGATCGGGCATCGACCACTTAAAAACCTTTTCGCCGTATCCGTCGGTCACGCGTCGATCTCCTTTGTGTTATCCAGCACGCCACCGCTGTTAATAACAGCGTGCAGCAACCTGCCGTTTTTTATCGATCTTGATTCGCAATGCGCAGATTGCGTTCAGTAAACCCCGCACATCGGAACTGGTGCCGGGGAACCTCTGCCGGATGTCGGTTCCATCCGGCAGCACGCCCCGCACTTCCGGGTGCTTCATCCGTTTTTTCCGCACGATACAAACATCCCGAAGCCCGAATTCCTCGGCCGCCACTTTCATCGGACGGTGCAACCTGTCCTTGCTCATCACATCCTCCTGCGCTTTCGACACGATTTCTCGTTCACCGGCGGCGGTCACGCCGCCGGTGTCAGTATTCGGATTGTCGTTCGTGCTATTTGCTAGCAGCTAGAAGTAGCGCGGAAATGCATGTCCAGATATTCGGCCTCGTCGCGCTGGCGCTGCGCCGCAAGCGCGGCCTTACCCTCGGCGAGCGCGACGACGATGCGCTTCAGGAGTTCTTCGTCGAACTTCTTCAATAGTCTGGCTCGTGCGTTTTGACCCGCTCCCTCAGAACGTCGGTTTAGATCAGGTTCCTCGAAAGAGCCGAGAACTACAGCGAGTGTCAGACCATTTCTATCCATCGCATCCTCACAGTCAGAGTTAAAACGTAAGTTTTGTACGTTATTATCGAATAAAAAAAACGTGCTCGACGCTTTTTGCTTTTCACGTTTTAGGCAACCACACCAATCTGACAACGCTCGATATCAACAGGCACACCATAGCGTACAGCATCAGCCCGCGAGCCCGCCACACTACAGTGAATTTTTCGCCCCATCGCCCGGCATCTCCAATGGCCACTAACCGATCATCAAGATCTTCGATAATGCCGCCGATAACACGGTGTATTGTCCGCTCACTACAGAATACCGACATTACGCGAACGATCAATTTACCCGACAAGCTTCCTGTCGGCTTCCGCGTAAACAAAATCATCATCAAGAAATGCGTCAATACTACAATGAGAAACGCCAGGGCATAAGGAAAAACCTTTGGAGCGCCAACGACATCAGATACGGCATGCAACGACGGCATCAAAAATAAAATGAAACAAGCCAACCCGATAAAATGTCCGCCCTTCAACATCAGATTTATTACTACGAAAAAAAACCATTCCGTTTTCATCATGAAAATGCTCCTCCCATCGCCATCGCGTAAGCTCGGCTAGCATCCACCGTTCGTTGCCCGTTCGCCGTAATGCGGTAACGCCGACCGGGGCGACCGGGGCGACCGGTTTTTTCGAACGTCTCCATCTCGATCAAGCCATCATCTTCGAGTCGCAGTAACGTCGGGTACAGTGAGCCTTCGGGCACTTTCTTCTTACCGCCGCTTTTTGCCCGCTCTGCATTAGCTTCGGCCAAGACCTCCTGCCCCGTCATCCAACGACCGACGTACAGTGCCTCGAGAAATTCATCGCTAACACCTGACGTCAAACCCACAACGGCATCTCCTATTCACTCGTCCCAGCGATTACGTACATAATCTATGTAAATAGATCAAATGTGTTCAAATTTTGACAATCATCCGTCTTTATGTCAGACTACAGATTGTTGGGCTTTCGCGCATGGGCACCCCGTTACACCGAGCGGGATGCCCGTGCACGTCAGTGCTCCGGGGAACCTTCACAGGTTCGGCTCACCACTAGACCCGGAACCAACTATGACTGAAATAACAAGACCATGTCCGTTGTTTGCGCTTGCCCGTCGCCCGCCTTTGTCACTGCACCAATACGTTATCTTGTGCGCTCTCAAACGCTATGACCACGCATCGCCGACATCGCTTATGGAGACGCTTGGAATTGTTGCTGTCACCAACGACGAGGTCGCTGAAATCGGTGCCAACCTCCGTGTCCTTCAATCACACGGCTATGTTCGTGAAGTCGGTAAGGAACGACGTCCGAACGCTGGACGACCACGAACTTTGTTTGCGATCACCGATAAGGCGATCCCGGCGATCACCCGTACCGCCGAGCACTACGAGCACCTTGCCCGTCTCGCTCGCTAACACCAAGCCCACGCCATCTTATCGACGGCGTGGGTCTTTATTTGGCGCGCTGAAGTGGTCATCACCCTACCGCCGCCGCGCTGATCGCGTGCAAGGTGACCTCGCGCGAAACGCTGTACCTCGACCATGCCCGACCGTGCGAGGCGCACGACAGGTCGCGACCAGCCTCGACAGACCGCGCGACCTTGACCCGCCGCGCGGCGGCGCAAGTCTCTCAGGTGCGCGGCTCCAATGAATGCGCTCCACATAATGCCTCCGGCGGGCGCTCACCATTGAATACGCACCCCGCATACAGAAGATAAGGAAGTCAAGCGGCAGTCCCGCTATACTCGACAGGTATCGTTCTCCGCACATGGCCAGGCATGACCCCACGTCACACAATCGACGCCGGGTGCCTCCTGCGCCAGGTGGTTCAGGCATTGCCCGCAAAGCAATGGTTCCGCTCACAAGGGGCTCGCCCCAAGGAGATCGACATGAGCGACAATAAGAAAGTGTTCCGAGTTTACTCGGTAATCGAAAAAGGCAAGGACGCCAACGGCAAAGACCGTGATCCGTTCTGGCACAATTTGGGAACAGCGTTCCCTCACGGCGATGCTAAAGGTTTCAACCTATTGCTGGAAGTGATGCCCATCCCAACCGATGGTGTCGCCAAGCTGGTGATCCGCGAAATCGAACCGAAGGAAGCCGAGGCCGAAGACGCGCCGAAGAAGAAATCCTACAGCAAACGCTGACAGGTGCGCGCGAGCCAAGGTCTTCCCTTCGCTCGCGCTCTCTATCCGGTTCCCGAATTGTCGGACATCGGACGGAGACCACAACAATGTCAGAAGAAACGTCTAGGAAAATTCGCTCGCTCAACGATACGTTTCGGGCATCGTTAATCACACCTACACCGCTTGGCAAATTGTACGCTACCTCAGGCATTGCCGCGCACGGAACGGACTTTCAAATCCGGGCCATCGAAGCCGTCGTCGCCTTCTCGGCATTTACCGACGATATAGACCCGAGCCAAACTCACGACATGATGCGTGTCGTCGTCGATAATATCATCGTCTGGGCGAAGATCGATTTTTACGACAAAGCCGACCCTGACCTTGGTGCCGAGGATCCCAGCGATCCCTCGACCACCGAACGTGTGATGACCATCCTGTTGCCGTCGGAGTATTGAGCCATGGCCTCGTTCACTCTCAAGTCGCAGCCCGATGGGTTCGGATTTATCTACGGCGTCTACACCTGAATTGACGGCACCACCACCCGTGTCGATATCTGGCCGCCGATGTCAGCCTGGCACGGCGACTTGAAGCCAAGCCAGATCGACGCCACGCAGTACACAGTCTACGCCAACGGTGACGAGGTCGCTCGCGTCATGCGCCGCGAAGATGTCGACACGCTCGACATCACCGAGCTACTCAAGTTGGACTAAGCCTCGACTACCTCGAGCCCGATCCGCACACGCAGATCGGGCTCATGCTATAATTGCGTCGTGCCTCCCGTTCCCACAGCAGCATCGATTGTCGATGTTGCTGCACAAGGACAGGAGAACTCACCTATGGGAAAAGCAAAAGCTGCACCGCTTGCGCAAGCGCCCATTGCGGTGCGTCGGCAGATCGCCATCGATCCGACAAACAGCTTGCCGACCAAGGTCGTACGTTCGAAGACCACGCTACCCAGCAGCGCCTTCAACACGAAACCGACTCGCTACACCTACGCCCTCAAAATGTACACGACCGAACGTCGTAGTGATGGCTGGCATGTTTGCCGCACACCTTTCACAAGTAGCGGCGAAAAAGCCGAATGGTCAGGCCCATTTGAAACCATCGAAACAACCGTGCTCGCGATCGCTCGGCGTCTGGCCACAGAAATTGCCGACCGACACACACGCGACATCGAGCGGCACCAACTCATGCCGTCCGATCCGTGCTATGGTCTCAAACCGACAACCACGCTCAAGCAGACTAAAGCTGCTTCGACCACGTGATCATGCGCCCGCCACTCGACCTGAGTGCGCGGGCGTTCTTTTTTTGGATCGTCTACCGCTTATCCAGGCAGAAAAATCTCGAATTTTCGGAACGGCACACACCCAGAAATGTGTTCGCTTCAACCAGCGAATTATCTCCGGTTCCCGATAGACACGTTTACTTCTTCCGTCTCTTGCCAATGTAGCGGACACCGTTTATCGCGCAAGGTCGCACGCGTGCCGCGCTGCTCCCTGCACCACTGCGTTCGCCGCGCCGCGACAAGTCACGACACACCACGACATGCCGCGACTGACCATGACAAGCCACGTCATGTCGCGCGTGCGCGAAAACGGTAGAGCCCGCTGACCCAAGTCAAGACGAACGCAGATCGATCCTTGATGTGCCGTCTTGATCTGGAGTTCAGACCATGACCGACAAACCATCACGCGCCGACATCCAACAGACCATCACCGATGCCATAATCACAATGCTTGAGACCACTCAGGCAGTAGGCGCGGCATTCCCGTGGTGCCGAACCGGTGTTGCTCATTCCCGCCCAACCAATGCACTCAGCACACAGCGATACAGAGGCATTAACGTGTTGACCTTGTGGGCAATGGCCGACGTCGCTAACTATCTTTCCGGTATCTTCGCGACTTATCGCCAGTGGCGAGAGCTCGGCGCACACGTTCGCAAGGGCGAGAAGGCGACACCGATCGTGTTCTATAAGCCGCTCGAAGTCACCGACGACAAGCACGACAGCGGCGCCATGACGACAAAGACGATCCACCCAGGGCATCGCGTCGGAATTTGCGATTTCGGTTTACGCCTGATCCAACCACACAATGCATCTGACGCGAACAGCCTAATAAACTAGCGACCAATCCGAACATCGCGCCCAATGCGATAGCGTCGCTGGCCCTCCGGCCGTCCTTTAAGCGAAATGCGATCCGTGACGTCCAGAACGTTCATGAGGCGCTTAACGTTGATCTGTACAAGCCCTGGAATATTGTCTGCACATTCGCGGAACTGGACGCCGTCCTCATTCATTATCTCCAGCACACGTTCGCCGCGCCGTCGACGAAGCCGGAACGCTGTCCGTGTTGGGCAAGCTGCTTGGTCATCGTGAAGCACAGACGACAGCGCGTAACGCGCTGGTTGACGATCCCGGGCGCCGTCTCACGGAGACGACCGGGCAGGCGATCGCTGATGCGATTGCAACAAAACTGCATTCCGATCCGGCGGCAATTGCAAATCCCCCACCAATAAACAGGCCAGCATTTCTGAGCGTTTGTAACTCGCGCTTCACCTAAACAACGAGAACTTCGCAAGTGGGGCAAAAAGCTCATCAACCCAAGGCTTAATAGACTCAATATTCTCGGGTGCCACAATGCGCCCAACAAGAGGCGTCGGCTTTGTCCACCGTTGAATTATCGATTTCAGATCCGTTGACAGCCCTTTGGTACGGAGGAGTATTTCGCAAGTCTTCGCCAAGACCACAACTGCTTCTCCGGGTGCGGTTGTCATTTGCTCGTGCACCGCATGCACGATCGCTCGGAGTGCTAAGTCTAGATTGCGCGCGTCAGACGCTAGCCGAACTGCTGCCAGATACTTTTGCCGACCTTCGACAGGCTTGCCCTCCTTGAACAAGATGCATCCTTCTGTCGCACTCAAGATCACATTGTCTGTGTTGCTGGTTGCAAGCGCCCGACCTAACTCCAAGTTTCTTCGGGCGCTGATTAACTCACCCGTCATAGCCTCCGCGAACGCTAAGTTGTTGCGCAAACCAGCGTTAGTAGGATTGGCGCGCACTCCCGAAACAGCAAATTCTTTCCCAAGCGCGAAATCCTGTAGATGCTCGGTCGCAATAAAGCATCCAAGGCTTGCCGGGTTAGCAGAGAACGGTTCGTCATCGAGCCATTGCTGGCAAGACAGCACGGCCGCACACATTTTTTCACCGAGCATGAAATGCTTTGTTTGGGCTTCAAAACTTAGAGGTGTCTCAAGGAGCCGGGGGTCGAAAGTCCACGAACACTCGCGGCTGATCCACCGCAGCTGCGCCACCGTGTTGTCGTTCGGTAAAATTTGTGCGAGCTTAACATAGCGTTTTGCACGTTTTAGATTGCCACCGTCGATTTCAAGTGTGGCCATTGCGGCCGCTAATTCGGCAAGCTGGTGCATCGGTAAATCAGAATCTAATGCTTCGAGTTCCCGCCGCACACTAGTAATTCGTTTGCCTGCCAGTTGCCCCGCGGACAATCGTGCAGCAAGCAGCCAAGGATCGCGTTCATCGATCTGCTTGAGATGTCGGTGGGCGCTACCGGCATCTCCGCAATGGACCAGCAACCGGGTGTATGAACGCAAAACAAAACGATGCTGTGGCGACAACGCATTCGCTATTCTCATATGCTTCAAAGCTGGTTCGTTGTGCCCGAGCGCAGATTGCAGTCGTGCGAACTCAACATGAAGAATGCTGTTGCGCGGCTGTTCATGCAATTTCCGTCGAACAGCTGCTGCGTAACGAAACAATCGCTGCACAACCGGTTCTGGTGATAGGTTTGTCGAAGGGGGTTGAGATTTTGCACCAAGAAGCCTATGAGCGGCTTGCTGTGCAGACCAAGCTACTGACTTGTGTTCGGTCACCATACGCGCTGCACGGATCACATCCGGCGACATTCCTCCAAGAACCAGGGAAGCATTTACGAGATCAACGGCATCTTCGAGCGCATGTGACGCGCGCCACCGAATTTCATAGACCTCTATTTGATCTCGGCGAGCATTTGCCCGTAAATCCTGTATGCCGACAGACGTCGGCGCCAGCTCTCTTTTAGGTGTTAGCGAAAACTGTCTCCATCTGGGAATCAGTCTACGACGCTCGTCTCTCGGTTGTTGCTGCATTGCACCTTGCCGTGCTCGTCTCTAGTTTCGTGGCCAACAAATCAAAGGCTGAAACAAACCGTTGCATGTCATATGGGCTCGTGTTCAAAGAGCGTCTCGCACTCGGATGCCCCCTATGACGCACGTCAGGCTCCGTGGCGCACTTCAACAGCTCGACAGTACTGGCAAGTAACTCAGTCCTCGCAGCCCCGACGTCCGACTTCAATGTTGCTTTAAAGTCGCCTACAACGCGGCCGTACGCGTCGCGCCAGTATGGAAGGACATCCTCGAATTTCCCTGACCATACCCCAGGTCGATGATCTACGTGAAGCAATGACACAATCTGCGGCGTAATTGGCTGACCGGTGACAAAGAAAAAGATCATGCTTCCGAATAGGTACAAATCTCCAGCCCGGCGATATGCGGCTCGGTCAAGAACTGCAGTATCGTATAGCTGCTCGGGAGGAGCATACATCCATGCTCCTGGCAGCAAAAGTCCATCATGAGGTGCTGCAAGGCCTGAGCAACTTGCTCGCCCTAGATCAGCTAATTTTGATCCAATTGCCTTAAATATCAGAACGTTAGATGGTTTTAAATCTTGGTGGTAGACGTTCTTCGCATGGAGTTGTTGAAGCCCGACTGCGATGTGGTGGAGTGCACGACAACTCCAGGTAAACTCAAATGAGTTAGCAGTATCGACCCTTGCACGGACATCACCGTCGGCAAGCTCAAAAATAAGATAGGGGACAGGAAGTTCCGAAGCCGATGGCCGAATTTCCCCGCTCGTTATCGCTACAACGACGCGGCTCATCCTTGCGCCTGCACATAGATTCAGCACATCGCGCTCAAAATTGAACGTCCGAGTGATGCCCTCCAGTGCGCGACTTGAGTCCTTAGACGCGAAGGCCAATCGATAGTCGATTGCCTTTAAAAAGGCGACCCGTCCGTCCGTGTGCGACGCGAGATAGCCCACTGAAAAATTTGCGCCGGTTTGATTAACCTTGCGTGGTACCAATTTTCCAACTGACCAACCGGCATCAAGCTTGCGGCCCTCAAGCTGATAGATTAGCGCAGGCTCGATCGGGATTTCTTTATACATCTTCAACACCCCCGCCGAACCCATTCCGCCGTTGAATAGTTCTGTGATCAGATTCGGAGGGCAAACGGTAGGGTGTTTCAGGAATATCAACAGTTTCGCTTTGTTGAACGGAATCAAGCATCGGCCCAGGCGCTGCCGCCGCACCCGTCTTCAACGACAGAAACAGCGTCAGCCGGGCAACGGCGAAGCGCAAGGCACCATATCCTTCGAGTCAGACGGCCAGACGCTTGGGTTTTGCGTCAATCAGCAGCGCGATGCCGCCGACGGTTCTGAACCGTTTGGTCATCGGCAGGACGGCCATCCCATTAGTAAGCCGACGAACCGCGAGTTTCTGCCAACGACGCCTTCGTCTCTTCCTGGCCCATGACGCTGAAATTGTGAGGTTCGGTCTCTGACCAGCGCGCCAATCGCCGAGGACTTGGCGGTGCCGGGCTTCCTCGTGTTAGCGTCCGTTTTGTGAGGTGCTGCGGTCAAAGTATGAACGGTCATCCGACTGCGAACCGACCAGATTGCTGACGTCCGGAATCTCCGCAATTAAGCCGAAACGTACTGTTTGCGAGACCCCATGACCCATGGCCGGTCATCGCAACGGTGGCGTCATCACGAAGGAGCGAGAGCGCGGCAGGCGGGCAACGTTCGATCCTCAAAACGGTCCACTCGGTCACCTGCGACCAGACCATGGCCGAAAATACCGCGTCCTCTGACCACTGCCGCCCTGAGACACCAGCGAGACATTGGATTGAGACATGAATTTGAAAATTTTGTCTAAGTGCTTGATTTTATTGGCGCGCCCGAAAGGATTCGAACCTCTGACCCCCAGATTCGTAGTCTGGTGCTCTATCCAGCTGAGCTACGGGCGCAACGCCGATGAGAAGGTAAAACTCCGGAAGCCAGAGCCGCCCATCACTGCAGCGCTTCTCCTAATCGTTGCGCGGACTTAGTGCAAGGGGCAAACCGTCAGGATGGTCGCAGTCAGTTGCGCACACCTGAATTTGCAGTCGTTTATGGCCTTGAACCCTCGAGCCCAGCGCGCCGATCAGGGATCTCAATCACAAACACCGCGCCAGGATTGGCTGATTCATGACGCAATTGCCCGCCATGGGCCGCCACCAATTCCGCAGCGATTGCCAGCCCCAGTCCAGTACCACCTTTGCGTGAATTGCCCTTGAAGGCGCGAAAAAGATTGGTCAGCGCTTTTTGCGGGACCCCTGGACCGTTATCGGCAATACGCAGGGTCAGAATACTCCCGGTCCGCACGCCCGTGACCGTCACGCAGCCATCGTTTTCGCTATGACCTTCGAGCGCCTGGACAGCATTTCGCACAAGATTGTTCAAGACGCGATACAGCTGGTCCGCATCGGCATCGATCATCAAATCCTGATCGACCTTGACCTGCCAACCCAAGTTGACGCGCGGAAGCCCAAGTCCCTCGCCAACGTCCTGCAGCATCGGCAATAGTGGCATGCGGCGTCGATGGGGCGCGGGCTCATCGGCCTGCCCATATCGCAGCGTGTCATTACAAAATGCGATGGCCCGATCAAGCGACTGGATAAGCTTGGGCGAAAACCGCTGAACCGCCGGGTCGGGCAGTGCCGCTAATCGGTCCGACATCAATTGCGCGGTTGAAAGCATATTGCGAAGGTCGTGATTGATCTTTGCCACAGCCAGCCCCAGTTCGGCCAATCGGTTTTTCTGCTGCAGCAGTTGAACCAGTTCGGTCTGCATCCGAGCAAGTTCGCGCTCAGTGACGCCGATCTCATCGGTGCGCTGGGAGGGCACAATGATGCGGCTGGCATCTTCCGGACTGGCGCTGAAGTGCATCATGTTGCGCGACAGGCGCATCATCGGTTTGACGAGCAGTCCGCGCAGCGCCCAATAGACGAGGCCTGCTGCAATCCCTGAGATGATGATCGATAGCCCTAGAATATTGAGTCCGAAGCGCAGCATCGCAGATCGCAGAGGGGCCTCGAGGAGGATAATTTCGACAAAATCATCCGCTGCGTAAGGAAATGCCGTAGCAACCCCGCCCCGGGCAGTGGCCGGATGCCCCAGCACGCGAATGGTGCGGCCCTCGGATTTCAGGAATACCGAAAGCGCATCCGTGATCAGCCCGAGGCGATGTCCAACCTTGTCAGCCAGCCCCAGCATCATCGGCCGGACGTCAAAGGTTGCATCGATGGAAAGTTCATCTTCGGGCGGCAGTACCATGCGCCGCTGGCCCATGCGTTTGACCGCGACCCCCTTGACCTGCGCCGTACTCAACAACTCATTGCGTATCATCGGTGGAACAATGCCACCTGGCACCGCATCGCTGGCGAGCGCGGCCAAGTGCGCTGCATTGACCCGGTCCGCCAGCCAATTGACGCGAAAATTTGCCATCGAGGGTACAAAGATCAGGACCTCAGCAAGCATCACAAACAGGCCCGTCAACGCTAGCAATTTGGCGGAGAGCCCAAACCCAGTCCCCGATACGCGAACGCGATCGACAAGCGACTGCATCACCCGCGATGCCGCAGATGAGCGAACCCGCTCGACTTCTTTTGGCTGAACCACGCGCGCCGTTGATCCCGAAACGTCAGCTAGACACCCTACCCGAGCTTTTTCAAAAGCCCGATCACTTGGCGCACAATAGGCTTAGCCCCGAATGATGAAAAGTAGCGATATGCGGCCCGCTTGTTGATCTCACCGAGCGTTGGATACGGCGCAATCCAATCGGTCATGGCCTTGATGTTCATTTTCTGCGACACCGCCAGCGACCAGATCTGGATCAACTCGCCCGCATGCTCGCCGACGATTCCTGCGCCAAGAATTACGCCCTTGGCAGAGGTGATCACTTTGACATGACCGTGCGTCGCACGCTCCGCCTGCGCCCGATCGTTCTCGTGATAGGGCCAGCGCAGCACCTTGCAGACGATGCCGCGCTGCTTGGCCTGTGCTTCCGTCAGCCCAACATTAGCCAGTTCCGGCTCGGTATAGGTGACCCATGGCACCAGATCATTGTTCGCCTTGGCTGGCAGTCGGAACAAGGCGCGCTTGATGACGATGCCAGCATGATAGTTCGCAACATGTGTAAACTGCAGCCCGCCGGTGCAATCGCCAATTGCGAATATGCGCGGATTGCTCGTACGCATCGTACTGTCCACCGAAATGCCCTGCTTTTCGAATTTGATGCCGGCTAGCTCCAACCCCAAATCTGAAATATTGGGCTTTCGTCCAGCCGCCACCAACAGGTGCGTGCCTTCGACTACTTCAGCTCGGCCGTCGATCTCAATCGAAACAGCGATGCGCCCCGATGCGCCATCCACCCGCACAACTTTTGCGCCTTCGCGAATGTCGAGACCCTCGTCGCGCAATGATCGGAGTAGAATGACCGTCAACTCCGGGTCATCCTTGGCGAGCGCCTTCATGCCCTCGATCACTGTAACCTTGGATCCAAGCCGCAAATTGGCCTGGGCCATTTCCATGCCGATCGGGCCGCCGCCGATGATCAGCAGATGCTGCATTGGAGTCTGGTTATCGAACAGCGTCTCATTGGTGAAGTAGGGCACCTCCGACAAGTTCGTAATCGGCGGGACAGCGGGTGATGAGCCGGTTGCGATGATAAAGCGCCGGGCCTTGATCCGTGTTTCGCCAGCGACGACCGTCGATTTGTCGACGAATTTTCCCGCCGCCTGGATCACCCGCACACCAAGACCAGTAAACCGCTCGACGGAGTCATTGGGTGCAATGGCTGCAATGACGCTTTTGACGTGAGCGTGGACTGCCACCCGATCAACGGTTGGCTCGACGTTGGCAATTCCGAAGTGCGCGCTCGTGCGCATGGTGTGGGCCCGCCGCCCAGCCGCAATTAACGCCTTCGACGGCACGCAGCCGTAGTTCAGGCAATCGCCGCCCATCTTGTGTTTCTCGATGAGGACCACGGATTCGCCGAACGCAGCAGCCGCTGCTGCCACTGACAGCCCGCCTGAGCCTGCGCCAATAACACATAGATCACAGCTGATCTCCTCAACCGCCCGCGAGATCGACAGACCCTCTTCACTGTTAAGCCGCTGCATTGCGCATGCTCCACTTTTTTAGTGCGACTGGGATGAGCGCTACGACAGCTAGTAACGCAAATGCCAAAACCAGTTCCCGAGTGATCAACTGGCTTGTGTCGATCTTGTAGTCGCAAGGTGCAGCACCCGGAACAAGCTTGGCAACGCACGCATTGTACACTTTGTTTTGCGCCTCGACGACGCTCGCAAGGCCAGCACCTGCCGTTGAGTACGCAATCGATCCAGGCATGATGCCAAAGAATGTGCCCACGACAAACGTACCAAGCGGGACACCGAGAAGGGCTGGCGCGAGGTTCACGATGAAAAATGGAAACGCTGGGACCAAGCGGAGGAACAGCAGATAGCTCAACGCGTTTTCCTGAAAGCCGTCACGCAACTTGGCAATACTTGGTCCAGCTTTTGCGGCGAGACTCTCCCCGAAGGATGAGCGCGCGATCAAAAACAGGATCGTTGCCCCCATTGTCGCTCCTATAACCGACGCTGGCGCGCCGAGCCTCCAGCCAAACAGCAATCCGCCCGATAATGTCATGATAAGTGCACCAGGCAACGACAGAGCCGTCACCACGGTGTAAGCCAAAACGAACACCAGCAGCGATAAGACGAGGTTCTGTGAGATATAGGACTTAAAGACGTCGTAGTTGAGCCCGACCGTCTTGAACGACAAGTATTTATGCCAGCCCATCGCGAATACCAGCAGCATGAGTGCTGCGAGTCCGATCAAGGGGAAAAATCGCCGGACAACGCCGGATTGGCTTGTTGGCTCACTAGGCATCGAAATATCCATTCAAAGTAAGGCTTGCTGCACGAGCGTTGAACGCCGTGGCGCATTTCCAGTGCGCTCGCTTCAACGATCAAGTGAGATCTCATTTTGCGTCAGCTAGCATCCAATCGTAATCGTAACTTGAAATTTTGCCGATTTGCTTCAACTTTTGCTTGAGCGCTGGTTCGGCATACTTCTGCAAGTGCGCCAGCACGGCTTCTTCATTGCCGCCAAAGTCAGCCTTGAACCAGTCGTAGATCGATGATCCTTTGATCTTGTCGCCCTCCACTAACGCTCCACGAGGACTGTTGATGAAAGCCTTGGCGCCAGATTCCAGCATCGCTTCGAGCTTGGCGCCGGTATAGGCATCAGCGCTGAGGTTCGGACAGCCAACAGAGGCGCAATTGACAGTGTAATGGACGCGCGGATCTTTGTAGATCGGTCGCAGGATCGTGTTCTCGATATCATCAAGGCTCAGATCAACGCCTGATACCTTCATGATCTTGCCCTGCCAAGGACCACCTGTCACAAGCGACTTAAGACCGCCGCCAAGGGATACCTCCTTGATCGACTTCACCGGATACTTGTCGAGCACAACATCGATAGTCTTCGCGTTGTAGAGGTTCACCCAGAAGGCGAATTGCTCGGGCTTGTCGAGGGTTGACGGGTCGACTTTCTGAAGGGCAGCCACATACCCTTTCAGTGCCGGATGAGCTGTTTTCATACGGCCGTATGCGACCCGGTTAAGCCCATCTGTGCCCGCCACAACGTAGGTTTTGAGCAGTTTGTCCCAGGCGCTGTGGTCAACCACGACCGTCGATCCCGCGGCCGCCTTGGTGAATTTTGGATTGGCATCAAGCGCGTTACCGGGCACGGCAAGGCCAAGCGCTGAAAGGCAAACTACTGAGCAAGTCAGCAGGTTGCGTGCAATTCGACTGATCATGGGTCGTCTCCACTGGAGGGCTCGTGTTCTTTGACGTGCAGGGCCAGCACATCGGCGGCGAGAAAACGATGCGGCAAACTGGACCGGAATGAAATCGGGTCTCAAGCAACCGTGAAGATCCGCAGTATTTGTTGATCGGCCGTGATTGAAACTTATCTCGCCATCCCTCGTATCCCCTCACCACTTAGATCGGATAATTTTGCCATCGCCTTCAGACTAGGCGCACGGAGCTGCGCGCTATACAGTATACCTGCCCTCCGGGCCGTTGACGGGGTCAAGCCAGCCGGCGGATAGTTGTTGGTGTTTGCGCGTTCGAGTCTTCAGAGCACGTTATCGTCAGGACCGTCATGTTCGCTATCGACCACTCTAGGCTTAAGCTAAAGCCCGCAACACGCTATCAAGGCCGGAGTTTGCGCGCCGTCCTGAGCGGCTGGATCGCCGTGTTCCTGGTGTTCGGCTCGGCGCAGGCCCATGCCCAGAATGCCGATTTCGTGCCCCGTGCGCGTCAAGCCTACCTGATGGACGCCGATAGCGGGGCGGTGCTTTATCAGCATGCCGCAGAAGACCTGATGTATCCGGCAAGCATGAGCAAGTTGATGACGCTTGCTGTGATTTTCCGCGCCCTGAAGGCTGGAACCCTCAAACTCACAGATGAATTTGTGGTGACCGAGGGTGCTTGGCGACGCGGCGGCGGACCGTCGGGCACATCGGCAATGATGATTCCACTCAATTCAAAAATCAGGCTCGATGAATTGTTGCCCGGCATCATCATTCAATCCGGCAACGACGCGTGCATTGTTGCGGCCGAAGGGATTGCCGGCTCAGAGGATGCCTTCGCGCGGATCATGACCGATGAGGGCATCAAGATCGGCCTCAAGAAATCAACCTTCCGCAACGCAACCGGCCTGCATAACCCAGAGCACCAGACCACGGCGCGCGATCTTGCGCACTTGGCGCGCTACATCATCCGCGAACACGCCGATCAGCTGCCGCCATTCAGCCAGAAGGAATATCTCTATCGCAAGCATAGGTTCATCAACCGCAATCCCCTGTTATTTCTCAATATTGGCGCAGATGGCCTAAAAACCGGCTTCACCAAGGAGGCCGGCTACGGCATGGTTGCCACCGCCAAGCAAGGCGAGCGACGGTTGATCGGCGTGGTCAACGGCCTATCGACCGGCGAGGAGCGCAAGGATGAGGCGCGCAAACTGCTGGAATGGGGCTTTCGCAGTTTTGCCGAGGTCAAGTTATTCGATGCAGGCGAGAAGGTTGGCGACGCGCGGGTCTGGGGCGGCACCAAGATGTATGTCCCTGTCACCGGTAATGGCGACGTCAACGTGACCTTGCCCCGCTTTGCCCAGAACCAGAAACTCAAGGCTGATCTGATCTACGACTATCCGTTGAAGCCACCGATCAAGAAAGGCGATCCGGTGGCCAAACTGCGTGTGACTTCGTCCGCCAATACCACCAATGAAGTTCAGCTCTATGCCGCAGAAGATGTCGAGGCGAGCGGCCTATGGCGTCGTGGTCTCGACTCGATCGCGATGCGGGCCTTCAGTTGGATCCCGTAATGGTAACCGCCCCACGAGATCAATCATCGACCGGTCCAAACGCCCGCTTTATAACATTTGAGGGCGGCGAAGGCTCTGGTAAATCCACCCAAGCACGACTTCTCGCCGAGAGACTGAAATACGCTGGTATCGAGACTGTGCTGACCCGGGAACCCGGCGGCTCACCCTTCGCCGAGCAGGTGCGGGAGTTCATTCTCAGCGGCAAGCAACTGCCGCATCCGCCGTTAGCAGAAGCGTTGTTGTTTTACGCCGCCCGCGCCGATCATCTGAGTGCCACCATCCGTCCGGCCTTGGCTGCTGGCAAATGGGTGATTGCCGATCGCTTTTCGGATTCGACCAAGGTCTACCAAGGAGCCGCAGGCGGCGTTGATGTGAACGACATCAACACGATTGATCGCGTTGTCGTCGGTTCAACGCGTCCAGCCCTCACGTTGATCTTGGATCTACCGCCTGAGGATGGGTTGCGTCGCGCGGCAGAGCGACGGCCGGAAGGCGCCCGCGTTGACCCCTTCGAATCGCGTGATCTTGCATTCCACCAACGCCTACGCCAGGGGTTCCAGGCCATCGCCGTATCCGAGCCTGAGCGCTGCGTCGTCCTCGACGCGAGCGGTCCTGCGGCACCGATTGCCGCTGCCGTCTGGCGCGTGATCGAGACCCGACTTTTCGGGCGTCCGCAGCCGTAATTGAGTAATCAGCAGCCATGGCCCGCGCACCCGCAACGCTTGAGACTGAGGCGCACCCTGAGGCTGACCGCCTCGGCACCTTCCCCCACCCGCGTCACACGCATAGGCTGCATGGACATCACATAGCCGAACAGGCGCTTGGTCAGGCCTTCAACTCAGGCCGCATGCACCACGCCTGGCTCCTGCGAGGAACAGAAGGCATCGGCAAGGCAACGCTCGCCTATCGCTTTGCCCGCTTTGCTCTGGCCGATGCCCTGGAGCGCGACCGGTTCGGCGACAGTTTGGAGATCGCTGGCGATACCACTGCCAGCCGTCAGGTGGCCGCCCTCTCGCACCCAAATCTACTCGTGATCCGTCGGCCATGGCTGCATAAAGAGAAGCGGCTTGCAGCCTCGATACCGGTTGACGAGGTGCGCCGCTTACGCTCGTTCCTGGCACTCACCGCTGAGGAAACGGCCTGGCGCATCGTCATTGTCGATAGCGCCGACGAACTGGCAGGGCCGGCAGCCAACGCGCTGCTGAAGTCACTTGAAGAGCCGCCGGTTCGCACGGTTTTCCTGCTTGTCTCATCCGAACCTGGCCGCCTGCTGCCGACCATCCGGTCGCGCTGTCGGACGATTGACCTCACCCGTCTCGACGAGCCTAACCTGAAGCGGGCGACGAGCGACGCGCTGGGTGCCGCCGAGCAAGACCCGATCGAAGACGGCCAATGGCCGCGCCTTGTCGGCATCGCCGATGGCAGCGTCCGTCGTGCGCTTTCACTGACACAGGGCGATGGGATCAAAACCTATAGTCGTCTGGAGGAGTTGCTAGGTCTACTGCCAAAGGTCGATTGGAACGCTGTCCATCAATTGTCCGACGAATTGGGGGCAACCGCTGCCGAACAGAAGTACGAGGCTTTTTTTGATATGTTCCTGGATGTTCTGGCTCGTGTCATCTCCGGCACGGCGCGGGGTAAACTACCGGCGAACCTGCAGTATGCGTCGCGCATGATCCCGCCGGGGAGACTTGCCACCTTCGCGGACCTATGGGAAACCACGGTTCGCGACCGAGCCGAGGTGCAAGCCCTCAATCTTGATCGCAAGACATTGATCCTTGAGACGATTTCGAAGCTGGCCGTGGCCTCTCGCACCTAACGAGACCAATCCGAGCCATCAACGTTTCAGCGGTCGGCCCGACAAACGAGGATCGCCATGGCCGTCGGCCACAAATTCTACGTCACGACACCGATTTTCTATCCCAACGGCGTCCCACACATCGGCCATGCGTACACGGCGCTAGCGACCGACGCGATAGCGCGCTTCGAACGGCTCGATGGGGCAGACGTGTTCCATCTGACCGGCACCGATGAGCACGGCCTCAAGATGAAGCAGACGGCGGACAAAGAAGGCATTCCAGTCCAAGCGCTGGCCGACCGCAACGCTGCTGCATTCCGCGCCATGGAAGACGCGCTCGGCATCGCCTACGACGATTTCATCCGCACCACCGAGCAGCGCCACCACGAAGCCTGCCAAGCCTTATGGCGTCGCATGGAAGCCAACGGCGACATCTATCTGTCGAAGTACGCTGGCTGGTACTCGGTGCGCCAGGAAGCGTACTTCGACGAGAAGGAAACAACCGTCGGTGACGATGGCGTGCGCCGTGAGCCGTTGGGCTCGCCAGTCGAATGGACCGAGGAGGAGACCTATTTCTTCCGCCTGTCGAAGTATCAGGACAAGCTGCTCGCACACTATGCAGCGCAGCCGGATTTCATCCTACCGCCGGAACGGCGCAACGAGGTGAAGAGTTTCGTGTCGGGCGGTCTGCAGGACCTGTCGATCTCGCGCGGCTCGCTCGACTGGGGCATTCAGGTACCGGGCAATCCGAAGCACGTGATGTACGTGTGGGTCGATGCGCTCAACAACTACGTCACTGCAACGGGAATTTTGAATGCGCCCGGCGACCGGCTCCCCGCAGGGGAGTCGTCGGGCGCAAACAGAAACCACTACTGGCCAGCCGACCTGCACGTCATCGGCAAGGACATCGTTCGCTTCCATGCGGTCTATTGGCCAGCCTTCCTGATGAGCGCTGGACTGCCGTTGCCGCACCGCGTTTTCGCGCACGGGTTTCTCTATAACCGCGGCGAGAAAATGTCGAAATCGGTCGGCAACGTCGTCGATCCGTTCGATCTGGTGAAAGCTTATGGTGTTGACCAGACTCGCTATTATTTCCTGCGCGAAACCGGCTTCGGCCAGGATGGCACCTACAGCCACGAGTTGATCGTCGCCCGCATCAATGCCGACCTTGCCAACGGCTTAGGTAACTTAGCCCAGCGCTCGCTGTCGATGATCGCCAAGGGCTTCGAGGGTGTGGTGCCGACACCAGGCGATTTCACCGACGCCGACAAAGCCATCCTCGCATCTGCCGATGCGATGTACGCGCACGCACGCACGGCGATGGACCGGCAGGCGATCAAGGTCTACCTCGACGCAGTGTGGGCGCTGGTATCCGAGGGCGACCGCTATTTCGCTAGCGAGAAACCTTTCGACAAGACACTGACGCCCGAACGCAAAGGCACGATCCTTTACGTAACAGCCGAAGTCGTGCGCCAGATCGCGCTGCTGGCTCAGCCGGTGATGCCAGCGTCGGCAGCCAAAATCCTCGACCTGTTGGGCATAGCCCCCGGCGACCGCTCGTTTGCGTCGCTCGGACCCATCGGTCGATTGGCAGCCGGTGCGACACTGCCAGCACCCGCTGGCGTATTTCCGCGCTACGTCGATCCGGAAGCGGAGGCCGCCCCGCCAGTGCCAAAGCCCGCGCGTCAGCCCAAGGGCACGAAGCCTAAGGACCCGACCGCCTGATGCTCGTCGATCACCACTGCCACCTGGACTTCCCCCAGTTCGCGCCCGAGCGTGACGCGGTGGTGGCGCGGGCGAAAGTAGCCGGTGTCGGCGTCATTGTAACGATCTCGACGCGCATTCGTAGGTTGCCGGAACTCCTTGCGCTGACGGATGCCTACCCGAATGTGTTCTGCTCGGTCGGCACCCACCCGCACAATGCGCACGAGGAACTCGATATTCCACTCGAAGAAATCGTTCGTCTTTCATCACATCCGAAAGTGGTTGCGATTGGCGAAGCAGGCCTCGACTATTTCTATCAGAAGTCGCCGAAAGAGGCGCAAGAGGAGGGCTTTCGCCGTCACATTGCGGCGGCGCGCGTCACCGGCCTCCCGCTTGAAATCCACACCCGCGACGCCGACGACGACACCATCCGCATTTTAGAAGACGAGCACGCCAAGGGTCCGTTCCCGGCTCTCCTCCACTGCTACACGGGCGGCGCAGCGTTGGCCCGTCGCGCGGTTGAACTTGGGCTCTACGTCTCCTTCACCGGCGTGATCACGTTCAAGAAGTCGGAGGCCCTGCGCGCGATTGCTGCCCAAGTCCCGCTCAATCGCCTGCTGGTAGAGACTGACGCGCCCTACCTCGCGCCCGATCCGTTCCGCGGAAAAACCAATGAGCCAGCCTACGTGGTGCACACGGCGCGCACCCTCGCTGAAGTGAAGGGCATCACTCAGGAACAGATCGCAGCCGCAACGACTGAAAATTTTTTCCGCCTGTTCACGAAGGTGCCACGCGATCTCGCAGGTCCGGGAAAATTCCAATGAGCTACCGATTGACAATTCTCGGCTGCGGCTCGTCTGGCGGAAATCCACGGGTCGGCAACGACTGGGGCAAGTGCGACCCCTCGAACCCGAAGAACCGTCGCCGTCGGGCTGCGGCTCTCATCGAAAAGCGCAACAGCCAAGGTGCGACCACCGTTCTGATCGACACCGGCCCGGATGTGCGCGAACAGCTTCTATCCGTGCGCCTCAGGGCCCTCGATGGCGTGCTCTACACGCACGACCACGCCGACCACACCCATGGCATCGATGATTTGCGGGCGATGTCTTATATCATGAAGAGCCGCATTCCCGTTTGGTTCAATCCCCCGACACGCGACAGTCTGCTGGGTCGGTTCGGTTATTGCTTCGAGGGCAAAGGCAGCGGCTATCCACCGATCCTGAAAGCCAATCTGATCGAGCCGCCAACGCCAATTGAAATTGCAGGGCCAGCTGGCGTCATAACGGCGCTGCCGGTCGTGCAGCAGCACGGTGACATCGAGTCCATCGGCTTCCGCTTTGGCAACGTCGCCTATTCGCCGGACGTCAGCGGCATTCCCGACGCGTCGATCCCGCTGCTTGAGGGGCTCGATGTTTGGATCGTCGATGCGTTGCGACATCAGCCGCATCCGAGCCATTTCAGCCTAAAGGAAGCGCTTGGGTGGATCGCGCGGTTGAAACCGAAGCGGGCGATCCTCACTCATTTGCTGGGTGACCTCGACTACGACACTTTGCGTCGCGATCTGCCGCCCGGCGTCGAGCCCGCCTACGACGGCATGACTGTTGAATTTGACTGAAACGGAAAACCGGTCGGGGACCTGCATCCCCGACCGGCTCACGTAGCATCACCCTCAAACTATACACCGCTCACATCTTTTCCATGTGCGGCGTCGGATCGATGGGCTTTTGGCCCTGGCGCAACTCGAAATGCACTTGCGGTTGATCGACGGTGCCGGTCTTGCCAGCCTTGGCGATCGATTGGCCGCGCTTCACTTTATCGCCACGCTTGACGAGAATTTCCTCGTTGTGCGCGTAAGCCGTCACCCAGCCGCTCTCATGGCGCAGCAGGATTAAATTGCCGTAGCCCTTCAATTCAGATCCGGCGTAGGCAACGACGCCTTGTTCGGCGGCCAACACTTCGGTGCCCATCGGCACAGCGATGTTCACGCCGTCGTTGTGCGTGCTGTCGGAACGTGGACCATAGCTTGCGATCACGCGGCCCTTCACTGGCCAACGGAATTTTTGCCCCGTGACACCGGCATCGGCGGACTTTGATTTTGGCTCAGGCTTGGCTTCCGGCGTGATCGTTTCCACGGGATCGACCGCTGCCACTTGCTGCGGTGCTGCTGGTTGCGCCTGATTGATGATCACCGGCTTCGTTGCCGACTGAATCACGCGTGGCGTTTCCGTTGCACTGTCTGCGCCCGCAACCTTTGATGATGCTAAAACAGGCAGCGCCGCCATCACCCCCCCTGGAACCTTCAATACGGTGCCAGGCCTCACCTTCGTCGGCTCGGTGATGCCGTTCACCTCCTGCAACTGGGCAAGCGAAATCTTGTTCGCGCGAGCAATCGCATAGAGGCTATCACCGGGCTTCACCGTGTGTTGACCACCCCAGTCGGTGGTCGACGCCGCCGGCAGCCCTGCCTGCGGAAGCGCCGCTACGCGCACCGGCGCTGGAGCCGCAGCGCGCTGAATCGGCCTTTGTGGGATTGGGGCGCGCGCAATCGAGCGGCTCGCAGGCAGGACAAGCTTCTGCCCCGGCTTCAAGTTCGGCGACGTCAGGCCGTTCACAGTCATCAGTTCGTTGACCGGCACGGCGTGCTTTTTCGCCAACCCGAACAACGTGTCGCCCGGCACCACGTCGATGGTGGCCCCAGCCGCAATCGGCTTAGGCGGCGCTGCTCCCGTGATCGTTGGGCGCGGTGCAATTGAAGTCGGACGTGGCTGGGCCGATTGCGCCATCGGCGCCTGGACCGGCTCCGGCAGCGACGACATTCGAACGGTGTTTGATGGTGCCGCGTTCGATTGCGGCGGATAATACGCGCCACCGGGTGCAGCGGCGCCGTCCTGAGCGCCATCACCAAGTTTTGCAGCTTCACCGCGCCGCATGCCTTGCGATGGGATATTGGCGCTCGACTTGTCGGTCAAACCGTAGCCTTGACCATCGAAGCGCGAGATATCGGCACTGCAGCCGGCAGCCAGAAGTCCGGCAGCGACGGTCACGCCGACAAGTTTGGAATGCAAAAATAGTCCGCGAAGCAAAGCCTGCGAACAATCGTTAACGGGGCGACGCAGGACTAGTTTACGCGACATGGTACACCTCTACTAAGGTAAAGGCTTAACCCTCTTCCGGTTAACGGCACCTTAACGCCGGGTCCTATTTTTGAAGGACACCGAACAAAGTTTGGCAGAGGCGGGGGTGACTTCATCGGTGATTGTCTCTTCACGCAGCAACTGACCGTGAGGAGCGTACGCGCGCATTTAGGAGGCCTCGGGGCCGATTTGCGTCGCCATCGTGACCGACACACAAATAGGCGCTTATCGCGCCAACATAATAAATACGACGTTACCTGTCTAAAGTTTCAGGTCTCGAATTTTTTTGTCAGCAGCGCCAAAAGTGGATCGGCGGTGAGGTTCATATTCA
This sequence comes from Hyphomicrobiaceae bacterium, assembly GCA_031429105.1. Taxonomy (GTDB): domain Bacteria; phylum Pseudomonadota; class Alphaproteobacteria; order Rhizobiales; family Hyphomicrobiaceae; genus JAKFWF01. The sequence goes on along the minus strand of JANOYV010000108.1, from coordinate 37,065 downwards.
GTGGCGTGATCGAAATATAGCCACCGTAAACCGCCTCCAAATCGGTGCCGCTGGCGGCATTGGAACGACGCCGTTCGTAGGCCAGCCAATAGTAGTCCTCGCCCCATGTGTCGTGGCGGGCATCAATCGACAGCAAACCCGGATCGCGTCGGCCTTGGCGCGTGATCCGGGTACCCTCGATTTTGTCTGGTGACCGATCTGGAAAATTGACGTTCATCAGGTGGCCCTGAGGCCAGTCGAGTTGCAGCAGCTTTTCGATGGTTTTGGGCGCGTGTTCGATCGCGGTTTCCCAGCGCGGGGTTTTGCTTTCGAAACCGAACGCTTGGCTGAGCGCAATCGAACGAATACCAACGAGTGTTCCCTCGAAGGCGGCAGCGATTGTGCCGGAGTACGTCATGTCCTCGGCCATGTTTGCGCCGCGATTGACGCCGGACAGGATCAGGGTCGGCGGCTTGTCGACCATCACCTGGCGGATTGCCATGATCACGCAATCGGTCGGCGTGCCGCGCACCGCAAACGTTCGTTCGTTGATCTCGCGCATCCGCAACGGCTCGTGCAGCGACAGCGAGTGGCCCTTGCCCGATTGGTTGGTCTCGGGCGCTACGACCGTGATGTCGTCCGATAACTGGGCCGCGATCTGGCGCAGCGCATGCAGCCCCGGCGCGTCGATCCCATCATCATTGGTAACGAGAATGCGCATGGACGATCTCACAGTGGTTCTGCAGCCGGCCGGAGCGCCGACAGCAATTCAGTCCTTACTTCTCCTCCCCCCTTGAGGGGGAGGAAGACGCGGCTCGATTTTTGTAACTCACAAAAATCGTTTCTTGCCGCGTCAGGTGGGGGGTGCTTTCCTTCGACGAGTCCCACTATTTCTACCCCCCACCCCGACCCTCCCCCTCAAGGGGGGAGGGAGGGAAGACCTATCGAGTTTCCCAATTATGCGCATAGGCCTGTTACCCTACTGGCTGTCCCGTCGCATCCGGCTTCGCATTGGCGGAGTCGGATGCGACAACCAAACAAGCTTACGCCCTGCCAATCCGCTCCATGCCGCCCATGTACGAGCGCAGGGCATCGGGGATGACGATGTTGCCGTCTTTGTCCTGGTAGTTCTCCATGATCGCAACGAGCGTGCGGCCGACCGCCAGACCCGATCCGTTGAGCGTGTGCACAAACTGCGGCTTGCCCTCCTTAGACCGGTACCGCGCATCCATGCGGCGGGCCTGGAAGTCGCCGCACACCGAGCACGACGAAATTTCGCGATAGGCATTCTGACCCGGCAACCAAACTTCGATGTCGTAGGTTTTTTGCGACGCAAACCCCATGTCGCCAGTGCACAGCAGCATGGTGCGGAAGGCGAGGCCCAGCCGCTTGAGGATGTCCTCGGCGCACGACGTCATGCGCTCGTGTTCTGCAAGTGCCGTCTCCGGCGTCGTGATCGACACCAGTTCGACCTTGGAGAACTGGTGCTGGCGGATCATACCGCGCGTGTCACGACCGGCCGAGCCTGCTTCCGAGCGGAAGCACGGCGTCCAGGCGGTGAGCCGCATCGGCAGCTTGGCCTCGTCCACGACCTGCTCCCGGACGAGGTTGGTGAGCGGGATCTCGGCGGTGGGGATGAGGTAGAGGCCTTCTTCAACTGCCAGGTCAGCTACGAACTGACGAAGGGTTATAACAAACGTAGGGTCTTCCCTACCTTGTTTCTCAGCCTTCTCAACATCCCTTAAAAACGCGCGATACCGCTGCAGTTTAGATGATCTGCTAGTCTGAAACAAATCTTCCTCGAACTTCGGCAAGTTCCCTGTTCCATACGCCGCTTCCGTCTTTACCAGCATCGGCGGGCTGACTTCGAGGTACCCGAAGTCGTTCGTATGAACATCGAGCATGAACTGGGCAATCGCGCGCTCAAGCCTGGCAAGCGGCCCTTTGAGATAGACGAACCGCGCGCCGGACACTTTCGCGGCGCTCTCGAAATCCATCAGGCCGAGCGCTTCACCAAGCTCGAAGTGCTGTTTTGGCGTGAAATCCATGCGCGGCGCTGTGCCGGTCCGACGCACTTCGACGTTCTCCGTCTCGTCCTTGCCACGCGGGACATCGTCGCGCGGCAGATTAGGACTGACCTCAAGGACCGCTTGGAGTTTGGCATCAAAATCGCGCTCGGCTTCCTCACCCTTCGCTAACGTCTCCTTCAACGCTGCAACCTCGGCCATCAGCTTGGCAATTAACGCCTCGTCCTTCGTCGCCTTCGCCTTGCCGATCTCTTTCGAGGCCGCGTTGCGCCGCGCCTGGGCTTCCTGCAGCGACGTCAAATGTGCGCGCCGCTTCTCGTCCAATTCAATGATCGAGGTCGACAGTGCCGCAAGCCCGCGCGCCTGTAATCCGGCGTCAAACGCTGTGGGGTTCTCTCGGATCCATTTGATATCAAACACGGGCGCGCTTCCTCTACGTCGATGCAACGGACACCGCTCTCCCCCCAACCAATTGGCCGAGTGGAGTTTGGCTCAGTACCGCGTTAAGTCTATAAGGGGGCCAGCGCGCGTGGTCCAGTTTCGACCACCGGCATCACCGCCCCCCAATTGCATATGCCCGTCACATATGCCCATCACATATGAATGACGCGGCCGTACGCATCCAGCACGCTCTCGTGCATCATTTCGGACAGGGTCGGATGCGGGAAGACGGTGTGCATCAGGTCTTCTTCCGTGGTCTCGAGTTGCATCGCGATCACGTAGCCCTGGATCAACTCGGTCACTTCCGCGCCGATCATGTGCGCGCCAAGCAACTGCCCGGTCTTGGCATCGAAGATCGTCTTGATCATGCCCTCAGGTTCGCCCAGCGCAATCGCCTTGCCGTTGCCGCGGAACTGGAACCGACCAACTTTAATCTCGCGGCCGCCTTCCTTGGCCTTCGCCTCGGTGAGCCCCACCGACGCGATCTGCGGATGGCAATAGGTGCAGCCTGGAATTTTCGCCTTATCCATGGCGTGGGTGTGCATCCCCTTGATCGTCTCGACGCAGATGACGCCCTCGTGCTCGGCCTTGTGTGCGAGCATCGGCGGACCGGCCACATCGCCAATCGCGTAGACGCCTGGAATGTTCGTGCGGCCCAAACCGTCGGTCACGATGCAGCCGCGATCGGTTTTGACGCCGAGCTTCTCCAGTCCAAGTCCTTCGATATTGCCAACAACGCCAACAGCTGAGATCAAGCGCTCGGCGGTGATGCTTTCGGTTTTGCCATCGCCCAAATCAATGTTGGCCGTGATGCTGTTCGGCCCCTTGGTAACGGACGTGACCTTTGCCCCCGTCAATATCAGCATGCCCTGCTTCTCGAACCGCTTGCGGGCGAGGCCTGCAATCTCGGCGTCCTCGACGGGGAGGATCTGCGGCAGCACTTCGACCACGGTCACCTCAGCGCCCATGGTGCGGTAGAACGAAGCGAACTCGATGCCGATGGCGCCTGAGCCCATTACGATCAACGACTTCGGCTGGGCTGGCGGCACCATTGCCTCGAAGTAGGTCCAGATCAGACGACCATCGGGTTCGAGGCCCGGTAGCGCGCGCGGCCGTGCGCCGGTCGCCAGGATGATGTGCTTGGCCTGGTAGGTGCCAGCACCCAATGTGCCCTTGGGCGCCGGATGTGCGGGCAATGCCGCTAATTTCTTGGTGGGACCAACGACAACTTCGCCCGGTTTCGTAATTGCGGCTTCGCCCCAGATCACATCGACCTTGTTCTTCTTCAGTAGGAAGCCGACGCCGCCGTTAAGTTGAGCGGAGATGCCGCGCGAGCGCGCAACGACGGCAGCGTTATCGACCGACATCGTGCCGTTGAGCACGAGCCCGTAGTCCTTGGCATGCGTTGCGTAATGATAGATCTCGGCCGAGCGCAGCAGCGCCTTCGTTGGAATGCAACCCCAGTTGAGGCAAATGCCACCCAGATGTTCACGCTCGACGATCGCCGTCTTGTAGCCCAACTGGGCCGAGCGAATGGCAGTCACATAGCCACCTGGGCCAGCGCCAATGATGATGATGTCATAAGCGGACATGACGGACCTTTAGGCTTGAGGGTGAGGGGGAGGATTTCCGTGGTGGGCGTTCGGTGTTTGATAACCTCACTTCAAGGCTGATCAGCCTGCGCCGTCAATGGCTTCGCGTATCATCGTCGCACCAAATTGCAGCGATGCCCCGCAGGGACCCGCGAGGCATCGGCTGTACTGCAAATTCTAAAGGCCCGGCCTTACACGTGGCAGCGCGCGCCCAGATAGTAGTTGAGCAACTGGTTGTAGCGACCAGCAACGGCACGTTGCTCAGGTGAACCCTTGCCTTGGCTAGCGGCCTCGACCTTCGATTGCGCGCCCTGGCTATCCATCTTGTTCAGCTCGCCGCGCAGCGATTGGCAGCTCATGCCTGATGGGAGTGCCTGTGCACCCGGATCGCCACCGGACGCGCCGCCTGACGAGCAACCGGCCAAAGCCACACCGATGCCAAGCGTTGCCACCACTCCGACCCAGCGTCGTGTCCTTACTGTCATCGCACATTGCCTCCAGATTTTACTGAAACCGCCCGCGCAGGCGGTTCAGAGAGGCGGCGCATGTGGCGTCCGCCCCATCACTTCAAATCATCACGTCCTTACGTGCTGATTATTACTGTGCGGCAGCCTTTGCAACCGCGGGTGCAATCTTGGGTGCAGCTGCAGCAGCTGCAGTTGCAGTTGCTCCAGCACCACCAGCAGCCGGAGCTACTGCCGCCGTCTGTCCAGCCGTCGATGGCTTGACGGTCGAGCACTTGGCCTGGAACTCGGTGTTCGAACGATTAAGCTGATCGGCCTTGGTCAGGTCCGCCGTCGTCATCTTGTATTTCTTGATTGAAGCCTGGGCGACCTTATCGGCTACGCCTTCCTTCTTCAATGTTTCAATCTGCGAGGCGAGCGAAACGCAGGCCGGGTCAGTCTTTGGCGCCTCGGCAACCGACGCGGTGGTGAGACTGGCACTATCACCGAAACCGCCGGAGCCTTCGGCGCAACCAGCGAGAAGCGCTGCGCCAAGAAGTGCGATGGCGGGCGCATGGAGCTTTTTGAACATGATGCTGTTCCTCAAAAAGAACTTTAGGATTTACGCCCTGTACGCTCAACTGCCCCTAATGGCGTACTGGCACTGCAACAAGCCCCGCTTGAAACCTATCACCTGCTATCAACATACGACCACACAATTCAGTATCGAAACACCTTTATTGTTGTAGTCGAGCAACATATTTCGGCGTTACTGCACTTAGACCAGCATTCTGACTGGGTCTTCAATGAACGATTTGAAGGAATTGAGTAGTTCAGCACCGAGCGCTCCATCGACCACACGATGATCGCAGCTCATCGTTGCCGTCATGATGGTGCCGACCTCGATCTTGTCACCGTTGACGACTGGGCGCTTCTCGCCGGAGCCGACAGCCAAGATTGTCGCGTGCGGCGGGTTGATCACCGCATCGAAGCTCTTGATGCCGAACATGCCGAGGTTAGAAATCGACGTCGTGCCGCCCTGATACTCATGCGGGGCCAGACGCCGCTTGCGCGCACGCTCCGCCAGATCCTTCATCTCGTTCGAGATTTCCGCAAGCGTCTTCAATTCAGCATGCTTGATGACTGGCGTGAACAGGCCGCCTTCAACCGCCACGGCAACACCAACATCGGAATGACGATGGCGCAACATCCCTTGCGTCGTCCACGTGGCATTCGCTGCTGGAACATTTTGCAGCGCGAGCGCCAACGCCTTAATAATGAAATCATTGACCGACAGCTTGTAGGCGCGTGGACCGTCCTTCGGGGATCGCACGTTGAGGCGTTCGCGCGCCGACAACAGCGTGTCAAGGCGCACATCGACCGACAGGTAGAAGTGCGGCACGGTTGATTTTGATTGGGTCAGCCGCTCAGCGATGATGCGGCGCATGCCGTCGTGCGGCAGCACTTCAAACGAGTCTTTTTCATAGAGCGCGAGGATTTTGTCGTCGGCCATCGGCTGGATGCCGCCCACGCTCGATGCTGCAACTTTCTGCAACGCGGTGCCGCCGACAACCGGCATCAGCGGTGTTGGCGCCTTGGCAGTTCCGCTCTTCTTGGCGCCCTCTATATCACGCTGAATGATGCGACCGTGCGGGCCGGAACCAGCAACCGCCGACAAATCAATTCCGTTGTCTTTGGCTAGACGACGAGCGAGCGGTGACGCGAACATGCGGGAGCCGGCAAGCGGCGTCGGCGCTTTTGCAGCAGTAGGGGCTGTGCCGCCCAAGATCGGTGGCCGCTGGAAGCTCGATGATGCGGTAGCGGTCGCCATGCCGCTCGAGGCAGACGCAGCAGCGCTGGCAGCCATTGGCGCTGGCGCTGAAGCAGCAGGTGCGGGCGCCGGCTTGGCGGCAGGCGCCGCCCCCGCCTTTTCGCCTTCCGCCAGCAAGGTGGCGATTGGAGTGTTGACTTTGACCTTCTCGGTGCCGGCCGGGATCAAGATTTGATAAACCACGCCCTCATCGACCGCCTCGACTTCCATCGTCGCCTTGTCGGTTTCGATCTCGGCGATCACCTTACCGGATTTGACGACGTCGCCCTCTTTCACAAGCCACTTGGCAAGTTTACCCTCCTCCATCGTGGGCGAGAGCGCGGGCATCAATATTTGCGTTGGCATGGTATGAGTCTCAGGTTTGATTGGGAGTGGTATCCAGCGGCCAGAGTGCCGAAATGGGAAATGGAACAGCGTCGAACGGCGGGGCCTTTACCTCATCGTCGCCGTCGAAAGTTTCATGCAGCGTCCACTGGCCGTCGCGCAGCACGTATGATTCCAACCGGCGCGCCGTCGGATCGACAAACCACATGTGTGAAACGCCATACGTCGCATAGATTCGGCGCTTCGGGCCGCGGTCGTTGTTCTCGGTGGAGGGCGACAGTAGTTCACAGACCCAGTCAGGCGGCGTCTCAACAAAGGCAGTGGTCGGAAGGTGTGGCAATCGTTCCCGCCGCCAGCCGGCGATGTCGGGCACCACGACGTGCGGACCGAGGTGCAGTTCAGGCTCGATCATGAAGATCCAGCCGCCAGGACCACCGCGACCGCGTTGAAATGGTCCAATGACTTCGGTTGCGACCGCGCCTTGCGCCATCGCATGTCCGGGAACCGGTCGCGGATGAGTTACGAGACTGCCAAACAAAATCTCCGCCACAATATGCGGCGGCACGGCCTCGAGATCGGCGTAGGTCGCCGCTGATGCACCTGTCTTTGATACGGACGCCACGTGCACGGTCTTTCTTCAATCGGCTGTCTGATGTACCGGACAACATACTGTTGTTGCTTCACCTTCAATCATGCGTAGAGCACACCTTTGACCGCGGCGACGACTTGGGCGGCGGTTGGGAGTGCTAATTTTTCTAAGTTCGCCGCATACGGCATTGGCACGTCGGCACCGGACACCTTGGCCGGTGGTGCGTCGAGATAATCGAACGCTTGGATTGCCGCCTGCGCGCAAATCTCAGAGCCAACCGAGCACGTCGGCCAGGCTTCTTCGACGGTAACCAGTCGGTTCGTCTTTTTGATCGAGGCGATTATCGTGCCCCAATCGATCGGTCGCAGCGAGCGCAGGTCGATCACTTCAGCTTCTATGCCCTCGGCCGCCAAGGTTTTCGCCGCGTCGAGCGAATACTGCATGCCGCGAGCGAACGATACGATAGTCACGTGCTCGCCTGCACGCACGATCTTGGCCTTGCCGATCGGCACGACGAAATCAGTATCTTTCGGCACTTCGCCACTCATGCCATAAAGCATCTCGTTTTCGAGAACGAGCACCGGGTTTGGATCGCGGATGGCCGCCTTCATCAGGCCCTTGGCGTCAGCCGGGTTCGACGGACACACGACCTTTAATCCCGGCACGTGGGCATACCAAGACGAGTAGCACTGCGAGTGCTGCGCGCCGACGCGAGAGGCCGCACCGTTGGGTCCACGGAACACAATTGGACAACCCATCTGGCCGCCGCTCATGTAAAGCGTCTTAGCGGCCGAGTTGATGATTTGATCGATTGCCTGCATGCCGAAATTCCAGGTCATGAACTCGACAATCGGTTTCAAGCCCGCAAGCGCTGCACCAACGCCGATGCCGGCAAAGCCTTGCTCGGTAATTGGCGTGTCGATCACACGCTTCTCACCGAACTCGGCGAGCAAATTCTGGCTAACTTTGTAGGCGCCTTGGTACTGGGCAACTTCCTCGCCCATCAGCAACACATCGCCGTCGCGGCGCATTTCCTCGGCCATCGCATCGCGCAACGCCTCGCGCATGGTTTGGGTTATCATTTCGGTGCCAGGCGCATAATCGGGCTCGACCGGCGCTGCGTGAACGGCTGGCATTGGCATCGGAGCAGCAGCAGCCACCGAAGCGGCAGCGGGCGCATGGCCATTAACGGCGACTGACTTTGGCGCTGGCGCAGTCGCACCAGCCACTTCGCCATCGACCAGGATCGTCGCGATTGGCGTGTTGACCTTCACGTGCTCGGTGCCAGCCGGAACCAGGATCGCGCCGACCTTGCCCTCATCGATGGCTTCGACTTCCATAGTTGCTTTGTCGGTTTCGATCTCGGCAATGACCATACCGGATTTAACCGTATCGCCTTCCTTGACGAGCCACTTGGCAAGTTTACCCTCCTCCCTCGTGGGGGAGAGCGCGGGCATCAGGATCTGGGTGGGCATGGTGTGATTGGTCCGGGAATTGCGGTGAGTGTGGGTCGGTCATGTGGTGGGTTCAACAGGCGAATCGAACGGCCAAAGCAGGCCGAGGGAAAAAGTCAGTTCGACAAAGGGTGGTGCATTGGCCTCGTCGTCGTCAAAGTAAGTATGGGTGAGTAGCCAATTGTTATCGTTTTGGCGGGCGAACACTTCGAGGGTCCGCGCACGCGGATCGACGAACCAAAGATGCTTGACCCCATGCAAAGCGTAGATCCGACGCTTCGCGCCCTTATCATATTTCTCAGTGCTCGGCGAAATGACCTCGCAGACCCAATCGGGTGCGACCTCGAAGTAGGGTGTTTCGGCCGACTCCGTCACGTGCTCACGCCGCCAACCAGCGATATCGGGGACGAGGATATGAGGCCCGAGGTGCAACTCGGGCTCGTCAACGAAGATCCAGCCCCCCGGTCCGCTAATCCCGAACTGGTAAGAACTGACGACCGTCGCGCCGACAGCACTCGCCGCGCCACCATGGCGACGGGTAGGCCGCGGATGCGTTACCAACGTACCGAACAGGATTTCGGCCACCAGATGGTCTGGCACCGCTTCCAGGTCAGCGTACGTGGCGATTTTTGAGCGCGGCTCAGCCATAACGTCTCACAACTCTTACAGCAGGATATCCGTGAACAGCTCCGCGACATCGGGCTCGGGATCGTTCTGAGCGAACTCGGCCGACGCGTTGACTGTCTCGCGGATCTGCTTGTCGATGGCCTTCAGGTCATCTTCCGACGCCATCCGGTTCTCCATGATACGGATACGCGACCGTTCGATCGGATCGCGCTCCTCACGCACTTTGTCGACTTCCTCGCGCGTTCGGTACTTGGCCGGATCCGACATCGAGTGACCACGATAGCGGTAGGTCAGCATTTCGAGAATGTAAGGCCCGTTGCCCTCGCGCACCCACTTGACGACCCGGTCACCCGCAGCCTTCACTGCCCGCACGTCCATGCCATCGACTTGCTCGCCAGGAATTGCAAATGAAAGCCCGCGCTGGGACAGGTTTGTCGTCGCCGAAGCGCGTTCGATCGAAGTGCCCATGGCATAGCGGTTATTCTCGATCACGAAGATCACAGGCAGCTTCCACAGCTCAGCCATGTTGAACGTCTCGTAGACCTGCCCCTGATTGACGGCGCCATCGCCGAAATAGCAAAAACAGACATTGTCGTTGCCACGGTATTTGTTGGCGAAGGCTAACCCAGCGCCCAATGGCACCGACGCACCGACGATGCCGTGACCGCCGAAAAACTGCTTGTCGCGGCTGAACATGTGCATCGACCCGCCCTTGCCGCGACTGTATCCGCTACGACGACCGGTCAATTCGGCCATGACGCCCTTGGGATCCATGCCACAGGCCAGCATATGGCCGTGATCGCGATAGGTTGTGATGACCTGATCGCCCTTCTTGGAAGCCATTTGCAAGCCGACGACGACGGCCTCCTGGCCAATGTACAAATGACAGAACCCGCCGATGAAGCCCATGCCGTAAAGCTGGCCGGCTTTTTCCTCAAATCGGCGGATCATCAGCATTTCTTTGTAGGCCGTCATCTCCTGCTCACGATTGAAAGCGGGGATCGGCATATTGTTGGCACCCGATGCTTGCTGTGCTGTCGCCGGAGCCCAAGACGCATGCGTCGACCCGTGTGTACCGGTCTTAGGTGCCTCCTGCCCGTGCTCAGGAAAAGTGATGCCGGGGACTTGCCCGGTGTTGCTATCCGCAGGCGCCATAGTCTCTCCTTGGGTCGTGCGTGCCCGTCTTTGACGTCGCATTGGTTCGACGCCGATCTCAGACTTTGGTCGAACCTACACGAGCAAAGCAACCCTTACCAGCAGGCATCACACGCAAAATTGCGTCTCGCCGAGCCGATCCATGCTCAGCAATCGCAAGTTTTTGGATTAACGTTGTGTTGTTACTACAATGGTGGCATCCGCTCGAACGAGGCCGAGGACGTCGGCTGCAATCCGTTCGATCATATCTGGATGGGGCGGCTCGAGCGCCAGCAACGCCAGATCGCGGTGCAACTTCAGGCGCACCGCCTCCAGACGACTGATATCCTGCTCCAGCATGCTGGCGCGCTCGATCAGTTGATTACGTGTCTGGAGGCCGTGGTGACCATGAAGGGCGTGGTGGCAGAAGTAGGCCGCGAGCATCAGGCTGCCAAGCAGAACAAGAGGTAGCCGTGAATGACGTCGCATCGATCTCCCCGTCCGTCACGCAGGTGGTTTTTGTCGACGCGGAACTAGGACAACACAGGTGTTCAAACTTGAACGTCCCCAACTTAGGGCCGATAGCCTTAAAGCCCGGTAAAGCCTGCGGTCGAAATGTGACGTCGTCGTAAAAAAGATTTCGACCGCTGGTCTGTCACCTAACTAACGTGACTGCGAATGACGCTTTTGCCGGCGTAGCGCGCCACATCGCCCAGTTCTTCCTCGATACGGATGAGTTGGTTGTACTTCGCCAATCGATCCGAGCGCGACAGGGAGCCGGTTTTTATCTGACCGCAGTTGGTGGCGACCGCTAAATCCGCAATCGTTGAATCCTCTGTTTCCCCCGATCGGTGCGACATGACGGCGGTGTAGTTCGCGCGCTGGGCCATGGTGACGGCATCGAGCGTTTCGGTGAGTGACCCGATCTGATTGACCTTCACCAGGATCGAGTTCGCAGTCTGCGTTTTGATCCCCTGCCAAAGCCGCTCGGTATTGGTGACGAACAGATCGTCACCGACAAGTTGGCACTTTTTCCCAATCAGATCGGTCAGTGTCTTCCAGCCCTGCCAGTCGTCCTCCGACATGCCATCCTCGATCGAGATGATCGGATAACGCGCGACCAAGTCGGCCAAATATTTCGCGTTGGCGACGCTGTCGAGCACCTTGCCTTCGCCTTCGATGTGATAGCGCCCGTCCTTGTAGTACTCAGTCGCTGCGCAATCGAGCGCCAGCATGACATCGACGCCGGGTTTGTAGCCGGCCGCCTCAATTGACTTCATGATAAACCCAAGCGCCTCATCAGCGCTCTTGAGGTTTGGCGCAAAGCCGCCTTCATCACCGACGTTGGTGTTATGGCCAGCATCTTTCAAGCCCTTGCGCAGCGTATGGAATATTTCTGATCCAACGCGGATTGCGTCCCGGCACGTTGCCGCTGCCACCGGCATGATCATGAATTCCTGAATGTCGATCGGGTTATCGGCGTGCGCGCCGCCGTTGATGATGTTCATCATCGGCACCGGCAGAACGTGTGCTGAAGCACCGCCCACGTAGCGATAAAGCGACAAACCCGACGTTTCCGCCGCAGCCTTGGCAACGGCCAGAGACACGCCAAGAATAGCGTTGGCGCCGAGCCGGGCCTTATTCTTAGTGCCATCGAGCGCAATCAACGCGTGATCAATGCGGCGCTGATCTTCGCCATCCATGCCACGCAGTGTATCAAAGATCTCACCGTTGACGGCTGCCACCGCCTTCAGCACGCCCTTACCAGCATAGCGTTTCTTATCGCCATCGCGCAGCTCGTTGGCTTCGTGTGCGCCGGTCGATGCTCCGGAGGGTACGGCTGCCCGCCCCATCGTGCCGTCCTCAAGAATAACGTCGACTTCGACGGTCGGATTGCCACGGCTGTCGAGGATCTCGCGGCCGATGATATCGAGAATCTGGGTCATAGGGCCTCTTGATGGGGTTTGCTGTCGCAGTGTAGGCAGTACAGGCACATATTGGAGTCTCTCGTGGGAGCGCCATAAAGTGCTGTAGGTGCATTGTCAAAGCAACGCGCGACGTAACCGCCATCCGCTATCATGACCAGAGGGAACATGGGCAAAGGTTCAACCGCACTTGTGCTGTTCTCAGGCGGCCAGGATTCGACAATATGCCTCGTGCATGCGCTGTCCAAGTACGCCCACGTCGAAACCGTTGGCTTTACGTATGGTCAGCGCCATGTCGTCGAGCTCACGGCGCGCCACGAGATCAGGTCGGCGCTGCCAGCCCTTTACCCGAAGTGGGCGAAGCGACTGGGGCCAGACCACGTCCTCGCCATGCCAACGCTCTCCCAGATCAGCGACACGGCTATGACCCGCGATATCGACATTGCCTTTGATGAGGCGACAGGTCTGCCGAACACGTTCGTTCCAGGCCGCAATCTGTTGTTCTTTACCTATGCGGCAGCGCTCGGCCACCGGCGTGGCATTTCAAGGCTGATCGGCGGTATGTGCGAAACCGACTATTCGGGTTACCCCGACTGCCGCAACGAGACACTGCAGCACCTAGCCCAAATTCTCTCCAAGGGCATGGACCGCGAAATCGTCATTGAAACGCCGTTGATGTGGATCGACAAGGCGGCGACCTGGGCACTCGGCGAGCAATTGGGCGGGCAGCCTCTCACCCAGCTAATCGTCGAGACCTCGCATACCTGCTACAAGGGCGTGCGTGGTCGCCCGCACGCCTGGGGTCACGGATGTGGCCTATGCCCAGCATGTGAACTTCGCAACCGAGGGTATGACAAATGGCAAGCAACGAAGCGTTAATCGCCGGTGTCGATGCTGCGACCACCGGCGACTGGGACGCCGCCCACAAGATCGCGCAATTCAACGAGACTGACCGCGACTACTGCTGGCTGCACGCCATTCTGCACAAGATCGAAGGTGACGAGAGCAACGCCCGCTACTGGTATTGCCGCTCCGGCCACGCGTTCGAGGCATATGCCGATCCAAAAACCGAACTCGCCGCCATGAAGGCGGCGTTGACGTATTGAGAAAGTAGGCACCGGGACGACCGCCGAGAGCGACACAAGTCGCGCCGATCTCGGCAAGAGTTTGTCGTCGGCAGCCGCCCGCGCCTTACGATCAGCCGATCACGGTGTTTTCGGTGCAGCCGGGATTACGGTGGGCAACGATGGTGTCGATGGTGTCACGGTCGGCGTCGTCGACGGGATGGTCGTGGTTGTGCTCGTCGGCGCTTTCGTCGGGCTCATCATCGAGGATGTCGATCCCCAAAAATACCAGACCATGAGAAGCGCTACCGCCGCTGCCAGTGCCATCGGCATCCACGTGACGGAGTTGGTCGGGTTGGTTTCGTCGTCTCTGAGTGCCATCGTAGATCTCCTTCATTGTTGAGCGTTGCAAGAACAACGTGGTGACGGCGCGGAGGTTCCAACCCCGAGGTCACCGCATCGCCTCTTGCACTTGATGAAAAAATCTGGGGAACCAAGGCGGGCCACCGGCGTTAGTGATGCGCGCGCGATCGGAAGGCTTTCGTTCTATAGTCGCCAGATTGAGCGCCAAACGACAACCCAACCCGCACGCGTGGGTCCAAAAAAGAAAGCTAACAAAATGGCAATCGACCCCAACAATTTGATAATCTGGTTGATCATTGGCGCAATCGCCGGCTGGCTTGCCGGTCAGGTGATGGGCGTCGGCTTCGGCTTGGTCGGCGACATCATTGTCGGCATCATCGGCGCTTTTATCGCTGGTTCGCTGTTTCCGCGCCTGGGCATGCAACTTGGTGGCGGCCTCGTCGGCACAATCGTTGCCGCAGCCGTCGGCGCGTGCCTCCTCCTCTTCGGGCTGCGGCTCGTCCGCCGCATCACCTGACAGTTATCTCACTTTATAGCGACCGGACGCCTATGACGATCCCGGGACATAGAGACAACGTGGCCGGGGTTCGCCTCGCCACGTCAGATAATAGCAAATGTGTGTGTCGCTATCCTGCGACGGATAAATCACTGCAAATCCAGCTTTCACCTCCACCACCATGCCGTTGTCGGCGGTGACGATGCGGTCCCCGTTTTGCAGTAACTCCACCTTGGTGGCCCGGCGGCAATCCCGTTCGGTGCAACAGCGCGAGTCGTACCAGGAATGCGCCCAGGCAGCACGCAGCGGTGCGACCAAGAGTAGTAGTAAAAGCACCAACCGCACGGCCATGACGGACCCTCGTTTGCTCCAGCATCGAATAATCAAGTAAGAATAGCGCGGTTCAAGGGACAGCCTATCCCATTGGCGTTGAGCGCCGGATGAGCTATGACCCAGCCATCGTCAACCGGGAGCCATCCCAGCGCGCCATCTCGTTGCGCTATAAAAATCGGAGATTACCCATGACTATCGACCGCCGTATGGCGGAAGGTTTGCTATTTTTAGCTGCCTTCGCGCTTTGTATCCCCACCGCCAATTGGTTGATCGGCAACGTCGGCACCATCTGCATGCCGAATGGTCCGTGCTTAATCCCCGTCGCTCCAGGCTTAAAGGCGCCCAGCGGCGTGCTGATGATCGGCCTAGCCCTCGTCCTGCGCGACCTCGTTCAGCGACGCTTGGGGCTCAACTGGTCAGCCGCTGCCATTATCGTCGGCACCGCTCTATCGGCCTTGATTGCGCCCCCTGCCCTGGTGATTGCATCGGCCGCCGCTTTCTTCATATCCGAGATGGCCGATCTCGCCGTGTTCACGCCGCTACAGAAGCGCGGACTTGTGGCGGCTGTCGTCGCGAGTAGCGCCGTCGGTCTCGTCGTCGATAGCGTGGTGTTCCTAGGGCTAGCGTTTGGCAGCCTCGACTATCTCGGCGGCCAGATTGTTGGCAAAGCCTGGATGGTATTGTTGGCCGTTCCCTTGATCGCCCTGATGCGCCGACGGGACGAGCGGCTTGGCCTGCAACCCGTCTGATGGAAGCACGCAAGATGTCCACGCCAACGCAGCTCGGCCAACAGGTCACTATGCCGACGAGCCCGGAGAAGGCCGAACTGGAGCGCGTACCCAATCCGCATCCAGACACGCATTACGTGGCCCGGTTTGCAGCGCCTGAGTTTACGTCACTGTGTCCGGTAACGGGCCAGCCCGACTTCGCGCATCTTGTGATCGATTATGTGCCAGCCAGCTGGCTGGTCGAAAGCAAGAGCCTCAAGCTCTACCTCGCATCCTTCCGCAATCACGGCGCATTCCATGAGGACTGCACGGTCGCCATCGGCAAGCGCATCGTGGCCTTGCTGCAACCAACCTTCCTGCGCATCGGCGGCTATTGGTATCCACGCGGCGGCATTCCGATCGATGTGTTCTGGCAGACCGGCGACTTACCCAAAGGTGTTTGGCTACCCGACCAGGGTGTCCAACCCTATCGCGGGCGCGGCTAGCCTCTTGCGCTCAAAGCCATCAAGTGTTGCTCGGGAAAAGCGATGGGTCCTGTGGGCTCAGCACAACTTGGCGCCATCGCAACGAACTCGCTTACGGCCGGCGCGCCACTGATTAAGCTGGTTCGTAACGGCAACGGACATCGCGCCTGCGAATTGGGGCAGCGCGGCTGGCACCAATCGATCATGCCAATCAATTGGAAAACGGGGCATTACTGCCCGGTTTTTCTTTGCGTGACCGCTCTTTACCAACCTCAGTGTTCCAATGCCACCCGCTTCAAATCCGGTGCCACGGCTTCGTCCTTGATTGCGGCGATTGCGTCGGCGAGGGTCATGACGACGTTGTCCTGACTGCCGAGGCGCCGGACCGCGACCTTGCCTTCTTCCGCCTCGCGACGGCCGACGACGAACATGATCGGCGCCTTGGTCAGCGAGTGTTCGCGCACCTTGAGATTGATCTTCTCGTTGCGCATGTCCGACACCGCGCGGATGCCAGCGGCCTTCAACTGCTTGGTGACGTTGGCCGCGTACTCATCGGCGTCCGACACGATGGTCGCGACCACGACCTGGCGCGGCGCCAGCCACAGCGGCAGATGCCCAGCGCAGTTCTCGAGCAGGATACCGAGGAACCTCTCAAGCGAACCGCAGATCGCGCGATGCACCATCACCGGCTGCGTTTTCGAACCGTCGGCTGCGATGTAGAACGCACCGAAGCGCTCGGGGAGATTGAAGTCGACCTGGGTCGTGCCGCACTGCCATTCGCGACCGATCGCATCACGCAGCGTGTACTCGAACTTCGGGCCGTAGAATGTGCCCTCGCCTTCGTTGATGCCGGTCCTGATACGACTGTCTTCAGCCGCCATCTTCGACAGCACCTTTTTCAGGATCGCTTCGGCGTGGTCCCACATGGCATCCGTGCCGACACGCTTTTCCGGTCGCGTTGCCAGTTTGACCACAACCTCGTTGAACCCGAAGTCCTTGTACACCGACATCATAAGGTCGTTGATCTTGAGGCACTCGGCTTCCAACTGTTCTTCGGTGCAGAACACATGCGCATCGTCCTGCGTGAAGCCGCGCACGCGCATCAAACCGTGCAACGCGCCGGACGGCTCATAGCGATGCACACAGCCGAATTCAGCCAGCCGCAGGGGCAGGTCGCGATAGCTCTTCAAGCCGTGCTTGAAGATCTGCACGTGGCCCGGACAATTCATCGGCTTCAGCGCAAACACGCGCTGCTCGGCAGACTCATCCTGTGGGTTCATGAACGCAGTCGCCGACTTCACAGCGAACATGTTGTCTGAATACCAGCCCCAATGGCCGGACGTCTCCCACAGCGACTTGTCGAGTAATTGCGGGCCCTGCACTTCCTGGTAATCATCGGCCAGCCTGCGGCGCATATAACTGATCAACTGCTGAAAAGTGGTCCAGCCGTTGGCGTGCCAGAACACGACGCCCGGGCCCTCCTCCTGGAAGTGGAACAGGTCCATTTCCCGACCGAGCTTACGGTGATCGCGCTTTTCAGCTTCTTCGACTTGCAGGAGATACGCTGCGAGGTCCTTTTCATCAGCGAAAGCCACGCCGTAAATGCGCTGCAGCTGCTGGCCTTGCGCATCCCCGCGCCAATAGGAACCCGAGGCCCGCGTGATCTTGAAGCCGCGACCAATTGGCCCCGTAGAGGTCATGTGCGGCCCGCGGCACAAATCCATCCAATCGCCCTGGGCATACATCTTGACGCCTTCGCCAGCCGGAATCGCGTCGACCAACTCGACCTTAAAGAGTTCGCCCTTGTCCTTGAAATAAGCCTTCGCCTTGTCTCGAGACCAGACCTGCTTGGTGAAGGCCGCGTTTTTGGCGATGATCTCAGCCATTCGCTTTTCGATCTTCGGCAAGTCTTCCGGCAGGAACGGCTCAGCCTTGGCGAAGTCGTAGAAGAAACCATTTTCGATGACGGGGCCGATCGTCACCTGCGTGCCGGGCCACAACTGCTGCACAGCCTCGGCGCAGACGTGGGCGGCATCGTGACGGATCAACTCAAGTGCTTCCGGGTCGGCACGTGAAATGAAGCGAATGCTTGCATCCGCGGTGATCGGGTCGGCCAGATCGCACAGCACGCCATTCAGCGTCATCGCGACCGTGCGCTTGGCAAGCGACGGCGAAATCGCCTTGGCCACGTCAAGACCAGTGGCACCGGCCTGCACGGCCCGCTTGGCGCCATCGGGCATCGTCAAAGTAACGTCAGACATCGTCGATCCTCTCACTCTCTGCCAACCAATGCAGGTAAGGGTTTGTTAACGGTTTGCATCTCTTTTGCAGCTTCGCTTCGTCTGTCAAGCGGGGCTGGCGTGATGTTTGAACGATCGACATGGCAATTGCCCTGATTTTGCCACTAAAGCACCATCGCGAGCCCGCAATTGGCGCGCGGAAGTAGAAAATGAAGAGGGGGCATGTCGGCGGGGGCCGCGCTTCCTTCACACGATACAACCACAGTTCAAGGAGTCGCATCGTGCTGCGAGCAATGATGAGTGTTGCGTTTTTTGTTCTCGCACCGGTCACGGCAGAGGCGCAACGCGCCGAACCCGTACCGGACAAGCCGATTGTGCTCGCACAAGCAAAGACGACCGAAAAGGCTGCCCGCGCGCGCCCAGCATCGATCATCGGTCGCGCGCCATCCCACACCGAAATGACCGAGCGGCTCAATCAGAACACGGTCACTGTCATATCGGGCAATCCGAATGGCACCTACATGTTCTTCGCCTATGATTTATCGGCCGCACTCGACAACGGCGACGAGTTGCGCGTGCTGCCCGTAATCGGCAAAGGCGGCTATCAGAACGTGCGCGATATCTTGCACCTGAAGGGCATTGATCTGGGCATCACCCAGTCCAACATCATGTCCTACCTTAAGAAAACCAACGACTTTGGCGGCAACATCGAAAACCGCTTGGCCTATATCGCCAAACTGTACAATGAAGAGCTGCACATTCTGGCTGGCCCGGGCATCGAGAACATCAAGGATCTCGACGGTAAAAAAGTAAATTTCAGCGACGTCGGCAGTGGCACACAATTTTCGAGCCGCTTGATCTTCGAAGCCTTCGGCATCAAGCCCGTCGAGCTCAACATGGGTCAGTCAGATGCGTTCCTGCAGGTCAAGTCAGGCGAGATAGCAGCGACAGTGCTTATCGCTGGTAAGCCATCAGGCGCATTTCAAAAGCTGAAACTCGAGGGCGGCATGAAACTACTGCCGGTGCCCTACACCGAAGCACTCGAAGCAGAGTACTTCCCAGCAACCCTCGACCACGAAGATTATCCAGGGATCATCCCCAAGGGCCAAAAAATCGAAACTGTCGCCGTCGGCGCCGTGCTCGCTGTCTACAACTGGCAACGCGATACGGATCGCTATCGCCGGGTCGCCAAGTTTACGGCAGCCTTCTTCGACCAGTTCCCCAGCCTGTTGAAAGCGCCGCGCCACGCCAAATGGAAAGAAACCAATCTTGCTGGCGATCTGAAAGGCTGGCGGCGTTTTCCCGCCGCCCAGGAAATGCTTGATCGGTTAGCCGCTGCCACCCCCCCTGCACCTGCTGCAGCAGTCATCGATGCGACGCTCGCTCGCCAGCAGGTGAGCCGGGCAGCACCCGCAAACGCTGCCGAACAAGAACGCCTCTTCCAGCAATTTCTCGAATGGCGCCGGCAACAGCCGAAGAAACCCTGACATAGTATTTAGGAACGGCGCGGGGGGCGCTTGCACAAATGGGAGGGCACAGGATCATGACATGGCAAACGCGCGCGGCACGCATTGTACGTGACGTGGCTCTCCAAGCGGGTGCAGCGACTATCCTCTTGGTGGCGGGATTGATAGTAACTCCGCCTTACCATCAAGCCTTGGCCCAAGATGCGAAATCAAAGCCAACCATTGCTGTGTCTGCGATTGTCTTGGTCGAACCGATGGTGGAAACACCGCTGCCAATCCAAGTCGGTCCGACCGAGACATTGCCGCGCAACTGCTTTATCAGAGTTCGAGGCGTGCCAAACCAAGCCGTGTTTTCGGATGGGCATTTCGTATCGGCGGGCACATGGGCATTGCCCCTCGCAGGCTTGAGCGATCTCAGGCTTACCGTTCCACTGACGACCTCTGGCCGCAATGAATTGCAGTTGGCACTTCTCGCCATCGACGGCACAGTGTTGGCGGAGGCAAAACTCACGCTTGCGGTTACTGCTGGAGCCTTATCAACGCCTGGAACCGCCCAAGCACCACCGTCCACCCGCGCGCCAACCAGCGCTTCGCTTGGCCCCCCCGGTCTTGATCTATCCCCGCCGATCCGTCCGGCCTTGCAACGGGTCGAACCACCGCCAGTTTCAACAGTGAAGCCAGAGGATCGGGAACGCACATCAAAGATGATGGCGCGTGGCGATAGCGAGTTGGCCGGTGGCGACATTGCGGCCGCGCGCTTGCTTTATCAGCGCGCAGCAGACGCTGGCTTGCCGGAAGCCGCGATTGCTATGGGCGGCACCTATGACCCAACCGAACTTGCGCGTCGCGGGGTCAAGGGACTAAAGGGTGATCTCGACGCAGCCCGCAAATGGTACGAGCGAGCACGCGTGCTTGGCGCTGCTGGTGCTGATGAGCGCCTGCGCCGGGTCAGTACTCCATAAGTGTCCAAATAACTTGCGAGACGCTCGACCCAATCTAACGCCGTCACAAAGCTGACAATCGGATGCAGCAGTCAGGCGTGATCGGGCTTCTTGTGATTGCGGTGCGCAGCTTCGAGATCATTTGACGGATAGGGGTAAAATTGATGAAGCGCTTGATTATGCTAGCACTTTGTGTTTTTGGGATCGCGATCGCAGGGGCTTGTTCTGCGATTGCCCAGACCACCCAACCCGGCGCATCACAACCGAGCACAACGCGACCGTCGACCGCTAGGCCCGCGAGCATCAAGCCACATCTGGTTGCGCTCCATGTCGACCAGAATGATCCGGCGATCATGACGCTAGCGTTGAACAACGCACAAAATATTTTCTCGCATTACAAGGCACTGGGTCGCCCGGTGAAGGTCGAGATCGTGACGTACGGTCCGGGGCTTCACATGCTGCGCGATGATAAAAGCCCGGTCAAAGCGCGTATTTCAAGCATGGCTCTTGAAGAAGGTGGCTTAACCTTCATCGCTTGTGCAAATACACGCGACAATATGGCAAAGTCCGAAGGTAGCGCCATTAAGATCATGCCAGAAGCCAGAGTCGTGCCCTCGGGTGTCGTTCGGTTGATGGAGTTGCAGGCAACGGGCTACGCCTACATCAAGCCTTAAGGGGCGATGAGCCTCGCAACCGGTTGGATCGGTCGTGTTGTTTTGTGGTGTGGAGGCGTACCGTTTGAACTGGAACATGAACCTTTTCAGAGCTTTGAAACCTGCGGTGATTAGACTTGCAGCGGCATTTCTAGTGGCCAGCACCGCTACCACGCATGTGCTGGCGCAAGGCCTATGGCCGTTCAATGCGCCAGCTCCAACCGCCACTCCAAAGGTGGTAGAGAAACCCAAAGATGCAGCCCCCCCGAAGGCAAAACAATCAGTCCCCCAGTCTGTCGTCCCATCGGCCGTCAAGGGCGCAGTCAAAGGGGCTGTCGGCGTAGATGGCACTTCGCCACTGCAGCGCCGACGCGATGCGGTCAATCAGTGGGTTGTTGGTATTGCCGCCGGGCGCATCGAAGGCGCACCCTTGCGTCTCGCCGCTGAACTCGCCCAGGTGACCGACGATGCTGAAAACCTCCGGGTGATGCCGATCGTGACCCGCGGAGTGTTTGAGAATTTTACCGATATTCTTTATTTACGCGGCGTCGATGCAGCGATCGTCTATGGCGACGTGATGGATCACTACAAGACCAAGGAAAAGATCCCCAATATTGAGAACCAGGTGGCGTATGTCGCCAACCTCTTCGTCGCTGAAATGCACGTCTTGGCCCGGCCCGGGATCAACACGCTGCAAGACCTTGCCGGAAAGCGAGTGAATTTCAACTCTGTTGGCACGGCTGCGGCGTTCACGGGCCCGATCGTGTTCGACCGTCTTGGCATCACTGTTGTGAAGCAGTTTGAGCCCCATCGCGAAGTCATGGCTGCGATGACGAAAAATACCGATGTTGCTGCCGTCGTCTTTGTCACCACAAAACCGGTCGCGCCGCTCGCCCAGCCCGCATGGCCCGAGGGGTTCAAGTTGCTGCCCGTGGACTATTCGAATGCGCTGGAAGATCTCTATTTGCCAGCCAAGCTCGAGCATGCCGAATATCCAAACCTAATTCCAAAGGATAAAAGCATTGCAACCATCGCGGTTCCAGTGGTCCTCGCGGTCGCTAACGCAGGCGTTGGCAGCGATCGTCATCGCCGCCTCGCCCGCTTCGTCGACCGATTTGTCGAGCGTTTCGTGCAGCTGCAAAAGCCGCCCTATGACAATAGCTGGAAAAGCGTCAACCTTGCAGCCCCCGTACCGGGCTGGAAACGATTTTCCGCCATGCAGGCCAAACTCGATAGCCTTGGTGCAAGCAATAATCGTCAAGTGACCAACAGTGCCGGCACGGCTGCCAACGCTGCACCGGCCATAGATCCAGCGCTCGCGCGCAAGCAAGCTCAGCGCGCGGCCCCAGGTGACGCTGCCGAACAAGAACGCCTCTTCAAAACATTCATGGAGTGGAACCGGGGACAAACCCGATAATGCTTGTCCACGCATACTGGCCAACTTCTGGACCTCAGTTTACCCACATCGGGTACGCCACGCGGATCGTCCTACTAGCAACTCTCCTCAGCCTCGGTGGGATCTCGACGCCAGCGGCAAGTCAGTCGCGCGTTGGTATTGCTCCGCTCGCGCAGAGCGTTCTGTCGATTGAGGTTGGGAATATCATCCTGGGCGAGCCCGGCGCTGAGACCCGCCTCGCCATCAGCATTGCGCCAATGGCAGCCCTTCCGGCCAACAGTTTCCTGCGCATCAAAGGATTACCGGCATCGGTTCAACTCACCGATGGGCACCAGATCGCAGCGGGCGCATGGGCGATCCCAATCGACGGTCTCGCCAAGCTTAGGATCAAGGTCCAACCTGGCACCCAAGGCAAAAGCGAATTGAGCTTATCGCTGTTCTCAATTGAGGGACGCGTATTGGCCGAAGCACGCACTGCCCTCGTCATCGCGCCGGCGGGCTTGATCGCGTCCCCCCTCGAACCGACGCCGCCAAAGCTAGTGGCGCGCGGGGCCATGTCGGCACTCCCCGCAAGCCCGCCGACAGTCACACCTACGCCTGCGCCCACTCCGCCCCCTTTCATGTCGCCGCAGGATCGGGAGCAGGCGCAGCGCTTGCTGGAACGGGGAACGGCACAACTGCGAACCGGCTCAATGGTGGCCGCGCGCGCATTGTTGGAACGTGCTGCCGACCTCGGTCTGCCCGAAGCCGCCATGACGCTGGCTGCCACCTATGACGCGTGGGAGCTATCGCGCCTTGGCGTGTTGGGCGTCCAGCCTGACCCCATTACTGCACGCAAATGGTACGCCCGCGCCCAGGAACTCGGCGCACCGGCTGCTGCGGAACGGATCGCACGACTGCCGAAATAGCCGCTTCGACTCATACATCTGGCGTGTGCAGACGCTGATCGGCTGCGACTGCCGCTTGCGTCCAACGCCCATAGCGCCAGGGTGACAACGGGTGGCGCTCGGAAACGATATCGGGCGCAGGATCGAAACCAGACGTGCCCCAGGGATGGCACCGGCACACGCGGGAGCTACTCAACCAGAAGCCGCGCCACGCCCCATTGCGGTCAATCGCATCGAGGGCGTACGCCGAACAGGTTGGTAGGTGTCGACACTCGTGCCCGAGTAGTGGCTTCAACGTCCACCGATAGGCGTGGACCGGAGCCTTGAGCAGGGCAGCTGTTGCACCGGCAAAAGTCACTGGCTGGCTCGCGCGCCGGTTGTGACCGGTTGCTCGTCAATCATACGGAGTGCCGCATCGATCGCATCGAAAACAAGTAACGCTGACGCCTGCCGGGCCTTTACCGCGCGCACCGGCTCCAGCACTGCCAGATCCGCCCAGCGACCGGTTGGCGCTGGACCCGATGCCTTCAGCATGGCGCGCATGGTTGCGCCGACACTGCGCACCTCTGCGACCGTTGATCCGACAATCTCGCGCGCCATGACCGACGCTGCGGCTTGACCCAACAGGCAGGCTTTTACTGTCTGCGCATAGTCAGTCACAATGTTGTTACGCACTTCCAGATCAACTGAAATGGTAGAACCGCACAACTTCGAATGCTGGGTTGCTGTAGCATCTGCGTGGGTAAGTCGCGCCGCCCGGGAAATTCCAGACGCCAGTTCCATGATTTTTGAGTTGTAGATGTCGCTAAGCTCAGCCATGGGTTGGGTCCGCCATATCAGCTAACGCTATTTTGTCATCGCTCATCACGTCCTGGTTTGATTTCGCAGTGATGCGCGCCAATATATATAACATTGCAGACTATCAACTTCGAGGGTCACGGTAACGCAGCCCGTGCCGTATGGCCAATTCGTCACCGACAGGGATGATAAAGCTTGACCAAGATTTCACGCGCAGAGCACCTCCGTCCCCTTGATGGCATGATCGCCAACGACCAGCGGCCCACTCGCGAGCAGGCCGAAGCGGCAGTGCGAACCCTGCTGGCTTGGGCCGGTGACAATCCGAAACGTGACGCGCTGCGCGATACGCCAGCGCGTGTGGCCGCAGCCTACGGTGAATACTTCGAAGGCTACGCACATGACCCCGTCGAACTCCTGCGCACATCGACATTCGAAAATGCCAGCGACTACGACGACATGGTCGTCCTGCGCGATATCACTTTCACCAGTCACTGCGAGCACCACGTCGCGCCGTTTGTCGGACGAGCGCACGTTGCATACATCCCTGGTGGGCCGATCGTCGGATTATCCCGATTGGCCCGAGTCGTCGAAGTTCTTGCTCACCGGCTGCAGACCCAGGAAAACTTGACGTCAGAAATCGCAGCCGCAATTGAGACCGCGCTCGCCCCCAAGGGGGTTGCGGTGATGATCGAGGCAGAACATCAATGCATGGCCGCCCGCGGCGTGCATCAGATGGGCGTTGGCACGTTGACCACTCGGTTTCTTGGCAGTTTTGCTAACAACGAAGCGCGCATCGCCCGATTCATGTCGATGGTGCGCGGTGGTCAAGGCCAACGATGACGGACGAACGCAAACCCGCCAGCAAGCACTTTCATGCTCCGGGCACGTCAGGAGAGATTGAGCACGGCTACGTTTTCATGCCGAAGTTCGACGCCGAGGGCCTCATTCCAGCAATCGTCTCGGATGCTGACGATCAGGCGGTGCTAATGTTTGCCTGGATGAATGACGAAGCCCTGCATTTAACACTGACAACACGCAAGGCACATTTCTGGAGCCGATCCCGCAAGAAAATCTGGCTGAAGGGCGAGGAGAGCGGCAACAATCTGGAAGTCGAGCGTGTCAGAATTGATTGCGATCAGGACGTCCTCTTGGTTGAAGTCCGCGTTACTGGCGCTGGCGTCGCATGCCACACCGGCACCCGTTCCTGCTTCTACCGCAGCGTGGCACCTGGAACCGCGACTGGCGAGCCCATCGGGCTTACGGTGCTGGCGAAGGACGCGATGGCAAAATGCGACCAGAACGACACGTAGACGATCCGTTAACCTTTTCGGCGGGCTGATCATTCAGCGTTGGTGGTTGCATGGCGCGACGTCTGCCCCACCGACACCACGGTAGCTTTACCTTAAATGATCTTTGTTAACGTAGGTTCGAACCTTGTGTCCGGCCCAGGCGACACACCTTTGGTAGCATCATAGACTGCCAACCGAAGATCCAACCGGAGCATTTGCCGCTATGGCGATTGGCAAGACAAAGATCGGATTGGCGCTCGGCGGGGGTGCAGCTCGCGGATGGGCCCACATTGGCGTCCTGCGCGCCCTCGAAGATGCCGGAATCGTCCCAGATATCATTGCTGGCACATCCATTGGCGCGGTCGTCGGCGGGTGCTTCGCCGCTGAAAAACTCGATGCCCTCGAAAGCTTTGCCCGCGATCTCACGCGCCGCAAGGTGTTCGGATATCTCGATTTCAACTTAACCGGTTCAGGCCTTATTACGGGGCAACGGCTCTGCAACCGTTTGGAGGCCACGCTCGGCGATACCACGATCGAGAGTCTGAAGCGCCCGTTCACGGCCGTCGCTACAGAAATCGGCTCGGGGCATGAAGTCTGGTTATCGCGCGGCCATATCGTGTCGGCGATGCGGGCATCCTATGCGCTGCCTGGCATCTTCAAGCCGGTGAACATCAACAATCGGTGGCTGTTCGACGGCGCCTTGGTCAATCCTGTGCCGGTGAGCGTGTGCCGGGCGTTGGGGGCACGCTATGTGATCGCGGTCAATCTCAACGCAGACATGTGCGGGCGTGGAACGGTACTGCCGCACCTTGATGCGGCACCTGATTCAGCCCCGGCCGTGGTACAGCCCGCAACCGTCAAATCCGGACTTGATGTACGTAAACTGTTGCAACGTCAGGTCTTCGGCCGGGGTGAATCGGTACCGGGAATTTCCACTGTGATGGTCGAAGCCTTCAACATCGTACAGGATCGGATTGCCAGGTCCAGACTGGCTGGCGACCCGCCCGATGCGCTGATCAACCCGCGACTGTCCGGCATCGGCTTATTCGACTTCCATCGGGCCGAGGAACTGATCGAGCGCGGGCATCAGGCAACACGGCGTGAAATCGAAGATATTGCGCGCGAGATCGACACACGCCGCGCGCTGGAGCCACGCCACACGGCATCAGGCGTTGCCACAGCCAGTCAAAATCACGCATGATCGACGGCCTTTATCCAGCCAGCACATAGTTCTTGAGCTGGTTGGCCTCAAGTTCGACCTCGGCCATATGGTGCTTAACCGCATCCCCAATCGACACGATCCCAACGAGCCGACCGTTCTCGACCACGGGCACATGCCGGAATCGACCGGCTGTCATTAACGACATGACGTGATCGATGCTCTCGCGCGGCTCGGTTGTCGTTACATCTTTGGTCATGATATCTACAACCGCCTCGGGGAGGCACGAGGCACCTCGGTTGGCAATCGCCTTGACGATGTCGCGTTCCGATATAATGCCCTCGACGACGCCGTCGGCGCTGGTAATCACGATTGCGCCAATCCGCTTGGAGGCCAGCAAACCGGCTACATCTTGCAGGCTTGCGTCGCGCTGCACGGTCGCAACCGCGTTGCCCTTGGTTCTCAGAATTGATGCAACGTCCATGACCACGGCTCCTCCATTTTCGCAGGTGGATCTGACCAGAGCGGTACGACAGGGCAACAATCGTAGAGCATGCGTGGCTGTACCGCCGCTAGGTCAGCCAACCGAGTTCATTGATTGGAAAGCTGCCCTCAAGTGCACACCACAATATCGTCTGCCAACTTGGGTCGGCTTGCAAGACTTCAATGCCAGGGATGCACTGGTGCTGTACTGCCGTAATGCGCTAGCAATACGCTGACGGCTCAAAATCCCCTGATACCGACCGTTGTCAACGATACGGCGGTTTGGCAACGACGGGCTAAATGGGCGCATGGCTGGCAGTAATGTGCAATGTACTATGTTCTCAATGCATCCACAGGATGCTTCGAGCATCGATACGCCGTGAATCTGACGGGGCTGGAAAGGCTTTTGACGTATGACCGATACACCCGAAAATAGCCCACCCGTCGTAGAAGTAAAACCTTCTGGCGACGTTGCGCCAGATCTAACGCTTCGTGCTCTGCAGCAGCGAATTAGACAGCAGGAAATCCTCTCGGAATTGGGCGTAACAGCACTTCAGGGGGCGACGGTAGAACAGCTGTTGAACGATACCGCACGGCTCGCGGCTGAAGGGTTGAAGGCAGAATACTGCAAGGTTCTAGAATTTCTCCCCGCTGATAATCAACTCCTAGTGCGCGCTGGAGTTGGTTGGCATTCAGGCGTGATCGGCATTGCGACAGTGGGCGCTGATCTTGCGTCACCGGCAGGCTTTGCACTGCGCACGGGAAAGCCGGTCATATCCAATCATTTAGAGAACGAGCAAAGGTTCCGGACTCCTGAAATGTTGAGAAAACATGGCGTCCGACGCGCAATGAATGTAATTCTGCAGGGCGATGGAAAGCCTTTCGGCGTACTGGAAGTGGACAGCAAATCGGAAGACGATTTTGAGGAACACGATTTAGCGTTCCTTCAGGGCGCTGCGAATTTATTGGGAATGGCGATTGAGCGCGAGCGACACGAGCGAAGGTTGAAAGCCGCGCTTGACCGGCAGCAGGTTCTGCTGAAGGAGATGAACCATCGTGTTAAAAACAGCCTGTCTATTGTTTCGAGCATGCTCAATCTGCAGTCCCGAGACGTTGGTGACGCAAACCTGACGATGCACTTAAGCGAAGCGTCGTTTCGTGTGGCAGCAATTGCAAAGGCTCACGATCAACTCAGTCGTAGCCCCAACATCGAGCGGATGGAAATCGGCGAATATATCAAAGAAATTTGCAAAAATCTTGATGCCAGTGTTGCGCACTGTGAAGTTCGAGCTGAATCAGACCGGGGGATTGAGCTTGAAACAGATAAGGCTATTTCGGTAGCTCTTATTGTGAATGAGTTGATCACGAATGCGGCCAAATACGCGTATAAAGACCAGCCCAACGGCACCATCTGGATAAACGTTTCACGAGTTGGCCGGGAAGCGTTTGCCATCGCTGTTCGTGATGAAGGATCTGGCTTGCCAGTTGGCTTTGATCCTACAAAGGCGAAGGGATTGGGCATGCGAATAATTTCATTGTTCGCAAATCAATTGAACGCAACCGTCACCGTGAAAGCTGGCAACCCCGGCACTGAATTTACAATTACCGTCCCTTTGTCGGATCAGCGATAGGCCTGTTTCCGACCGGACGTATGAGATGTTGCTCGTCTTCAATCCAGGGACTGCACCGTGCGGCCTGCGCCGTCATGGGTCACCGGACCTTGTCGATCAAACCAGTCAAACAGCAGTAAACCGGCAGCAAAGCCGCCTAGATGGGCTTCCCAGGCTATGCCCCCTGCTGAAAAGACTGTCCCAAGCACCAGCCCAAAAAGCAGGTTGAGTGCAACCCACGACCCAATCATTAACCGCGCACGGGGATCGCGAAACACTTCTGCCAAGCTCATGCGCGGACTAAGGAGGCCCCCATCCCGACCGCCCATGGCGAGCGAGGAAAACATGAAGCGGACGGCGGCCCCCATCAGTCCCGATATGGCACCCGATGCCCCGACCATCGGTGCGGCCAACCCCCAATTGCAAGCCAAGAAAGCAAGCGCGCCTGCAATCCCTGTCACAATCGACAACGCAATGAAGCGCCACGTTCCAATTCGCCGACCGACAATGCTGCCAAACGCCAGCAACCAACCGCAATTTACTGCCAAATGCGCATAATCCCCGTGCAATCCCATGTGGGTGACGAATGAAGTGACCTTGGCGATACTGCCCCCCGGCAGAACGTCGCTGCCGTAGCGTGAGGGAATGAACGCGCCAACCAGGATCACCCAAAGATCATCGTCCGGCGACAATAGTTCACGGCCCAAATGTAGCGTTGCCAGACCTGCGATTGCAGCCAGAACGACGGTTGGCGCATTGAATACGGGTGGCGATTGAGCCAACGGGTGGTCCTCATCGTTTCGGTAGACAGGCACCGCCTCAGTCTCGCTTAACCAAGACACGACATCCCTGCAATCAAATAGACCATCTCTGGCTCAGCGGTGTTTCGGCCGAACATTCTGGCACGGAACCTGCTGAACGACTGCTTAATCGCCAGTCCAGTGGGATCGGTCGCCTAAGAAAGCGTGAGATGAAAACCCAGACCAGCCAAATCCTATATGCCTATTGGAACGAGGTGCGCGGCAATCGTATCGCGCCGCGCCGCTTCGATATCGAACCGGCGCGGATCGGGAGCATTTTGCCGGAAACGTTCATTCTGGAACGCGTCGACAATGACACCCATCGCTTTCGACTCGCTGGAACACGCATATTCGAGGCCTTCGGCATTGAGTTCCGCGGCACGAACTTTGCCGATTTGTGGTCGGCGGCCGACCAGGCCACCGTTAAGAAATTGCTCGCATCGTTGACCACCGGCACCTGTGTTGGTCGATTGGCATTCGAG
Source organism: Hyphomicrobiaceae bacterium (assembly GCA_031429105.1). Lineage (GTDB taxonomy): Bacteria > Pseudomonadota > Alphaproteobacteria > Rhizobiales > Hyphomicrobiaceae > JAKFWF01. Next base: position 7,047 of record JANOYV010000108.1, on the reverse strand, counting down.
GGGCGCACAGTTGAAAAGCGGCGAGCCGAATTCGAGGCCGTTTTGATGCCCCTCACTCATAACAGCCACATCATCGACCGCATCGTCGGCTCGATTAGTTGCATCGCCCCACCAGCATGGTTCGGCACCGTTCGGCTTGATCAAAGGGTCTTGATCGAACACGAATTGATTTGGCCTAACGGCCGCCTCCCCGCTCCCAGCGCCCATGACGCGCGACAAGCGCCCTTTGCTCCACAGCTAAGGGAGGCGCGTCTCGTGCGATCAGAGCGTCGCAATTTTCGCGTTTACGAGGGTGGCCGCTCCAAGGTCGAGACAGACGAAGCATAATAATGCCTCGGCGAAAATTTGTTTCAAAAAGACGCAGCCCATTAGGCAGCCGTTAAATCCATCGCGATACCATGAGGTCAGAAGAGCATTGGAACCGATGACTTTTGCCACAAGTGGCATGGTCGTCGGCAGCAAGCTCGCCAACCGCGCAATTGCGCGTGCCGCTGCAGGTAGCCATGTCATATGCCAGCCCCGTGACCGACCAACTGCCTCGGCACCCAACCTTGGCCCAGCCCGATCAGCCAAGTCCAAAACGCGATCCAGCGGAAAACCGCCGTCACCTGCGCTTTGAGATGAACCTGCTGGGTCGCTTCATGCGCGCCGACAAGCAAGAGTACCCCTGCCGCGTGATCGATTTGTCGGTCGGTGGTGCTTCGTTCCTGGTGCCGGTTGACGTCGACCTCGGAGAGCGCATCGTCGCCTATCTTGACCAAATCGGTGGCGTGGAAGGCACTGTTGTGCGGGCGTTCGACGGCGGCTTTGCACTCAAGTTCAGTGCATCCCTGCACAAGCGTGAAAAGATTGCCGCCCAGATAACCTGGTTGATCAACCGCTCCGAACTCGACGGCATCGAAGCAAGGCGCCCCGGCCATGAACGTGTCACTTCCGACAACAAATCGACTGTCATGCGCCTGATGGACGATCAGGAATTCGATGTCACCTTGCAAGATGTTTCAATCTCTGGCGCCTCGGTCATCACCACCGCACGCCCACCGCTTGGTATGCAAGTCACCGTCGGGAAACTGCGAACAATGGTCGTGCGCCACCATGGCGACGGCGTTGGCGTTCAGTTCCTCGACATCCAGAACCCCGATGCTCTGCGTCGCTATTTCGGATGAAGTCATGCCGGCGTGAACATTTGCGCTGCTTAAGCGTTATGCGTTTGTCTTCGTGTTGGAGTTGGGTATGAAGCGCGTTCTCATCCGAGCCATGTTATCGCTATCGGCTATGCTCGTCCTTACCGGCCCATACGCAACAGCCGTCACTGCGGACCCTGGTCGGGTCATGTCGTCGGAGCGCAGCCTACCGTTCATGCGGGTCTACGGTCAGGCAGCCCCCCCCTATGGCTACGTGCACTTTTGCCAGCGTACGCCAACGGAGTGTGTGAGCGGGCCCTTGGCAGAAGTGCGATTTATCGCAACACCCGAACGTCTCGCCGAATTGGACGACGTCAATCGCGTGGTCAATGCAGCGATCGAACCTGCCACCGACTTGGAACTTTACGGCGTCGAAGAGTTCTGGACGCTCCCCGTCACCAAGGGTGATTGCGAAGATTACGCGCTGCTGAAGCGCCACATCCTGATCAAGCGCGGGTGGCCGGTTGGCAGTCTGCTGGTGACGGTTGTGAAAGATGACAAGGGCGAGGGACATGCCATCCTGACCGCGCGAACGGCGCAAGGTGATTTCATCCTGGACAACAAGGTGGCAACGGTATTGCCGTGGCACCGGTCGAGCTATGAATTCGTGATGCGCCAGTCGTATATCAATCCGAATGTCTGGATGTCGCTTGATCCAAAAGAAGCGCAATCGCCAATGGCGCTTTCTGGAGTGAAATCCAAGCGAACCAGCAGCGGACTGGCGCCCTGATCTAGGTCTGGAATTTCATACCGTTGGCGAAACGCTTCCAGTTGCGCGCGTAGCTTGCGACGCCGCTGCGGATCCGCTCGATGTCAGCATCCGTCACTGGTCGAATGACCTTGCCGGGCGCGCCCATCACGACGGATCTGGCTGGGATTTTTTTGCCCTCCGGGATCAAGGCGCCTGCACCAATCAGGCACTCCTCGCCGATCTCAGCCCCGTTGAGAATAATCGCTCCAATACCGATCAGACTGCCGCGTCCGATCCGGCAGCCGTGCAACATCACCATATGACCGATCGTACAATCGGCTTCGATGTGCATCGGAAAACCTGGATCGGTGTGAAGCACGCAACCGTCCTGCACGTTCGAGCGCTCGCCTATCACAATTGGCTCGTTATCACCTCGCAGTACCGCATTAAACCAGACGCTGGCTTCGCGGTGCAGCTTGATGTTGCCAACGCAAACTGCATTAGGTGCGACCCAGGCCTGGCCGTCCGTCGGCATGTCAACCAAGTGGCCGTCGAGAGAGTACAGGGACATCGCGATCAAACGTCCTCAAGGTCAATATCGAGGATCGCCATCTGCAATTGATAGCTTACCTCACCGTCTTCTTCGTCCCGATACAGCTGCGCGAACTGATCTGGCCCCATGAACACTTCGGCCATATCTTTTTTGATGCCATGCATGACGACGCGAATAGCGTCAGTCTTGAAGGTTTTACGCAGATAGGCCTGCAATTTGGGTACGTCTTCTTTCATCGCAATCGTCTTTCTTGAAGTGCATGTTGCGCTCGAACGTGCACGCTGGTTTTTGGCAAACGCGCGCTGGCCCTAGAAATCAGGGTTTGTCTCGGCAACCGCAATCGTCGGGCGCTAATCGCTGGTCCATCATGCGGGCAGGTTCCGGACACCCTGAGTCACCAACAATCCGTGCTGGAACGCCAGCCACCGTTTTATTGTCGGGCACATCGTTGAGCACGACCGAGCCAGCCGCCACCTTCGAGCAATGGCCGACCCGGATGTTGCCCAGCACCTTCGCTCCAGCGGCCAAAAGTACGTTGTTGCCGATTTTCGGATGACGGTCTCCGATTTCCTTTCCGTTACCCCCCAACGTCACGTTTTGCAGGATGGAACAATTATCGCCAACCACCGCCGTCTCACCGATCACGATGCCGGTGCCGTGGTCCAGCATGATACCCCGACCCATCCGCGTCGCCGGGTTGATATCGACAGCAAAGATCCGGGAGGATTGGCTCTGCAGGTAAAGCGCGAAGTCGCGTCGCCCCTCATTCCATAGGGCATGGGCAAAGCGATGGGCAACCAGCGCGTGAAACCCTTTGAAATACAACAGCGGTTCGATGTAGCGCGTGCAGGCTGGGTCACGGTCGAATACGGCCTGCAGGTCGGCGCGGAATAGGTCGCCGAGTTCCGGCTGGCGGGCCAGCACCTGCGCGAAGGTCTGCCCAATCAAAGTTGCATCGACGTCGGTATGATTAAGCCGTTGCGCCAGTCGGTGGCAGACGGCATCCTCCAGGCGACTGTGACTGAGCACGGTCGCATAGAGAAAACCGCCAAGTGCCGGCTCGGCCTGGGCCGCAATCTCGGCTTCCGAAATCAGCGCCGTCCAGATCGGATCGACCGACTGCACTGCCTTCAACGAACTCGAATGCTTCTGCGCCATGGCATGCTCCTTTAGGATAAACTGGACGCTGCCTTAATTGCCTAAGACGCCTAACTACCGCCTGCGTCCAAGTCAACGGTTTGGCTGTATCTCTAATCCGGCTACGATCATCCCAATTGACCTCGTGACTTGCAATTTAAAGGCCGCCACTAGCCCGATTTTCTGCCAAGTCCGACCTTCTGCCAAGGACGTGGCGATGCTTGAACCAAAGGACAAGACCAAGATGACGACATCAAGGACTGCGCCCGCACTTCAATCGCAGCTACACGGCGCCGTGTTGCATATCGCCATCGATAATCCAGCGCGCCTCAACGCCTTTACTGCGGCCATGTGGGCAGCACTCCCCCGCATGATCAACGAAGCAGAGCAAAATAACGATGTTCGCGTGATTGTATTAAAGGGGGCCGGCGACAAGGCCTTTTCGGCAGGCGCTGACATCTCTGAGTTCGAACAGACCCGAACCGCTGCCACGGCGGCCGACTACGACGCCTTGAACAATGTTGCGTTTGACACATTGGCCACGTCGGCCAAGCCGACCATTGCCATGATCAACGGCTTTTGCCTGGGCGGCGGACTTGAAGTGGCCCTGTGTTGCGATTTGCGCGTGGCCTCGACAACGTCGCATTTTTCCGTGCCTGCAGCAAAACTCGGCATCGGCTACAATCCACGGTGGATGCGTCCCATGCTCGGCGTCGTCTCGGCAGCGCGCGCCAAAGAACTGCTGTTTACTGGACGTCGATTTTCGGCAACCGACGCTGCTGCCATGGGCCTCGTCAGTACCGTGGTCGAACCGTCTGCATTGGCGTCGACCACGACAGCCCTGGCCGATGAAATCGCCACCAATGCGCCATTGTCAATTCTGGCCGCAAAGCGCTGTATTGACGGATTGGCAGCCAACCCCGCCCGACAGGATATGGCCGAACTTGATGCGCTGGTCGCAGCCTGTTTTGCCAGCGAAGACTACATCGAAGGCCGCCGGGCGTTCATGGCAAAGCGCAAACCTGCGTTCAAAGGCAGATGATCGTCAGGTTTGATCGGTGAGGAACGCTAATATGCGTGCATTGGCGTGACCGGAAGCCTCGAAGTGGACAAAATGGCCTGCCTCTTCGGCGCACTCCAGCGTCACCGATGAAAAATAGTCGCCGAGCTTATCACTCCAGGCATATTGGAGAACCGGATCGTGACGCCCCCACAGCACATAGGTTGGCGCTTCGATCCGGACGATTGACTGCCCGCCGTCTTGCATCATGCGACGGCGGAAGGCTGCGACCCCGCGATACCAGTCGAAGCCGCCCTGGATATTGTCGCGCGCGAGGAAGTTATCGACCCATTCATCGAGATAGGGGGAAAATGCGTCCTTGCGATGGGTCCAATGCGTCAGGAAATGCTGGAAATAGACCCGTGCCGCAGCCCTCGATGACCCGACCAGGGAGGCGGCAAAATCTTTTTGATGAAACTGCTGATACCAAAGTTCGGGAAAATTTAGCGGATCCCCCCATCGCGCGCCAATACCTGGATAGGCACAGTTGAAAAAGAACAGCCGTCGCACAGCCGCTGGGTAGGCATGCGCAAACGATTGCGCGACGAATGAACCGACATCGTGTGACACGATATCAACCGGGCCAACTCCGAGGGCGTCGACGAACACTTTCAGATCGTCGGCCAGCAATCCAGGTGGCGTACCCGTGCCATCGCGCGGCACTTTCGAACGGGTCTCGCCGAATCCACGAAACTCCGGAGCGATGCAGTCGAAGTGCGTCGCCAATTCCGGCAGATTATGCAGCCATGTCCGGGCAAATTCGGGCCAGCCATGCAAAAAAATCACCGGTCGCCCTCGGCCTGCCCGAATGTAATGAATTGACAGGTCTTTCGTTTCAACAAAGTGGCCACGCCAATCGACATCCATGATACCGCACCCCATTGCAGATTCGAATCGCACATTCGACGCGTTGCAAAGCTTGGTCCAATCGCTGCAAAGGCCACACGTAGAGAACCGATGCGCTACCTGTCTGTGAAGGCTAAAACTTTTGTATCAGTCGGCGCCGTGTTAGCCGCAACGACGACGTGCGCGAATGGTGCCGACCGCAGTGCCATTCACACAGCATGCTTCTCCCCGGCAAGTCTCGCAGCAACGGCTGCTGAAATCAAACCTGCGCGCGGCGCGGCAGGCTCGCAAATCGAACCACCGGTCGTGTCCCTGGGAAATCCCATTCCTTTGCCGTCGAACCTACGCGGGGCGATTCGCCGTGTGGAATTGCCAAAGGGGCGCAAGCTCATCGCGCTCACCCTCGATTTGTGCGAGCAGCCAGGAGAGGTTTCGGGCTATGATGGTCCGATCATTGATTATCTGCGCGCAACCGGCACCCAGGCGACCCTTTTCACCGGCGGCAAATGGCTGATGTCGCACGGCAATCGTGCGCAACAACTCCTTTCTGATCCGCTGTTCGAAATCGGCGGCCACGGCTGGGCCCATCGCAATGTGCGCACCTTGAGTGGCGCTGCCCTGATCGATGAACTGGTCAACCCGCATCGTGCCTACCGCCGCGTGCGCGCTGATTTGGGTGCTAAAAGTTGCACGGTCGGCGCAGGCGGACTGGCCAGCGTGCCGGACCGAATCACCCTGCATCGCTTTGCCTACGGCGCGTGCAATCCCGCAGCATTGCAGGCAGCCGCCGACAACGGACTGGCGAGCGTGCAATGGGATGTATCAACCGGCGATCCAGCCGCCTCCCAGTCGGCGCGCGCGATTGCCGACGCGATGCTGCGCAATACCAGGCCTGGATCGATCATCATTGCGCACGCCAACGGACGCGGGCACCACACTGCCGAAGCGCTGCCTCTGGCGATCCCCAAGTTGAAGGCCATGGGCTATGAATTCGTCACTGTCAGTGCGCTGCTGGCGGCTGGCAAACCGGTGATCGCCAATACCTGCTACGATAGCCGCCCAGGTGACACCGACAAATACGATTTCCTTTTCGGCAAGCGACCAAGCCTGCCTGGAGCTGTAAACAATGGCTGGAAGCCCGCCGCAACCACAACCGTTCCGCGCTGAGACCTACGCGCTCGAGCTAAGCGGAGCGCAATTATCGCAGTTGCGCGAGGACGAGGCAGCACCATTGGGAGCAGCGTTGGCTGCAATCGAGCCGTGGTCGCGGTATGGGACGTCGGCTGCAAACTTGGCAGCATTATTTGCGCCATCGGCCGACGGCGGCATCCGGCTGGTCGTTAAGCTGGCAGGGCAAGATCAGCCGATCGGCGTGGTTGTCATCAGGCATCCGTGGCTCGCCGGTCCGTACCTGCAGTTCCTCGCCATGGTGCCGGGCTACCAGGGACATGGCTTTGGGCGCGCCGTCCTGCATTGGTTCGAGGCGGAAGCAAAAAGCTGCGGAGCGCGCAATATCTGGATCTGCGCTGTCTCATTCAACGACGGCGCGCGACGGCTTTATACAAGCTGCGGCTAC
>JANOYV010000107.1:0-1533 GCA_031429105.1 Hyphomicrobiaceae bacterium | reverse complement strand
GAAGTGTTTGTCGTAAAACGACTTTCGCTGATTCGCCGCCCCGATGCTGCTATTTATGGTGAGAAAAGCGGGTTAGCAGTCTGTCGGACTTCGGTCGAGAAATAGTGCCGAACCCCCGCATTTTGAGGGTCAAGACAGAGTCCGTTCAAAGAGCGAGCGCGTGCACGCGACGACAGTTGTAGGCCAGCGCGACGAGGTTGAACTCGATGCGGACCTTGTCGATGCCGCGCAGCAGGAACTGGCGAAATCCCATGGCCTGTTTCACGATGCCGAATACCGGCTCGACCGTGCATTTCCGCTTCGCATACTTAGCCTTGGCGATAACTTCAGACATTTTCGCTTGCATTTTGACAATCCACTCGGATTTCGCATTCTGCGGTGGCTTCGCAGCCGGAACGGCTCTGTTTGGCCTTCATGTTGAAGCATGATCGCCCTGCCTGATTTGCGGCGGGAGATGCAACTGTGGCCGACGATTTCCAGACGTTTCTTGGCCGCGTGCCGACGCTGTCGCGGCCTCAGTTGCTGACGCTGGACGCGACCGTCCGCGGCCTTCTCAACGCGCCGCCGCCAGTCGTGGTGACTGAGCTGCCGAGCGACATGCCGGGCCCAGGTCCGACGCTATCGTCCGAGCTGCCGCCCGAGGGCATTGCGGCGATCGAAGCCACGTTTGCGGCCGCGCCCGAATGCCCGCATTGCCAGTCGAAGCGCATCGGCAACTGGGGCACAGCCAACCGGCTCCGCCGCTATCGTTGCAAAGACTGTGGCGTCAGCTTCAACTGCCTGACCGGCACACCGCTTGCGCACCTGCACAAGCGCGATCTGTGGGCTGGCCACGCGCAGGCGCTTGTTGACGGCATCAGTCTGCGCAAGGTTGCCGCGCGCCTTGACGTTGATCTGACCACGGCATTTCGCTGGCGCCATCGCTTTCTGCGGGCGCCCAAGGCTGTGAAAGCCTTGGAGGTTCAGGGCACCGTTGAAGCCGACAAGACTTTCTTTCGGCGCTCGTTCAAAGGTTGCCGCAAGCTGTTTCGAAAGCCCCACAAGCGCGGCGGTCACGATGCCAAGCCAGGCCTGTCGGACGATCAGGTTCCGGTGCTCATCGCCCAGGATCGCACACCCGAAAAAGCAACCACGGACGCTCTACTGCCGGACGGTTCGGCTGAGGCGATCGAAGCGCATCTGGGGCCGATCATCGATCGTAAGTCGATCCTCGTCACCGACGCCGAAGGTGCTTTCAGCGCGTTCGCCAACAAGCTCGAAATCGCACACGTCTCGCTCAACGCGAGCAAGAAAGAACATAGCTGGGAGGGCTATCACATCCAGCACGTCAACGCGTACTGCAACGAACTCAAGGGCTGGATGTTCCGCTTCCACGGCGTCGCGACCAAGTACCTGGACAGCTATCTCGGTTGGCACCGCATGAACGACCGCGATGGCGACACGCAAACCGCGCGCACAATGCTGGCGGCAGACAGGGGTTAGATCAGGCTGCGAGGTTCAACATCGTTCGGGAACATAGCCGAGGCAATAGGC
>JANOYV010000106.1:0-36561 GCA_031429105.1 Hyphomicrobiaceae bacterium | reverse complement strand
TCCGGTACGTTCTGTCACCTATGTCTCCGGGTCGCTCAGTTTAAAAACTCGAAAAATATCCGTGTGCGGTTAAGTTTGTTGCGCTCGCCCCGTTACGGTCACCTACGATCGAATAGCCAACAATGAAGCCTAGTTTATTGGCGGTCCGAGTAGGCGTCGCTGACTTCCAAAGGATCCCTCCTCCCGCCCGCGGCGATCATTTCGACTTGGGAACCACAGCCACGGTCTGACCCAGTGAACGAAAGGTCGCACTTCGGTAATATCTGGATTACTACTTGATCTCCTGCGTAGGAGGACGGCCATGACCAACGCCCAAGAAAAGCATGCCAATCGGGTCGCACAGTCCAAGGGGTATCGTTTGGACAAAGTCGGAAAGGGACCACATCACGGGCGTTTCTCGATCGTGAACTTGGCTGCCGGGTCACGTGTCGCCTCCGGGATCCCTGGAGCCGATTTTACATTCTCGCTTCAAGAAGCTGAGGAGTGGCTCGCCAAGGCCAAATGAAGCGCCTTCCTTCGTTCAACGCAAGGTCAGGCAACTGGTTTGCCTGACCTTGTCGGCCCATGCCTGCGTCTAATCATGCCGATTTGTCGCTGCCTATGGCCAGCTTCATTGGAACGGATAGCGCTCTCGACCGTTCTCAATGAGTGATTAACCGAGTGAACGATGCCACGCCCACGGATGGCAGGCTCGTGTTTCGAGTAGCGCCCTAATGACGATTGAGAAAGTTCAACAGACGCTGAAAGCAAAACCTTGGGGTGTTGTAGACTTGACGCCGTGGGCACACGCTTCCAACGCCAGCGAGCGGATCGGCGAAATTTGGTACGAGCCGCCTGGGCATTTCAGTAAGCACTCGGTGCTGCAGCTGAAACTTCTGTTCACGTCAAATCCACTATCGATTCAAGTACACCCCGATGACGCAATTGCGAACTCGATCGGTTTGCCGCGAGGCAAGACCGAAGCGTGGTATGTTCTGGGCGCTGCGCCCGACGCCAAGGTTGCCCTGGGACTTCTGCAAGCAACGACCGCGCAGGACTTAAAAAGCGCAGTGCACGCCGGTTCCATCGCAGACCTCGTGGCGTGGAAGTCGGCAGTTGTTGGCGACGCTTTTTTCGTGGCCGCAGGCACGATCCATGCGATTGGTGCGGGCTTGGTGATGGCGGAAATCCAACAGCGTAGTAACGCAACTTTTCGTCTGTTCGATTACGGAAGCGGTCGCGAATTGCACATCGAAGATGGGTTGCGCGCAGCCAGCACTACGTCGGTAAGCACGTGCACTTTGCAACACCCCCTGACGACTGAGCGGAACCTCCTCGTATCCAGTCCGTATTTTATATTCGAGCGCATCGAATTGCCGGGCGGCTCGTCGTGGGCGTTGAACCTGCCGACGGAAACGTGGTGTCTCATCCTTAAAGGCGACGGCAACATTTCTACAATCGACATTGCACAAGGCGATTGCATTTTTGCCGATCAAGAACATTCAACAATTCGTACCGGCGCAGACGGCATGACGGTACTGATCGCTTATGCACAGTCGCGACCCAACGCCGAAATGCTGGTCCGCCAACAGCAGCACGCAGTCCCCGTCGAAGCCCAGCCGCCACTCACCCTTACTGCACGTAAATCCTACAACGTTGCGACAACTTTGGCCGACAGACTTATTAAAGGAGTATCGACATGATGCCGAGCCAGCGGATCGCAATTATCGGCAATTACCTACCACGGCGCTGTGGCATCGCGACGTTCACCCATGATCTACATAAAGCATTCACCGCTGCGCGACCCGACGTCGCGACGTCGGTCGTCGCAATGAACGATGCCGGGCGCAGCTACGACTATCCCGACGCGGTCACGTTACAAATTCGCGAAGATGACGTAGACAGCTATATCGCCGCTGCCGCCCAGTTGAATGCAACCGGAATTGATGTCGTATCGCTTCAGCACGAATACGGCATATTCGGAGGCGATGCCGGCGCGCATATCATCGAGCTCTTGAAGCGGTTGACGATGCCAGTCGTCACCACATTGCACACGGTCCTACCCAAACCCTCGCCGGTGCAGCGCACAGTGATGCTGAAAATCATCGATCACTCGACCAGGCTCGTTGTTATGTCCAACAAGGGCAACGAAATTTTGCAGTCCGTCTACGGTGTGCCAGAGTGCAAGATCGACATTATTCCGCATGGGATACCTGACGTGCCGCTGCGCGGGTCGCGGGAGGCGAAGGAACGGTTCGGCTTCGCCGACCGAACAGTGATCTTGACATTCGGTCTCTTGTCACCGGGCAAGGGCATCGAAACAGTGATCGAGTCGATGCCTGACATTCTACAGTCCTGTCCCGACGCCGTTTATGTCGTCCTCGGAGCCACCCATCCACATCTGCTACAGCAGCAGGGCGAGACCTACCGCGAAGCGCTCACCGTGCGCACGAAAACGCTCGGTATCGAAAACAATGTGGTATTCATCAACCAGTTCGTCGACCAGCCAACCCTGCTTGACTATATTTCCATGTGTGATGTGTACGTGACACCGTATCTCAACGAAGCACAGATGACGTCAGGCACGCTCGCGTACAGTTTTGGCCTGGGCAAAGCCGTCGTATCGACACCGTACTGGCATGCCAAGGAATTGCTCGCCGAAGGTCGCGGAATTCTAGTGCCGTTCAATGACGTGGCGGCCATGAATTCGCACATTGCCGGCTTGCTCACCGACCATGAGCGTCGACGCACCATTGGAGCCCGCGCCTACTTGGCAAGCCGGTCAATGATCTGGTCGCAAACGGCAATCCGCTACTTTGAAAGTTTTGAAAAGGACCGCGACGTCGTCGATGTTCCCATTCGCTTGCCCGATGGCCGCCGCGCTTGGTCTGCGGCTGCTAGGGTCGCACTCCCTGACGTGAAAATTAGCCATTTTCTATCGCTGTGTGATGACGTGGGCATGTTACAGCACTCGGTCTTTTCGGTGGCAGACCGCTCGCACGGTTACTGCGTGGACGACAATGCGCGGGCCCTGCTGTTGGCCAGTACACTTGCGAATTCCACAGAGCAAAAATTGCCTGACGTTTTGACCGCGAGGTTCGCAGCCTTTGTCCAACATGCCTGGAATCCCGACACACGCCGGTTCCGCAATTTCATGGGGTATGACCGCCGCTGGCTCGAAGATACCGGCTCAGAGGACAGTCACGGCCGAACCCTATGGGCCTTGGCCGAATGTGCGCGGCACGACATGGACGTTTCCCGTCGGCACTGGGCGGCCACGCTGTTCAAGACCGCCCTCCCGGTCGTTGCCACGTTTTCATCGCCGCGAGCATGGGCGTTTACGCTTTTGGGCTTGGACACCTTCTGCCGGTTGAATGGGCCTCACCGCGTTGCCGATCAGTTGCGGCAAGATCTGGCTGATCGATTGCTGGCCATGATGCTGGCAACGGAAACGAATGACTGGGTCTGGTTCGAGGACTTGCTCGCGTACGACAACGCCCGGCTGCCGCAGGCCATGATCCAGACCGGCATGGCTCTGAAGGATCGGAGTTATGTGGAGGCAGGCCTCAGATCTTTACGATGGCTCATCAAAGTGCAGACATCACCTTCCGAGTGCTTCAGCCCTGTCGGGACCACCAGTTTCGGACGGTTGCGCGCAAGACCGGACGCATTCGACCAGCAACCAGTCGAAGCAGCAGCCATGGTCTCCGCCTGTTATGCAGCCCTAGCCGCAGATGCAAATCCAGACTGGACGGTCGCTGCCCAACAGGCCTTCGATTGGTTTCGAGGTCGCAATATCCTAGGCGTGAACCTCATTGATCCCATGACAGGGGGCTGCTCAGACGGGCTGCATCCGGATCGCGCAAATGCGAACCAAGGCGCTGAATCGACCCTCTCCTATCTACTGGCTCTTGTGGAGGTTCGGCATTACACACGGATCACTGCTCGGGACCAGGGAATGGCCGCGACGATACCGGCGCGCCGGATCGACCAACGAGCAACTGCACCACGCATGACGTCAGGGGGGCCACTTGTCTCAATCCCAGTTCCTAAACCGCCAGAACCTTTATCTGCGGCCAGATCCAGCCAGGGTCGTCGTCAGACCCTTTAAACCAGCGACCGAACCGCGCGATCTCAATCCAACCGATAAAACCAGGGCCAATCACATCGTCGATCGTGTGCTTGATCTCGAGGAAGATGTGGCCGCGCACCAGTTGACCGAGGTTTTGGAAAACTTTGAGGGTCGGCACAGAAATTTGCTCGATATCTTCGAAGCGCGCGCCTTTGAAATGGAAGAAGCGCTCGCGCCGCACGCAGTGTTGAGTAAAACACAGCGTTGCCTCGTTGGTGCGTATTTTCTACACGAATATTCATTCGAGGCGGCCGCCCTCTTTAATCCGAGTATCGTCCTCGCGCCTGACCAAACAGACGCGCCTGAAAACGGTTGTCGGTTCGTCATGAGCCTTCGTGCGGTTGGTGAAGGGCACATCTCATCGCTGACATTTCGATCAGGGTCGGTGAACGCGAACGGGAGTGTCGCGATCGATACGCCGGCCCGTTTGGCATCGGTTCCTAGGATCACTGGTAAGGCATCAGGGCCGCACGGCGAGGAGGTGGAGGTCAACTTCCGCGCAACCGACGACCTGAGCGAGCGTGTCCTTTTCCCAATAACAGAATCTCAATCGAATGGGATTGAGGATGCGCGGTTTGTTCAATTTACCGATGAATCGCAATCAACGTTTTATGCAACGTATACTGCGTATAGCGGTCGAGCGATCCGCTCTGAGTTGATAGAAACAAAGGATTTCATCACGTTCAAAATGCGCCCGCTCGGTGGGCCGGCGGCGCGCAACAAGGGTATGGCGTTGTTTCCGCGCAAGATCGATGGGCAGTTTGCCATGATCGCCAGGCAAGACAACGAGAATCTGTATCTCATCTATTCCGACGACATTCTGACTTGGACAGGCGGCCAAGCATTGCTGCGGCCGCAATACCCTTGGGAGTTCGTTCAAATTGGGACCTGCGGGTCGCCCATTGAGCTTGATGAAGGATGGCTACTTCTGACCCATGGCGTCGGGCCAGTACGGCGATATTCAATCGGCGCCGTGCTGCTGGACAAAAAAGATCCGAGGAAAGTGCTCGGACGATCTCGCGAACCGCTTGTTCATCCTCAACCAACGGAGCGAGAGGGATACGTGCCGAACGTCGTGTATACCTGCGGTGCGCTCCGCCATCGCGACCTGATCGTACTGCCATACGCGGTATCGGACACGTTCTCGAACTTTGCGACCATAAAAATCGCCGACTTGATTGCGACCATCATGCGGTAATCGAAGAATAAGAGTTGCTGGCTGGCATTGCTCCTCGCAACTAGAGGTTCAATGTCAGCCTCGATATTAAACATTTACGTCAATTGGCTACGCTCGCGCGTCGACGCCAGATGGGTCGAGCTGGTGTTCAAAACTTCGTCGGCAGTTGGAAACAAAATCACTCGATCATGGGTGACGGAATGTGCCAACTTCAGATCAATTGATCGACACGGCGCGCCTGGATGCGTCCCCTCATTGAACGTGATCTTGCGGCCATCGAATTGCACGACCGTACCGACGCACTCGCCGTCCGATCCAATGATGTACATCCTCGGCTGAATTTGACCCATTTCCATTTTGGCTCACTCCGCTGACAACTGTGCTGACAACTGTTTGAAGTCGAACGCTTTGGCTATCGAAATGGTTCCAGCGTGACGTTCCTGCGGCTGCCCGGTGGGCCCTGGACAATCGATTGGGCCGCTCAATTGATAACAAAGAAACTCAGCGAACCGATGCGACCAATCGGAACGCCAGCCAGTCATAATAAGCTCGGTTTTATGGTACGGCCCGGTGATCATGTGAAATATTCAAATTCACCGGGAACAATCTGTTCCGTACGGCATTTCCAGTTTAGAGACTGGAGCGGCACCCTCACCCAAGCCAGTCTCTCGCCCGCGACCCTCCCCCAATTCGGTCGCGGGCTTTTGAGGGTTGCGCGCAAGGCTCGACACCATCATGTTCACTGCGCAACGCGCTCGTTCGAGCCGTCACGGCCTTTTTTCCACACGCTCGAGCTAAGCGACGATTACAACTTGTTCTGTCATTTTTGCGGTCGAATTGCATATGGGGTTACCGGATTGAGCCGGGTGACCTCACTGCGGACGCCGTCGAATAAGTTTGTTCTGTCCGGGATTCGCCGAGGCTATAGCTTCCGATGCGTGAGCGCCTGGTGCCGAGTGGCAGGCGGTGCACTCCGCAGCAACTGCGATGCGCTCGCCGCATTCAGCGACGACTGTTGACACGATCGTGGCGGCCTGCAGGCACTACGAGCACGACAATCACACGAACTGCTGTGCCAATGCCGGGAACCAAGCACGCGTCGACACGTTGTCCCGGTGTACCGAGACGTTCCCACTCGGACAGTAACAACCGGAGTACAAAAAATGCGCATCCTTCCCCTGACAGCGATCTTTGCAGCCGCGATCGCACTTCCTGCGTTGGCTCAGACGACACCGAGCCAGACCCCACCGGCACCGATGACAACGCCAAGCCAGACGCAAACTGCGCCGATGACAGCACCGTCCTCGACTGCAAATATTATGCTAACGGCCGAAGAGGCGAAGACCTGGGTCGGCAAGCCGGTTTACAGCAGCGACGACAAGAAAATCGGTGAGGTTGTCGCATTTGCGCGCGGCACAGATAACACGGTTACTGAAATGCACGCTGGCATCGGCGGCTTCCTGGGCATGGGCGAAACCATCGTTCGCGTTACCCCGGCTCAAATCAAGCTGCAGAGTGATCGCGTGCTGCTAAATGTGACATCGGCGCAGGCCAAGGATCTGCCGAAAGTCATGAAGTAAGCATCATACGTCATGCATCGCACGTTGGGGGGTGTTCGCTGTGCGCGAGCGCCCCTCGTTACTTTTCAGGCGGACCGTAGAGCCACTGCGCCGCTTCGATGTCGGCGGGCTGCAACTGGCTCACTCGCTCGTCATACCGGTAGCCCATGATCGAGCCGGAACTGCCGGGGTGATCCAGTCCAATGGCGTGGCCAATCTCGTGCATAAAGGTATGCCGTAGATCATAGACATTCAGATTGCCGTCAAACATCGTTTTCCAGCGCATTTTTGGGTTTAGACAAATGTATGCCTGCTCGATCGATTCAGCGGCTACTTCCGAATCGTTGCGCCCAGAATTCACGGTTCGGCCATCGTTCGAGGCACCGAGCGCTTTGGCGACCGACGGCAAACCGTGCTTGCCGCCAAGACTGAGATTGGCGAACGCCCGACCGGTCGACGACTCGGTGGCGCCGATGATAATCTTGGCGCTGCCGAGGTCGGAAACTTCGATGAACCTGACAGCGGCAACCATTTCCCACGCTGTGAAAGCGGCTCGCAGTTCCTGGACCGCTGACACCTCTGAGATTGCGGCTGACGCTGCGACGATGTCTGCGAACGGTCGCATGGCGCCGCAATTGTCTGGGCTCAACCTGTGTGTGGTGCTGGGTACAACATACCGTCCATGCAGGAGCGCATACGGGATTACAGTCGTTCCATCGGTTGCCGACAGGGTCCATTTTATGATCTTACCCTCAACGCGCAACACACCGTCCGCCCGCGCGGTCAGCGTGGTGAAAAGCGAAGCCATCGCAAGCGCGATGACAGGCGTGATTCCTTTAAACATGGCGCGAATTCCCCCCGCTGCCGTTGTCGATGATGCGCCCCTGCCGAGACCGACCCCTCTCGACTCACGTCTTGCATCACCACCTTTCAATAGCACATCTGCTGGCGCAAAGTACAATCGGCCCTCGGCTCCGGGCGTAACAGCGCCGGACCGCGATTTCACCGAGCGCTACCGCGAGTCGGCCTTGCCATGCAGATTATGAGAGTTTTGCAGCAACATCGGGGTGCCAGGATTGACATAAATCGGCAATAAGGCGCTGAATTCGTGATATTAGGGACGCTCGGACCCAAGTCGATCCGAATAAGATTGCGTCAATCGACCTTCGGCTCCGAAAATTTTACGCACGACCCTGCCATCGCGCAGCGGACAGAAAGTTTTCATGACCAAGCCCGATCCCGATCTGCCCGCTATGTCAGATCCTCAGGCCATCGCCCTGAGGTCGACAGCGCTCGTGTCAGCAGCACCGGATGCGAATGTCGATCTGGCAGTGGGGCGTGAAGATGCAACAGCTGATAACGGCGTGCCGTTTCCCATTGTCGGCATCGGAGCGTCGGCCGGCGGATTGGAAGCTGTGACGCAGCTGCTGCGAGCGTTGCCAGCCGACACGGGTGCGGGCCTCGTCATTGTCCAGCATCTAGCACCGGGTCATGCGAGTAATTTCGCGGAGATTTTGGCGCGCGCGACGACGATGCCGGTTAACGAGGTGCGCGATGAGCCCGAGGTGGAGCCCAATTGCGTTTATGTAATCCCGCCAGGCCGCAATATGGTCATTGCCAACGGCAAACTGCAACTGTTGCCGCAAGATCCCTACGCTCGGCGGCGCGGTATCGACCAGTTTTTTTCCTCACTGGCCGAGGATTGCGGGCACAAGGCGATTGGCGTGGTCCTCTCCGGCGCCATGAGTGACGGGACGCTTGGGCTCGAGGCAATCAAAGCTGCAGGTGGCATCACCTTTGCGCAGAATGACAGTGCCCTGCATGACAGCATGCCGCGCAGCGCGGTGGCCTC
This sequence comes from Hyphomicrobiaceae bacterium, assembly GCA_031429105.1. Taxonomy (GTDB): domain Bacteria; phylum Pseudomonadota; class Alphaproteobacteria; order Rhizobiales; family Hyphomicrobiaceae; genus JAKFWF01. Next base: position 27,862 of record JANOYV010000106.1, on the reverse strand, counting down.
TGGTTGCGTAGACTTTGTCTTGTCACCAGATAAGATTGCGGAAGAGATCGCCCGCATTGCCAGCCATCCCTATGTGGCACCTGAACCCGACCCGCAGGAGTTGGGCGTCGAGCCGTCCAGTCACGCGCGTATCGCAGAAATTGTTCGTGGCGCATTGGGCGTTGATTTCTCTCACTACAAAAGGAACACGCTACTGCGACGCATCACCCGTCGTATGGTGATGTACAAGATGACGGCCATGAAGGATTACGAGGACCTCCTACAGCGCGACCCGATAGAGGTAGAGGCGCTTTTCCAGGATATTCTCATCAGCGTCACGACGTTTTTCCGCGATCCGGAATCTTTTGATGCGCTGGCAAAGACGGTATTCCCGAAGCTGCTCGCCGGGCGCTCGCTTCAGGAGCCGGTGCGGATCTGGACGTTGGGATGCTCGACCGGCGAGGAAGCCTATTCGCTGGCCATGGTGTTTGCCGAATGCGCTGAGGCTGCTGGTAGCAACGTTCCAATGCAAATTTTTGCTACCGACCTTAATAGTATTTGCGTCGCGAGAGCACGAACCGGTTTCTATCCAATAAGCATCGAACAACATGTATCGCCAGCCCGCCTCCAGCGGTTTTTCAACAAGGAAGAGGGTGGCTATCGTATTTGCAAAGACATTCGTGAGCGCTGCATTTTCTCGCGCCATAATGTGCTTGGGGATCCGCCATTCTCACGGGTCGATATGATTTCATGCCGAAACTTACTGATCTACATGGAGCCGGTTCTCCAACATCAGATAATGGCGCTGCTACATTATGCGCTGAAACCGGGCGGCCTTCTTTGGCTGGGCCGATCGGAAACCGCTGGAGCGGCCCGCGTCTTGTTTGACGTTGACGACGCTCGGCACAAAATTTTCGTGCGACGACCCGGCGGCTCCGCACCTGCCATGCCCTTTCGCACCGCGCTTGGCGGTGGCAGAGCCGATCCGTTTCGGCCCGCGGCACCCGTTCTTAAAGCGGTGCCGCGGGCCGATCTTCATAAAGAAGCCGAGCGCATTCTACTGACGAAATACGTACCGCCTGGCGTAGTCATCTCCGCCGCCATGGAAATCGTCCAGTTCCGGGGGGATACCGGCGCTTTTCTTGCCCCCGCGGCCGGCGCACCGAGCGTGCACCTCTTCAAGATGCTGCGCGAGGGTCTGCTCGTCGGTGTTCGTGCCGCAATTTTGTGCGCAGAGGCTGAAGGTCGTACCGTGCGCGAGGAGCGCTTGCGCGTGAAAACCGATAGCGGCTTTCGAGAGTTGGCGGTCGAGGTAATCCCGATCAAGGCCGGTGATAGCAAAGAAACCGGATACCTAATTCTCTTTGACGAATACAATAAGCCGCATCAGGGATCGCCCGACATTCGAGTGGATGCAGCAGCGGCGATGCCTGCTTCAGATCAGGTTGCGGTCGTCACCAACGACGAACTTGTTCGTCTGACTCAGGAATTGCAGTCCACGCGCGAATATCTGCAGGTCGTTATCGAACAACAGGAAACCGCAAACGAGGAACTGCAGTCTGCTAACGAGGAATCGCAATCAGCCAACGAGGAGATGCAAAGTGTAAACGAGGAGCTTGAGACTTCGAAGGAAGAAATTCAGTCCAGTAACGAGGAGCTTGCCACCGTCAACGACGAGCTTAATAGCCGCAACCTCGAACTTAGCCGTCTCAACAACTCTTTACAACTGGCGCGAGACTACGCCGAGAGCATCGTGGCCAGTATGCGCAGCCCGCTGGTGGTGTTGGATGCGGGGCTTCGCGTCAAAACCGCGAGCGTGGCTTTCTACGAGACGTTCCAAGTCGATCCGAAGGCGACCGAAGGCCGACTCATTTACGATTTGGGCAACGGGCAATGGAACATCCCTGCGCTGCGCACCCTGCTCGAAGAGCTGCTGCCGCGTGACCGGCAGATTGACGATTATGAAGTTCGGCATACTTTCGAGAAGATTGGTGTTCGGATCATGCTTCTCAATGCGCAACGTCTTGCGCCCGCCGCCGAACATGAGCCACTTATTGTCCTGGCGATCGAAGATATCACCGAGCGCGCGTGGGCCGATGAAACGCTGCGGGACAGTCAGGCGCGCCTTCGCCATGCTGCCGACGCCGCGGGTCTAACGTACGTAGAAGTTGACTTTACACTTGGTCATTTGCGGACCGCTGATAATTTCGCGACGGTCATGGGGTACGCTTCACCGTCTGAAGAATCCGCCGATGCTGCAGAAGGCGCCCGACTGCTGCTTGACCATGTCATACCCGCCGACCGGCCGGGCGTTGAAGTGGCGCTTCAGGAATTCCTCAGCGGGATGCGGTTCGGCAAGATTACCTACCGTGTTCGCGGCGACGATAATATCGAGCGCTGCATCGAGACAATGTGGTCCACCGAGAACAGTCTGGATGGGAAGCCACTTCGGTCTTTTGCGACCAATCTCGACATCACCGAGATGAAGCGAGCGGAGGAACACAGCAAACTGCTGATGTCCGAAGTCAACCATCGCGCGAAAAACCTACTCGCGGTCGTGCAGGCGATCGCCCAGCAGACCGCAAAACATGCCGACCCGGCCACGTTTGTCGCGCGCCTCACAGACAGGATCGCCGGACTCACAACCAGCCAGGATCTGCTCGTCAAGAACAACTGGCAGGGTGTCGAAGTCTCCGACCTCGTCGAAGGCCAACTGGCCCATTTCAAGGATCTGATAGGCAAACGCATCTTGCTCATGGGACCACCAGCACGCCTGACCCCGGCGGCGGCCCAGGGCATTGGTATGGCACTCCATGAGCTTGCCACCAACGCCATAAAGTACGGCGCACTCTCGAATGACGTGGGCCGCGTCCATATTTCATGGCATGTCGCCAATGCATCCCAGCTGACGTTTACGATGCACTGGCTCGAGGAGGGCGGCCCCAGGGTCGCACCGCCAACCCGTCCGGGTTTTGGTCAAAAGGTGATCGGGCGCATGGTTGAGTCTGCCGTCGATGGCACGGTCGAGATCGACTATCGGGAAAGCGGCCTGTCTTGGAAACTGAGCGCCCCCGTCGCCGACACGATGGAGAAGGGGCTGAAGTAGTGAACTTGCAACCGATGCCAAGCAAGACGAAACGCACCGCCCGCATTCTCATTGTCGAAGACGAGCCCATCATTGCGCTCAATCTCGAAGACGTCCTCATCGATGCCGGGTTTCAGATCGCCGGTGTTGTCGAAAAACTTGGGAAGGCGCTGGCGATAATTGAAAACGGCGCATGCGATGCGGCGATTGTCGACGGCAACCTAGCTGGTGTGAATACAAGCCCAGTTACAATCGCGCTAGCGGCCCGCGGGTTACCATTCATCGTGATGTCGGGTTATTCGCGCGAGCAGATGCAGGACTTATTTTCCGGAGCGCCTTTCCTTCAGAAACCGTGCCGACCAGAGTTGCTCATTGAAACACTGAACGCCTTGCTGCTCGATCGAGATGGCCTTGCACAGAAATAGCGTCGGTCAGGAATTGACCGACGCAACCCGAAGCGGAGTGTTTCCGATGGTCGCTGCGAAAAATTTTCCTGTCGTCTGCGTGGGTGGATCTGCTGGCGGCCTCGACGCCTATATTCGGCTGCTCAAACATCTACCCGCCGACATGGGCGTTGCGATCGTTATCGTGAATCACCTGAGACAGGTGGACACGATGCTCGACGAAATTCTGCCGCGTTACACAAAAATGCCAGTCGAGCGCATCACGGAAGGACTGGATCTTCGACCGAACCACGTTTTCATTATTCCGCCCCAGCGTGACTTGCACGTTCTCGACGGAGAATTCCGCCTGGCCCCGATCTCGAAGCCTCGGGGATGGCCTGACGTGATCACGGTTTTCCTGCGCTCACTTACTGAAAATTGGGACGGACAACTGATCGCCGTCATTGTGTCGGGCCATGATGGCGATGGCGCCGATGCGCTGTGCGGCATCAAAGAGGTGGGGGGAATTACCATTGCGCAGAAGCCCGAGACCGCCGTTCAGCCGGATATGCCAACGAGCGCGATCGCAAGCGGGTGTATCGATCTTGTGCTGTCACCCGAGGACATCGGCCGCGAGATCATCAGGATAGCGAACACGCAAGCGTAGTTTCGGAGCCAGCTTCCAACGTGGAATGGAATTATCGACATTTTTTCGATGACATGTGTCCCTTGCAGTCAGCCAACGCTGATTTCAGAATGGTAGCTCCTTGCGAACTAAAACCTGGATTGTCCGACCCTGAGACATGGGTAACAACCCTGGGCCGAAAGAGTTATCGCCTGCTTACAGTGGCACGCTAATGATCGCGCGCAGCCCGCCGATTGAACTTTGGCCCAGTGAAATATCCCCACCGTGACTGCGAGCGATATCACGCGCAATCGCGAGACCGAGGCCGGTATTGCCTTCATCCTGATTGCGTGCGTGGTCCAGCCGATAGAACGGCTTGAAGACGTTGTCGCGTTCTTCCGCTGGAATGCCTGGACCATCGTCGTCGACCTCGATCCGTAGCCAATTGCGCTCGGTAGCCGCCCTGATGATAATCTGGTCGCCATATCGCGCAGCATTGCTAACGAGATTGGTTATCGCGCGCTTGAAGGCTTGCCGCTTTAACGGTAGCACGAGATCTGTTTTCCGACGCCGTAGCTTCAGGTCAACAGACTTTCCATAAACCAACGTCTCGTCGGTCACCTCCTCCAGAAGTTCGCGCAAGTTTGTGGGCTTTGCCTCCTCGCCACCATCGCCACGCGTGAAGGCCAGATAGTCCTCAAGCATATGCTGCATTTCATTGACGTCAGCCTTTAGTGCATTGATTTCAGGTCGATTGCCGAGCAGCGCCAACTGCAGCTTGAACCGCGTTAGGATCGTGCGCAGATCGTGACTGACGCCGGCCAACATCGTCGTGCGCTGGTCGACGTGGGTTTTGATACGGTCGCGCATTTCGAGAAATGCTTGTGCCGCCTGTCGCACCTCGCGCGCGCCACGTGGACGGAATTCGTCATCGATCGGCCGTCCCTTGCCAAACGCGTCGGCTGCTTCCGCAAGTCGTAAGATCGGCCGAATCTGGTTGCGCAAAAACAAAATTGCTAGCGTCAGCAATATGACTGATGAGCCCACCATATAGGCCATGAATATATCAGAGTTCGACGCATACGTCTGACTTCGCGTTGCAATGAACCGCAACGTCGCTGTCTTTAGTTTGACCTTGATCTCAACTAGTTTCGAGTTGCCGACCGTATCGATCCAGAAGGGTTGCTTGATTTGCTTCCGCAGCTCGGTCGACAACGCCCGGTCGAGCACCGCAAAGAATGGGCGTGGCTGGGGCGGCGGCAGATCGGTCGGCGGCAGGACTTGCATTGACAAATTAAGGCGGTCGCGCGCCATCTCAATGAGCCGACCATATTCGTCGTCGCGGGCATAGTCCTGGTAAACGTCAATCAGCGCTGCAACATCGCGCACGGTCGCTTCCGACAAGCGGCGGGTCACCGCGTTCCAATGCCGCTCCATGAAGACGAAGGCGACAACACCCTCCAATAGTACAATCGGTGCGATGATGATGATAAGTGCACGCGCATAAAGGCCTTTCGGCACAAGTTCGCCCAATATGGCAATCGAACTGGCATGGACACGCGCGCCCAACTCTCGCAAATGGGACCAGCGATCACTTGGTGCCTTGCCTGTTAAAGGATCGCGCGCTGCGACCATGGCGGGCTCATTTCGTGTTTGTTCGGAGGCCCAATGCCCCAAATGCCGTCTGCGCGACGAGAAACTTCAGTCCGTATATAGGATGTAGCCCTTACCGCGCACCGTCTGTAGATAAACCGGATTGGACGGATCCGACTCGATCTTGCGTCGCAGCCGGTTAATCTGGACGTCGATGGCCCGTTCACTGCCGGTGCTTTCGTCGGCCGCCAGTTCATGACGCGCCACTGGCAAGCCCGCGCGTTGGGCGAACTGGCGGAGGAGGTCGCGCTCCCGCTCGGTTAGCTTGATCGATTCATCGCCGCGCTTCAACTCGCCGCGACCGATATGGAACTTGAAATCACCCATCGCCACTTCGTCGGTTGGCGCCTGCACAGCGCGCCCACGGCGCAGAATATTCTTAAGTCGCAACAATAGCTCGCGCGGCTCGAACGGCTTAGGCAGATAATCATCGACGCCTGCCTCCAGACCTTCGATCCTGTGCTCGGCATCCGACAATGCCGTGAGCATGCAAATCGGCACATTACACATTTGCTTCAGATCACGCGCCAACGAGATGCCGTTTTCACCGGGCATCATCACGTCGAGAATAACGAGATCGAACGTCAAGCCGCGCATCGCGGCGCGCGCAGAATTTGCTTCCTTGGCCGATGTTACGCGGAAGCCGTTCTCGGCCAGAAAGCGCGACAGCAGTTCGCGGATGCGATGGTCGTCGTCGACAACCAACACATGGGGCGCATCATCCGGCAGCGGATCTGTTCGCGGCCGATCCGGAGCGAGTGCCATGAACGTCTCCTTAACTCAAAAATCACAGGTGGCGTGTCAACCTACTTTAGCGGTCGACTTGGCCTCTCGTCTTTGCCCTGGCGGTGCGTCAACCAAAACGTTCATGCCAGCGCTTTTAAGCGATTGCTCCAGGCTGATCCTGTCGGCCGGCGCCGTCAGTGCCAACAAGAACCGAAGAGCGCCACCTTGGGCCTGCGGCTCGATTTCACTAAGTGCCCGCGCAATCCGCTTTGTCTGCAGAGCGCGCAGTTGGTCTGCAAGCTTCTGACCATCCTGCGAGGGATAAAGCCTGCGCTCGCGACGATCAGCTTCACCGGCCTCTTGTACGATGAAGCCTCGATCAATCAGTTGCTTCAACACGCGCGCTAAACTTTGCTTGGTGATCTTCAGAATATCCAGGAGGTCTGCCACGCGAAGGCCAGGCCGCCACGTTACGAAATGTAGGACCCGATGGTGCGCGCGACCAAAATTCAATTGCTTGAGGGCAGCATCGGACTCGCCGGTAAAATCGCGGTAGGCAAAAAAAATCAATTCGACGACAGACGTCAACCGCTGAAGTTCAGACTCAATTAGCTTTCCATCACCCGACACTACTGGGTTGGCCCTAAGTGCGGTTGTATTTGTGTCAGTCATGTTGACTAATTTGGAGGCGGTTGTTACCCGTGGCAAGTCATAATTTGTGTTAGAAAATGACCGACCCCGCTGGGATAAGTCCTGGAAAGGATGTCGGATCGAGGAGAGTGCCGTGGCAGAGCTGATCCCCTTCGACGATCGCGATGGCTTCATTTGGATGAACGGCAAGATCATTCCATGGCGAGACGCCAAGTTGCATGTGCTGACGCACGGTCTACATTATGGCTCCTGCGTGTTCGAAGGCGAACGCGCATACGGCGGCAAGATCTTCAAGTCTACAGCCCATTCCGAAAGATTTCGCACCTCGGCCCAGCTACTCGATTTTGCGATCCCATTTACTGTTGCCGAACTTGATGCTGCCAAGGCGGAGGTTCTCAAACTCAATGGCGGTGGCGACCAGTATGTGCGGCCCGTTGCCTGGCGCGGCAGTGAAATGATGGCCGTCTCAGCCCAGCAGAACAAGGTTCACACGGCCATCGCCACATGGAGCTGGCCGTCGATGTTCGATCCGGTCACCAAAATGCGCGGCATCAAACTCGACATTGCCGATTACCGCCGTCCCGATCCGGCATGCGCGCCAGTCGCGTCAAAGGCCGCCGGACTGTACATGATCTGCACGATCTCAAAGATGCGCGCAGAGAATAAAGGGTTTGCCGACGCGCTGATGTATGACTGGCAGGGCCGGGTCGCGGAGTGCACTGGCGCCAATGTGTTCTTCATCAAGGATGGCGCGCTGCACACGCCAATCGCCGATTGCTTCCTCAATGGTCTGACACGGCAAACGGTGATCGACATTGCCAAGAAAATGGGAATGGCCGTTGTCGAACGGCGCATCATGCCGGATGAACTGCCGAGCTTCACCGAATGTTTCATCGTCGGAACCGCTGCTGAAGTGACGCCAGTGAGCCAAATCGGGGCGCATCAGTATCAACCGGGTCGGCACTCAGAAGCGCTGATGAACGCGTACAGCGCGGCGGTAAAACCTAACTGACCAATTGGAGTTACTGTCATGATTCATGTTCTTGCGATCATCACGGCAAAGCCGGGTATGCGCGACAAAGTGCTTACTGCGTTCCACGCCAACATGCCAACCGTTCACACTGAGGTGGGCTGCATCGAATATGGCCCAGCCAGCGATGCTCCCGGCATAGGTCCAATCCAGACTAAGCTCGGCCCAGACACGTTTGTCGTCGTTGAAAAGTGGTCAAGCGCTGAAACGCTCGCAGCCCATGCCGCTGCGCCACACATGGCAGCCTACAGCGCGAAAGTGAAAGACATGGTGGCCTCCCGGGTCATCCATGTATTGGCACCGGCATAATCGACGCGACGACAACAACTCATACAACCGGAGCCACCGCCCATGGATCGCCCTGTCGACATCGGCCACTCCGCCTGCCCGCACGATTGCCCGTCGACGTGCGCGCTCGACGTTGAATTGCTGCCTGATGGCCGCATTGGCCGGGTTCGCGGCGCGAAGGACAACACCTACACGGACGGCGTGATCTGCGCCAAGGTTGCCCGGTACGCCGAGCGTGTGCACCACCCCGATCGGGTGCTGCACCCAATGCGCCGCAAGGGCCCCAAGGGCTCCGGCCAGTTTGAGCGCATTTCGTGGGAGGACGCGCTCGACATCACGTCAGAAGCCATGCTGAAAGCCGAGCGTGAACATGGCGCTCAGAGCGTGTGGCCTTACTACTATGCTGGCACCATGGGTCTTGTTATGCGCGACGGAATCAACCGGCTGCGTCACGCCAAGGGCTATGCTGGCTTTTACTCGACGATTTGCACCACGCTTGCCGAAGCCGGTTATGTGGCTGGCACGGGTGCTACTCGTGGACCTGATCCGCGCGAGATGACGAAGTCGGACTTGATCGTGATCTGGGGCACCAACCCTGTGAACACCCAGGTCAACGTGATGACGCACGCAACCAAGGCACGTAAGGAGCGCGGTGCGAAAATTGTCGCAATCGACATCTATCAGAACGGCACCATGCAGCAAGCCGATATCGCGTTGTGCGTGAAGCCCGGAACGGATGCGGCGCTCGCCTGCGCGGTGATGCACGTGCTGTTCCGCGATGGCTATGCCAATCGACCCTACCTTGAGCAATACACCGACGAGCCGGCCGCGCTCGAAGCTCACGTTAAAACGCGCAGTCCGGAGTGGGCCAGCGCCATCACTGGCCTCAGCGTCGCCGAGATCGAGCTGTTTGCGAAAATGGTTGGCACCACGCCGCGCACATTTTTCCGACTTGGCTATGGCTTTGCCCGTTCGCGAAACGGTGCCGTGTCGATGCATGCGGCCTCATGCATTGCAGCCGTGACCGGCGCATGGGCACACGAGGGCGGCGGTGCCTTCCACAAGAACAACAGCATCTATCATTGGAACAAGACGCTGATCGAAGGGCACGACCGGCGCGATCCTTCGATCCGTATGCTGGATCAGTCGCGCATCGGGCCGATCCTGCTTGGCGATCAGTTCGATTTGAAGGGCGGGCCGCCGGTCAAGGCAATGCTGATCCAGAGCACCAACCCGCTCGTGGTTGCTCCCGAACAGCGCAAGGTCAAAGCCGGGTTCGCCCGCGACGACCTGTTCGTCGCCGTGCACGAGCACTTCATGACGCCAACTGCCAAGGCTGCAGACATCGTGTTGCCTGCAACGATGTTCGTCGAGCACGACGACATCTATCAATCGGGCGGCCACCAGCACATTATTTTCGGACCGAAACTCGTCGACGCTCCAGGCGAATGCCGCAGCAATCACGATCTTGTTTGCGCCATCGCCAAGCGGGTGGGTGCGCAGCACGAGGGCTTCGAGATGAGTTCGCGCGAGATCATCGATCAAACGCTGCAGCAATCCGGCTGGGGCACGCTCGCTGCAATCGAAGAAAGCAAGTGGATCGACTGCCAGCCGGATTTTGAGACCTCGCATTACCTCAAGGGCTTTGGCCATGCGGACGGCAAGTTCCGCTTTGCGCCGGATTGGGCCAATCTGCCGATGGTCAATAACGGACCGAAAGGCCCGGCCGCGCAGATGCCGAAGCTGCCCGACTATTGGGAGGTGATCGAGCAGGCCGATGCGGCGCATCCGTTCCGGTTGGCAACGTCCCCGGCGCGCGGTTATCTGAATTCGAGCTTCAACGAATCGCCCGTGTCACAGGATCGTGAAGGACCGCCAAAGGCCCTGTTGCATCCCGACGATCTGTCAGCGCTTGGGCTCGCAGATGGTGACAAGATCGTTATGGGTAACAAGCGCGGTGAAATCCGCCTGTTCGCCAAGTCGTTCCCGGGTATCCGGCGCGGCGTCGTTGTCGTCGAGAGCATCGTGCCGAATGAAAAATTCGAGGGCGGCGAAGGCATTAACACGCTGACCGGCGCCGATCAGGGCGCACCATTCGGTGGTGCGGCGTTCCACGACAATCATTGCTGGATCAAGGCTGCATAAACCTGATCATCGCAATCGAATGAGCATGACGCCGGCGGCGACCACGACGGCCGCAATAATGCGGGCGGGCAGGATCGGTTCGCGCAGAAATATGATGCCGATCAAGGCTGCGAATAAGACGCTGGTTTCGCGGAGCGCTGCCACCAGTGCAATCGGCGCCACCGTCATCGCCCAAATTGCAATCCAGTACGCAACGGCCGAGAGGGCACCGCCAACCAGCAACAATTTCCAATCCGTTCGCAGTCCAGATTTGAGTTCGACTGGAAAACGTAGCAGCCCATAGGCCCCCATCATCACGCCATCGAGCACGAATAGCCAACCCGCATAGGCATGCGCAGACCCTGCAAGTTTCGCACCCACGGCATCGATCAGTGTATAGGTCGAGATCGTCAGCGCCGTCAGCAGCGCGAATACCACAGAGCGCAAATTGGGCGCGGCAGCTGACTTACCCCACTTCAACGAGAGCACCATCACGCCGACTGCCAGCACGGCGATACCGAGCCAACCCATCGGACCTAGCGCTTGACCGATCAGCCAATAGGCTCCCAGCGCCGTCATCAGCGGCGCGGAGCCCCTCGCGATGGGGTACACGAGGCCCAGATCACCATGCTTGTAGGCTTCCGCCAGCGCTGCATAGTAGAACAAGTGAACGAATAATGACCCGAAGATATAAGGCCACGCCGCAATGTGCGGCCAACCGACAAACGGGATCAATGGCAATACCGCAATGCCGCACCCAATCGAGATCAGGGAAATCGCAACAATCGGCGCTAGATTGAGCTTAAGAAGCGCATTCCACGTTGCATGACAGCAGGCCGCCAACAGCACCGCACAGAAAACAAATAAGTCCATTTCTAAGTTCTATCCCCGCCCCAGCAATCGACGATTTTCTCGGATCGTGCTTGAACCGGCATCCTGCCGAAACCGTCAACCTCTATGGCATGATCCCATCAATGCGCGCCATATACCTTGCCATGATAGCCCTCTGCCTTGCGTCAAGCGCGGGGCACGCCCAACGCCTGTCAACCGACGTCGCCCTTGAAGCACGGGTTACTGCGTTGCTTGCTCGCATGACACTCGTTGAAAAAATCGGCCAGCTAAACTTGATCGCCCGGGACGAGCGCACGAACCTGCAGATGGATGCCGTCAAAAGCAGCCGATCGGGCGCGATCATGAACGTCGTCAAGCCCGACGAAATTCGCGGCTTTCGCGCAGCAGCCGATGCGACCCGACTGCGCGTTCCCTTGATCATCGGTCTCGACGCCGTTCACAGCTTCCGGATCACTCATCCCGTTCCGCTAGCCTGGGCCGCAACCTGGAACCCAGCCCAGGCGCAACGCTCGGCCGAGATGGTGGCGCGGGAAGCCGCTAACGCCGGTATCAACTGGACGTTCGCACCAATGGTCGACCTGTCACGTGATCCGCGATGGGGACGCGTCATCGAGGGTGCGGGCGAGGATCCATACCTTGGTGCCGCCATGGCTGCAGCGCGGACCCACGGCTATCGCAGCGGTGGGCTTGCGGTTTCGGTCAAGCACTACGTCGGCTATGGCGGGGTGGAGGCAGGTCGCGACTACAACGACGCACCAATTCCCACCAGCGAGTTGTTTGATCGACACTTGCCGCCATTCAAGGCCGCGATCGATGCGGGTGCTGAAACCATCATGGCAGCGTTTAGCACGGTCAACGGCTCGCCAGCTTCGGCTGATCGTCAACTGCTCACCGATATCTTGCGGCGACGCTGGAGCTTCAACGGCTTCGTCACATCGGATTTTGACGCCATCGGCAACTTGCTCAATCACGGCGTCGCACGCGATACGGCGGAGGCTGCCCGCCGCGCGCTGTTGGCTGGCATGGACATGGATATGGTGGGCGAGCATTTCTCGCGTCATCTCGAAGCCGAAGTTACGGCGGGCCGGGTGCCCCGTGCGGCGATTGACGAAGCCACCCGTCGCGTGTTGCGCGTAAAATTCAAAATGGGCCTTTTTGATCGCGCCGTAGACGCCACTTTTCCAGCATTACCCGAACAAGCCGACGTGCGCCGCGTTGCCCGCCAGACTGCACAAGAATCCTTCGTGCTCCTCAAAAACGACAATGAGGCATTGCCGATCACGCCAGCCGTCAAGCGAATCGCCGTAATCGGAGCATCCGCCGATACGGAATACGACCAGTCTTGGTTGGCGGCATCAGGGGAAACCAAGCCCGCCACCTCGACGCTCCTGAAGGAGATGCGTGCGCGCCTATTGCCAGGGCAAGCGCTCAACTATGCCAAGGCCTTCGACACGCACTGCGGCAAAGCCTTGGCCGATCAGGAGCAAGCGGTTGCGACGGTTCGCTCCGCTGACCTGATCGTGCTGGTCCTCATGGAAGACTGTGAAATCCAAGGTGAAGGCGCATCCCGCACAAAGCTCGATCTGTCGGGTGTGCAACAACAGATGCTTGAAGCGCTCCACGCGACGGGCAAGCCGATTGTCATTGTTCTTGGCACTGGCCGCCCACTGGTCTTGACGGCAGCCGCGCCTCTGGCCGCAGCAATCCTTATTACGTGGCATCCCGGCACCGAAGGAGCAGCAGCGATTGCTGAAACACTTTTCGGCGAGGTTTCACCGTCCGGCAAATTGCCGATGGGCTTTCCACGTTCGGTCGGACAGTTGCCCATGTCCTATGACCAGCTACCAACCAGTCGCCCGACATCGGCTGACCGTTATACATCGCGTTACATTGATGAGGACGTGACGCCGCTCTATCCGTTTGGGTGGGGTCTGAGCTACGCGAAATTCACCTACGGCGATTTGGTCATCGCAAAGCCAAAGGTGACACCGCGCGACACCGTTGAGATTTCATTTGCGATCACCAATAGCGGCTCGATGCGAGCGCACGCGGTCGCGCAACTCTATGTGCGCCAACTTGTAGCAACGCGCAGCCGACCGCTGCGGCTGCTAAAAGCGTTCGAGAAGGTAGCAATTGCCCCCGGTGAACGCAGAATGATCACCTTCAAGATACGCGTGTCGGACCTCGGCTTCCACGATGACCTGGGCCGCCACCTTGTCGAGCCGGGACCGTTCGAGATCTATGTCGGTGGCGACTCAACAGCAAAGCTAACCGCGAAGTTCGAGGTTTTGGGCAAGTAGGGCAGGTTAGGACGCGCCGTCGTACTTCTCGACGGTCTGCTCGATGGCGCCAAAGATCGAATGACCGCGTACGTCCTTCATTTCAATCCGGATCGTGTCGCCAAACTTCATGAACGGGGTGACCGGCTTGCCAGTATTGATCGTCTCTATGGTCCGCAACTCGGCAATGCAGGCGTATCCCTCACCACCGGCAGCGACGGTTTTGCCGGGGCTGCCATCAGACCCTTTGTTCGAAACGGTTCCCGAACCGATGATTGATCCGGCTGTCAAGGGACGTGTCTTGGCAGCGTGAGCAACAAGCTGTCCGAAGTCGAACGTCATGTCCTGTCCGGCATTCGGCTTTCCGAATAGTTGCCGGTTGAGGGTCGATAACAGCGCTAGGTGCAGCTTGCCGCCCTTCCAGTGTTCGCCCAACTCGTCCGGCGTAACGGCCACGGGGGAAAACGCAGATGACGGTTTTGCTTGGAAAAAGCCGAAGCCCTTGGCCAGTTCAGCCGGGATCAAGTTGCGCAACGACACATCATTGACCAGCATTACGAGGCGCACCTTTGACAAAGCGACCTCTGCCGATGCGCCCATCGGCGCATCATCGACGATCACCGCCACTTCACCTTCGAAATCGATGCCATGCGCTTCATCGGCCACTTGGATCGGTTCGCGCGGGCTTAAAAATGCGTCGGAACCGCCCTGATACATCAAGGGATCGGTCCAGAACGAGGCCGGCATCTCGGCGCCACGGGCCTTTCGCACGAGTTCTACATGATTGACATAGGCCGAACCATCCGCCCATTGGAATGCCCGCGGGAGTGGGCTTAAGCAGCCCCGTTCATGGAAGCGTTCGTGCGGCACTGAACCATGCTCGAGCTGCTCTGCCAGTCCCTCAAGCTTGTGCGCCAAACGGCCCCAGTCGTCGAGCGCCGCCTGTAACGTGGGCGCGATCATCTCGGCTGACACAAATCGCGTAAGATCGCGAGAGACGACAGCTAGGTAACCGTCGCGAGAGCCGTCCTTGATCGTCGCAAATTTCATGGGCTGGATCACTTCCCGTCGTTGATGACTATTGGTTCCCCAGAAGCTACACGTTAGGGGCACTATGTAAACGCCCAATGCGTCAACGACCCGGGGGAAGTCATATGATCCTGCACAGCTATTGGCGCTCGGGCGCTGCTTACCGCGTCCGAATTGGGCTGAATCTGAAAGGCCTCGATTACAAGGTCCTGCCAGTCCATTTGATCAAGAACGGCGGCGAACACAATTCAGCGGCCTATCGGGCAATAAACCCCCAAGGTCGCGTGCCGACGCTGACCTTGGATGATGGCGCTAACCTTGTGCAATCGCCAGCCATCTTGGAGTGGCTGGAAGAAGTGTTTCCAAACCCGGCTTTGCTCCCCAAGGACGCACTCCAACGCGCCCGAATTCGGGGCGTTGCAGCATTGATCGGATGCGATATTCATCCGATGGGCAATGTTGGTCCCTTGAAGTACTTGCGCAGCTCTTTTGCCGCCGATGATGCAGCATGCGCTGCGTGGGTCGGGCACTGGATCAGTCACGGCTTTACAGGTGTCGAAGCTCTGATCGATGGTGGTGAATTCTGCTTCGGCACATCACCGACGCTCGCCGACGTCTATCTAGTGCCGCAGGTGTTCGCAGCCAACCGGTTCAAAGTGAACCTTGATGCCTTTCCAAAGATAAGGCGCGCCGCCAGCCACTGCGCGGCCATCGAAGCGTTCGCCAAGGCAGCCCCCGATCAGCAACCAGATGCAGAGTAAGCCATTGGGATAGTGATACGCTGTTTGCCGTATGGCTTCACAAAGCCCACAGCAATTGCCGACGTTCAACCCTTCACGTGTTCGGGGCGAATGATGATTGGCTCTTCGATTAAATGGGGGCGCAGTGGTGTTCGAGGCACCAAGACGGCACGCCCAGGCGGCACCGGTCCATCAGCCGCATGTGCCGTCCAGCCATCGAACCGCGGAACTCTGTCGAGGCCAATTGGGTAGATCGTCAGCTGGTCAGGCTCAAATTTCAGACGTAAAAAGTTGCGATAATTTTTAATCCTCAAAGCTGCAAATGCGTCTTCCGCGTGCATATGGCCGAATAGCCCAGTGACAACCCAGTAACAGCCCCAAATGAAGCCACCGATGAGGCCGCCAATTAGCACCATCTCAAAAGGATAGAACAAGCCGACCAATTCACGCACGGTACGCGGTTCGGATGATTTAGACGCTTCCGTGGATTGCGCACTGCGTGGTGTCGGCGGTATCGGAGCGCCAGGTCCAACATCGGCCTGATCGCGCTGCATCTGCCGTTCAATGGAGAGCGGCTCCAACGTTTCCTTCACAATGCCGCGAATCAAGTCTGGCTGCGCATCCTTTGACGAAAGCAAAGCATCGACTTGTCGTTCAACCTTTGGCGAAATGGTATTGTTGACCGCTAACAGACAGACAAACAGAGTAAACATCGTGACGAGGTGCGCCGCAAAATGAGTTGTGCCCACGGTGAACTTTGTGAAATAGCGCCAAAAGCCGGGTCGCTCCTCGGCATCGACGTACCAAACCAGTGCTGCATAAAGTGCCACTAACATACCTGCAAAGCTCATGCTGAGAGTCGCCTGAAGGATATAGACCGGCATCCAAGCCAACACAGCACCAGGGTCCAACTTCAAACCAACCTGATCAATTTTGCCCGACGAAATATCGTAAGCGCGAACGACCGTGTGGAACTGCCAAGTAATCAACCAATAGATAACCCCAATTCCAATCGCGAAGGGTATGTTAAACAGCGGAAACATCAGGTTGCGCAGACTTAAAAACAGGCTCGTCGAACGCTTGGGATAGCACTTTGGCGCCCGTGGCTTTAATGGCTGTTCCGTACGCTTGAGCTTCTTCTTCCCCATCACCTCATTCTTGATGTCCTGCTCGATATTTTGGATCGGCCCGATCACATCACGCACGACTTCGCCAACGATAGTGCCTCCGTTCTTTGGTCGCTTCAGGCGCACATCGTAGTTATGGGCCGCCCATGCGACCGTCGGCGTTTGATGTTCGTCACTGTTGACCGAAGTAACTATGAGTTCGGGCCACCGCACCGACACTTCATTTTTAAGCACATGCGTTGGATGCAGGAACGACCCACCGCCGCCTGCCGTAAAGAAGTGCACGCCGAGCTCTGCCGATGTGTAGCGATTGTAATGATGCCAGTCGCCTGCGAACACAGCGCATACTTTGGCACCACGCGACCGCGCGATCGCTGTAATCTTGAAAAAGTTCTCTTCCTCGTCCTGGCCTTGGAAGTCGGCCAACATCCAGGCAGGCTCGGCCATACAGATAATGATCTTATCCTCAGGTCCCATCCGTTCGGCGATGGCTGTGAAGTAGTTGACCTGGCTCGCATCCAAGTACTTTGAGAACTGGATATCGGTGCCCCAGATCCACCATTTGTGGGGCATCTGGAGGGCCCAGTAACTTCGATGCTGCTGACACTGCCAGCCGCCGACAACGTTGCTGTTGCTCTCAGAAAGCTTGTCGCGGGACGAACAGAACAGGCTGTCGAACGCCTGCAACCCATCATACCAATCATGGTTGCCTGGAATTGCAAACAGCTTGCGCTTCGGCTGATTGAGCGGAAAGGCCATGCCATATGGATCTTGCAGGCGCTTTTTATATTCGGACCGAGACGCCTGCGGATAACATTGGTCACCGCCCATCACGAGGATATCGCCGTGTGGCAACACCCCGGCACCTTTGATTTCCAGTTTGTCTTGAGCCAGCAAATATGCGGTTGCATAAGTCGGCTCGAACCCATCGCCAATATCGCAAATATAGTCGATCCAGTAGGCACCGTCCGCATCGACGGCGATACTTTGAGTTGGATGGTCAGCGTTGGGTTGGCTGAAATCATATCGGTGCAGCACGTCGCTGCTCGTGGCAGGATCGGTCGCTGCCTGTATCAACCGTTGATCAGCATACTGGCCGAACACCGACGAAACCATTGTGCGCACACCGACACGGGCGAGCAATCGAGGATCATACCATCGCACCATCTTCGGCAACTTGCCGCCAATGAGCTTATCCATTGCACTGATACGCATGGCACCCCGTCACGCTTCTGAACAAAAGCCAGGATAGTCGAGCTACCGGGGTTGTGAAGTGTCGGTATGTCACGCATGCGGCACGAATAGTGGTTTCGAACTGCACTTCGACTGGTTAAAGTGGCCTTGGGCCATCCAAAATCTGGGGAAATCAACCTGTGCGCGCACTCCTGAACCGTTTCGGAACCATTATCGTCGCCTCAATTGGTCTGTTGCTGACACAGTCAACGAATCTATTGGCCCAGACGACCACCAAGGCGACGCTTGTCCTCACGAGCGATATCTACAAAATGAACGAGGACCGAGGTCGAGGCGGCTATCCAAGGCTTGCAGCCATCGTAAAAGCCGAACGCGCTGCCGCTCCCAACGTCATCGTTGTGCATGCAGGTGACGCCATGTCGCCCTGCCTGTTGTGCGGTTTCGACCAGGGCCAACACGTGATCGACATCACCAATCGCTTGGCACCCGACATCTTCGTGCCGGGCAACCACGAGTACGATTTTGGCCGCGATATCTACCTCAAGCGGATGGCCGACGCGAAGTTCCCGATTCTCGCGGCTAACCTGCGCGGTCCCGACGGCAAACAGATTGCACGGCACGAAGATACGCGCATCATCATTATCGGCGATGTAAAAATTGGCTTTATCGGTGCCACCGCCGAAGACAGCTACAAGAAGTCAAATCCAGAAGACTTGAAGATTTCCGAGGTCGTACCGGCCGTCACTGCCAAAGCTAAAGAGTTACGCGCAGCTGGCGTTGATGTTGTCGTTGCTGTCGTGCACGCCGCGCGCGAAATTGATCTGGCCCTCTACGATAGTCGCGTTGTCGACATCGTGCTCACCGGCGACGACCACGACTTGCGCATGATGTACGATGGCAAAAGCGTTATGGCCGAAGCCGGGCAAGATGCGATCAATGTCATAGCCATTGATTTAACCATCGATACGAAGACTGTTGATGGCCGTCGAGACGTCTCCTGGCGTCCGCACTTCCGCTTGCTTGATAGCGCGGCCTATACGCCCGACCCGGAAATGCTCAAGGTCGTGAAGGACTATGAGGCCGAGCTGTCTCGCGAGCTCGATATTCCGGTTGCAACCCTTACCGCGCCCCTCGATAGCCGCAACGCAACAGTACGCGGTGCGGAGGCGGCCATCGCCAACTTCATCACCGACGCAGCACGCATCGGCACTGGCGCCGACATCGCCGTAATTAACGGTGGCGGCATTCGCGGTGGCAAACTGTATGAAGCTGGCCACAAGCTAACGCGGCGCGATGTGATTACCGAACTCCCCTTTGGTAATTTGAACATTGTCTTCGAGCTAAGAGGTGCGGACATCCGCCAAATGGCTGAAATCGGTGTTTCAAAATCACCGGTCGCCGCTGGCAGCTTCATGCACTATTCCGGAATGACGGTTGAGGCCGACCTTTCGAAGCCGGTTGGTTCACGCGTTACATCAATTAAAGTTGGTGATGCGCCACTCAGCGATACACGGCTTTACAAAGTGGCTGGTAGCGACTTTTTCCAACGCGGCGGCGATGGATACAGCATGTTTAAGACAGCAAAACTATCCACGCGTTTGGAGGACGCCCGTCTCCTCGCTAACGATGTGATGGTCTATGCACGAAAGCTCCAAACCATCGACATCAAACCTGAAGGTCGGGTCAAGTGGAAGCAGTAGCGGCAGTATTGCTCAGATGCCGGTAATCGTCTGAGTTAACCGAACGACTTTGAGATCGTGCGGAGACTGAGCAAAACAACCACGACGCCGACAATGACCATAAGCGCGCGGTCCGGCAGATGCTTGGCCGCTATCGCGGCGAACGGCGCGGCAATCACGCCGCCGATCACGAGGCCCATCACGATGGGCCATAGTGACAAACCGATGGTCGCGACGAAGGTCGCAGAGATGACCAGCGTTACAAAGAATTCTGCAGCATTCACTGATCCGATCACCATGCGTGGCGTCGCCCCGTTGCCGAGCAGTGTCGACGTCACCAGCGGTCCCCAACCGCCGCCGCCGATTGCGTCTAGGAGTCCACCAAAAAAACCCAGCGGAACGACTCCTGCTGGTTTCAGGTTAGCGCTAACTGGTGGCCGTAACGCCTTATACAAAATGACGAGACCAACAAAGAGCAAGTAGCCGCTCACCCATGGACGGAAAAGTTCACCGGGAAAGCTTGCTAGCACGTAAGCACCGATCGCCCCGCCGATCATACCGGGCACCATCAGCTTGAACATAAGGCGACGATCAACATTGCCAAGCCGCCAGTGGGCTAGACCTGAAGCGCCTGTGGTGAAGGTCTCTGCTGAATGGACACAAGCACTTGCGACCGCAGGCGTTACCCCAGCACTCAGCAATACGGACGTCGCAGTCACGCCGTAGGCCATGCCGATCGCGCCGTCGACCATTTGCGCGGCGAAACCGACTGCGATGTATAGGATGATCTCGTCCCACATGGGGTGCCGCGCTCCCGGTCGGCAAAATTTAAACAAGCATTTGACTGAAACGCTCCCGGGCGCCTCAGATGGAAGTTAGATCACGCTGCGCAAATTGCGGCTGAGGCAACAGCATGGATCGACAAATCGACAATCGTCGGGTGCGAACCGGACAATGGATTTTCTTCATCCCACTGATACTTGAACGTCTCGAAACGTGAGCCTAACGCATCGTACATCAGCAAGCGCGCGACCAGGGATTCCCCCGCGCCGGTGATTTCTTTTAAAACTTCGACTGCCGCTAGCGTTCCAACAACTCCTGCAACGGCGCCGAGAATTCCGACTTCCGCACAGTTCGCAACCGTACCCGCAGGCGGCGCTTCGGGGAACAGACAGCGATAGGTCGGGTTGGGCTTGCCATCGGCTCCAAGCGCGTGCGGCTTGAGCATTGTGACGTAGCCGTCGAATGCGCCCAATGCCGCGTACACCAGCGGCTTCTTCGCCAGATAGCAGGCATCGCTGACAAGATAGCGCGTTGCAAAGTTGTCCGATCCGTCGACCACAATGTCATAGGCTTGAATCAACGCCATCGCATTGTGCGCTTCGATCCGAACCGGGTGCACTTCAATCTGGACGTGCGGATTAATCGCCAATGTCCGATCCCGCGCGCTCTCGACTTTTAATCTACCCACATCAGATGTCGCGTGGATCACCTGCCGCTGCAGGTTATCGAGCGACACCGTGTCATCATCGACGACACCGATCACGCCCACTCCAGCCGCCGCCAAATACAACAGCACCGGCGACCCAAGCCCGCCAGCCCCGATCACCAGCACGCGGGCCGCCTTCAGCGCCTGCTGCCCCTGGCCGCCTACTTCCCGCAGCACGAGATGTCGTTTGTACCGTTGGATTTCGGATGGTGTGAGCGTGGTGGGCATGGTTTTGACCAAATATATGTATGCGATTGTTGGGTGAGACTTTGCCCCGCTCACACTTTCGCAACCGCCGGATCCAAGAACAGGTCGGACGAATAGTACCGTTCCGCCGACGAGGGCGCGAACGTCACAATGGTCTTGCCAGCGAACTCCGGTCGTTCGGCGACCGTCAATGCCGCCGCAAGGTTCGCCCCCGTCGAAATGCCGCCTGGAATGCCTTCGACCTTCGCCAACAAGCGCGACACCTCGAACGCCATGTCGTTGGTCACGGTGATAACCTCATCGATCAGCGAGCGATCAAGCACTTCTGGCGCAAAGCCTGCACCGATCCCTTGGATCTTGTGCGGCCCCTTCTCGCCCTTCGACAGGAACGGGCTGGCCGAAGGTTCAACCGCGAACACCTTCATGGCCGGGCGACGAGGCTTGAGCACACGCGCGGTTCCCGTCAACGTGCCACCGGTACCAACGCCAACGACCAGCGCATCGATGTTGCCGCCCGTATCGGCCCAGATTTCTTCAGCGGTCGTCAGATGGTGCACTTCAGGATTGGCTGGGTTCTTAAACTGGCTTGGCTGCACCGAACCAGGCGTTGCCGCGATCAGTTCGTCTGCCTTAGCAATAGCAGCACCCATCCCGCCCGCCGCAGGCGTCAGGATCAACTCGGCGCCCAGATGGATGAACAGCTTGCGCCGCTCCATCGACATCGATTCCGGCATGATCAAGATCAACTTATAGCCGCGCGCTGCCGCCACGAACGCCAAGCCGACGCCAGTATTGCCCGACGTTGGCTCGATCAGCGTATTCACACCAGGCTTGATCAGCCCATCGGCTTCCAGCGCATCGATCATCGACACACCAATCCGGTCTTTAACCGACGATAGCGGATTGAAGAACTCGAGCTTCATCAGAATTTCGGCTTTGGTTTTCGCCGCCGCCGTGATCTTGGAGAGCCGAACGAGCGGCGTCTGGCCAATTGTCTCGGTGATATCGTTGTAAACCTTGCCTCGGCCCCAGCTGCGGGTGGCAGCGAGTGTTTTGATCTCGATCGGCATGGCGGCAGTGTCCTTCTCTAGAATTCCAAACTGATACATCGGGCCGGATCGATAAATGCGCAAGTCCGTCACACGAACGACCATTGCGTCGCGCGGATTGTCCTCGCAATAAATACTATTGGTTGCCGTGTTAACGGGGACGCGTTTTGCGAGGTTTGGTTCCAGACGGAACGCGTTTGCTCTTTTTCACAGAAACCACACCCGTTGACCCGAAGCCACCCTGGGCCCGTGGTGTGGCCGCGATGGCTTTAGCTTCGACCAACACCGCTCGATTGACCGGCGCAATGATGAGTTGGGCAATGCGCATGCCGCGGATAATTTCAAAGCTGACATGCCCAAGGTTGATCAAGAGCACTTGAAGCTCACCGCGATAGTCGCTGTCGATGGTACCCGGGCTATTCAGCACCGTGACGCCGTTCTTGAAGGCTAAGCCGGAGCGCGGTCGCACTTGCGCTTCAAATCCTACGGGCAACTGGAGAACGAGCCCGGTCGGCACAAGTGCACGCGCGCCAGGGTCGAGGGTCAACGAATCGTCCAAAGCGATGGCGGCGTGTAAGTCCATGCCGGCCGCACCTTCGGTCTGGTAGGTCGGCAGTGGCAGATCCTTGCCATGCGGTAGTCGAACAATTTTAACAGTTAAAAATTTGGACTTCGCCACCATGTCAAACGTCGATCTGTGTCGCGGCCAAGTGTTCAGCCGCACGTTCCACAATCTTGCGGGCGACCTCAGCTTTGCTCATCGCTGGCCAACTTTCGACGCCATCAGCGGTAATCAGATGCACCGTGTTGCTATCACCGCCCATGATACCGGTTTCGTGCGAAACATCGTTGGCGACGATCCAATCGCAACCCTTTGATTTGCGCTTTTTGATTGCGTGCTCGATCACCGTTTCGGTTTCAGCGGCAAATCCGATGACCAACGCCGGCCGATGCGCCGTGCGCTTTGACATGGTCTTCAGGATATCTGGGTTCTCAGCAAGGGCTAGTTGCGGCGTGCCACCGGCGCCCTTCTTAATCTTTTCATTCGAAGCCGTTGCGACCCGCCAATCAGCGACGGCAGCTGCAAAAATTCCGACGTCGGCGTGGGGAGTTGCCAGGACAGCCGCCAGCATTTCGGCGGCAGTCTCAACCCGAATAACGTTGACGCCCTTCGGTTCAGCTAAACCAACCGGACCAGATACGAGCGTAACCTCCGCTCCGAGCACGTGGGCGGCGGCTGCAATGGCATAGCCCTGCTTGCCAGAAGAACGATTGGCAATGTAACGCACCGGATCAATTGGTTCATGCGTCGGACCTGCCGTTACCAGCACATGACATCCAAACAGCGGACCTTTTCTGGCAGTGTCGAGCGCGTGATCGATGGCTGTTATCAATTCCGGCACTTCGGCCATACGACCGATGCCGGCTTCGCCACGCTCCGCCATCTCGCCAGCTTTCGGGCCGACGAACGCAATGCCATCGCCTTCCAGTGTCGCCACGTTGCGCTTTGTCGCTGGATGCGCCCACATGCGCGGGTTCATGGCGGGCGCGACCAGCACCGGCTTGTCGGTTGCCATCAACACAGCAGTCGCGAGGTCATTTGCGTGCCCCCCGGCCATCTTCGCCAGCAGATCGGCAGTGGCCGGCGCGACAACGATCAAGTCAGATTCGCGCGACAGTTTGATATGGCCGATTTCCCGTTCGTAGTTGAGGTCGAATAGGTCGGTGAACACGCGATCGTTAGTTAACGCTCCAACGGACAGGGGCGTGACGAATTCAATCGCAGCCTTGGTCATGACGACGCGCACAGTGTCGCCCCGCTCCCGCAAGCGCCGGATCAGGTCCAGACACTTGTAGGCCGCGATGCCACCGCCGATGATAAGAAGAATGCGTTTGCCGGACATAGGCTCCAAACATCTCACTTAACGATAAAGTCCAAACTTGCCTTCGACAGCACCTCGGAACCACCATCAGTCACCAAGCTGGTTCGACCCAAGGTCGCTGCAAGACCCGTACTGTCATCAAATATGATCATATGAATGAAAAATACCATGCCCGGCGCTGCCACAACTGGATTATCCTTAAACAACATCGGCCAATCCATCCAATTCGGCGCATAGGTTGTGCCAAGCGAATACCCGCAGGCATTGAGCCGCGCATTGGAAAGCCCCGCCACATCGAGTGAACGGGCGTGGGCATCGAATACGTCGCCGACGGCGCGACCCGGCTTAAGCGCCGCCTCGCACGCCAGTAACGCGTCTTGAGCTGCTTTCCATAATTCGAGTTGGCGCGCAGGTGGTTTACCAATCCGCAAGGTGCGCATCATAGCAGAATGGTAGTGCCGATACGTTCCAGCCCACTCCAATGTCAGTTGATCGTTGGCATCCAGATTCCGTCGCCCGGTAAAATACCGGCACATCATTGCCCCGGGGCCCGACCCGATGATGAATTCGTTACCCGGATCATCGCCGCCACCACGAAAGATCTCGCCGTGCATGGCGGCCAGAATATCGCCCTCGAATGCGCCGGGCTTGGCGATATCAATTGCCGCTTGCCAGGCCTTGTCGGCGAGTTCGGCGGCGCGTCGGACGTAGGTAATTTCGGCGGCACTTTTGATCAACCGTTGGCGCGTGACTAAGTCCGAGGCATCCACTAGCGTGGCGAAACCAGCCATCGCCGCATCAAGTCGTTGGCCGTTGCGCGCGGTGAGACCATAGGCATCGTATTCGACGCCAAGTTTTGCGCCCCTGAGGCCATGCTCATTGAGGATCGCTTTCAGATCCTCAGCCGGGTTCGAGCCCTCGCGATCAACCCACACCCGAATATCATCAACCACAGATGTGAACTTCGCCTGCCGCTGGTCGGCCGAACGCGTCAACAATGTCATACGGCCGTCAGCGGTGAGCACGATGGTCTGGAAAAATACATACCCGAACGTGTCATAGCCGGTGAGATAGAACATGCTCTCTTGACGGAACATCAACAGAGCGTCGAGCCCCCGTCGCTTCATCTCGGTGGTGGCGGCGGTGCGGCGGCCTCCAAGTTCGTTGGCTGAAAAGTGGATCGGCATCAAAGACCTCATGTGTGGATTGGTTAACGATCACAGGCCCGGATCACGCGACTTCGGCGAACGCGCGAATTGTCATAGCAGCGGCGCCAACGGCTTTAATCGGCACGCCAAAGAAGCGAAACCCCGACGGCGGCACTCGTTCCAGGTTGCACAAATTTTCGATGATCAAGATATCTTGCCTAAGCAAAACCGTATGTGCGGGTCTGCTTGAATTGTATCGCGTGTCGACGTTAGGCGTATCGACACCCAGAAGCTTTGCACCTCGTTGCTTGAGGGCATCGATCACATCATCATCGATGAAGGGGTAGTCATCATAGATTGGTGTTGCCCAATGCTGGTCCCAACCGAATCGGATCAGCACTGCGCGACCGGTCAAGTCCATCGGCAGGTTCAGGCGCGCCAAACCGATCCGCTCGCCAGGTCCCGCGCCGTCAACATCGACCCGCAATCCCGGCAGGATCACTTCATCAAGGCGCAACTGCGAGATATCGCGGCGCTCCTTCCAGCGATGGCGCGGTGCATCGAGATACGTCCCGATCGACGTTTGAAACGTAATCTCAGTGATCTCAAAACTCGCTTTTCCCTCGTAGAACGGTGCAGACGCTTCGTGCGTGACGAACGGCCTGATCGATGCAGTGAACTGCTTCACCTCCCCATCGCGCCGTAACGAAAAGCCCGGCATGCCGTCTGCAAAATCGTGACTGAGATCAATCCATGCCATCGTAACGGGCTCCTTACTTTAGAAACGTGAGACGTCATGAAACTCAATTCGTTTCATCATACAACAGCCTATTTATTGCGCTGAGACATAGCTTGGGTTAGTCTCGTTACATGCAGCTCCCAGCAGTTAACAGCCTTCGCGCCTTTGAGTCAGCGGCGCGTCATCAGAGCTTTAGCAAAGCTGCAGCTGAATTGAACATGACGGCAGCCGCAATCAGTCAGCATATTCGGAGCCTCGAATTGTGACTCGGCACCCCGCTTTTTTCGCGATACGCACGGGGCGTTTCATTGACCCCGGTCGGTCGAGATTTTGGCACAGCTGTCACTCACGGCCTCACGCATATTTCTCTGGCAGCGGTTCACATAAAATCCAAATCGAACGCCCAACCGGTCAGTCTCGGTTGCGTTGCATCCGTGACCACCCGGTGGCTCATTCCTCGATTGCCGCTGTTTCGAGCCGTACATCCTGATATCCAGATCAACGTGGTCTACGCCCTTGATGCACAAACACCCGAGGCAATCAGCGTCGATCTACTGATACGACATGGACTTCGGCCCAGTACTGCTGCGATTCCAATGCTGAGCGCCGCGACGAGGCCGACATGTGCACCCAGCTTCATCGAACGTCGTGGCCCGTTCGCGACGCCAAGTGCACTCAAATCTACCGAGCTGTTGCACGATGAAACCACAACTGCTTGGGCACGCTGGTTTTCAACTCAGGGATTGAGCGCCAAACTAAACGTCAGCCTCCAGTTTGCCGACTTTAATTTACTCATTGGCTCTGTATTGGCCGGGCAAGGGGTTGGACTATGCCCCACCGCGCTAATCCAGGATGAGCTTTCCCGTGGGATACTCGTGACACTATTCGACCAACCTTCGGATAAAGACAAAAGCTATTGGTTGATGGCCCGCGACACCTTATCTCACGAAGCCATGATCTTGCGGGATTGGATCATCAAAATGAGTATGGACTAAGCGCGATTGACTCTATCAAGGACGACCGTTGCGGCCATGAATGATGAATGGTCGACGTAGGGTCAGTAAATCATAATAGCGATTGACCGCTGGCAATTCCGGCCGGTCAATCGGCGTCATGAACCAGCGGTTGACGGACAGGCCCACCGGAATGTCAGCAAGCGTAAATTGGGGTCCACAGACGTAGGGGTGGGCGTTGGTAAGTTCCTGATCGAGGAGACGCATCTGTACGGTCCACTGCGCTATCGAAGTAGCGATACTGTCTTTGTCCTGGAAGTTTGCATTCTTTCGCACGAGCCCAAGAAACGCATAGCGCCACGCACTGTTGAGATCAGTCGCTTGCCAATCCATCCACTGTTCGACTTGCGCGCGGCGCAGTGGTCCTGCCGGAAGCAGAGATATGCCGCCGTACTTGCGGGCCAGGTAACGCAGGATCGTGTTGGATTCTCTGATGATCGCGCCGTCGTTCTCAATCACCGGCACGACGCCGAAAGGGTTCAACCTTCGAAACTCAGGTTCATCGACCGATCTAGTGCCGCAGCCACAGTCTTCTTGCACGTAGGGCAAACCCAGTTCGTCACAGAGCCAAAATACCTTGCGCACGTTGATCGAGTTCGTGTGGCCGTAGATCTTGAGCATGAGCGATGGTCCCGGAGCCGCTATCCCTGCGACAATCGCAAGCGCGTGCTGCCGTGTCGAGTGGGGCCTTGAGGCTCAATGCCGGAAATGCCTCATCCCGGTGAACACCATAGCAAGGCCACGTTCGTCGGCGGCTTTAATGACTTCATCATCGCGCATGGAGCCGCCGGGTTGGATAACGGCAGTCGCTCCGGCTTCGGCGGCCGCGAGCAAACCGTCAGCAAACGGGAAAAAGGCATCGGACGCGACTACCGCGCCCTTAGCTAGTG
>JANOYV010000105.1:0-5835 GCA_031429105.1 Hyphomicrobiaceae bacterium | reverse complement strand
ACGGCGGGACGCGTTCGACATCACATAACCGCCAGCACACGTCTATGCTCCCGGGCGTTTGATGTCCGACGAGTGAGTATCGCACGGGGGCGGAGAGCGGGGATAAGTTTGGCAAAGGCGATGTTGGAAACGTGGTGAATTGCGGCACCAACCTCGTAATTTTGCCACTTGGTACGTGCCAAAAATTGCCGTCATCCCGGCGCGACCACTTGGGAGTCCCCTTGCGGGGCAGGCCGGGACCCACGACACCACTCCGCAAGACCAATTCCTCGGTTGAACGTGACTCGTGCAGCGACGGGCGATCTTTCGTTAGCACCGCACAAGTTGACACCTGTCGTGGGTCCCGGCCTGCGCCGGGATGACGGCTGTGTGGAGGAGTCATTTAGGAGGTCACAAGGACGGCTTCAGTTTCGCCGAATATTCAAGGGTACAACTCGCTATACCAGATCGCCGCTTGTCACCATGCCCCCTCAGCTGCCGTCCCGGACAACCGGCGGCAGCGAGCAGCGAGTCGAGCCGGGATCGCGTCCATTGAGGTGGGCTGGCTCTGCGCGCACCCGCTGCCGACGCAGCCTACTAATAAGTGTTGGGTTACGCGCGTTAGCCTCCAGGCTTCAAATGACTCTTCGGCGACGGCGTCACAGTTGTTTCCCATCCTCTGGGTTGAAGCTTTGCCTTCTCTCGCCACCCAAACGCATCGAACTCAAAATGCCCAATGGCAGCTGCTAGAAGCGCCAACAAGCTAAGTATACCAGCGGTGACTGCCTTCTTGGCGGCTTCTTTGGCCCCCAAACGCAACGCTTCAAGACAAAATGTTAGGGCTGGCGTCCATAAGCTGGTTTGCGTCCAAAGCAAGATCGATCGACAGCGGTGTTGCGACACCGATGAAGGGCGCTCAACTATCACGCCGGTAACCACAGTAGGTTCTATCCTTCGTTGCACTTGTCGACGCACGCTCGGGTGCAACTGCACGGCAAGACTATCGAACGGAAGCAGCGGAGCATCCACAGCAGTTGGCTTTGCTTGCGAAACACGCATTTAATCGTCCTTGCATCTGCGTTCAAGCCCGCAGATTAAGCGATTCGAGACATCCTGCGCCATCACGCCAAAGCGTTATCCCCATGGTGGTTATCCACTGCATGTTTGATAGTTGTCCACACACTCCAACAATGCGACATGTTGTTTGCCCCACCCTCACATCCGGAACACGCCGAACTTGGGCGATTCGATAGGGGCGTTGAGGGCAGCACTGAGCGATAGCGCAATCACCCGGCGCGTCTCGGATGGCATGATGATGCCATCGTCCCATAGACGGGAACTGGCGAAATAGGGATGCCCTTCGCGCTCAAACTGTTCGAGGATCGGCTGCTTGAAGGCTGCCTCGTCGACAGCACTCATGGTCTGACCGTCGGCCTCGATGTTGTCGCGCCGCACGGTTGCGAGCACGCTCGCCGCCTGCGGTCCACCCATCACCGAAATGCGCGCGTTCGGCCACGTGAACAGAAAGCGCGGACCATAGGCCCGACCGCACATTGCGTAATTGCCAGCACCATACGAGCCGCCAATGATCACCGTGATCTTCGGCACGCGCGCGGTTGCAACCGCCGTCACCATCTTCGCACCGTGACGTGCGATGCCGCCAGCTTCGGCCTCGCGACCGACCATGAAGCCGGTGATGTTCTGCAAGAACAGCAGCGGGATCCGCCGATGGCCGCACAGCTCGATGAAGTGGGCGGCCTTCTGCGCCGTCTCCGAATAGAGGATGCCGTTATTCGCAATAATGCCAACCGGCAACCCTTCAATGTGCGCGAAGCCGGTGACGATTGTTGTTGCGTACAGCGCCTTGAACTCGTCGAACTCGGAACCGTCGACCAACCGCGCGATCACCTCTCGGGTGTCGTATTGCGTGACGAGCGAGGTTGGCACAACGCCGTCCAATTCCGCGATATTATACTTCGGCGCGCGCACTTCACGAACGGTCACGTCCATTTTCTTTGTGGTGTTGAGATTGCCAACGATGTTGCGCGCGATCTCCAGCGCATGATGATCATTCAGCGCGTAGTGATCGGCGACACCCGACAGACGGGTGTGCACATCAGCACCGCCTAAATCCTCCGCCGAGACCGTCTCGCCGGTGGCGGCCTTTACCAGCGGCGGCCCGCCAAGGAAGATCGTGCCCTGCCGGCGCACGATCACACTTTCGTCCGACATCGCCGGCACATAAGCGCCGCCCGCCGTACAGCTGCCCATCACGACCGCGATTTGCGGGATGCCGTCGGCGGACATCCGCGCTTGGTTGTAGAAGATGCGACCGAAGTGCTCCTTGTCGGGAAACACCTCGGTGTGATGCGGCAAGTTTGCGCCGCCACTATCGACAAGGTAGACGCACGGAAGCCGGTTCTCCCACGCGATTTCCTGGGCGCGGACGTGCTTCTTCACCGTCATCGGGTAGTAGGTGCCGCCCTTGATCGTCGCGTCATTGCACACAATCATCACTTCGCGGCCCGATACCCGGCCCACGCCGGTGATGACGCCAGCGCCATGGATGTCGCCGGAGTACTGCCCCCAGGCTGCAAACTGCGACAATTCGAGAAACGGTGCGCCCGGATCAAGTAGCCCCAGCACACGGTCTCGTGGCAGCAGCTTTCCGCGCGCGGCGTGGCGTTCGCGCAGTTTCAGCGGACCGCCAACTGCGATTTCGGCACGTTTGGCGGCAAGATCATCGGTCAGAACCCGCATGGCGCGGGCATTGGCGCGAAATTCGTCGGACGATGTGTTGATTGTTGTTTTCAGGATCGGCATGGGCACCCCTTGTTGGGGGAACCTAAGCAGCGCCACAGCATTGACGCAAGAAGCTCGATGCGCCCTCTTTCGTTCCAACGGGTGCACCCCATATAAGCTTGCGGACAGACCGCAGATGCCGCTGAGGGTTTGGTTTTGGTCCGCGTGACTATGGATTAACGGAGCGACCGGGTCGTGCCTAACGGGCGATAAGCCGCGGCCACAAGGAGAACCGGCATGAATTTCGATAAGTATACTGACCGCGCCAAGGGATTTGTTCAATCAGCACAAAGCCTTGCAATGCGCGAAGGCCACCAGCAGTTTGCCACCGAGCACGTCCTTAAGGTGCTGCTCGATGATGAAGAGGGATTGGCCAGCGGCTTGATCAATCGCTCTGGCGGCCGGGCGAAAGACGCCTTACGTGCCGTCGAGTTGGCGCTCGCCAAACGTCCGAAGGTCTCGGGCGGCGGCGCGGGGCAGGTTTATATCGCCCCCGAGCTTGCCCGCCTGTTCGACGCGGCTGAAAAGCTAGCCGAGAAGGCGAGCGACAAGTTCGTTACAGCCGAACGCCTGTTGCTGGCGATCGCCTTGGAAAAGGGCTCCGATGCTGGTCGTATTTTGGCCGATGCTGGCGTAACTGCGCAGGGCTTGAACGGCGCGATCAATGACATCCGCAAGGGACGGACAGCGGATTCAGCGTCGGCAGAGCAATCCTACGACGCCCTCAAAAAATACGCGCGCGATCTGACCGAAGCAGCTGCCAACGGCAAGCTTGATCCGGTGATCGGTCGCGACGAGGAAATCCGTCGCACCATCCAAGTTCTGTCGCGCCGCACCAAGAATAACCCCGTGCTGATTGGCGAGCCGGGCGTCGGCAAAACGGCTATAGCTGAGGGCTTGGCGTTACGAATCGTCAAGGGCGACGTGCCGGAAAGCCTCAAGGATAAAAAGCTGCTGTCGCTCGACATGGGCGCGCTAATCGCTGGCGCTAAATATCGCGGCGAATTCGAGGAAAGATTGAAGGCCGTGTTGTCGGAAGTGACGGCAGAGGCTGGTAAAATCATCCTGTTTATCGATGAAATGCACACCATTGTAGGCGCTGGCAAGTCGGAAGGCTCAATGGATGCTGGTAACCTGTTGAAGCCGGCCTTAGCGCGCGGCGAATTGCATTGCGTTGGCGCAACGACGCTCGACGAATATCGCAAGCATGTCGAGAAGGACGCTGCCCTCGCCCGCCGCTTTCAGCCGATTTTCGTCAATGAACCAACCGTTGAAGATACGATCTCGATCCTGCGCGGCTTGAAGGAAAAGTACGAACTGCATCATGGCGTTCGTATTACGGACTCGGCGATTGTCGCTGCTGCGACGCTATCAAGCCGCTATATCGCTGATCGGTTCCTTCCCGACAAAGCCATCGACTTGATGGACGAGGCGTCGTCACGCTTGCGCATGCAGGTCGACAGCAAGCCGGAAGAGCTGGACGAAATCGACCGGCGCGTGATGCAGCTTCGCATCGAGCGGGAAGCCTTGAAGAAGGAGACCGACACGGCCTCCCGCGACCGGCTCTCGAAGCTCGAAAAAGAGCTTGCCGATCTGGATGAGCGGTCAAAAGGCATGACGGCCCGCTGGCAGGCCGAGAAGAGCAAACTTGGTGATGCACAAAAGCTCAAGGAACAGCTGGAAACGCTGCGCACTGAGCTCGAGCAGGCACAGCGCAAAGGCCTCTACCAGCGCGCTGGCGAGTTGACCTATAGCGTCATCCCCGACCTAGAAAAGAAGCTCAAGGCCAATGAAGCCGGTGATGGCGCCAGCCCGATGATGGAGGAGGCGGTAACGCCCGATCACATTGCGCAGGTCGTATCACGCTGGACCGGCATCCCGGTGGACCGGATGCTAGAAGGCGAACGTGCAAAACTCCTGAAAATGGAGGACGCCCTTGCCAAGCGCGTGATCGGCCAGTCGGAAGCCGTGGAAGCTGTCTCGACGGCGGTTCGCCGAGCGCGGGCTGGCTTGCAGGACCCCAATCGTCCGATCGGCTCGTTTATGTTTTTAGGGCCGACAGGCGTTGGCAAAACCGAGCTGACCAAAGCGCTCGCGGGCTTTCTGTTCGACGACGATACAGCGCTCATCCGCATGGATATGAGCGAGTACATGGAGAAGCATTCGGTCTCCCGGTTGATCGGTGCACCTCCGGGTTACGTCGGCTATGACGAAGGTGGTGCGCTGACCGAAGCCGTGCGGCGCAGGCCCTATCAGGTCGTGCTGTTCGACGAGATCGAGAAAGCCCATCCAGACGTGTTCAACGTGCTGCTACAGGTGCTCGACGACGGTCGCTTGACCGACGGGCAGGGTCGCACCGTCGATTTCAAGAACACATTGATCATCATGACGTCGAACACCGGAGCCGAGTATCTCGTCAATCTGAAGGAAGGCGCGGATACCGAAACGGTGCGCGAGGAAGTGATGGCTGAAGTGCGGATGAAGTTTCGGCCGGAGTTCCTCAATCGGTTGGACGACATCATCCTGTTCCATCGCCTGCAACGCGACCAGATGGGCGCCATCGTCGATATTCAGATGGCACGGCTGGTCAAATTGCTGGCCGATCGCAAGATTTCGATCAGCCTCGATGATGGGGCAAGAACGTGGCTCGCGGAGCAGGGTTACGATCCCGCCTATGGCGCACGGCCACTGAAGCGAGTGATCCAGCGCAATGTGCAGGATAAACTCGCCGAGTCGATTCTGTCGGGCCGGGTCAACGATGGCGATACCGTGCAGGTCATTGCCAAAGACGGCGCGCTCGTAATCGGCGTTGCGGCGCCCAAGAAGTCGGCGCATTGAAGGGCGCGACGGTTGAGCGGTTCCGCGAGGTATCGGATGGGGCTTGCATTGGAACTGCGAGCCCTGTCCGACACCGTAAGCATCCGGCCAGGGCCGCCTTGGCGGATGCGGCGAATATGTGATCTTGATCGCGACTATACTCGCGATGGAGACGGCCATGCCTACGTCTACAGATACGTCTGAACGTAGGCTCACGGTATTGCGTGCGCGTCGCGA
>JANOYV010000104.1:0-9122 GCA_031429105.1 Hyphomicrobiaceae bacterium | reverse complement strand
CAAGCCGTGCGCCTTGGCCGCGTCGAACACGCGGGATGTTTGCTCCGCCGAAAATGCGATGCCCTCCATGAAGACATCAACGGCGTCTGCCAGCTTTTCGTCTGCGATGGCCGGGATCATCTCATGGCAAACGAGGTCGATGTATCGGTCCTTATCGCCGTTGGCTTCGGGCGGGAGCGCATGCGCACCGAGGAACGTTGTCATGACGTCAAGGCCGCCTAGCACGGCGGCTGGCAATGCGCGTGCCGCACGAAGCTGCTTGAGCTCTGTTGCCAGATCGAGGCCGTAGCCCGACTTCACTTCAATCGTGGTCACGCCATCCGCCATCAGCGATGCGGCGCGCTTTACACCGGCTGTAATGAGATCTGTCTGGCTCGCGGCCCGCGTCGCTTTCACCGTCGAGACGATGCCGCCGCCCGCTGCCGATATATCGACATAGCTGCGACCAGCCAGCCGCATCTCGAATTCGTCGGCCCTGTTGCCACCCCATACAAGATGCGTATGGCAATCAATCAATCCGGGCGTAACAAGGCGACCGCCCAAGTCGTGCGCTTCTTGTCGGCTTGGCGGCATGTCCTTGGCAGCACCGATCCACGCAGTCTTACCTGCGGCATCGGTATGGATGGCACCTTGCTCGATGATACCGAGCCCTGGTTGCACTGGATCCATCGTTGCAATGCGTGCATTGGTGAAAACGGCCATGGACTATCCCTTCGCCTGCAAACCATAGACGCGTAGCAATTCCGTGATCGCAATGCCGTCAATGGCTGCACCGTGGAATTGGCATTTAGTGAAACTCATGCCAGATGCGTTGGCATTCGATATGTGCGTGCCCGACAGATTGGCATCGTCGATGCTCATCCCCGAACAGTTGGCATCCTGGATACGTGTACCAGACAGGTTCACATTGACGAACTTGGAGCCCGACAGGTTGGCATCGTTCGCGTCGAGGCAGTGTCTAACGCCGTGTAACTTCATGATGTGATCTCCGCCGCCCCTGCACCTTGATTGACTGCCATATCGCCCGCATGATGAACCAGACAACAAGCATTTGCGAGAGGGTGTGTAATGGCAGTGAGAGCAGTGACATTACCCGTTCGCTTACCCGGCATGGTCAACCTGCACAGCCATGCCTTTCAACGCGGGATGGCGGGGCTGGCCGAGCGCGCAGGCGTTGGCGACGACAGCTTCTGGACCTGGCGCGACGTGATGTACCGGTTTCTTGATCACCTGACACCCGACGATGTGGAGGCGATTGCAACCTTAGCCTACGTCGAGATGCTGGAGGCAGGTTTCACGCGCGTCGTCGAATTTCACTATCTGCATCACGATGCCGACGGCCGTCCTTATGCGAATAGCGCCGAAATGGCAGTGCGGATCGCGGCAGCCGCCGCTGCGACAGGCATTCGATTGACGTTACTGCCGGTGCTGTATGCGCATGGTGGCTTTGGCGGACAGCCAGCGGCGACCGGTCAACGCCGGTTCATCAACGATGTCGATCAATTCCTCAAACTGCACGAGGCCTCGGCCAAGGCCATTGCAACCCTACCGGGCTCGGTCCTGGGGCTTGCACCGCACTCGTTGCGTGCTGTAACCCTCGCACAATTGCAGGCGGCGATTGCCGCCATTCCGACCGGCCCGATCCATATTCATGTGGCCGAGCAGGAAAAGGAAGTGGCCGACTGCCTTGCGTGGTCGGGCAAGCGGCCGGTGCAGTGGCTGCTCGACGCTGTCCCTGTCGATCAACGGTGGTGTTTGATCCACGCCACCCACATAACGCGCGACGAGATAGCGGCGCTCGCGGTTTCGCAAGCCGTTGTCGGCCTGTGCCCGATCACCGAAGCCAACTTGGGCGATGGCATATTCCCGGCGACGACTTTTCGCGCCGCTGGCGGGCGGTTCGGCATCGGCACCGATTCCAATGTGCTGATTTCCTTAGCTGAGGAATTGCGCACGCTGGAATACGGGCAGCGGCTGCGCGACCGCCGCCGCAATCGAATGGCCGATGCAGGCCAATCGATCGGCCACACGCTGTTTGACGCGGCACTGAGTGGTGGGAGACAGGCGGCGGGGATCGCGACAGAGACCGATGATCACATTCTGCTTGATACGGCCCGCATCGAACTGGCCGGTCGATCGGGCGATGCAGCTCTCGACAGCTGGATCTTCGCATCTGGACGCTCAATAGTGGCCGACGTTATCGTCAACAACCAACGGGTTGTCGAAGGCGGTCGCCACAAGACCCGGGACGTAGCCGAGCACAAGTTCGCCAAGGTATTGGCGAAATTTGCCGACGTCTAAACGCAGCGTCCGCTACTCAGCCGCCACCGGCTGCGCTGCACTCCCAGCCTGTTTCGCCGACGTTGCTCGCCAACGCTTCCACCGCTCGGACATTCCTTCAAACATCAGATAAATCGCCGGCGTAATATACAGCGTCAAGACTTGCGACATAGCGAGACCGCCGACCACGACCAAACCCAGCGGTTGACGAAGTTCGGCGCCAGCACCCCAGCCAATCGCAATCGGAAGTGTGCCGAACAGAGCAGCCATTGTCGTCATCATGATCGGCCGGAAGCGCAGTAGGCACGCTTCGCGAATCGCAACTTGGGCAGTGGCGCCCTGCGATCGAAGTTCGTTGGCGAAATCGACCATCATGATCGCGTTTTTCTTCACGATGCCGATCAACAGAATAATGCCAATCACGGCGATGATCGAAAGCTCCGTATCCGAGATCCATAAGGTAACCAGCGCGCCAAGGCTGGCGGTCGGCAACCCCGACAAAATCGTAATCGGGTGAATGAAACTTTCGTAGAGAATGCCAAGCACGATGTAGATCGTGATGATGGCCGCCAGGATCAGCAACGGTTGATCGCGGAAGCTATCCTGGAAGACCTGGGCGGTACCAGCGAACTGGCCAACGATGGTGATTGGCATGTTGATCTGCCGCTCGGCTTCCGCCATCGCAGTTACGGCTTCACCCAGCGTAAATCCTGGCGCAACGTTGAAGGTGATCGTCACAGCCGGCAACTGGCTCTGGCGAGCGACCGCAATCGGACCAGCGCCAAGCGAGACCGTCGCCAGGGTGTCCAATCGGACAAGCTGCGCGGTGGTTGATTTCACGTAGATCTTCGACAACGCGCCGGGATCGAGCAACTGGACCTTGTCGGCTTCCAGGATCACTGCGTAGTCGTTCGATGGCGTGAAGACGGTCGCGATCTTGCGGGTACCGAATGCCGAGTACAGCGTCGAGCGCACCGACTCGTTGGTGACGCTATAGCGCGCCAGCGCATCGCGATCGACGGCAATGGTCACCTGACGCGCGCCCAACTGCAGGTCGCTGGTCACGTCGGCAAAGCCCTGGGTCCGCTTGACCTGATCGGTCAAGCGCGTTGCATTGGTATAGAGCTGTTCCTGATCGACGCTCGACAGTGTGTACTGGTAAGCGGCGGCACCTGCGCGGCTACCGATACGGATATTCTGCAGCGGTTGCGGGAATGCCCGGATGCCGGTGACAGCCGCCAGCTTGCCACGCAACCGATTCTGCACGTCGGTTATGGTCGCATTACCCTGCCGCTCCGACTTCGATTTCAGCTGGGTGAAAACCGTGCCGCGATTGAGCGTCGGATTGAACCCACCCGCCGCCACGTTCGAATTGACGTAGAGCACATCTGGGTCGGCTCGGATTATTTCTGCAACCCGCCGCTGCCGTTCAACCATCGCCTGGAACGAGATGTCGGGTGCCGCTTCGGTGCGCACGAGAAGGATGCTTGTATCCTCGGTTGGCATAAATCCTTTTTTCACTGCACCAAACGCGACAACTGTTGCCCACATCGTGCCGAGCGTCAGCAGAATGATCAGCCAACGCGACCGCAATGACCAATCGAGCGACACCTGATAACCGCGCGCCAATGCGTTGTAGCCAGCTTCGAACGCGCGACTGATGGCACCCGGCTTGTCTTCGTGATGATTGCTCAGCATCCGTGCAGCCAGCATCGGCGTCAGCGTCAATGAAATGAATCCGGACAGTAGGATCGCCATACTGATCGTCATGGCGAACGAGAAGAAGAAGCGCCCCACCACGCCGCCCATGAACAAGATCGGAATGAACACCGCGACCAGCGACACCGTAATCGAAATGACCGTGAAGCCGATCTCGTTGGCGCCTTTGATTGCTGCATCAAAAGGCTTCATGCCTTGCTCGACGTAGCGCACGATGTTTTCGAGCACGACGATGGCATCGTCGACCACGAAGCCCAATGCGAGGGTAAGCGCCAGCAACGTCACGTTGTCGAGCGAGAAACCGAGCAGCGCCATGCCACCGAACGTGCCGACAATCGACAACGGCAGAGCAATCGCTGGAATGATCGTCGCCCGCCATGTCCGCAGGAACGCCAGGATCACAAGGATCACCAAGCCGGCCGTTCCGATCAACGTCAATTGGACGTCATGCACGCTATCCTTGATCGACTCTGAACGGTCGCTCAGGATCGTCAGCTGGATCGTTGGCGGCAGCTCAAGCTGGAAACGCGGCACCAGGGCACGAACCGCATTCGTTACCGAAACGGTATTCGCGTCGGGCTGCCGTTGGACTGAAATGGTGATCGCGCGCTTGCCTTGGAATTCCGCGCGGGCCTCCTCGTTTTCAACAGAATCCTCGACCTTCGCGACGTCCTGCAATCGCACTGGTGCGCCGTTGCGCCAAGCGATGACCACCGGTTTGAAGTAGGCAGCCGTCGGCTCGGCTGACTTGGTCTCAAGCATGTAAATCTGCCGCTCGGTACGGATCGAGCCGATTGGACTGACCGAGGTCAGCGCCGCAACAGCCGTCCGGATCTCATCGACACCGATGCCACGCGCTGCCAACGCATCTAGATCAAACTTGATGCGCACCGCGCGTTTCTGAGCGCCGTTGATGTTGATCTGCGCCACGCCCGGCAGGGTCGAAATGCGTGGGCTCATCACCTTGTCGGCGAACTCGTTCATCACCTGCGCCTGCGCCGTGTCCGACGTCAGCGCGAGGAAGATGACGGGGCTATCCGCCGGGTTCACTTTGCGGAAACTCGGAGGTGCTGAAATTTCGGCAGGCAGCCGCGACGTCGCAACCGAAATAGCCGACTGCACGTCGAGCGCTGCGGCATCAATGCTGCGATTGAGATCAAATTCCAGCGTGATCGAGGTCGCGCCTTCGACGCTCGACGAGGTGATGTCCTTGATGCCGGCGATGGTCGCAAACTGGCGTTCGAGGGGGGCTGCAACAGACACAGCCATCGCATCGGGGCTAGCACCCGGCAGTTGGGCTGAAACCGTAATCGTCGGCACATCGATGCGCGGAATGGCTGCGATTGGGAGTTGCCGATAGCCAATTAATCCAGCCAACAGGAGCGAGGCCATCAGCAGCGTCGTCATGACGGGGCGACGGATACAGAGTTCGGATATGCCCATGGCGATCAGCTCCGGCCAGGTGCAGGCGCAGGCGTTTTTGCTTCCGGCGCGCCACCCTTGGCAGTTGAAGGGGCGGCCTTAGGCTCTGAGACAGAGATGGTTGCGCCCGTCGCCAACCGCAACTGACCATCGGTTACGACGCGCTCACCGGCTTTCAGTCCTTCGGTCACGAAGGCCGTTTGCCCGACGATCCGGTCGAGCGTGACCGGGCGCGGCGTCACCTTGTTATCGGCCCCGATGACCCAAGCGATCATGCCCTGTTGGGCTGGCAAAACACCGCTGGCCGGCACCGCTGGAATTTTCGACCGAACTTCAACGGTCAAATCGACATCGACGGCAAGGCCGGGCCACAGCGCCTCCTCGGCATTGCTGCTGGTGACCTTGGCCGTCACCGTGCCGGTGCTTTTGTCGACCTGATTGTCGACGAAGGTGAGATCGCCCATCACGCGCACTGGCTTTGAGCCTGGAACAACAATCGAAGCCTTGGCACCGCGCTTCAGGGCATCGCGCAAAGCCGTCAGATCGGTTTGCGGCATGGCGAACCCGACCACGATCGGCTTGGTCTGGTTCAAAGTAACGAGCGGAGTAGCGTCGGCTGCACGAATGTTCGAGCCGAGCTTGCCACTGAGACTGCCGGTGCGAGCGGTCAGTGGCGCTTTGATCGTCAGATAGTCCAATTGCGTTTTTTGCACTTCGAGTGCGGCGCGGCCAGCTGCAATGCTCGCCTTCAATGCGCCAACGGTTGCCTTGGCGGTATCGAGGAGCGCTTCGGACGTAATCTTTTGGCGCACGAGCTGCTCACGCCGACCAAGCGTCGCTGCAGCATCTGCAAGCGTCGCTTCGTCCTTGGAAATGTTGGCTTCAGCCTGCTGGATTTGCGCCTTCACAAGGCGATCATCCAGCTGGAACAGCATCTGGCCTTCTTTGACGAGATCACCTTCCGCGAAACCAACCGCAATGATCTGCCCGTCAACGCGTGTCCGGATGGCGACGGTCGCAATCGCCTCGACTGTGCCAGGAGCCGAGAGGATAATCGGCATGTCAGTTTCAGCGACGGTCGCGACCGTCACCGGCACCGGTGGCGGGCCTGCACGTTTCGCGGCCCCCTTCGGATCGCCCGACGCCACAGGCAATGCGCCGAGTTTCAACCCTGTCAGGGCTTCCGCGCGCTGCCGCGCTTCGGGCACGAATGTCACGACGGCAGTAACAAGGGCCGCGGCGGCAACACTGAAGACAACGAATTTGCGCATGAAATACCCGCTACTGAACTCAGCAACAGATTACGATGCCTAGCGAAATTCGGCAAGAAACGATGCAAGGCACTGGCTGCGCCAGATTAACCGCGCGATCACGCTTTCTTGTCGAGTGGATTCATCCGGATGTGCAGTTCCTTCAGCTGCTTGGGGCTCGCTTCGGCAGGCGCGCCCATCAGCAGGTCATTGGCTTGCTGGTTCATCGGGAACAGTGCCACCTCACGCAGGTTCTTGGTGCCGCACAGCAGCATCACGATACGGTCGATGCCAGCAGCCATGCCGCCGTGAGGCGGTGCGCCGTATTGGAACGCCCGGTACATGCCGCCGAACCGTTCTTCGACCGTTTCCGGCGGGTAGCCCGCGATCCCAAACGCCTTCACCATGGCCTCGGGAATGTGATTGCGGATACCACCGGACGCTAATTCGAAGCCATTGCACACGACATCGTACTGGAACGCCTTGAGGTTGAGGATCTCGGCGTCGGTCTTGGCCGCTTCCAACGCTTTCAAGCCGCCCTGGGGCATCGAGAACGGATTATGCGAGAAGTCGATCTTCTTGTCTTCGTCGTTGTACTCGTATTGCGGAAAATCAACGATCCAGCAGAACTTGAATTGGTTCTCGTCGATCAGCTTGAGTTCACGTCCGATCTGGTCGCGGGCAAGGCCTGCGAACTTGTAGAACTTTGCCGGATCACCAGCGGCAAAGAATACCGCGTCTCCGTCCTTGACCGAAACCTGACCTTGAATCGCTGTCGACCGTTCCGGCCCGATATTGTTGGCAACAGGACCAGCGCCCTTGCCGTCCTTGAACATGATGTACCCCAGCCCTGGCTGGCCTTCCTTCTGCGCCCAACCGTTCATGCGGTCGCAGAACGCACGGGAGCCGCCGCCCGGCGCGGGGATCGCCCAGACCCGGACCTTCGGGTCTTTCTCGATCATGCCGGCGAACACCTTGAAGCCCGAGCCGCGGAAGTGCTCGGTGACATCCTGCATTTCAATTGGGTTGCGCAAATCGGGCTTGTCGGAGCCGTACTTGGCGATGGCCGTGTCGTAGGGAATACGCGGCCACCCCTTGGTGACCGGCTTGTCGCCTGCGAATTCCTCGAACACGCCGGTCATCACCGGTTCCATCGTGCTGAAAATGTCTTCCTGCTCGACGAAGCTCATTTCGACGTCGAGCTGGTAGAACTCGCCCGGCAGCCGATCGGCGCGCGGGTCTTCATCACGGAAGCACGGCGCGATCTGGAAATAGCGGTCGAAGCCCGACATCATCAGCAGCTGCTTGTACTGCTGTGGCGCCTGCGGCAGCGCGTAGAACTTGCCGGGATGAATGCGCGACGGCACCAGGAAGTCGCGCGCACCTTCCGGCGACGAGGCGGTCAGGATCGGCGTTGAAAACTCGAAGAAGCCCGCCTTATCCATGCGATTGCGGATCGACTTCACGACGGCAAGTCGCGTCATGATGTTGCGATGCAGCGTCTCACGGCGCAGGTCGAGGAAGCGGTAGGTCAGCCGCAGATCTTCCGGGTAGTCCGGCTCGCCGAACACCGGCATCGGCAGCTCTTTCGACTGGCCGAGCACTTCAAGTTCCGTCACCAGAATTTCGACGTCACCGGTTGGCAAGTCCTTGTTCGTCGTGCCTTCGGGGCGCTGGCGAACGACACCATCGATGCGCACCACCCACTCGGAGCGCACGGCTTCGATTGCCTTGAAAGCTGGGCTATCGCTGTCGGCGACGATCTGTGTCATGCCGTAATGGTCACGCAGGTCGATAAACAGCAATCCACCGTGATCGCGCACCCGATGAACCCAGCCCGACAGCCGCACAGTTGATCCAATATCGCTTGGACGCAGCGCGCCGCAGGTGTGCGAGCGATACCGATGGGGGGCTTTTGCTGACATAATTCCAGATCCTGGCGATCACATTTCAGTTTCGTCCAGGAGACACACGCTGGAGCCGGTGCTTGTCAAGCCGCAAAGCGGCATTGAACCGGCGCCATGCCCTTGGGCGGGCCTCGATGAGTTCAAGGTTCCCTAGATGAAGCCCTTCTGATTTGACGTGTCGCACACCTCTATCGCCCGGCAGCGCATGCGCTCCGGGGTCTGCGGCACTTACATCGAACCCCGGAATGAAAGTCCCGGGAAGCGGGACGGCTGTGAGCCGCCGGGTAAAGGGTGTGGGGATGGGCTCATCGCCGCGCCGGGATTTCGATCCCCGACGCTCGGTCCCTCGTTCGGTTGCCCGAACTCGAAACCGCGTCCCGCTGCGATGACGTGTTG
Source organism: Hyphomicrobiaceae bacterium (assembly GCA_031429105.1). Classification (GTDB taxonomy): domain Bacteria; phylum Pseudomonadota; class Alphaproteobacteria; order Rhizobiales; family Hyphomicrobiaceae; genus JAKFWF01. Next base: position 148 of record JANOYV010000104.1, on the reverse strand, counting down.
TGGCCCGCACGTCCAGCCCATCCGAAGCTGAACAGAGCTAGCGTACGTGATCGCCAACCCGCAGGGTGCACACAGGGAGCTTAGGCCCAGCCCCGTCATCGCTCATCCGAAAGTGGGTGGGCCCACTCCGGCACGGCCTGCGATCCTC
>JANOYV010000103.1:0-45820 GCA_031429105.1 Hyphomicrobiaceae bacterium | reverse complement strand
GCCGCGCCTTCGAAGATGTTCAGGATACGCGCGTCGCACAACACGCGGCTGATCGGGTATTCCAACGCGAAGCCGTTGCCGCCGTGAATTTGCAATCCGTTGTCGGCACAGGCCCAGGCGATGCGCGCGCCCAGCAACTTCGCCATGCCGGCTTCGAGATCGCAGCGGCGACCGGCATCCTTCTCGCGTGCCGCGAAGTAAGTCAGCTGCCGCGCGATCTGAACTTCAACCGCCATCATCGCAATTTTGTTGGCGACGCGGGGAAAGCCGAAAATCGATTGGCCGAACTGATTGCGATCGAGCGCATACTTGAGCGCCAAATCCATCGCCGACTGCGCAACGCCAACCGCACGGGCGGCGGTCTGAATGCGGGCGGCTTCGAACGTCGCCATCAGTTGCTTGAAGCCTTGGCCTTCAACCGCACCCAGGAGTTGCGATTCTGGCACTTCGAAGCCATCGAAGGAAATCTCGTACTCCTTCATGCCGCGATAGCCGAGCACCTCGATCTCGCCGCCGCTCATGCCCTTGGCTGGGAATGGTGTCGCATCCGATCCGCGCGGCTTTTCGGCGAGGAACATCGAGAGCCCGCGATAGCCTTTTTCATCTGGGTTGGTGCGGGCAAGTAGCGTCATCACGTCGGCGCGGACAGGATGGGTGATCCAGGTTTTCTGCCCGGTGATGACGTACGTGTCGCCTTGCTTGACGGCGCGGGTTTTCAACGAGGCGAGGTCAGACCCCGTGTTCGGCTCGGTAAACACGGCGGTCGGCAATATGGTGCCCGCAGCAATGCCCGGCAGGTACTTCGCCTTTTGCTCAGGTGTGCCGTGCGCGATGATCAGTTCGCCAGCGATCTCCGACCGGGTGCCAAGCGAGCCGACTCCGATATAGCCGCGCGACAACTCCTCGGAGACGACGCACATCGCTTCCTTGCCGAGCCCCATGCCGCCGAATTCCTCCGGCATCGAAACACCGAACACACCGAGGTCGGCGAGCTTGGCAATGATGTCGAGCGGAATGTAGGCGTTGTCGAGGTGCCATTGGTGGGCAACGGGGAGCACTTCGGCAACCGAAAACCGGTTCATTTCGCCTTGGATGGCTGCGTGCGTCTCATCGAGACCACTGTCGCCGAACGTAATGGCTTCCGGGTTGGCCGCGATCAGAGCTGCAAGGCGAGCTTTGTTGGCATCGCTGGTGCCGGTTGCTATCGCATCTGCCGCAGCATCTTCGAAGCGGCGGGCGTCAGTTGTCGAGATGCCCAGTTGAGCCAACCGGATCGTTTCGACCTGGCTCATTGCAATGCCGCCAGCGATCTGCGCTGCATACTCGCCAATGCCGATATCGAGAATAAGCTGCTCGATTTCACCGAAGCGTCCGTCCGCACCGAGTCGACCGGCCCAGGCAGTCAACTGCCGCATCGCTTCGACAGTGGTTGCGAGCCAGGCAAAGCCGTGCGCCACGTGCTGGGCTGCATCCATGCCACCGGCCGCCTCGATCTTTTTGGCGACGGCCGACTTGGCGATCAGCACAAGCCGGTCGGCGGCCGCAATCAAACTGCCGTAGTCTGCTGCCATTGGCTCCATCTTGCGATTTGCACTCGGCATGTCGTTGACCTTTTCAAGCTATGTTGCGCTGCAAGATAAACGGTTCGCGTCTGCGCACAATGCCTGATCGCTGCGGCGCTGTGTCAGTCCTGCCGTTTCAAGCTCCGCAACAGACGCTTGATTGGCGGTTCATGCGGCGTCGGCAGCGCGCCCGAGTCGGCGGACACTCGTTCGGCACGAGGCCCGTCGCCGCGAATGATCTCAACACTCGCCTCCTCCGCGCGTTCACGATAGGCCGAATACCGGTCGGCCTCGATATCATCGATTGGCGGCACCCGCCGCATGCGCGCCAGCAGCGTCCTTGTTGAAACGGTATCGGTCACCTTCGACGCGGCGACCGTGCCCGGCTTGTTGCGCGGCACGATGACGACATCGGCCTCACTCACATTCAGCTCCTGGAATTCCTCGTCCTCGATGTTGAACGGTGCGGGTGTTGTGCGCTGCACCGCTTCAAATTTCATCTCGGGCTTTTGCGACACGCGGGCAGCCGTGTCGTTGGCAACGAGCGCCGCTAATTCGAGTTCGAGCGCTGCTACGCGATCAACAGCGGTCGGCAGATCAAAGTCCGGTACTTCCAGTAGAGGCACGATATGCACAGGCGGGACTGTCGCGGTCTCCTCTGGCAGTTCAATCAGCTTTGGCATGTCACCGGGAACTTGTTCGACGGCCGCAACTGGAACTGGCGGCGCCGGTTCTAACGGGAACTGGAGCTCGGGCGCACGCGGTTCGACCGCCCAAGGCGCAAAAACCGGAGGTGGCAGCGCCTCGACCGTTGGCAGCGCTACGACGGACGAACTCACGCCGCGCATCTGCCTGGTGGCAAACCGAGTTGTACCGCCAGTTGCGAGCAAAGCCGCCTGCTCAATCCAGCCCGCCTTTGTAATCGGCGCGTCGACACCAAGCGTGGCTTGCCACTGCGCGATATCGGCGCGCCGCCAGGACGCGATATCAGCCCAGCGCCGGACGCCTCCAGAACGCAGCAGCGCCTGATGGGACGTGGAGAGGCCCACGATCAGGCGCAAGGGGTCCGCATGAACCGGACGCATGACAGCCTCCACCAGAACAGGCGCAATCTCGACCACGGCGACCATCGGTTGAACTGCAACGGGCTCCGGATCCCGCTGTGGTTGGACCGCCGGGCTAGGCCCGGGCTGCGCCCGGCGTAGGAGTGCTGCCTGCTCAATCCAGTTCTGCCGGCTAATCGTCCGGCCCAAGTTCAAGGCATCGGAGACGCGTTGGACATCGGCTTGGACCCATCCAGCGATCGCATCGAACGTTACGATGCCAAGCCCGGCCAACAACTGGGCGGTGCCAACGTCAATACCGCGAATGCGAGTTAGGTCATCGTGACCGTCCGTCACGACCGAAAGTACAACTGCCGTTGGCGGCTCCGCGGCTTTCAATTTTATTTTGGTTCGAAATGCATCGGTCGGCGCTGGCTTTAGCAGAACGATCTGATCGAGCAACGTCGGCTCAGGCGGCCGAGGTGTCACAGCACGCGCGGCTTGATCGAGTGCTGCGAGCGCCGCAGCCACCCGATCCCGAGCCAGCATCAGTGCCGCATGGCTGGTCGACCCTGTTTCCAGCGTCCGCACGTGTGCATCAAGCCGTGTTCGGGCGGCCGTCAAAGCTGCCGTTATTACGTCAAGTTCCGACTGCATTTCGCAGACACTCCCAAAGGTGAACCGATATTATATCGATTTCCTTTCGCTGCCATGACTAACAGCGATGGAGGAACGGAGCCGTGCTCGCTCGACAGGCTCGACGGATCGTGATCGCCCCATTACAACGCGCATTCTGCAAATCGTTAATGGATGGACTTATGCGGCGGTTGGCTACGATCTGGCGGGCGCTTTACCGACTGTTCGAGCACAGTGGCTTTGCCATGGCCGGCTCGGTCGCTTTCTCGTTCATCCTGTCCTTGTTCCCGTTTTGTATTTTTCTTGGCGCCGTTGCCGGCGTTTTCGGTGGTGAACAACTGGCCCGCGCAGCCGTTGCTCAACTGTTCGAACTGTTGCCCACGGGTGCAGCGGAGGCCTTAGCGCCCGAAGTACTGGCGGTGATGGGGCAGAGCAGGTTTGGGCTGATGACGGCCAGCGCCGCGTTGGCTCTGTTCTTCGCAACCAGCAGTGTTGAAGCGCTGCGTGCAGCGCTCAACACCGCCTACCGCGCGGAAGAAACCCGCACGTACTTCTTCTGTCTTGGTCGCAGCATGTTGTTCGTATTCGTCGGTGCCATCGCCATGCTTACAATGGCTTGGGCCGTGCTCGTCGGCCCAGCGCTCGCACACAAGTTTGACTGGATCGGAATCAGCTTCCTGCTCGACCAGAACTGGTTCACTTTTCTCCTGCGATATTCCATTGCAGCAGGCGTGATCGTTTTGCAGCTGATCGCCTATCACTTGTGGCTCGTTGGCGGACGCCGCACGCTGGCCGAAATTATGCCAGGCATTTTAGTATCGACAGTGTTGTGGATGCTACTCGCTGGCCTGTTTTCTCGCTGGCTCGAAATCAACAACTACGCCCGGTTCTACGGTGCACTGACTCAGTTGATGAGTTCGCTGATCTATTTCCAATTGACCGCCATGGTCGTGATGCTCGGCGCCGAAATCAATCGCGGCATCATGGAGATCAAGAAGATGCGGAACGGTGTCCAGGCGTTGGGTGCACAAGTGCTTGGCGATTGAGCGATATAGCGGCGGGAGTTGTACGAAGTATTGAGTGTCATGAAGGCTTCACACGTGACACAGAGCTTATAACGAACAATGGCTTGCCGGGCGGGGTTACAATCCCCACTTCAAGACAAGCGTCAAATCGTGTCGTCACCAACAGAAGTGGACTTTATAACTCGGATGAAAGAGCAGCTCGCGCGTGTGAACTTACGCCTTCTGGGGGCATTTATTTTTGGCAGCCGCTGGCTGCAGGTGCCGCTCTACTTAGGGCTCATTCTGGCGCAGTGCGTCTATGTGATCTTGTTCCTGAAGGAACTCTGGCACCTCGTCTCGCATGCGACAACGTTCAGCGAGCAGCAGATCATGTTGATCGTGCTGGCACTGATTGATGTGGTGATGATTTCAAATCTACTGATCATGGTGATTGTCGGCGGCTACGAAACATTCGTCTCGCGCTTGCAACTTGAAGATCATCCCGATCAGCCGGAGTGGTTGAGCCACGTCAACGCAAGCGTACTGAAGATCAAGCTCGCCATGGCGATCATTGGAATCTCGTCCATCCACCTGCTGAAAACATTCATAGAGGCTGGCAATCTTGGCATGCCAAACGCCAAGATTACCGAGGTCGGCATCATGTGGCAGACCATCATCCACGTGACGTTCATTATGTCGGCCATAGGCATCGCCTATGTAGATCGCATGGGGCAAGTCCAGCATGTGCCCGAAAAGCATAAGTGAGTTAGCGACGAGCGGTAGCCTTATCAGACCACTGGCACGCTCTCGCACTTGGTTTGCCAGAGCGTTGGGCGGCTTTGATCGATTCATCAATACGTTGCCGAGCAATCCCCTGACCTCGGCAAAACTTAACCTAGGCTAAGTTCCCATATAACTTCACCCTTTGAGCCGCTCCAGTAGCTCGCGGATATCGTCGCTCCATTCTTCGGCGTCATCACCCGACTCGGCCTCGTCTTTGAGTTCGGAATTCTTCAGGATCCGGGCCACAACTTTGCGGGCTCCGCTGGCTAAATCGGCATCCTCGATTTCGCCCTTGTGCTCCTTGAACGCCGTGATCACGCTTTTGGGCAGCCGCGAAGTATCGTCATCGCGAGCGGCGGCGACCATTTCGGCAGCAGCCAGCCCGTGCGCTGCGTCGGTGCCCTCGATGTAATCGGTGGCTTCCATTTCCAGGAGGGTATCAAGCGCCGATTGGACCGACGCCAGACCATCCGACTCGAACGCCTCGAGCCACTCGATTGCGTCATCGAGTTCAAATGTTACGCTTGCTGCCATGATCGAAACGTCCCATGCCGCGGCCATCCCTCGGCCCTTGGTTGAAGGGCCGCAGCCATAATTGCCTTTGAAACCGATTTCAAGCGGGTCAATAGGCTTAAATCTCAGCCGAACCGCTTGCGGCTCTCTTCAACGACATCCTCGAAGGTCCGCAGGCCGGTGGTCGGGCTTGAGACAAGAACGCCCATGTTGCCGGGCTTGTGCTCGTTGGCCAGCATCCGCATGTGCGCCTTGGGGATTTGCAGCCAAGGGAATACCTCCGACATGCAAGGGTCGACCCGGCGTTCCACCACAAGCTTATTGGCCTGAGCTGCCTGCAGCAGGTTGGCGAAGTGCGAGCCCTGCACACGCTTCTGGTGCATCCACAGGTAACGTGCGTCCATCGTCAGCTTGTAGCCGGTGGTGCCAGCGCAAATCACGACCATCCCGCCACGCTTGACCACGAACACCGACACCGGGAACGTCGAGGCGCCTGGATGCTCGAACACGAAGTCGACGTTGTTGCCTTTGCCCGTGCTTTCCCAGATTGCGGCGCCAAACTTGCGGGCTTCCTTGAACCACGTGCCATATTCAGGTGTACCAACATCGGGCATCTCGCCCCAACAGCTGAACCCCTTGCGGTTGATCACACCGCGGGCGCCCAATTGCATGACGAAATCGCGCTTGTCGTCGTCCGAGACGACGCCAATCGCGTTGGCACCCGACGTCGCGATCAACTGCACCGCCATCGATCCTAGTCCACCCGAGGCTCCCCAGACGAGCACGTTATGGCCGGGGCGCAGCACGTGCGGGCGGTGGCCGAAGAGCATGCGATAGGCGGTGGCGAGCACGAGTGTGTAGCAGGCGCTCTCTTCCCAGGTCAGGTGCTTCGGGCGCTCCATCAGCTGCCGGTCCTGCACGCGCGTGAACTGGGCGAACGAGCCGTCCGGCGTCTCATAGCCCCAGATCCGCTGTGAGCTTGAGAACATTGGGTCGCCGCCGTTGCACTCTTCGTCGTCACCATCGTCCTGGTTGCAGTGGACGACGACCTCGTCGCCGACCTTCCAACGCTTGACCTTTGAGCCAACTGCCCAAACGACGCCCGACGCGTCCGAGCCTGCAATATGGAACGGCGCTTTATGTCCATCGAACGGCGAGATCGGCTTTCCGAGTGCTGCCCACACGCCATTATAGTTCACACCAGCAGCCATCACGAGGACGAGGACGTCGTGGCTGTCAAGCTCCCAGGTTGGGACAACCTCCACTTGCATTGCCGTATCAGGCGCGGCGTGCCGGTCTTTGCGGATGGCCCAGGCGTACATCGTCTTTGGTACGTGGCCCAACGGTGGGATCTCACCGACCTCATAGAGGTCCTTAAGCGGCGCAACAGTCGGCGGCGCCGATGGAGGATCGTTTCGAACGGTAGCTGACTTCGCCATGGCACCCTCTCCCAAGAACGTCCCCCCTGTAGAGGGTCGCGGACTATTATTGCATTGCAACATGATCGCACATAGTTCTGGTTCGGTTTCAAGTGAATTCTTAACGGTAGAGCAAAATCAATCGTCGTAAGTGGCCCTATGCGGTCGCAAGCAACGACTTTGTAACTTCATTCGAACATCATGCAGCCTACTGTGAAATTAAATGTCGAATGGCCAATCGGGGGGTAGGTCATGCGACGGTTGGGCGAGTACACGTCATGTTAGAATTCTTTCAACGAATGATTGCATTGGACAGCAACAGCTTGACGTTGGTGATCATGATTTGCGGTTGGGGATTCCTGATCATGCGTTCGATGATGCCGATCGCAGGCGTTGCAGTTGCCGCCTTCCCATTGCTCGTTTTCAGCTCATTGGCTGCGCATGCGATTCTGCGCGACACCGGCTACATCGTTCACCTGGAACGTGGGGCCGGCTTGGCAGTTTCAACCGGCGTCGGCATGACATTCGCGCTTCTGCTCGTGGTCATTCTGGTGCGGATTTGGCTCGCCGTTCATGACGCGACCCGTTCACGCCCCGAACAGATGCAAGGCCAAAACTGACGGTCAAGCGGCGCCACCCTGAATTTTCAGTCTAAAGTCTGGCTTCGGTGTATTTACCAGCCACACGAATGGTTTAAAGTCACCATATCGCAGTTGCGAACAAAGGTGACCTGATGCGCTCCGAACCGACCAAAACGCCCGGGCCGACCCGCGATCAGCCCTGGATGTTTCGCACCTATGCGGGTCATTCGACGGCGGAAAAGTCCAACGAGTTGTACCGGCGCAATTTAGCCAAGGGCCAAACCGGCCTGTCGATCGCCTTCGATCTGCCGACCCAAACGGGTTATGACAGCGACCACGAATTGGCCCGCGGCGAAGTCGGCAAGGTTGGTGTGCCGGTTGGCCACATTGGCGACATGCGCGCGCTGCTCCGCGACATCCCTCTCGACCAGATGAACACGTCGATGACGATCAACGCGACAGCGGCCTGGCTGTTCGCGTTGTATGTGGCGGTTGCCGACGAGCAGGGCGTGCCTCGCGGAAAACTGACCGGCACGATCCAGAACGATATCATCAAGGAGTACCTGTCGCGCGGGACCTATGTGTTCCCGCCCGAGCCGTCGCTCCGCCTGATCAAGGACACAGTGGTTTTCAGTTGCGCAAAGGTGCCGCGCTGGAATCCGACCAACGTTTGCTCGTATCACCTGCAGGAAGCGGGCGCGACACCAGTACAGGAGTTAGCCTTCGCACTTGCAACCGCGATCGCCGTGCTCGACGCTGTGAAAGCCTCCGGCGAAGTAAAACCAGAAGCATTCGGCGCGGTCGTCGGTCGGGTCTCGTTCTTCGTCAATGCGGGACTGAAATTCGTCACCGAAATCTGCAAGATGCGCGCGTTCGTCGATTTGTGGGATGAGATCTGCGCCACCCGCTATGGCATCACCGACGCCAAGCACCGGATGTTCCGCTATGGCGTGCAGGTTAATTCGCTCGGGCTGACCGAACAACAGCCGGAAAACAACGTCTACCGTATTCTGATCGAGATGCTGGCTGTCACGCTGTCAAAGCGGGCGCGCGCCCGCGCAGTGCAGTTGCCTGCCTGGAACGAAGCGCTTGGCCTGCCGCGCCCTTGGGACCAGCAATGGTCGCTGCGCATGCAGCAAGTGATGGCCTATGAGACCGACCTGCTCGAATACGGCGACATCTTCGATGGTTCGGTCGAGATCGAACGCAAGGTCGATAGCTTGAAAGCCGAAGCCCGCGCGGAACTCGCGGTGATCGACGGCATGGGCGGTGCGGTTGCCGCGATCGAATACATGAAGCGGCGGCTCGTTGAGAGCAACGCATCCCGTCTGCGCTGCATCGAAACCGGCGCTCAGGTCGTCGTCGGCGTCAACCGGTACACCGAGACGGAAGTCTCGCCGTTGTCGGCCGGTGAAGGCGTTATCGAAGTTGTCGACCGGGCCTTGGAAGCGCAGCAGGTTGAACTGCTGAAAGCTTGGCGTGCGGCGCGCGATCCGGCATTGGTCACAGCCGCGTTGGCCGGACTAGAGCGCGTCGCACGCGACGGCGGCAACATCATGGAGCCCTCGATTGCCGCCGCTAAGGTCGGCGTCACGACCGGCGAGTGGGGAACAGTCTTGCGCCGCGTGTTCGGCGAATATCGCGCACCGACCGGCATCGGGCGTGCAGCCACCGTTTCCGATGAGGGGCTGCTCGGCGTGCGTAAAAGCGTTGAATCTGCCTCGATTAAGCTTGGTCGCCGGATCAAGATCCTGGTCGGAAAGCCCGGCCTCGATGGCCACTCGAACGGCGCCGAACAGATCGCTGTACGCGCGCGCGATTGCGGCATGGACGTGGTGTACGAAGGCATTCGCCTCACCCCGTCGCAAATCGTCCGTGCTGCCCTCGATGAAAGCGTGCATGTGGTCGGCCTGTCGATTCTATCAGGCTCACACTTAGCCCTCGTGCGTGACGTGGTGGACCGGATGCGGGCCGAGGGCCTGGGTGATATCCCCATCGTCGTTGGCGGCATCATCCCGCCGGAGGACGCGCGCGCGCTGAAAGCCATGGGCGTGGCAGGCGTCTATACGCCGAAAGACTTCCAGATCAACGACATCATGGCCGACATCGTTGCTCTGGTGGAGCGCACGCCCCAGGCGGCTTGAGACTTAAGCGACAGCCTCGATCTCGATTGCCCCGGTGGGCCGGCTCGCCTATGTCTGCGTCAGTAATATCGAAGCCCAAAAGCCGGTGCCGACCATGTCCGAACTGTTGATCGAACTGTTCTCCGAGGAAATCCCGGCCCGCATGCAGGTGCGGGCGGGCGATGACCTGCGCAAACTGGTGCTCGATGGCTTGAAGGCGCAAGGCTTGGCGGTGGGCGATGCACGCGCGTTCACGACGCCGCGCCGCCTGACGCTGGTGGTCGATGGCGTGCCCGCAGGGTCGGCAGCCGTGCGGGAAGAAAAGAAGGGCCCACGCGTTGGTGCACCGGAACAGGCGATTCAGGGGTTCCTGAAAGGCGCGGGCTTCAAGTCACTGGATGAGGCGACGTTGATCAAGGACGAAAAGAAGGGCGACTACTACGTCGCCGTGATCGAGAAGGCCGGCCGTCCGGCAGCTGACATTATCGCTGGCGTCGTCACCGACGCGATCATGAAGTTCCCGTGGCCGAAGTCGATGCGGTGGGGTGCGGGCAAGTTGCTGTGGGTCCGTCCGCTACATTCGATCCTGTGTCTGCTCGGCGGCAGGAACGTGCCATTCACCGTCGCTGACATCGAAAGTGGCGACACGACGGAAGGCCACCGGTTCCTGTCGCCGGGCCGGTTCGCTGTGAAGTCGTTCGCCGATTACGAGGCCAAGCTCATAAAGGCGCACGTGCTGATCGACCCGGCGGCGCGCGCGAAAATGATCTCCGACCAAGCGCACGCCCTTGCCAAGAAGCATCACTTGAAGCTTGTCGACGACGAGGGATTACTCGCCGAGAACGCCGGGCTCAACGAATGGCCGACGGTGCTCATGGGCACGTTCGATGAGGGCTTTCTCGATGTTCCAGCCGAGTGCCTCACGACCTCGATGCGGGCGCACCAGAAGTGTTTTTCGCTGCGCGATCCGAAGACTGGCAGACTCGCGAACCGCTTTTTGCTGGTCTCGAACATCACGGCGGCGGACGGCGGAGCGGCCATCATCCACGGCAATCAAAAGGTGATTCGCGCCCGATTGTCGGATGCCAAATTCTTTTGGGAGGGCGACCTCAAGCGAAAACTCGAGCCGATGCACTTCGAGCTGAAGGGCATCACCTTTCACGAGAAGCTCGGCACCCAGTGGGACCGCATGGAGCGGATCACCGAGCTTGCCCGGCAAATCGCCGGCGCGGTGGACGCCGAGCCGGACTTGGCAGGACGCGCCGCACAGCTGTGCAAGGCCGATCTCGTGTCCGGTATGGTTGGCGAATTCCCAGAGCTGCAGGGATTGATGGGGCGTTATCTCGCAGAAGCCGAACACATGGACTCGCGCATCGCCCGCGCCATAGAGTTGCACTACAAGCCAAAGGGCCCGACCGATACCGTCCCAAAGGAAGAAGAGGGCGACGCGGTGGCGATTGCGGTTGCGCTCGCCGACAAGCTCGACACGCTGGTGGGCTTCTGGGCGATCGGCGAGAAGCCGACCGGTTCAGGCGATCCCTATCAGCTGCGTCGGGCCGCGTTGGGGGTGGTGCGGATTCTGATCGAGAATGATTTGCGGGTGGGGTTATCGCAAGTGTTACTCACCGCGATGCGACCGACGGTGATACGGATCATTGAAGAAGGCAAAAAGCATGCGGATGACGTTGTTATTCTAAGTAAAGCGGCTGGAGCAGAGGAAATTGCTCCGTGGATCGATACAGCACCAAAGCTCGATGCCTTCCGTGAAACAACCCTTGCGCGACTTAGGAATGATCAAAGTCATACGGCGGCCGAACAATCCGACGTGAAGGACCTCCTCGCCTTCTTCGCCGACCGCTTGAAAGTCTACCTGCGCGAGCAGGGCGCGCGGCACGACCTGATCGACGCGGTGTTCTCACTCGGTGGGCAGGACGACCTCGCGCTAATCGTCAAACGCGTGAACGCACTCGGTGAATTTCTCAAGACCGACGACGGCACCAACCTGCTCGCGGGCGTCAAGCGCGCCGCCAATATCCTGAGCCTCGAGGAGAAGAAGGACAAGACCAGCCACGTCGGCATCTATGATCTGAAGCTCCTAAAGGAGAACGAGGAGTTGGCGCTGGCAGCAGCCATCGAAAGCGTGAAGCAGGATACCATCGCTGCGATCAACGTCGAGAACTTCGGCGGCGCCATGCGGGCATTGGCCGAACTGCGCGCACCCGTCGATGCGTTCTTCACCAAGGTCACCGTGAACGACAAGGACCCGGCCATCCGCCTCAACCGGCTCAAGCTGTTGTCCGAAATCCGAACGGCCACGGCCAAGGTCGCCGACTTCTCCAAGATCGCGGGGTGATTCAGTTATTCCGTCATCCGGGCTTCGGACAATGCTCCGGGCCCCGGATGACGTAGTATGTTGAGACGCGATTCGGTTGCAGCGATTATACCTTCGGATGCACCACCCATGGCTACGCACCTGTTCGTTTACGGCACGTTGATGTCGACTGCATCGAGTACGCTCGGGCGCGACATGCGGCTGCGGTTGCGGCGCGAGGCCCGCGTCGTCGGCACGGCCAGCATCGAAGGGCAGCTGTACGATAAGGGCCGCTATCCGGTCCTCATCATCCCCAACGGCACGATTGATCGGGTGCAAGGCGAACTGATCGAAATCGCCGACCCAGCGCTCACTTTTCCTTGGCTCGACGCCTACGAAGGCATCGGCCGCAATCCGAACGGCGCCGACGAATATCAACGGCTCGAACATCACGTGACGCTGAGTAGTGGCGGCACGGTGACGGCCTGGGTCTACCTCTACCAGCGTCCGACCACCGGTATGCCGCGCATCAAAACGGGCCGCTGGACCGGCTAACGACTCGATACCGAACGCCGCTTGCCACCTTGATTGCCCCCTTCCCGTTGGAAACCAACCCTTGGAACTCTACGTCTTCTTATCCGTGATGGCGGCGGCTGCCATGCACGCCGGATGGAATGCGCTGCTGAAAGGCGGCGGCGACCCGTTCGATACGATGGCACGCATCAGCCTGGTTGGCGGCCTCATCGCAGCTGTTGCGATTTGGTTTGTGCAGTGGCCGATCCCGGCAGTCTGGCCGTGGATCATCGTCTCGCTGATCATCCACGCGATCTACCGCTATTTCCTGATCGCCGCCTACCGCGCCGGTGACCTGTCGCAGGTCTACCCCATTGCACGCGGCACCGCGCCGCTGCTGACTGCGGTAACAACGACAGTCGTACTTGGGGAAACGCTGCCGATCCTTGGTTACGCTGGCATCGTAGCCTTGGCTTTCGGCGTGTTCCTGATGTCGATGAAGGGCAGTCGCGAAGGCGGCTTCGAGTTGAAGGCCGTTGGTTACGCGCTGTGCACTGCCATCGCCATCAGCGCCTACACGATCGTCGATGGCTATGGGGCGCGGCTCAACGGCTCGGCGGCAAGCTTCATCCTGTGGGAGATGCTCGGCAACGCCGTGGTGATGGGGATCACAGCCCTCATCGTGCGCGGACCGTCGGTCTATGCCAGCCTGAAGACACAATGGCCGGCGGCCGTCGGAGCGGCAACGATGTCGACCACATCCTACATCATTGCCACCTGGGCCATGACCAAAGCGCCAATTGCGCTCGTCGCAGCGCTGCGTGAAACGGGCGTGCTGTTTGCAGCCCTGATCGGTGTGCTGTTCCTCGCCGAGCCGATGACGCGCTGGCGCTGGAGTGCGGCAGCCGTAATCGTCAGCGGGGTTATGCTGTTGCGGGCTTCTTGATCAAACCTCGCGCAGGTGAATACTCTTTGGCCGCGTCAACATTTCATAGCCGATAGAGGACAACGATGCGCCGCGCCCGGTATCCTTGACACCGGTCCAAGCGAGGCCTGGATCGAGGTAATCGCAGCGGTTGGCGAACACGGTGCCGGTTTCGATCCTGGCGCTGAGCGCTTCGGCAGCATCGAGATCCGACGTCCAGATCGAAGCGGTTAGCCCGTAAGCGCTATCATTCATCAGGCGCACGGCTTCGTCGTCACTCTCGACCGCCATGATGCCAACAACCGGGCCAAAACTCTCTTCCGTCATGACTTTCATGGTGTGATCGACGTTGGTTAGGATTTGCGGCGCGAGCCACGCCGTTCCAGGCGCATTTCGCTTAAACGCTTTGGCGTCGATCAGCGCCGATGCCCCGCGCGCAATTGCCTCCGCAGTATGCCCACGCACGTGCTCGGCAAAGCGCGTTGCTGCCATTGGTCCAAGCGTGGTTGACGGATCGAGTGGATCATCAAGCGTGTACTGCTTGGTTGCAGCGACAGCGCCATCAACGAAGCTCTTGAACAGCGATTTGTGCACGTAGATCCGCTCGATGCCGCAGCAACTCTGTCCGGAATTGAAGAACGCGCCATCGACCAGGTTCTCAATTGCGTGGTCGAGCTTGGCGTCGGCGCGCACATAGGCTGGGTCTTTACCTCCAAGCTCAAGACCAACGGACGTGAATGTTCCGCTGGCCGCACGTTCAATCACGCGGCCGCCTTCGACCGACCCGGTGAAACTCACGTGATCGACGTGGCCGCCAGCTAGAATCTTCGCAGTTGCTTCGTGGCTGAGGACAAGGTGTTGGAACAGGCCCTTCGGCAATCCTCCTTTTTCGAAGGCCGCTTGAAACCGCTCGCCGGTCAGGATGGTTTGCGTGGCTGCTTTCAAGATCACGGCGTTGCCAGCCATGAGGCCGGGAACGATGGTGTTGACGGCTGTTAGAAATGGATAGTTCCACGGCGCAATGGTGAAGATCACGCCTAACGGATCGCGCCGGATGTAGCGCCGAAAGCCTTCCTTCGCGGCTGGTCGCACCGGCGCCAGCGCTGCCTCTGCAATGCCCACCATGTGGACGACGCGCTCGGTCACCGAACGAAGTTCGCCGCCGTAACGAATGGGGCGACCCATTTGGCGCGCGAGTTCGGGCACCACGTCAGCATTCACGGCTTCGAGCTGAGCCAGTGCTGCCAGCATGATGCGGCCGCGTTCGGCAATCGGAACTTTTGCCCATTCGACCTGCGCCGAGCGCGCCGCCTTCAACGCAGCTTCGATCTGCGCGTCGGTTGTAACAGCACGACGTGCGACGACACTGCCGTCGATCGGCGAAATACAGGTAACTTCGGTCATGGTGACATCCGTATCAAAAAACAAAAACCCCAGTCTGTTTGCCAGACTGGGGTTCGAACTTCCATCAAGAAGTCGGAGTGATCAGAGCGTGTTCTTTCGCTGCTGGATCATCATGTAGGTGTCGTAGGTATTGTCCGGCAATTGGAGCCAGAGATAGCTCTCGGCGCGGAACGCCTTGATGTGCTCCCAGATTTTCTTGAAGTCTTCGTTCTTGCCTGAGATGTCGGCATAGACCTCGTTGGCGGCCTTGTAGCACGCATCGAGGATCGGCTCGGAGAACGGCCGCAACTGCACGCCCGCACCAACGAGACGCTTGATCGCCGTTGGGTTCACGATGTCATATTTGCCAGTGCAATGTTGGTTGGCCTGGGCAGCCGCTGCCTTCATGATCGCCTGATAGTTCTTCGGCAGTGAATCCCACTTCGCCTTGTTGACTTGGGCGGTCAGCATGGCGCCGCCTTCCCACCAACCTGGATAGTAGTAGTACTTCGCGACCTTGTAGAAGCCGAGCTTTTCGTCGTCGTAGGGACCGACCCATTCGGCACCATCGATCGTGCCTTTTTCAAGGGCTGGATAAATATCGCCGCCGCCAATTTGCTGCGGAATAACGCCGAGCTTCGACATCACCGCACCAGCGAACCCACCGGCACGGAACTTGAGCCCCTTCAAGTCTTCAAGCGTATTGATTTCCTTGCGGAACCAACCGCCCATCTGCGCGCTCGTGTTGCCGCACAGCAGAGCATACACATTGTGCTTGGCGTGGAACGTATTCATCAGCGCTTCGCCGCCGCCCTCGCTCCACCATGCGGTTTGCTGACGACCGTTCAAACCGAACGGTACTGCGCAACCCAGCGCCCAGGTCGGATCCTTGCCCCACATGTAATACTGAGCGGTATGGGCCATCTCGACCGTGCCGGTGATGACCGCATCGGTCACCTGGAGGGCCGGCACAAGTTCACCAGCGGCAAAACACTGGATCTGGAATTTACCGTCGGTGGCTTCCGACACGTACTTCGCCATGTTCTCGGCCGCGCCGTACAGCGTGTCGAGTGACTTGGGCCAACTCGCAGCCAACCGCCAACGAATTTCCGGCATGCTTTGCGCGATGGCCGGTGCCGCAAGCGTGCTGGCGGCGGCAACGGTCCCTGCGACGCCAGCTGACTTGAGGAACTTGCGTCTCTTAAGATCGGTCATGTGATCGGTCACTCCCTGAGAAATCATATGGGGGAGTATATGCTGCGAGAGTTTGAAGCGGCAAGATAATCAGTAGTGTCAAAAAAGCCCGCCGCGCTTGCGCGCGCCGGGCCCAGACTTGTGACCTCGACCTATCGCGGACCGTTCAGAGCAGGTTCTTGCGCTGCTGGATCATCATGTAGGTATCGTACGTGCTTTCCGACAACTGGAACCAAAGGTAGTTGTCAGCCCGGACAGCCTTCATCGCTTCCAGCGTCTTCTTGAAGGCCGGATTCTTGGCTGAAATCTCAGCATAAAGCTCGTTGGCCGCCTTGAACGTGGCATCAAGCACGCCTTCCGAGAAGGGACGCAGCTGGGTGCCGACGGCCACCAAGCGGCGCAACGCGGCGGCATTCAACGTATCGTACTTCGCCATCATGTGGGTATTGGCGACATGGGCTGCGGCCTTGACGGCTGCCTGATAAACCTTCGGCAGGCTTTCCCACTTGGCCTGATTGATGAACAGGTGGAGCATGGCCTGACCTTCCCACCAGCCTGGATAGTAGTAGTACTTCGCGACCTTGGCGAAGCCGAGCTTTTCATCGTCGTAGGGGCCGACCCATTCGCACGCGTCAAGCGTGCCTTTTTCGAGTGCCGGATAGATATCGCCGCCGGCGATCTGCTGCGGCACCGCGCCGAGCTTCGTGATCACCGCGCCGCCGACGCCGCCGATGCGCATCTTTAGCCCCTTGAGATCATCGACCGTGTTGATCTCCTTACGATACCAACCGCCCATCTGCGCGCCCGTGTTGCCGAGCGGCAGACCATAGATTTGATATTTGGCGTAGAACTCATTCATCAGATCGATGCCACCGGCTTCGTACATCCAGGCGTTCTGCATGCGCTGGTTAAGGCCGAACGGAACTGCGGTACCGAAGGCAAATGTCGGGTCCTTGCCCCAATAATAATACGAGGCCGTGTGGGCCATCTCGACCGTGCCAGATGTAATTGCGTCGGCGGCTTGCAGGCCTGGCACAATTTCGCCCGCAGCAAACACCTGCACCTTGAACTTTCCGTCAGTGATTTCAGACAGTGTTTTCGCGAACAGCTCGGCCGCCCCATAGAGGGTGTCGAGTGACTTCGGGAAGCTCGACGTTAGCCGCCAGCTGATTTCAGGCATGCCTTGCGCGACGGCAGGTGAAGCAACTGCGGCGGCAGCCACGCCAGCGCCGCCCACTCCGGCGGCCTTGATGAACTTACGACGATTGACGGACGACATTGCGCTTAATCTCCTTGGGTGACGTTTCTGGTTGTTGATCGGCACAAGAAATGCTGCAAATCGGTCAAGGTCGGTCGACCCAAACTCCCTCGCGCTCTGTCGTTCGCAGAGCTGCCATCTGCTAATCCTATAGGCAGTCCGTCTGACGCGCACAATTGCTGATTTACGCAAAAGCGGCTTTTCATCGATTGTTCCGCTATAGTTTTGTTCCGCCTGATTGCGCAAACCCGAATGCCTTGAGAAACCCATGCCCGATGAATTTTTGGTTCGCCCCACGCCCGATGACCCGAGGCTGTCGGTCACTGTCACCGGGATCGATCAGACCGGCGCTACGATCGAAACGGCAGTGGTGACCGAGCGTCCGCTGACGCTGTTTCTCAACGCGCGCGAGATCGTGACGATGATGACGATTGGCGATCACCCCGATCTGCTGGCCGTCGGCTACCTGCTGAACCAGAACATGCTGCGGGCAGATGACGAGATCACCGCGATCGAGCATGCCGAAGACATCGACACCATCGTCGTGCGCACCAAACGGCAGACCGATTACGAGGAGAAGCTGCGCAAAAAGACGCAAACCTCGGGCTGTGCCCAGGGCACGATCTTTGGCGATCTGATGGAAGAGTTCGACAAAATCAAACTCAATGCCGATGCGCGGCTAAAGACTTCGTGGCTCTACACCCTCGCGCGCAAGATCAATACCGAGCCGAGCCTCTATCTGAAGGCCGGCGCGATCCACGGCTGCGTGTTGGCGCACCAGGACCGTGTGCTCGTCTACATGGAAGATGTTGGCCGCCACAACGCGGTCGACAAGATTGCGGGCTATATGTTCCTCAACAAGATCGACCCGGAAGACAAGATTTTCTACACCACCGGACGGCTGACATCGGAAATGGTGATCAAAACCGTCAAGATGCGGATTCCGATTTTGCTGTCGCGGTCGGGCTTCACGGCGTGGGGTGTCGATCTCGCCAACAAGGCCGGACTGACGCTGATTGGACGCGCTCGCGGCAAGCGCTTCGTGGCACTCGCAGGCCTCGAACGCATCGTCTTCGATGCCGATGTTTCGCGGATGGAAGACGAGGGCAGCAAGCATCGCCGCAAAGGCGCGGAGGATTAGCCCTACTTCGACGTCGCTTTGAATACGCGGCCGAGCGGCGTGACGAACGTGCCGGTCGCCAAGCAGCGCTGGTACGGCTTGGTGCAATCGCTTTTGTCGCTGCGCATGGTCCAGCACAGTTGCTGCAGTTGGTAGCACGTGCGTGCCGTGGCAGCGGTCGGGACTGCGACGAGCGCCGCAATGGAGGCGGCGGTGAGGAGGATCGGTTTGAGCATGGGTGGAAGCTCCGGGTGTGGGGTGCGGTTGGAGCTTTAACGGGTGGGAGGGGTGGATTGGATTGGTGGGGCTATTTGACTATTTGATTGGTGCACATAGCCGCCATTTAGCTCCAGGCAGTATGGACACGACCACTGAGCTGTGGCACGGCGATCGCATGTGCTGAGGACGATGAAAGTGTAAACTCACCCACCATGCGCATCAAACACGTTAGGCTTTTAGACTACAGCAGCTTTAAGGACACAGGGCAGATCAATCTCAAGCCCGGTTTCAACTTGATCATTGGCCAAAACAATTCAGGAAAATCTGCACTCCTCCGGTCACTATTGCTCCCTCTCGATGATAATCGTCACAGGTCTCTCGAAGTCTTTCAGAACGGTCGCTTGCCGCCTCCGACAATCCACACAGGATTGACCTTAAGTGGTCTAGATCTCGAAGACGCCTTTTTAGCAAGGCCTGGACGTTCAATCATCTGGGCAGGTGGCCCTATAGACTTCCCTTCTATTGAGTTGACAGCAGAATTCCAGTTCGAATTCCGTCAATCAGCGGGGAACGCCTTCCAACATGCGATCACTCGAAATTCGAGCGAAAGTCTCCACCTATTTGGCACTGACGGTCGCCTTGAACTACGCAATCCAACAAACGAAGCTGACAACACGAACGAATTTATTGGGCCTCATTATACAGCAAATCTGTTTTTCTTTGACGCTCAGCGTGTCGCTATCAGCCGAGCTCCCCATGGAGTTGCCCGTGAACGGCTTCACCCGCGCGCTGATAATCTCCCCGTCATCCTGAACGAGTTACAGGGCCGCAGACGAACGACCTTCAATACCCTGTGCAGGTACCTTCGCGAAATCTTCTCAACTGTGCATACGATCTCAACAAGTGCAGCGCCAAATGACCACGGTAGTATCGTCATTTGGGTGTGGCCGACGGACCAACAGCACGACCCCGAGTTAGCATTCGAGCTCGAAAAGTGCGGCACTGGCGTCTCGCAGGTTTTGGCAATTTTGACGGTCGCTCTAACTATGAAGCGCGCAATTATCGTGATTGACGAGATCAACGCCTTCCTCCACCCTTCCGCCGTCAAAGCCCTCCTGCGAATCCTCCAAACCCACCATGCTGAACATCAGTACATCATCTCTGCACATTCCACAGAGGTTATGGTCGCGGCGGCACCCAGTACGGTATACCTCGTCCGACGCAAGGGATATGAGTCCACGATCGAACGACTTGACCTCACCAAAATAGCGTCGTTGAGAGTCGCTGCTCGCGAGCTCGGCGTCTCAATGACCGACGTGTTCGCGGCTGATCGCATAATCTGGGTCGAAGGGCCGACTGAAGCCAACTGCTTTCCCTACCTCTATGCCGCTTTGTGCGGCGAGGTTCCCCAAGGAACCACATTCTCGCAGGTGGCTTCCACGGGCGACTTCGCGTCTAAGAAAACGAGAGCGGGAAGGGTGTTCGATATTTATGATACCATCGCGAAACAGATGGGACCTTTAGTCGAACATGTAAGCTTCAGTTTCGACCGTGAGACCCTGAACAATCAGCAGGTAAAAGCTCTTGAAAGCAAATCAAATGGCCGATTACTTCTGCTTCCTCGGCGGTGCTTCGAATGCTATCTGCTTGATCCGGCTGCAATCAGCCACTTAATTCTATTTCAAATGCCGGAACTCATTGACATCGCCACTCCCGAAATCGTCGCTCGAAAGCTGCGGGAATTAGGTGCATCGCCAGAGCTAGGTGCAATCAGTGCATGGGATGGCAACCTCGATAATCAGGAATGGCTCGCAAAAATCGACGGTGCACGCCTTCTCGATAGGACGGTCTCAGATATTACCCAGTCACGGCTCTGCCTCGACAAGTTACGCGACACAATCGTTCTAGCCCGGCACATTGTCGACAACCGCCCGGCAGCTCTTGAAGGACTAAAGACGTACCTCGGCGATTTGATGAAAATCGCCATGTCCCCGCCGAGAATCTGACGCCCCCTCACTCCCCCTTCACATACGGCTCAACCGTCCCCGAGACCTTCACCGTCATCGCATTTCCCGCGCGGTCCTTCGCGACGCCGGCGGCTAAGCGCACCCAGCCTTCGCTGACGCAGTATTCCTCGACGTTGGTTTTCTCCACACCGCGAAACTTGATGCCGATGCCGCGCGCCAGCAGCTCCTCGTTGTAGAACGGGCTTTTCGGATTGACGCTCAGGCGATCCGGCAAGGCTGCTGGCGGCAGTTCAGATGGGGTATCAGTCATGGGCGTATCACTCTTTAGATTGTGGGCATCGCGGTGTTGCACCACGAGATAGCGGCCAAAAGGCCGTTTGCCAACCGTCGAGGCGCTTTCACGGGATTTGTGCTGGGGGTGCGCACCGCCTAGTGTGCCGTGATGACGAACCAGAAACACTCAATCACCGGCGTGCTGCTCGCAGGCGGCCAGTCGCGACGCATGTTCCCGGAGGCGGGGGGCGGCGATAAGGCCCTGCGCGATCTTTGCGGGCGGCCGATGCTGGCGCACGTGATCAATCGGCTGCGTCCACAGGTCGGCCAGCTCGTGATCAATGCGAACGGCGATCCGGCCCGGTTCTTTCAGTTCGGACTAGCGGTTACAGCCGACACAGTTGGCGGGTTCGTTGGCCCCCTCGCCGGTGTGCTTTCCGGCATGCGCTGGAGCCTTGTGCACGCGCCGGAAGCCACGCATATCGCAACCGTATCGACCGATGCGCCGTTCATTCCGGCCGACTTGGTGGCGCGGCTGCATGCAGGCCTTGGAGATCGCCCGGATGCCATCGCCATTGCCCAATCGGGCGGCGATTTGCATCCTGTGATCGGGCTGTGGCCGGTGGCACGCGCCGACGATCTGGAACGGGCCTTGAACGAGGGCGTTCGCAAGGTTTTGGCCTGGACCGACCGCCATGGTACAATCCCGGTTGATTTTCCTTTCATAACAATGGCCGGACGCCAGATCGACCCCTTCTTCAATGCAAACCACCCTGACGAACTGGACGAGGCACGCCGCATTCTGCAGGGCGCCTAAATCGTGACGACACGACCAACGATCCGCGCGCATTCGCCGCTCATTGGCATTGCCGGGTGGAAGAACTCCGGCAAGACGACGCTCGTGACCAAGCTGGTTGCCGAATTCACGCGGCGCGGGCTATCGGTCGCGACGATCAAACACGCGCACCATGCGTTCCAGATCGACGATGGCGAGACCGATAGCGCCCGTCATCGCCGCGCCGGTGCCTCACAGGTGGCCATCGTGTCGCAATCGCGTTGGGCGGTGGTGCGCGAGTTAGGTGAGGCTGCGGAGCCAGCACTCGAAGAGATCATTGCGCGGCTGGAGCCCTGCGATCTGATCATCGTCGAGGGCTATAAGCGCGCGCCGATCCGCAAGATCGAAGTTAGGCGGGCGGTTACAACAGACAAGGCAAACCTGTTCACCGACGACCCAAACGTGATTGCTATTGCATCCGACCATGCTGTCACGGGCACAACACTGCCGGTCTACGGCCTCGATGACATCGTCACGCTTGCCGATTTTATCCTGGCTGGCGCAAAAGCATCATGAGTTGCCGTCGGATGTGCCTACTGCTGACGCTCATGTCGGTAACGCTCGCGAGCGGGACACTGGCGCAATCGAAGAAACCAAAGCTGCCGCCCGGCCTTGATCCAGGCGGACCGGCGGTCGTCGTGCTGACCAGCGGCATCGACTACACAAGGCCGGACGTGGCATCGCGGTTGGCGCGCGATGGCGAGGGCGACCTGATCGGCTGGGACACGATCGATAACGACAACCGACCTTACGATGTGGCTGGCGGCGGCACCGCGTTGGTCCTTGCCCTGCTGCAGGCAAAGGGCCTGCGCGTCATTCCGATCCGCGTCGCAACTGACACGCCAGCCAGTCTTGCCACAGCTTTACAGCTCGTTGCGCAGATGCCGGCGCGGGTTGTGATTGTGCCGCAGCTGCCGGGCGAACAAACCCAGCGCGCCACGTTCCTGGCAGCGGCAGCCCAACTTCGCGACCGGTTGTTCATCGTGACCTCCGACGCGCTCACTGGTGACGCACGATCTGGGGGCCCGAATGGGGTGATGAACATACTCAGGGTTGCCGCCGCTTCAGACACCCCAACCCCGCCCGAACCAGGATTGGCCGACGTCTACATGGCTCCAGCGACTGACGGAACATCGAGGCCGGTGATCGACCTCATTCCAGCTCTATTTGCTTGTCCGCCGCGCGCTCTGGCGCACCTCACCAGCGCGGCCCCGAAGCTTGGTCGCCTGATTTCCGTGATGGTTCATCCACCCCGCACTTCCAATGTTGAGATTGATGGGCCTTGCGGCGTTTCTGCATCGAAGCGATAACTCAAGCGCGCTATTAATGCTGGAGCGTTGCGCCTTGCTCCACACAATTGCCCAAAACACGATTGATCGTGTAGCTATGCTCAATGAGCCGTGGAGCAATATACTGCGGTTGTTTACCTAACTGAACGCGACACTTAAACGAATTTCATGAAACAGCCATTTCGCGCCATCCCTCGCCGAGTTCTAGACGCCGGCGCCGGCCCTAAATCGAACTCACGGCTGCACAGCATCTTTGCCGATTGGACAGCCGTGCGGCTCGACATCAATCCAGCGGTCCAGCCGGACATCATTGGCACGGTGACCGACCTCAAGGGGAAAGTGCAGGATGCAACGTTCGATGCTGTGTGGTCGTCGCACAACATCGAGCATTTGCACACGCACGAGGTGCCCGTCTCGCTGGCCGAATTCAAACGCATCTTGAAGCCGGAAGGCTTCGCCTTCATCACCTGCCCGGATCTTGAGCAGATCGGTCGTTTGATCGCTGGCGGCGACGTCGAACGCACGATTTATCAATCGCCAGCCGGGCCCATCAGCGTGCTCGACATGTTGTACGGCCACTCAGCATCAATTGCGCGCGGCAACACGTACATGGCGCACAACACCGGCTTTACCGTCGCCCGCCTGGGTGCCGCTTTGCAGAAGGCGGGCTTTGCCGAGGCATGGGTCGCGCCTGGCACGGCCATCGATCTGTGGGCGATTGCCCTGATGCCGAAGACCGATAAGAAGCAACTGCGGTCCGTGCTTGAGAAGTCAGATCAACGCTTTCTCGTCAGCGCCTGACGCCCATGGATATCCTGTTCGTCCACAACAACTTTCCCGCGCAGTTCAAGAACTTAGCAGCAACACTAACGCTTTATCCCGGCATTCGGGTGGCAGCGATCGGGTCTCGCGGATCAACCGACGTCGAGCGCGTGCGCCTGCAGCGCTATACGCTGGAGCCGACGGACGTCGCCGAAACGCACCCGTTCGCGCGACGCTTTGATCTCGAATGCCGCCGCGCCGAGCAGATCCTTTATGCCGCGACCGCCTTCACCAAACAGGGTTTTGCACCCAAGACCGTAATTG
This sequence comes from Hyphomicrobiaceae bacterium, assembly GCA_031429105.1. Classification (GTDB taxonomy): domain Bacteria; phylum Pseudomonadota; class Alphaproteobacteria; order Rhizobiales; family Hyphomicrobiaceae; genus JAKFWF01. The sequence continues at coordinate 21,784 of JANOYV010000103.1, read as the reverse complement.
CGCATTGCGGTTGGGGTGAAACGCTGCCGTTGCGCGAAGCATTCCCCCGCGCACGCATTATAACGTATTCCGAGTTCTATTATCGCAGCCAAGGGCTCGATGTGAACTTCGACGCCGAGTTTGGCACTTTGAGCGTGGATGCCTGCGTTTCATTGCAATTAAAGAACGCGGCAACCCTGTTGTCACTGATCGAGAGCGACGATGGGATCGCCCCGACGCTGTGGCAGAAGTCGACCTATCCGCCGGAGCTTCAATCAAAGATCAGCGTCTTGCACGAAGGCGTTGACACTGGCACCGCAACGCCTGATCGCAATGCAACGCTCACGACGCCCAGCGGTGTCAGGCTTACCCGCGATATGGAAGTCGTGACGTTCGTCGCGCGCAATCTTGAACCACTGCGCGGTTACCATGTGTTCATGCGCGCGCTGCCGCAGCTACTGCGTCAACGACCGAACGCACACGTCGTTATTGTCGGAGACGATAGAGTCTCTTACGGGGCAGCGCCTCCGCCTGGGCGAAGCTGGAAATCGATTTTTCTCGACGAAGTCGCAGATCAAATCGATGTCCGGCGCGTCCATTTTTTGGGTCCGGTGCCGCACGCCACGTACATCAAGGCGCTGCAAATCTCGTCGGTGCACGTCTATCTGACTTATCCGTTCGTGCTGTCCTGGTCGCTGATTGAGGCCATGAGTGCAGGCTGCGTCATTCTTGCGTCCGACACCGGGCCATTGCAGGAAGTTATTGATGGTCAGAACGGCATACTAACGCCGTTCTTCGACATTGCGGGATTGGCCTCGAAAATGGCCCATATACTGGCGAACCAACGCGACTACGAACCAATGCGTACAGCAGCACGCGCCACAGCACTTGATCGCTACAGCATCGAACGCTGCGTGCCGCGCCTGATCGATTTCGTCACGCGGTGACGCCGACGCCTAGGTTTAGGGCTTCCAATCTTTGGCCAACTTCTGGACTGCCGCGACATCGAATGCGTTGATCTCATCAATGAGGTCATTGGTGACGAGATCGCTGGCGACCGACTTCTCCTTCAACACACCAGCTTTCAGCAGCCAATCGAGATAGGCCTGGTAGTTGGCAACGACGTTCTCGCCCCACTTCGTAGCACCACCGGCTTCAAGCTTCAGATTGCCAATGCGCGCCTGCAAAACGTTCACGTCGTCTTTTAAGGCCAGCGCTTCCTCTTTGCCAACCGATTTAGACTGCGGGTAAAGCTCCCAGAATATGCGAACGGCAGCTTCTGGGTTGGCAATCGCAAACACAGAACCCATGGCATAGCCCCTGGCAACCGCAATTGCGTCTTTGCGACGGGTCGCCAGTGTCTCCTCAAGAGCGATAAAACCATTCGACGGGAACTTCTCGATGCTGCCACGGTCGAGCATACGCATTTTTATACCGGCATTCTCGACCAGCGCATACTGGGTATCAAATTGCGACAACGCATCAACCTGTTTGGACCTGAGGAGGGCGGCCGTCTGGGCGCCTTCGCCAGCGACTACGATTGATACGTCCTTGTCGGGGTCCATGCCTTCGGCGGCAACCAACGCGCGGGCGACGATCAGGCCGGCCGAGCCCATCGAGATCAAACCGATCTTCTTGCCGCGCAGATCTGCTGCGGACTTGATGGCGCTGTCGGCTGGCACGGCGAAACCATAGATATTGCCTTGGTAGGCGGTGTAGAAATTTTTAGCCTTCAGGCCCTGCGTTCGGATCACAGCGAGCGGCTCAATTGAGGGAATCGAGAACAACACGTCCTTGGTCGCGACGGCCTTTACGCAATCGCCAGAGCCGGCGATGGCCACGAGTTCAACCTTGAGGCCTTCCTTAGCGTACCAGCCCATCTTGGTCGCGACCGCAACTGCGGCAGCAGCTGCCGCCGTCATGGTCTTGGCACAAAAGCCAACACGAATTGGCGTTAGCGGTGCTGTCTGCGCGGACGCGGCAACACTGGCGCCCAATATCAATCCTGCGGCCAGCAGCGCTCTAACCGAATTCTTCGTCATGTGCCTGGGTCCTTCTTGATCGAGGTGTCTGATTCACGCGGTCGATCCCAGAACAGCACGCGGCGGCGCAAGCCTGTTATCAAGCCGTTCAGGAATAAACCGATAAGTGATAGGATGAAAAGCACCGAGAATTGGCCGGCTACATCCATGTTGAAATTCATGCTCTGGATCAGCATACCAAGGCCCTTTTCCGAACCTACAAACTCGGCAACGATAGCGCCAATGAGCGCGAAGATCATCGCGATTTCAAGGCCCGCGAAAATGTAGGGCAATGCATTCGGCAGCTGTAGCATCCGGAAAATCTGAAATCGGGACGCAGCCAGCGAGCGCAGTAGATTAACGCGGTCCTCATCGGCGGAGCGTAAGCCGACAATCGTATTCACCATCAACGGAAAGAAGGCGACGAGTGCCGCGTTGATCACCTTCGACGTCAACCCGAGTCCAAACCAAACGACGATGAGCGGGGCCAGCGCGACCTTCGGCATCGCCTGGAACATCACGATGAAGGGATACAGAAAGTATTCGACCCGTCGGCTCAAGGCGACGCCAGTACCGAGGATGAAGGCCAAAGCAGTACCGAGCATAAACCCCAAAAAAGTCTCGGTCAGCGTAACGCCGATGTGCGTGACATAGATCCCCGATTGAATTCCGCGCCAAAGGGCAGCAAAAACATGTGTCGGGGCGGGCAGGATGTAGGAGGGAATTTCCAAGGCTCGGACGACCGTTTCCCATGTGCCCAAAACCGTGACGATCAGCGCGATCCGCAGGCCGAGCCCCGTTGCCCCAGTGGTGATGGCATGCTTCATAGGGCGCCTCCCGTGGCATTAAGCGCGGCGCGGATCTGGCGCACATAGCCACCGAAGACTTCCGTATTGACAATATCAAGCGCACGCGGGCGCGGCAGGTCAATGGTCAGCTCAGCCCCGATTTTGCCAGGGCGCGGTGTCATGACCAGTACACGGTCGGCCAGGAACACAGCTTCGGCAATTGAATGAGTAATGAACACGATTGTTTTGCGCCGCTCCATCCAGATGCGCTGCAGCTCAATGTGCATGGTCTCGCGTGTCATCGCATCGAGTGCGCCGAACGGCTCATCCATCAGCAGCAATGCCGGATCATGGATCAAGGCGCGGACCAGCGACACGCGTTGCTGCATTCCGCCAGAAAGTTCGCGCGGATAGCGGCCTTCAAAGCCTTCAAGGCCGACGAGTTTGAGAAGCTCAAGCGCACGGACGCGCATCGCCTTGCGATCGAGGCCTTGGACGTCAACCGGCACTTCGGCATTGGCGAGCACCGTGCGCCATGGGAACAGCACAGGTGACTGGAATACCACCCCGATATCGCGGCGTGGGCCAACGATCGGACTACCAGCCAAACTTGCTTGGCCCTGCGTCTGCGGCATCAGCCCTGCAAGTATGCGAAGCAGCGTCGACTTTCCGCAGCCAGAAGGGCCAACAATTGAAACAAATTCGCCATCGCGGACCGTAAAGTCGATGTCGGCCAACGCAACAACTGCGTCAGTGTTCGCGCCATACTGCATCCACAGATGCTGAACTGAGATCTGTTCGGCTTTGCTTTCCAAAGCGGTCATGCCCTGGTCCGTGTTGGCCCCGCTATGGATCGTGCCGTGCACAAAAACCCCCGTTCCGCCCCGTTGGGGGTCGGCAACCTTTTTTTTGCACTTTGAACGGGGATGGTGTGCGGGGTCAAGCTCCCAGCTCAAGCCTGGACATCGAGCCCAGGTGATCGCACATACTGGCGTGGTGACATTCTTGGCAGCCAAAGTATTGAAACGAGGCATCCGATGACGGCGACAGGCGACAAAATCAGGAAGACCGATGCTGAATGGCAGGCCCAACTTTCAGCCGAAGCGTATCGGGTGGCCCGCAAGCACGGGACCGAGCGCGCTTTCACTTCGGTTCTGAACAATGAAAAGCGCGAGGGCATTTTCTCCTGCGTGTGTTGTGGTACTCCCCTGTTCGCGACCAACGCCAAATTTGAAAGCGGCACGGGCTGGCCGAGTTTCGTCGAACCACTCAACACTGAAGCGGTGGGAGAAACCTCGGACAACTCGTTCTTCATGCGGCGCACCGAAGTGCATTGCGCAAAATGCGACGCACACCTCGGCCATGTGTTCCCAGATGGCCCACCGCCAACCGGCCAGCGCTATTGCATGAACGGCGTATCGCTGTCCTTCGAGCCGAAAAAGAGCTGAGCGTCAAAGCTGCCGTCACACGAATCTGGAGTTGCCATGCCCCCGTCAAAGCCATCCGCGTTGGTGAAGCCACCACATGCGGTCAAAAAGCCAAAGTCCGTTACGCACCACGGCATCACCCTGACCGACGACTACGGGTGGCTGCGTGCTGACAACTGGCAAGACGTCATGCGCAATCCGGAGCTCCTCGACGCAGATATCCGCGCTTATCTCGAAGCAGAAAACGCCTACATGAAGTCGGCAATGGCCGATACGGACGAGTTGCAAGCAAAACTGTTCGAAGAGATGAAGGCACGGATCAAGGAAGACGATAGCTCGGTCCCTTCTCCAGACGGCCCGTGGGATTACTATTCAACGACGATCACCGGTGGCCAGTACGCACGCATCTGCCGACGGCCGCGCGGCGGCGGGCTTGAGACGATCCTGCTCGACGGCAACGCGGAGGCCGAGGGGAAACCCTATTGGTCGCTCGGATCGATGTCGCATAGCCCAGACCACATGCTGCTTGCTTATGGCGTCGATGACAAAGGCTCGGAACTCTACACCATCCGTGTGCGCAACATGGCTACGGGTCAAGATCTTGCTGACGAAATTCCCGACACCCGTGGCGCCGTCGTTTGGGCCCGCGACAACGCGACCTTGTTCTACGTCCGACTCGACGAGAACCACCGACCGATGTCGGTCTGGCGCCATCGTGTCGGCACGCCCGCGTCCGATGATGTTGCTGTGTTCGAGGAACCCGACATTGGGTTTTATGTGGGCGTCGGGCTGACCCAGTCGGGTAAGTTTATCATCATCGATATTCACGATCACCAGACGAATGAAGCCTGGTTGATCGATGCCAACACCCCGATCCAGGCGCCGCGCCTTGTCGAGCCCCGGGTCCACGGTCACGAATACAGTATCGAGCACGCGATACTACCGGGCGTTGGCGAACGCTTGATTATCACTACGAACTCCGCCGGTGCTGAGGATTTTCGAATTTGTTCAGCTCCCGTTGACGCGCCAGCCCTCGCGAACTGGTCCGAACTCGTGCCGCACAAGTCGGGCCGTCTGATCCTGGAGACTGTCGCACTCAAGGATCACATGGTTCGCCTCGAACGGGAGGATAGCCTCCCACGCATTGTCGTCCATCGTTTTACCGATGCAGGCGAACACGCCATCGCATTCGACGAAGAAGCCTATGGACTTGGCCTGTCCACTGGCTACGAATTCGATACGACAATGATCCGCTACACGTACTCGTCGATGACGACACCGGCCCAGGTCTACGATTACGACATGGAGAGTCGCACCCGCACACTGCGCAAAACGCAAGAGATTCCCAGCGGCCACGAAATTTCTGACTACGTCACCCGGCGGTTGTTTGCACCGGCCAAGGACGGCGAGTTGGTGCCCATTACGCTGCTCTATAAGAAGACCACGCCGCTCGATGGCACGGCGCCGCTATTCCTATACGGCTATGGCTCCTATGGCATTTCGATGCCAGCCGGATTTTCGACCTCGCGCCTATCGCTGGTTAATCGCGGGTTCGTGTTCGCCATTGCTCACGTCCGAGGCGGCAAGGACAAAGGTTACGCCTGGTACACCGGCGGCAAGCATAAGACCAAGCTCAACACGTTCCGTGACTTCATCGCGGCCGGCGAGTTTCTCGTTGAAAAAGGCTACACTCAACGCGGTCGCATCGTCGCCAACGGCGGATCGGCTGGTGGCATGCTGATGGGTGCCGTCGCCAACATGGCGCCGGACCTGTTCCTCGGCATCATCGCCGACGTTCCGTTTGTCGATGTGTTGAACACCATGCTCGACAAGGACCTGCCCCTGACGCCGCCCGAGTGGCCCGAGTGGGGCAATCCGCTGGAGAGTGCGGAAGACTTCGCGCTGATCAAATCTTATAGCCCCTATGATAACGTTGAAGCCAAGGCTTATCCGGCAATCTTTGCCTACGGCGGCCTGACCGATCCGCGCGTCACCTACTGGGAGCCGGCCAAATGGGTCGCTAAACTGCGTGAGAAAAAGACCGACACGAACTTACTCGTGCTCAAGACCAACATGAGTGCGGGGCATGGTGGTGCTTCGGGCCGATTTGAAGCCCTAAAGGAAGTCGCGGTCGACTACGCTTTTGCGCTTAAGGTTGCCGGGCTGGTCGCGACGAAGGCATGACCGAGGGGTGTTGATCTGGCAGTTTTTATGTCGCTTCAATCGTCATGAGATCTGCGCGCAGCGCACCGTTTGCGAGATAGGCTAAAACAGTTTCAGCCATCACTGGGGCGAGCAGAAATCCATGCCTGAACGCGCCGTTCACGTGGATATGGCGACCACGCACGAGAACGCGCGGCACGTTGTCGGCAAAGGCTGGCCTGACGCCTGCCCCTAATTCAATGATCTCCGCTTCGCCAAACGCTGGATGCAGGGCGTAGGCAAGCCCCATCAGTTCAAGGGCTGACCGCAGCGTCATCGCCGACGCATCCTCGCTCTCGATCACGGTTGCACCCACCATGTGCACGCCATCGGCCCATGGTACGATATAGAACGATGCGCGCGGATGCAGCAGTCGCACTGGACGGCGCAACTGGATTTCAGACGACCGCAGCAACAGCCGCTCACCGCGCACGCCACGTAGCGTTGGCAGACTTTCACGCGCACTGAGCCCTCGGCAGTTGATAACGACGCTTTTGTCGTCAGGGTCTGCGGTCCACGTCCGTCCCAACTGCACATCAACACTGGCAGCGATCGCAGCGCGCAGCAAAAATGCGAGTGCACGCGGCGTCTCCATGTGCGCTTCACTGGGGAAGTAAAGCGCGCTCGTGAATCGTTCCGCGAGTGCTGGTTCAAGGTCGGCTAACTGTGTAGCGTCAATCACTGTAGAGCCTTGGGTCAGGCGCGCAAAGCGTGCGAGTTCGCTGCGATCACGGGCGGCTGCAACAACAAGCGACCCGTTGCACACCAATTCGGGATAGGTCGCACGCCACAAGGCGAGCCCCTCGTGCCCGAGCGCTCGCACCAGCGGGGTGGCACTCTCCGCCTCGCAATCGGGCGCGATCATTGCACCGGCCCATTGGCTGGCTGAGTCCGCAAATGGCTGTTCGCTGCGTTCGATCAATCGCACGCGAAGGCCGGCGCGCGCCAGCGTCAACGCTTGCCACAACCCGAAAATGCCGGCGCCGACAACGGTGATGGGCTCAGTGGTCAACTTACGCATCCTATCCTTTGTGTGCCTTGGGCCGTAGCACGATCCTGCATTGAACAAGCACCTATTCGCCGCGTGAGGTGCCCTCGCGGCGTGGATCTGATCCGCCCTCCAGGCGATCACCACGCACACGAATGATCTGCAAGCCCGATGTCATCAAGTCTGGCGCAATCCGGTGCCCATAAGGTCGCACTTTCAAGGCATACCAAAGTGCTGGCGGTGAGATCCACGGTCGCAGTATCGCATCGATCGAAAAGGCAGGATCGAATTCAATTTCGAAGGCGCCACCACGCGAGCCGAAATTGAGCATCGCAGTCGCAGCCTGTGCATCCAACTGCCAGTCGATCAACCCGACCACCGCCTTGACAACATAGAGGATGATGCGACTGCCGCCGGGCGATCCGAGCACAGCCATCAGCTTGCCGCTAGGATCGAATACCAACGTCGGTGCCATCGAACTGCGCGGGCGTTTGCCCGGCCCGACGGCATTTGCGATCGGCCGACCGCTGCCGTCGCTGGGGCGGAACGAGAAGTCGGTCAACTCGTTGTTGAGCAAAAACCCACCCGCCATAATGCGCGACCCGAAGGCTGCTTCGATCGTCGTTGTCATGGAAACGGCGTTGCCAGCGGAATCGACAATAGAAATGTGGCTGGTTCCGATACTTTCGCGCGTCGCATCGTCGCCGGGCAGGTGCGCCTGCGTGCCGGGCGGTCGACCGGCCTTTGGTCGCGCCATGGCGACCTTCGGATCGATAAGCTGTCGGCGCAGGTCGATGTAGGGAGTGTCGAGCATACCCATAGGGACGCGGACGAAGGCTGGATCGCCGATGTAGAAATCCCGGTCGGCGAAGGCGAGCTTTTCGGCCTCTGCGATCAGATGCAATGCCTGGCCGTTCAGGGCGGCACGTGGGCCTTTGCCCAGATCGTAGTGTTCGAGCAGTTTCAAAGTCTGAGCAACCGCGAGCCCGCCCGACGATGGCGGCCCCATGCCGCAAATTCGGTATCCACGATATTCCGTGCACAAGGGCGCGCGGTTCTCGATCGTATAGGCCGCCATATCGGCAACCCTCAGATCGCCGGGCGCGGTCGGCGCTTTCGATACGGCCTCGACAATTTGACCGGCAATGAGGCCGGAATAGAAGGCATCTGCACCGCCATCGCGCAGCACTTTCAGCGTTGCGGCAAAGGCCGGATTAGCAAGCTGGTGTCCAACTGGATGCGGCCGTCCACCGGTATCGAAAAAGTACGCGCGGGCTGCGGCATCGAAGTTGGCAGCCCCCATCCAGTGCAACAGCAGATTGAGCCGGGTGGAAACGGCGAACCCGCTTGCCGCAAGCCGTATCGCTGGATCGAACAGTTGTGCCCATGGCAATCGACCATGCTCCCGATGGACGGCTTCCAACAGGCGCGGCGTGCCGGGCACGCCGACGCTGAGGCCGGAATGCACCGCCGTATCGAACGGCAGTGGTTTGCCATCACGCAGGAAACGGTCGGGCTTGGCGCTGGCGGGTGCCATCTCGCGGCCATCGTAAGTCGTCACGGCCTGCGTCTTGGCGTCCCAGTGCAGCAGGAATGAACCTCCGCCTAACCCTGAAGATTGCGGTTCTACGAGATTGAGCACGAGTTGAACGGCGATGGCCGCATCGACCGCACTGCCGCCAGCCTTCAGCATCTCGACACCGGCATCGACCGCTAGCGGATTGGCCGCCGAGACCATGTACGTTTGTGCCTGCTGGAGCGGCCGTTCTATGCGCCCTGATCCGGCTTCCGGTGCTATGGCGCCCCGTTGCGAAAATGCCGGGACCACCTGACTGCCCAAACAAAGTGCGACGGCAGTCAGCAGACCGAGGCCGTTGAAACGTATCATCCAGTGAACCCTTTGAACGACGATCCGATGGTTTCAAAGTGCGCGATTTTTCCATCAATGGAAATCCCGTGATTTGGGCAGAATCGCTGCTGACCCTTTCGGCATGATGCGGACCTCGCGTGGATGTCGCAGGTGACCAGGCTCTGATTTAACCCGTTGAAGACCTGGTTCAGGCCGCAGGACCTCGTCGGCATTGGCGATCGGGATCGGCATTGATTGCGACATGGGCGACAAATCGAGCAGCCAGTCGCTGCGATCCTCGAGGCTTTTTGCAACCACGTGAATAATCGCGTTATGCCGCTGCACCTGCCCTTTGATCAAAATCAACCGCGCACCCATGACGACCGTGCGGAAACGTTCAAGCACTTTTGGCCAGACCACAGTGTTGGCAACCCCGGTCTCATCTTCGAGGGTCATGAAGACAACACCCTTGGCCGATCCCGGTCGCTGCCTGACCAGCACGACGCCGGCCACCGCAACATAGGCACCGTCTTTTAGGTGTGAGAGCTGTTTGCAGTTGACCACACGCTCAGCCGTTAGTCGTGCACGCAGAAAGCTCAAAGGATGGGCCTTGAGCGACAGGCGCAGCGTCTGGTAGTCGTTGACCACGTGTTCGGACAATGCCATGACAGGCAGATCGACCTGAGGTTCAACGCCCATTTCGTCGGCGCCACAGGCGGCAAACAACGGCAACGGCGCATCAAGCCCCAAGGCGCGCACCTCCCACAACGCCTGCCGCCGATCAAGCCCGAGCGAACGCATGCCATCGGCAGAAGCGATTTTCTCAATTGTCGCGCGAGGCACCCGAACCCGGCTCCATAGGTCCCGAACCGTGCGGAACGGCCCCCTGGCGTCGCGGTCCGCCAAAATGGCTTGGGCATCGGCCAGTGGCAGCCCGTCGATCTGGCGCAACCCTAGACGCAACAACGGCGCGTTCGGAACTGCCCCCGGCACAAGCGTCGCATCCCAGGCGCTCAAATTCACATCCGGTTCCGCAACCGCCACGCCATGCTCGCGCGCGTCCCGCACCAGTTGGGCTGGCGCATAAAAGCCCATCGGCTGGGAATTGAGGATCGCGCAGCAAAAGGCTGCCGGATAATGGCACTTCAGCCAGGACGAGACATAGACCAGATGCGCGAAGCTTGCCGCGTGGCTTTCGGGGAACCCGTATTCTCCGAAGCCCTTGATCTGGTTGAAGCAGCGCTCGGCAAAACCTCGATCATAGCCACGGCCCACCATCGCCGAGACCATTTTTTCCTCGAGCAGACCGATGGTGCCGCGCCGCCGGAAGGTTGCGAGCGCGCGACGCAACTCGTTGACCTCGGCGCCGTTGAACTGCGCCGCCACCATCGCAATCCGCATCGCCTGCTCCTGGAACAGCGGCACGCCCTTCGTTTTGCCGAGGATCTGGCGCAACTCATCGGCTGGGCCATGCTCGGGGGCGGGCGAGGGATAATGCTCTTGCTCGATGCCATCGCGCCGACGCAGATAGGGATGCACCATATCGCCTTGGATTGGCCCTGGACGCACGATCGCAACCTCGATCACGAGGTCGTAGTAGGTGCGAGGCTTAAGCCGCGGCAACATATTCATTTGTGCCCGGCTTTCGACCTGGAACACGCCAATCGAGTCTGCGTTGCACAGCATGTCGTAAACAATCGGATCCTCACGCGGGACGGCGGCAAGGCTCATCGGTCGGGCGTGATGGTTCGCCAACAGATCGAATGCGCGTCGGATGCACGACAACATGCCAAGTGCCAAAACATCGATCTTGAGCAGGCCGAGCGCGTCGATGTCGTCCTTGTCCCATTCGATGAATGTGCGATCGGCCATGGCGCCGTTGCCGACCGGCACGATTTCGATCAACGGTCCCCGCGTCAGGATAAACCCGCCGACGTGCTGCGACAGATGCCTGGGGAAACCGATCAGCTCGTCGGCAAGTTCGAGCACGGCTGATAGCATCGGGTCATCAGGATCGAGGCCCGCATCGCGCACATACTTCTCTGGCAGCGCGCCACCAGATCGCGTGCCCCAGACTTGGCCGGCAAGGGTTGCGACCGTATCCTCAGACAAGCCCATCGCGCGGCCAACCTCACGCACTGCCGAACGTGCCCGATAGGAGATGACGGTTGCAGCCAACCCGGCGCGATCACGACCGTAGCGCTTGTAGATATACTGGATGACTTCCTCGCGCCGTTCGTGCTCGAAGTCGACGTCGATGTCAGGCGGCTCTCGGCGTTCAGGCGCGACGAACCGCTCGAACAGGAGATCGACTTCAACCGGATTAACCGCCGTGATGCCGAGGCAATAACAAACGGCGGAGTTGGCAGCCGAGCCGCGCCCCTGGCACAGAATATCGCGCGAGCGGGCAAAGTGGACGATGTCGTGCACGGTTAGAAAATAAGGTGCGTAGTTCAACGTCGCAATGAGGGCGAGTTCGCGGGTAATCGTTTCGGCAATTTTGGGCGGCACCCCATCAGGGAACCGCCAGCGCGCTCCCTCAGCCGTCAACGCTTCGAGGTGCGATTGGGCATTGGTACCCGGCGGCACCGGTTCGTCGGGGTACTCATAGACAAGTTCATCGAGCGAAAAGGTGCAGGCGCGTGCAATGGCAACAGCGTGGGTAATGGCGTGCGCGTATCCGCGAAACAGCCATGTCATTTGCATTGGTGTTTTCAGATGGCGCTCGGCATTGGCTTCAAGCCGCAACCCCGCAGCACGGATCACAACGCCCTCGCGGATGCAGGTGAGCACATCTTGCAGGGGGCGACGATGGCTCGCGTGATAGAGCACATTACCTGTCGCTACGATATTCAAGCCACAGACCTGTGCCAACAGGTGAAGGGCTGCGAGCCGCGCCCGATCCTGCCCCCGATAGAGGCAGGATGCCGAAAGGTAGAACGCGGACGCGGGCAATTTACTCAGGCGGCGCAGATCGCTCGCGAATTTGATCGATGTGGGCGCCGATGGATCGCCCCATGCCCAATCGACAGGCGGCAGCGCAATCAGGATCTGACCTTCGGCAGCCATTGCCAGATCTTCAATCGTCAAATGGCACTGGCTTTTCGGCGCACGCATCTGTCCCGTGGACAGCAGACGGCAAAGACGCCCGTAGGCCGCCCGGTCGGTTGGCAGGCACAATAGGTCCGGCGTGCCATCGGTGAATACGAGCCGTGCCCCGACAATCAGTCTGATGCCAACTTGCTTTGCCGCCACGTGCGCGCGCACGACACCAGCCAACGTGTTGCGATCGGTTACGGCAATTGCATCGAGCCCCAGCGCCTTAGCCTGCGCCACCAGTTCCTGCGGATGCGAGCCGCCTTCGAGAAAGGTGAAGTTCGTCGTCACCTGCAGCTCAGCGTAGGCCGGGGGTGTCTGCGGTGGTTTAGCGCGCGTCGGCAATCGGGCGATGGTGGTGCTATCGTTCATGATGACACCTTCTCAACCGAATAGCCCGTGCACGTACCAGACTGGTTGGCGATCATCCGCATCGCTGCCGTAAACGCCCTCCCGAAACACCCAGTAGCGGCCACCGTGATCGTCCTCGATCCGGTAGTAGTCGCGCGGACGCAGAACACTCGGGCCATCGCCAACCCCGATGCCTTGCCACCAGGCAGGGGCAATCCGCTCGGGGCCTTCAGCCTTGATGATGCGATGGCTGGCCCTGCGCCACAGGAATTGCCGCGGCGGCCCTTCCGGCACCTCGGCAATAACGGTGATGGCCTCTGGTCGACTGAGCAAGAACGGCGGGCGGGGCGGCTTAGTCGCGCATGATAAACCATCGACTTTATCGTCGAGCCGTTGACGGTTCTGCGAAACCGGCATCCGGCACTCGGCCTGCTCGGGGATGTGACTGGGCACAGCCGCGAGTTGATAGATCGACGACGTGCCCACCCGATTGGCCAGCCGGTCCACGAGCTGAGCCAATCCTTGTGCGCCGAGCCTACGGGGCTTGGCGCCAAGGCCTGCCTGCGTGGCATCAAGGGCTGCGACGACAATGGCTTCAAGGCTTACGACATCGACGCCGAAACCGAGATCGATGCCAGCGAGCTTTTCGCCGAGTAATCCCGAAAGGTGAGCTTTGTCGCGGCTTGGGCTACTCGTGCCGATCTCGGTGGCCGCATACGTGCTGTCGGTGCGATAAAGCGTGAGACGGAGTTGACGCACGCCTTCGCCAGCGTCAGCGAGTAGAGCGCACAACGCGGCCATGGCGGCTTCGACCGCAGTCTCGATGCCAGCACTCGTCACCAGCGGCTCGGCAAACACTTGCCGGGCAACGCGGCAGGGCAACACCATAAGCGGTGGCCGCGGCTCGCGGATGCCACCGAGTGCTTGATCGAGACGTAGAACGACCGCGTCAGCAAGCCCCCCACCGCTGGTTCCGCCACCGCCTCGAACCTCACGAAAGCGCCGCGCTAGGCTCGCACGCGGCAAGCTATACAGCTGGCCGATGCGGTAGAGACCAAGGCGCCTCAGCAAGAGCACGGTTTGCGGCGTCAGCCGCAGCGCTTCGACCGGCAGGCCTTCGAGAGCCGTTTTCGTACTCCCCTGCGATGCCATCGAGATCGGACCATGGCCGAAGCGGGCGAGAGCCCAGGCGGCAGCTCCTGTATCGGCAAGACCAAGGCGACAAGTGAAGCCCGATGCCTTGAGACACCTTTGCAGGTCTGACAGCAGGTGCGCTTCGCCGCCGAACAGGTGGTCAACCCCGCTGATATCAACCCAGATCGCATCACGACCTTCGATATTGCGCAACGGACCATAGCGCCCAGCCCACCGGGTCAGCTCCTCAAGGGCTGCGTGATCGTTTGCAGGCTGGGCCGGACGAGTGTGCAACACGGGTAGTGCCGCTCTAGCATCGGCAAGGGATTGTCCAACGGCAACGCCAGCTGCCGCCGCACTGCCGTTGATGGCAGTGATGACGATGCCCCGCGTCCCGCTGTCGACCAGAGCCAGCGGCAAACGCAACCTATGCCGCTGGTCGGGCGATGCGCTGCTGGCTCTCATGCGAGGGGAACGCTGCAAACTCCGGCGCAGACGCTCGATCGGGAACTGCGGCAACCATACGGAAACAACGCGCGCCATCTGACCATTCCACTGCGAAATCAATCCTGTTTGATGCCAAGGGCTGAGATCGGCACCGTTCAAGCGTGAGCGAAAAGCGGCGGGCACCGGGAGTTGCAGGATCGAGGGGGTTTTCGCCCCCAGGCCTTGGCGCCACTTGCCAGCGTGTTGCGACCGCGACTGCAGGCAGGCTTCCTGGCGATGAAACAAGGATGCAGGGGCACTGCGCTTCAGCGGCTGCAAGTGACAGACGGCGAGAGGCCGTTGCACTTATAGCGCCCACCTCGCCCAGGACCATCGACACGCATCCAGAGCGCAGCGCCTCCTCAAGCACCCAAAGCACATCCTGATTCTTGCGCGGCGTGACGATGATTAGATGGCCCGGATCAAGACCCAGATCTTTCAGACCGTGACTATAGAGTGTGCCTGTTTCGTTGCATGCACTCAAAGGTGCCGCCCAAAACACGGGTCCGTCATGCTTCAAAGCGATGACACGTCGCACACCTAAAAGTAGGCCAAACAAACGTTGAGCAATGGTTGCTGCCGCAGCGCCCCCCCCACGTCCTCCAGGAGGAGCGCATCTGATCTCGTGAACACCACCTACATTAAGACCAACTGACCCAAGCAGCGTATCAATCTCTGGCACCCCCAGCATCCAATGGGCCGATGGGCAGGAAGACGCTGCCGAGAGGGTTGCACCTCCCTCGATTCGACCGATATGTGCCCGCAGTCCATCAATTAACGACTGTTTTCCAGACGACTCATCCAAGACGACGTCAGTGGAACGCGACTTATCCAAGCAACCGATCAACATTACGTGTGCTTTCACTCTCTATGTTCATTATTTGTTCTAATTTTGTTTCTTTAATTTGTCAACCACTTGCCCTGTAAATTCCGCATATCGCCCCTGCATATCGCCGTTTCATTGCCGAGACCCAGTCAAACTGGAACCTTATGCTCGCGAAGTCATTCGAAAGCACAGAGCGTGTGTCTTTGCTGCGCTATCTCAAGCCCAAGGCTCGGGCGTATACCTTCTGTTCACTATGACCGTTCAGGATGCCGACACCATTCGCGCATCCATGCTCATCCAACGAGATGGCATCGAGAAGAACCCTATAAGGAGCCTCACGAGATGATCCTTCGTAAGCTTGTTCGCCATGCTGCCCTTCTTGCAGCCGTAAGCTTTACCGGCCTTGTCGCCGTTACAGCATCGGCTTCTGCCCAGAGCTGGGATTGGGGTGGCAGTAGCACCGTTGGCGGCAGCGGTCGTGAGGCCGTGCGGTTTAGCCCAACGTACCGGGCCGGGGAACTCGTTGTGAGCTTCGGTGACCGCCGGATCTATCATGTGGTTCGCCAAGGCGAGGCGATCAGCTACCCGATCGCCATCCCACGCGAACAGAGCCGTTGGCAGGGCGTAATGTCGATCACCCAGAAACGCGTCAACCCATCG
This sequence comes from Hyphomicrobiaceae bacterium, assembly GCA_031429105.1. Lineage (GTDB taxonomy): Bacteria > Pseudomonadota > Alphaproteobacteria > Rhizobiales > Hyphomicrobiaceae > JAKFWF01. The sequence continues at coordinate 5,977 of JANOYV010000103.1, read as the reverse complement.
TGGACGCCGACCCCCACCATGCGCGCAGAAAACCCGCGGTTGCCAATGTGGGTCCCAGGCGGCCATCCAATGAACCCGCTCGGGGTACGCGGCCTCTATCTCGGCTCCAGCGCCTATCGCATCCACGGTACCGACGCGCCATGGACCATCGGTCAGCCGGTTTCCAAAGGCTGTATCCGCATGTACAATCAGGACGTCGTTGAGCTTTATGATCGCGTGCCGGTTGGTACCAAAGTGACCGTTACTTGGCAGCGCTTCCAGGGCGGCGCACCAATCGCCAGCAGCGAGACGGAAAAGCAGCCGATGGTTCGCCGAACGACCCAGAGCCGTCCACAATATCGCGCCTCGCGACCGGTGGTCAGTTCGGCTGAGTGAGATTTCAGTTAACTCAGGTAATTAAAGAAAAAGGGAGCCGGTTGGGCTCCCTTTTTTGCGTCTGGCTGATAACCACTGGCGGATCGACACCCAAATCAATCGCCAGTGACGACCTCGAGCGAGGCCCATAAAAAAGCAGGCAGATGACTCTGCCTGCTTTTGTTGTTTGCGGTTTGAAACCTTGAAGTGAGCTGCGCCCGACTAACTCGGCTGCTTCTTTAACGGCCCTGGCACCCGTTTGGTAACCGGCTGCTTACTAATCACCGGTTTGTTGGGCAACGTCCGCTTTGGCGCCGGATCAATCTTCTTCGGCACCTGCACACGGTCAGGCTTCCTTTTTGGAGGCGTCTTGGTTTCGACCTTGGCTGTCGGCTTAGCCAGCAGGGGCTTACAACTACCGTCGCGCTGCTTGACCTCGCCTTCCAAGCACCTCTGCGCGACCGAGTTCGGCAGACAGGCACCACTTGTCGTTTTTGTGAACCCAGGCTTGCAATCGGCACTGGGTTTCGGTGGAGTCGTGCATTGCCCGTTGATCGTCACCTGCCCCGGTTTGCAGTCAGTCCCCGGTTTTGGCGGAGTCGTGCATTGCCCGTTGGTCATCACCTGCCCTGGCTTGCAGCCCGGCTGATCATCACCACCCCGACGCTCGCACCGCTTTGTCTGGGCATTGTAGAACGGCTGGTTCAGCGGACAACGTGGCACCACCACCTTGTCGCAAGTTTTGGTTGCAGGATTGAAGACGGCCGGTGGTTGGCACCGCGGGGTCTCCCGAACGAAACAGCTTTGCGTCGCGATGTTCCAGACGGTGCCCTCTGGGCAACGACACTGGCCACCCCAACGCTTCGGTGATCCATCCGGGCACTTGCCCCCGGTTTCATCACCGCGCTTGCCGCATGACCGGGTGTAGGGATCCCATCGCGTGCCCGACGGACAGGCGCAAAGTCCGTTCGGCAACGGCGGACGGCCACCCTCGCACGTCTGAACTGGCGGACGGCAAGACTTGGTCTCCCAGTTGTAACGCGTGCCAACCGGGCAGCAACCATCGTTCGGCATCTGCCGTGAAGGGTCGATACAGCCGCGTTGGATCTTGGGGCGGCACGAGCGTGTTTCGCCGTCCCAACGCGTGCCGATCGGGCAGCATTGGTCGTTCGGCATCGTCCGCGACGGATCATAACAGCCGCGGTTTGGTGGTCTGCAACTTGCAGTTTCGACATTCCAATACGTGTTACCCGGGCACACACACCGCCCGCCACGTGTTGGGATTTTTCCATCCCAGCAAACCGGGTCGTTTGGCGTATAAGTGCCACCACCTGGAGGAACAGGAATATAGGTTCCTTGATCCTTGGGCTGTTCCGGCCAGTCAATCGGCGTGCGCACGCAGCTGTAGTGGCCGTGCTCACCCTTAGGGCCATGCTTGGTACGCCTGAACAGATTGCCAAAATAGTCGTTGTTTGACACTAACCAAGGGTCACTTGCACCGAAGCAATTCTGCACAATCTGCCCGTCTGTACCCGGCGGGATCTGGATTTCAATCCACGTTGTTTGGCTGGCGCCCGGAGCCAACGAGACGTTCGCCACGCAGGCGAACGGCACTTGCGTTGGATCAGGGCTGCAGCCAAGTGGCGGCGCGATCGACGTGATCGGCGCATTCAAAGGCGCACCACCGATCGTCATTTGATCGGTCAACAAAACGCCGCTGTTGAATGGCTCATCGCCATTGTTGGTGATCGTCAGACCGTACCTGCACTTGCCGTTGGGCTTGCATGAGAGCGGTCCAGTCTTTTCGACAACGATGTCGGTGCCGCCATTGTAGCAGGCGCGGCCTGAGCCATTCGGATGACGCAGGATTGCGCAGTTGCGGAACCCGTAGTTGCCGTTGAGTATGAGATCGCGCGTATCGACCCACACTTCAATCGATCGGAAGGCGCCCGGCATCAGATCTGCCGCCGATAGTCGGCAGTTGAACTCAATTCCGCCTGCTGGCGTGCACAGCCAGCCCGGACGATCCTCGCGGAACTCCGAAATGATCACGGGGCGATTGGCCCAAGGGCCGTAGAGAACGCGTGTGTCTTCGATGAATACGATGTCCTCAATAGGCACCGCACCGCCGGTATTGCGCACCGTAATCACGCATCTTACGCGGCCACCGTGCCCGGTCGTGAAGCACAGCTTTTCAATCAAGATGTTTGGCTCACCCGGCACGACGGCCGGAATCAGCATGGCGGCTGCAGCACGCTCAACGCCGACACTGCCTTCGCATGGATTGAAGATGCCGACGTTACCGATATGACCGTTAATTTCGGCATCATCGAACCGGCCGTCGTAATCGACGAACCAGCTCTCGAACGGTGGCTCGTTGTCAGGGCGCACCTTCGACTTGTAGTTGCCCTGCAAGCCATGAACAATGGCAGGCCCGCCGGTCGCCACGCGCTTTAGGTCTTCGCCGGAACGCAGGTATTCGCCGGTTGTCCATAGGGTTTGGCGGCACGCGCCGTAGTTGATACGACCGTTGCGGTCGTAGCCATAGTTGAGGGCGATACCGCCAACTGTGGCACGATGCTCAGGTGCGAGGCCGATGGCATACTCTTCCGGAACATCGACCCATTGGCGCTTTTGCTCATCCCAGCTGTAACGAAGGACAACAGACTGCTGTGGCTTGGCAAACAGCTGGTAATCGTAGGAGCCGGTAAATTCACCGCGCTGGCTCAGATACATCAGCCCGGAACCGTCAAACTGAATTGCAGTAACGACTTGCGCTGCGGGTGTATCGTTGACGCTAAGTTCGAGCCGAGCGTCCTTGGCGAAATCACCTTCGTCGTCAATGCCGACCGACCAGATCTGGGGTCCTTCAGCGACCGAATAGTAAAGACGCTTGTTCTGAATCGCCAAACCAAAGGTCATGCGCGCCTTGGGCGCGAAGCCCCAGGTTGACGTTTCCTCAGTGTTGAACAAGGGGCTTTCAATCCCAACGCGTAGCGATGGATCATAGTCGACCGGGGCCAGACCAGCGCGCCGCCGCCCGTCGCGACCGTGATCGAAGACATCGCGTTCACGACCGTCCATCGTCAGGCGATGGATCATGCCGGTTTCCAGGTTTGATACGAACAGCTGTTTTGTGCGGGAATCATAGGCCATATTCCCAAGGCCCGGCGCACTATTGGCGCGACCGTTATGCTGCACGTTGGCAAACAACGAAATTTGCCCAGTGCGACCGTCAACCTTATAGATGCTGCCTGGGCCGCCCCGATCAGGGCCGAACTGGCCCGCCATAAACTTCGCGCCGGGTTCACCAGCAAGAATGCGTCGTGTTTCCCCGCCCTGCGGTTTGACCAGCTGCAAGCCGAAAAGCGATGAAGCCGACAGATAGATGTTTGGCGTCGCACGCACGCCATCGCCTTCGAAGGCGATGCCAAAGACATGGCCGATCTGGCCCGCTGTTGCCTTGAACTTGACCGGGGCGTCGGCCAATTGACCACTTGGTCCGCTGCCGAGGTTCGATAAATCAAAAATTTGCGCGGTCAGCCCTTTCAGGTCGATGAAGGTGTAATCGAGAGGATGAGCGTCCTTCGGCGTATCAGTTGGGGCAACGGTCCCCGCAAAGCCAGTCACGACGGCATCGCCGCGCTGGATTACGCTGCGATCCTGGGCCACGCCACTGGTTGCTACTATGCCGCTGAACGCTAACATAGCCGCGCCAATCGACATCGCACGTTGACGAAAAGAGGCAAAAAAGCCGCTGCCTACTTTGTAAACAATTGTCCGACGATTGCCTGCCGTGGTTTTCATTTTCGTCCCGCTGCATTTTTTATCTCTACAGTGACTTGTTTCCGGATCCTCAGTCGAGGATTCTTTTCGCTGAACGATCATTTTTAACTCCTGGCCAAATGTTACGTTTCGAATTTCGCGGAGGCCTCGTCTGTTGGTTGGGGGCGAGTTATCATCCAGCTGAGCATCCCCGCACATCTTCAGTCGCCGGAGGGAACCGATCGGTTCAAGGAGTTGCATCAGCCTTCGAAACAAATCACGGCCTTCGCAACGGCTGCAAAACGCATTTCCATAGTTGAAGCAGCGCTATTCCAGCCTATGATCGCACCACCCTTTGAACCTTTCGCGCAGGCGGCGCGTCTCAACTGACAGCAATGGCAATGCGAGACATGGAACACCCTGGCGGCTCACCTGCTTATGCAGACGGGCCCGAAGCGAAATTGATTGCAGCGATTGCAAAGGGTGACCGCCAAGCGGTGCGCCACCTTTACGGACTGACGCACGTGCGCCTTTATCGGTACCTCGTGCGGCAGCTGCGCAATGAAGCGATCGCGGAGGAAGTGATGAACGAGGTTTATTTGGCGGTTTGGCAGAATGCGGCACGCTACGAAGCGCGCTCAGCGCCACTGACCTGGATGTTGTCGATCGCTCATAACAAGGCGATCAGCACTTTGCGCAAACGCAGTGAGACCTCAGGCGTCGACCAGGAGGTTGCCGAGCAGATCGCAGATGACAGCGATACGCCCGAGGTGAGTTTGCAGAAGCTCGATAAGGCGCACGTGATCCGTACTTGCGTCAACCAACTGAGTGCAGACCACAAATCGGTTATGGACCTTGTTTATTACCAGGAACGCAGCGTCACCGAGGTTGCCGAAATTCTCAGCATCCCGGAAGCAACAGTCAAAACACGTATGTTCTATGCCCGCAAAAAACTCTCCGAATTGCTGATCGCAGCCGGTGTTGATCGAGGATGGCCGTGATGAAGCCTGCACCAAACACCAAGCCGCTGACCGAAGCGGAAGAGATCGAGGCGATGCTACCTTGGCTCGTCGCTGGCACGCTCTCGCGCAGCGAGACAACTCGGGTCACGCGGTACCTGGAAACGCACCCGGAGGCTGCCGCCCACGTCGCGCTTGCCCGTGACGAGCGGGAGGCTGCGATTTCCGGCAACGAGGCAATCGTCACGCCAAGTTCGGCGAACCTCGATCGTCTGATGGCGTCGGTTGCCAACACCAGCCAGCCACGCAGCATCGCGGTGCCGTCACCGGCATCGATCTGGGAGAGTATCGCTGGCTTTGTCAGCAGCCTGTCGCCCAAGGCATTGGGCATGGCGGCAGCAGCAGCCGCGCTTGTCCTTGTCGTGCAGGCGGCAGCCATTGGAACGTTGATCAACTCCAAGAGCACTGGCGGTTATCAGACTGCGTCCGGCGGACCGGCAACTGCGACGACCGAGGGTGTTCAAGCGCTGGTCTCGCTGCAGCCTGGCGTTACCGCTGCGGCACTGACGACTGCCTTGTCCGAGTTGAAGGCTACCATGGTTGATGGACCCAAGGCTGGCGGCGTTTATCGTGTGCGGATCGCAGGCGATAAAGCCGATGCAACCGCGATTGTCGCAAAGCTCAAGAGCAGAACTGACGTTTTTGCATTTGTCGGCCCCGTGCAACCCTAAGTGCTTCACTGAGGATGGGACGCGTTCGATGTACCAACCGGTCGATATTGTTCGCAAGTTAGCACTGCTACTGAGTGCTGTGGCTGTCGCCATGGCGCCCTTGGGCGATGCGTTCGCGCGCCGTGGTGGCAGCGACCGACCTTCGAACAGCTCCGGCAATGCCGGCAA
>JANOYV010000102.1:0-34293 GCA_031429105.1 Hyphomicrobiaceae bacterium | reverse complement strand
TGTAACTGTCCCCGTAGGTCCCCCCTGAACGTGCCCTACTCGGACTACGTTTCGACGTTCGATCTCTCATCCCCCGTGCCGTCATCCCGGCGGAGGCCGGGACCTACGACAAGCATCAACGAGGGCGGTGCGCGCGTTGATAAGCGGACGTGGCGGCTTTGCTCTTTTGCCGAGACATTAAGCGTGTTGGACGCTGCCGTGGGTCCCGGCCTCCGCCGGGATGACGGCAGTGGGGAGGTGGGCTGGTGGGGCAGGGCGATGGAACGGGACAGTTGCCGCTTCGACGAAATTTCAACGATTACAAGGCTTTATGCCAAATCGGCAACTGACCCCATAGGTCCCTGGATTTCAACCATGACAAGACATTATCTAAATTCAGTCACTGACCCCGGCCGACCTTGATGGAAAAGTGCGCGCCAACCTCGCTTCAACCAGCCTTCGGTGGCGTTGGCGCGACGCCCGCTTTCTCATCGCCGGGGAGCACGTAGCGGGCGGCTTCCCAGGGGCTTTCGAAGTCGAACGAGCGGAAGTCCTGGGTCAGTTTCACCGGCTCGTAGACGACGCGCTTGGCTTCGTCGTCGTAGCGTACTTCGACGTGGCCGGTGAGGGGGAAGTCCTTGCGCAGCGGGTGGCCCTGGAAGCCGTAGTCGGTGAGCAGGCGGCGTAGGTCGGGGTGGCCGGAAAACAAGATGCCGTACATGTCGTAGGCTTCGCGCTCGTACCAGTTGGCCGCCGGGAACACCGGGATCACGCTTGCTACCGCGTCGGTCTCGTTGGTCTCCAACTTGACGCGGATGCGCTGATTGAGGCGTGGCGAAAGCAGGTGATAGACGACATCGAAGCGGTTCGGCCGTGCCGGGTAATCAACGCCGCAAATGTCGAGCAGGATCTCGAACTTGCAGCCCTCGCCATCGCGCAGTTGGGTGAGCACGTCCGTAATGCTGTCGCGCGTGACAATGAGGGTCAATTCACCGAACGCGATGGAACTGTTCAGTTGCGCGGTGCCAACCGCCGCCGATGCCAACGACTGAAGGGTGATGAGTTGTTCCGATGTCAAAGTCGTCACCTTTCAATCGTACCGGTGCGCCGGATCTTGCGCTGCAACAGCAGCACGCCGTAGAGCAAGGCTTCCGCGGTCGGCGGGCAGCCTGGCACATAGACGTCGACCGGCACGATCCGGTCGCAGCCGCGGACTACGGCGTAGGAATAGTGATAGTAACCGCCACCGTTGGCGCAACTGCCCATCGAGATCACGTAGCGCGGCTCCGGCATTTGGTCGTAGACCTTGCGGAGCGCCGGGGCCATTTTGTTGGTCAGTGTGCCGGCAACGATCATCACGTCCGATTGACGTGGGGACGCGCGCGGGGCAAAGCCGAAGCGTTCGAGATCGTAACGCGGCATCGAGGCCTGCATCATCTCGACGGCGCAGCAGGCGAGGCCAAACGTCATCCACATCAGCGAGCCGGTGCGAGCCCAGTTGATCAGATCGTCGGTGGTGGTGACGAGAAAGCCCTTGTCGGCCAACTCGTTCGACACGCCGGTGAAGAACGGATCGTTCGGACGCGAGATGGTGCCAGCGCCTTCGGCGAGCTTATCGAACACGGGTTGGGGAGGAACAATCAATCCCATTCGAGGGCTCCCTTTTGCCATTCGTAGATGAAGCCGATGGTGAGCACGCCCAGGAACGTCATCATCGACCAGAAGCCGAGTGAACCGACCTCCTTGAAAGCGACCGCCCAGGGAAACAGGAACGCGACTTCTAGGTCGAAAATGATGAACAGGATCGACACGAGATAAAACCGCACGTCGAATTTCATGCGGGCGTCGTCGAAAGCATTGAAGCCGCACTCGTAGGCCGAGACTTTTTCCGGGTCCGGGTTGCGAACTGCGATCAAGAACGGCACCACCATCAGCGCGAGGCCGATTGCCAACGCGACGCCGATGAAGATTACAATCGGCAGGTAATCGCGCAGCAGCAGCGCGGTGTAGGCTGTGTTGTTCATGGTCGCGTCTCGTGTCGGTGGACTCTAGATGCCCCTAGCCTGGAACAGTGGGTAAACCAGCCGGTGCTGCGATGCAACGGGCAACGGCGTCACGCCGCGGCTCAAATGGGGCGTGACGGCTTATCGGATCGGCGGGGCATACTGAAGCCCCCCCTTGGTCCACAGATTGTTGGGGCCGCGATCAAGACCAATGCGGGTTGCGGGCCCGAGATGCCGGTCAAATGACTCGCCGTAGTTGCCAACGTGCTTGAGAATGCGCACCACCCAGTCCTTGGTCAGTCCGAACTGTTCGCCGCCGTTGCCTTCGGTGCCAAGCAGGCGCTTGATCTCGGGATTGGGAGATTTCAGCATTTCATCGACGTTGGCAGATGTAACGCCCAATTCCTCGGCGTTGATCATCGCAAACAAGGTCCAGCGCACGAGGGTCATCCAATGCTCATCGCCGCGACGGACCCATGGGCCCAGCGGCTCCTTGGAGATTACATCTGGCAGCAGGAAATGTTCGTTGGGATCTTTGAATTTCAGCCGGTTGGCGACGAGTTGCGAGCGGTCGGTGGTGTAGACGTCGCAGCGACCGGATTCGTAGGCCTTGCCGGTCTCATTGGTGTCGGAGAACGTCAACACCTGCAGCTTGATGCCGTTGGCGCGGGCAAAGTCAGCTAGATTGAGCTCATTCGTCGTGCCGGAGCTAACGCACGCGGTCGCCCCGTCGAGTTGCTTACCGGTCTTGATGTTCGACGACTTGCGCACAAGGAAGCCTTGGCCGTCGTAGAAGTTCACAGCCGTGAAGATCACGCCCTGGCTGGCGTCGCGGGCCGACGACCACGTCGTGGTGCGCGAGAGCACGTCGATTTCACCCGACTGGAGTGCGATCAGCCGATCCTTGGAGGACAGCGAGACGTAGCGCGCCTTGTCGGGATCATCGAAGATCACAGCCGACAGCGCGCGGCACATGTCGGTATCGAAGCCGGTCCACTTGCCTTTGTCATCGGGAAACGAAAATCCGGGCACACCCTGGGACGTGCCGCAGACCAAGTTACCTCTGGCTTTGATGTTCGTGAGTGTGGCTTGGCCGGAGGCGACAGTCGTCATGGCTGCGAGCGCTGCCGCCGCAAGCCCAAGAATTCGGATCATTCAGGTGGTCCCCACGTTGCAAGCTCTGTTCTCTGCTGGAGCCTAAAGTGCGGCTGCAACAGACACAACATGGATTTGTGCGTTGTGCGCTAAGGCGTTGCGGCGGGGCGGGCTAACAGCCCGGGCCGGCCTTGCTGGCCATGAGGCCGTGAACCAATGTGGTCGTTGAATGGATTGGCGCGAGAGACGGGACTTGAACCCGCGGCCTCCGCCGTGACAGGGCGGCGCTCTAACCAGCTGAGCTACTCCCGCAATCCAATAAAACGCGCTCGGGAACGCGATGTGAGGTTGCTACGTGAGCTAAGTGCAATCGTCAAGCGGGTTTGTTGGGTAAGGGCGCATAGTGGATCATGAAGTTGAATACTCACCGAACCCAGCGCCAGCGCGGATGCGCTCAGCGGCCAAGTGCCACCGGCCTGATAGGCCGCGCCGTCGCAGTGCGCCGAAGCGCCTAGGCGCTACGATCCGCGCGCGTGAGGCTTAACTCCAGCGCGGATGCGCTCAGCGGCCACGGGTCGCCGGCCTGATAGGCCGCGCCGTCGCAGTGCGCCGAAGCGCTATGGCGCTTCGATCAGCGCGCGTGAGACCACCAGGGTCGCAAGGCGACCCCGGCCTGATAGGCCGCGCCGTCGCAGTGCGCCGAAGCGCTATGGCGCTTCGATCAGCGCGCGTGAGACCAATATGGTGGGCGGCGAGAGGATCGAACTCCCGACCGATCCGGTGTAAACGGATTGCTCTACCGCTGAGCTAGCCGCCCTATCCGAGGCGCTTGTAGCGTGACACGCTGCTCATGGGAAGGGCTGTTAAAGCCGATTTGGAGCAAACTTCGATGACGACGCGTAGCAAACCGCTGGCTGATCTCTGGCGCTTGGGGGGCGGCGTACCCGATGCGCTCGATCAGGTGCAGTTGACGGGCGTCGACCCGCAGTTGCCATCGTCGTTCCGGGTTGGCACGGCAGCGCTTGTGTCGATTGCGGCGACTGGGTTGGCTGCAGCGGAAATCTGGCGCCAACGGACGGGCCATCGGCAAACCGTTTCGGTCGATATGCGACATGCGGCGATTGAATTTCGCAGCGAGCGGTATCTGCGGATCATTGGCGAGGAACCACCGAAAGCCTGGGATGAACTGGCCGGCGTGTATGAAGCGGCGGCAGGCCGTTACCTAAGGCTGCACACGAATTTTGCTCATCATCGGCAGGCCGTTCTTGATGTGTTGAAATGCGAGCCTACGCGCGGCGCGGTGCAGGCGGCACTCCGCGGTTGGGATGCGGAAGCCTTCGAGACGGCAGTGTATGCGGCAGGCGGCGTGGTCGCTGCCATGCGATCACCCAAAGAGTGGGCGGCGCATCCCCAGGGGCGGGCTCTATCCGCACTTCCCCTCATGAAAATTACCCGGATTGGTGATGCAGCACCGCGTCCGTTACCGGCAGGGGATCGGCCGCTATCGGGCGTGCGCGTGCTCGATCTATCGCGGGTGATCGCCGGGCCGGTCGCCGGTCGAACGCTTGCTGCCCACGGCGCCGATGTGTTGCTGATCGCGAGCCCGAACTTGCCATCGATTCCATGGCTGGTGATCGATACCGGGCGTGGCAAGCGTTCCGCGCCCGTCGATCTGGCAACGCCGAAGGGCCGTGAAACCTTGCAAGCCTTGGTAAAAGATGCCGACATTTTCAGCCAGGGTTATCGACCGCAATCGATCGCCACGCTTGGGTTTTCAGCCGAGGACGTCGCGCGGATCAGGCCTGGCATCGTTTACGTGACGCTGTCGGCCTATGGGCACACCGGGCCGTGGGCCAACCGGCGCGGGTTTGACTCGCTGGTGCAGACGACGACCGGGTTTAACCACATGGAGGCCGAAGCCGCAGGGCTCACAGGGCCGAAGGAATTGCCAGCCCAAGCGCTCGATCATGCCTCGGGCTACCTGATGGCGTTCGGCGCGATGATGGCCCGCGCCCGGCAAGCGCGTGAGGGCGGCAGCTGGCATGTGCAAGTGTCGCTGGCGCAAACCGGCCGGTGGATTGCTGGCCTGGGACGGCTCGACGATGGCTTTGCCTGGGCCGATCCGACGCTCGCTGACGTTGCCGATGTGCTGGAGGACAGTGCATCGGGCTTCGGTCGGCTGCGTGGGGTGCGCCACGCAGCCGTTCTATCGGCAACGCCAGCACACTGGGATCGACCGGCGGTGCCGCTTGGGACCGATCAACCGGCGTGGCTGCCGCTTTCGAATTAACTCTTGGTAAGGTCGCGCTTTTTACAGGAAATCACGAGACGGAACCGGCAAAGTTGCCTCGTTCAAGGAGCATACGGGATGTCATTCGGACAATCCCGGATAGGAGTATCCCATGAACCGCCTCGCTAAAATATTGATCCCGGTGGTGCTCGTTGCAACCGCCGCCTCGGGCATCGTCTACGCCCAACAGATGCGCCGCGAACGCCACACGCCTGAAACCATGCAGCGGCTACAGGATGGCCGGATCGCCATGATCACGGCAGCTTTGAAATTGACCGAGCCCCAGGCCAAGCTATGGGCCCCGGTCGAAGCCCAAATGCGTGCCCGTCAGGCAATGCGCACCAAGCAGATGCAGGAGTGGGCCGAGAAGCGCCAGAATGCGCAGAAGCAGGGCGAGAAGCCGGGTGAAAAATCAGCCGCTCGTCCGCCGCTGCCTGATCGTCTCGACCAGATGAGCGCTCGGATGGCGCAGGCGGCCGAGCAGTCGAAAGCGTTCGCAACCGTGTTCCGTCCGTTTCACGAGTCGCTGACCGAAGAGCAGAAGGCTGTCATCGGACCGCTGATGGCTGACATGGGTGGCAAACACCATGGCCGGGGCCATCGCTTTGGCGGTCATCGTGAGCGCGGCGCCGGACCTGGCCCCCTTTAAGCGAACTCGTCATCCCGGCTCATCGTCGGCGCTGAAACGCGCCTCCTTGGCCGGGATGACGACTGATGTTCTAGCTGCACTGCGTTGCGTCAGCGCAGCCTAAGGCCGGATACGCCAACCGCCAAGTTCAGACCGGTCTGGCCCTGGACGCTGAACGGCTGCAGCGTGAACGAACGTCGTGAGCCGCCGACCAGTGCATTGGCACCTCCACCAACAATGATCGAAGCGTCGGCTGATGCGCCGACATAATTTCCAGCCAACGCACGCGGCGTCAAGCGGCGTTCAGCAGCTAACACGGTCCAAACCAGCGTGGTCGGCCCGGTGATGCCGACGTCCAAGCCATATTTGGTGATAACGGCGGTATAGCGCTCGCGATAGCCGTCTCGAGCCGAAGCAAAGCGGCATGAAAACGTCTTCTTCGAACCGATGATGTAACCAACGCCACCTTGGCCTGAGCAGGTCAGTGTGCCGACCTCGACCTGATTGCGCTGGGCTGCCGCCGGAGTGGCAGCGCCAACGCCGATCAAAGCTGTAAGAGCAAGCGCCGCCGTAGATGCGATGTGTTTCATAATAATCCCCCTAATGGATTGTTCCCACACTCATAACGCAATCGCGTGCTGCTTGTTCCCAAATTGTGTTGAAGCCGTGGGTGGCGATCACGCAAGCGTCCTTTACCCCCGCAAACGTGACCAGCCTTGCAACCGCGTGACGGCGTCAGCCATGTCGGCGGTCGTGCCGGAGTAGGAAAACCGAAGATAGGTGAGGCCGCGGGCCTCATCGAAATCAACGCCGGGAGTTGCCGCAATCCCGGTCTCCTCGAGCATTTGTTTAGCGAATGCGAGGCTGTCTGACGTGAACCGGCTGACATCGGCGTAAAGGTAGAATGCACCGTCAGCTGGCACCAACTGGTCGAGGCCAGCCTTCGGCAATCCTGCCAGGAGAACGTCGCGATTGGCCCGGTAGACCTGTTTGTTGGCCTCTAGCTCATCGATCCCGTCGAAGGCGCCGATGGCCGCGACCTGGGCAATCGCTGGCGGCGAAATATATAGGTTTTGCGCCAGGCGCTCGACCGCTGGTATCAGTCGCTCAGGCATGATCATCCAGCCAACCCGCCAGCCGGTCATCGAGAAGTACTTTGAGAAACTATTGATGACGATGGCGTCATCCGAAAAGCTCAATGCCGTTTTGTCGGGCAGGCCATAACTCAGGCCGTGGTAAATCTCGTCCGAAATGAACCAGACGCCGCGTATTTCACAGGCCTTTGCGATGGCCGAAAGACGTTCGGGCTCCATCATGGTGCCGGTCGGGTTGGCCGGGCTCGCAATCAGAAGTCCGTCGAGGTGGTCACGCTCGATTGAGCGTTCGACCTGCGACAGTGTCGGCATCCAGCGGCTAGCGGCATTGGTTTCGAGGATCACCGGCTGTTGGCCCAGGGCTGACAGTACATGGCGATAGCAAGGGTATCCGGGCGATGGTAGCCCAACACGGGCGCCTTGGTCGAACAGCGTCAGGAAACCGAGCACGAAGGCTGCCGATGACCCGCTGGTTACGACGACGCGGGCTGGGTCAAGGTCGAGGCCGTACCACGTGCGATATAGGCCTGCGATCCGGCAACGTAATTCCGGCATGCCGAGCGCCAGCGTGTAACCCAGGTTTTCAGCGTCGAGCGCGCGCTTCACGGCCTCTCGCGCGGCCTTCGGCGCCGATGTTCCGGGCTGGCCGACTTCCATGTGGATAACCCGATGGCCCGCCGCCTCACGCGCGGCTGCCGCCCGCATGACGTCCATCACGATGAACGACGATATGCCGCTGCGCTGGGAGGAGGCGCGTTGCATGACGTCCAGTGCGGCGGTTGCTCTGCTCATCAATGGCCTATTCGTCATTGCCGCTTCATACCGCTGCCACGCATTGACCGCTTTCCTACACCTAATTACGGTTCCGACAAATTTCCAGTTCCAGCTGTGGTCATCGCGCGCTCATGAACGTGACAAAAATCATAAATAAAAACAATGCTTTACGGCGACTTGTTGTTCGCATCGGCGGTTTTGGAGTGCTCGCGCTCAGCGCCGTCTCGCCGGTTGCCGCGCAAGGATTGATTCGCGACACCGAAATCGAGCAGCTCCTCAACGACTATGCGAGGCCTTTATTCAAGGCCGCGGGGCTTGGCGAAGGCCGCGTCGCCATGCGGATCGTCAAAAGCGATGCGTTTAACGCGTTCGTTCTGGATGGCCGTAACGTGTTCATTCACACCGGTGCCTTGCAACAGTCGGATACACCCAATCAAGTGATCGGCGTGATCGCGCACGAGGCGGGTCACATTACCGGCGGACACATGGCAGCGCTGCGGGCGCGCATTGCGCGTGATACCAGCCGCATTCTCTTGGCGCGTGTGTTGGGCATCGGCGTTGCGGTTGCCACCGGCAACCCAGCGGCAGCCGCAGCAGGAGATGAATTGATCATGCGCTCGCTTCTGGCCGAGCGCCGCAGTCAGGAGTCGGCGGCCGACCAGGCGGGGTTATCGTTCCTCAATTCCACCCGCCAGTCTGGCCGTGGAATGTTGGAGACATTCGAGCGCTTTGCCCAGCAAGAGTACATCGGCGATCAAAACAAGGACCCGTTCGTGCGCAGCCATCCGGTGGCAGCCGAACGCTTGGCGCAACTCCGCGATAGTGTCGCGAAGAACCCCAACTACCAAACCAAGGATCCAGCGCCCCTGCAATTGCGCCATGACATGATGCGGGCCAAGCTTGCGGGCTACCTGACGCGGCCGCAAGCCGTGTTCAATCGGTATCCGCTGACCGACACCTCGATGCCAGCCCGATATGGCCGCGCGATTGCCAAATTCTTCCAGGGCGGTCAAGGCTCGTTAGAAGCAGCGATCGCCGACATCGACGGGATGATCCGCGAGAAGCCCGACAATCCGTATTTCCATGAGCTCAAGGGTGATTTCTACAAACGCGCGGGCAAACCCAAGGAAGCAGTCGCGGTACTACGCCAAGCGCTCAAAATGGCTGGTGACGCAAATTTGATCCGCGTTGAATTGGCGCAAGCCTTGCTCGCGACCAACGATATGGCGGTGGTTGAGGAGGCTGCAACGTTGCTGCGCCGCTCCGTGGTGGAGGATCAAAATGCAAGTGCCTATCGGGCGCTCGGCGACGCGCAATATCGGCAAAATAAGCAGCCAGAGGCGGAAGCGTCGCTGGCCCAGGCGGCCTACCTCGAAGGTGACATCAAACAGGCCAAGAACTATGCCCAGAGGGCAAAACGGGGCATCCCGGCCGGTTCACCATCT
This sequence comes from Hyphomicrobiaceae bacterium, assembly GCA_031429105.1. GTDB lineage: Bacteria > Pseudomonadota > Alphaproteobacteria > Rhizobiales > Hyphomicrobiaceae > JAKFWF01. The sequence continues at coordinate 24,985 of JANOYV010000102.1, read as the reverse complement.
GCCTTAAAAATGGACGATATCATCAGCTTCAAACCGCCCGAGGAATAGCTTTGCGGGCGCTAGTGCACTATCTGTCAACCAAAGCTATGAGCCGAGCGGCTCAACAACAGGATAAAGTTTCTCATGCAAACGTCGGTCATGTCGCGCATCCTTTCCGTCTTGGCGAGCAAGGAAGGTGCGTTCATTGCAGCTCCGCTGGTATTAGGGCTGGCTGGAATTTTGACATTTGCAGCATCGCCTGCGCCCGCGACCCAGCCCTCCGCGCCGGTTAAGCTCGCGCAGGCCGCGACAACGCCGACGCCTGCAGCGCCTCTGGTTGCGTCGTCGTTTTCAGCCGCCCAACGCAGCGAAATCGAAGGCATGATCAAGGGTTACCTGTTGAGCCACCCGGAAGTCATGGTCGAGGTCAGCAAGGAGCTTGAGAAGCGTCAGGCCTCGATGCAGGCGGAAAACAACAAGAAATTGATTGTCGAGCGCAAGGCCTCGATCTTCCGCGCTCCAACCGACTTCGTGTACGGCAACCCGAAGGGTGAGATCACCGTCGTCGAGTTCTTCGATTACAACTGCGGCTGGTGCAAAAAGGCCGTCGACGAAATGACCAAGTTGATCAAAGCCGATCCGCAGGTCCGCGTTGTGTTCAAGGAATTGCCGATCTTCGGCGAGAACTCGACACTTGCGGCCAAGGCCGCCATGGCGTCCGTCCGCCAAGGCAAGTATTGGGACTACCACGTTGCATTGATGAAGGAAAAGCAGGTCACCAAGGACAATGTGTTCAAGATTGCCGAAAAGGTTGGCCTGAACGTCGAACGCTTGAAGGCGGACATGGCCGATCCAGTCTTTGATGCAGCCCTCAAGGAAAACGCGGCGATCGCCCAAGAGCTTGGCATTGAAGGTACGCCCGGTTTTATCGTCGACGACAAGGTCAACGTCGGGTTCGTGCCGGCCGAAGGTCTCAAAGTACTGCTTTCGGAAGTGCGAAAGGTCGGCTGTCAGGTGTGCTGATAGGCCAAATGGCTGTGAAGCTCCCGTCGCCGAGGTTTTCAGCACCTGTGGACCACATGCTTTCACGCGCGCGTGAAAGCTGTTAGACGGCGTATTGAATGATTAACCACTGTCGGAGCCCAGGCACCGCGGCACGGCCGCTGCGGTGTACGGAACCCGACGGCGAACTTGTTTTCGAACTGAGGCGCAAACATCGTCATGGCGAAAGATAAGCAAGAAAAGACCTCACCCGAGCACGACCTGATCCGCGAGCTGGCTGGACTGCTCAACGAAACCGGCCTGTCGGAGATCGAGATCGAGAAGTCCGGATTGAAAATTCGCGTAGCGCGCACTGTCACCGTTAACGCAGCATCACACATTGTTGCTGCTGGCGCGACAGCTGCGGTGCCACTGGCGGCGGCTGGCACGACCGGTCTTGATCCAGCGCAGCACCCAGGCTGCGTGAAATCACCGATGGTCGGCACCATCTATCGCGGGCCGGAGCCTGGAGCTGCTAACTTCGTCGAAATCGGCACCCGCGTCAGCCAAGGGCAGACGTTGATGATCATCGAAGCGATGAAGACGATGAACCATATTCCAGCGCCCCGGGCGGGCACCGTCACACAAGTGCTGATCGAAAACGGTCAACCCGTCGAGTTCGGCGAGCCGATGGTCATCATTGAATGAATAGATGTGAAATCGTGAAGTGGTGACGTCGTCTGGTCGATTTGCGGAGTGTTGCGCCGCCTCGATTTCACAATGTCGCGATTTCACGATTAGGCGAGATTACCAGCTCACGAGACATCATGTTCGATAAAGTTCTCATAGCCAATCGTGGCGAGATTGCCCTGCGCATCCAACGTGCGTGCAAGGAGCTCGGCATCGCGACGGTAGCCGTGCATTCAACCGCCGATGCCGACGCCATGCACGTGCGGCTAGCCGACGAGAGCGTGTGCATCGGTCCGCCACCGGCGTCGGAGAGCTACCTCAACATTCCGCGTCTGCTGGCCGCGTGTGAAATCACCGGGGCCGATGCGATCCATCCTGGTTACGGCTTCCTCTCGGAGAACGCGAAGTTTGCCGAGATGCTTGAGGAACACGGCATTACGTTCATCGGACCGACGTCCGAGCATATCCGGATCATGGGCGACAAGATCGAAGCCAAGGAAACCGCCAAGCGCCTTGGCATTCCCGTTGTTCCAGGCTCCGATGGCGCTGTCACCAGCGAAGCCGATGCCAAGGCCGTTGCCAAGCGGATGGGCTATCCGGTGCTGATCAAGGCCGCGTCCGGCGGTGGCGGTCGCGGCATGAAGGTCGCCCGCTCGCCTGAGGACATCGGTCAAGCCTGGATGACGGCACGGGCGGAAGCCAAGGCCGCATTCGGCGACGATAGCGTCTACATCGAAAAGTATCTGTCGAAGCCACGCCACATCGAAGTGCAAGTGTTCGGCGATGGCCGTGGCAACGCCTTGCATCTGGGCGAGCGCGACTGTTCGTTGCAGCGCCGCCACCAGAAAATTCTCGAGGAAGCGCCTTCTCCAGCCCTCAATGCCGCGCAACGTAAGATGATCGGCGAGACCTGTGCCAAGGCGATGCAGAAACTGAAGTACCGGGGCGCCGGTACGGTCGAATTCCTATACGAGGACGGCGAGTTCTTCTTCATCGAAATGAACACGCGCCTGCAAGTCGAGCATCCGGTGACGGAAGCGATCACCGGCATGGATCTTGTGATCGAGCAGATCCGCATTGCCTCTGGTGCACCGCTTAGCATTAAGCAGGAGGACCTGGTGTTTTCCGGCCATGCCATCGAGTGCCGGATCAACGCGGAAAATCCGAAGAACTTCCGCCCGTCGCCCGGCAAGATCACCTACTGGCATCCGCCCGGCGGGCTCGGTGTGCGCGTTGATAGTGGGGCCTATCAGGGCTACCGCATTCCACCGAACTACGACAGCTTGATCGGCAAGCTGATCGTGCACGGCAAGAACCGTAACGAATGCCTGATGCGGCTGAAACGCTGCCTGAACGAGTTCGTGATCGACGGCATCGAGACGACGATTCCGCTGTTCGTCGAACTGGTGCGCCATCCCGATATCGCCAACGGCATGTACGACATCCACTGGCTCGAAAAGTACCTCGGCAAGCAGGATTAGCAGGGCTGATCGTCTGCCCGTTGGACCTCTCGCTATTGCCATAAAATCACACTAGTCTCAGGTAAAATGGATCGCTCACCTTTGACGGGCCTTGGGATCGCATGGCTTCACGCGACGTTCTCAATCACGACATCACGCCGCAGGTGCTCCTGAAAGCCTATGCGTGTGGCATTTTCCCAATGGCCGAGAGTGCTGAAGATCCACAGCTCTATTGGATCGAGCCGATCAGCCGGGGCATTCTGCCGCTCGATCGGATCACGCTGCCGAAGCGGTTGGCGCGCACGCTGCGGCAAAGCCCGTTCGAAGTGCGGATCAACACAGATTTTGACGGCACGATCAATGGCTGTGCCGCCTCAAGGCCGGGGCGGCGCACCACCTGGATCAACGATCAGATCCGCGCGCTGTACCGCGAACTCTATATCCTGGGTCACTGCCACACGGTCGAGGTTTGGCACGAAGGCCATATGGTTGGCGGGCTCTATGGCGTAGCTCTGGGCGGCGCTTTCTTCGGCGAGAGCATGTTCTCGACCGAGACCGACGCCTCCAAGATTGCATTGATGTACTTGTGCGCGCGGCTGATCCACGGCGGCTTCACGCTGCTCGACACCCAGTTCGTGACCGATCATTTGCGTCAGTTCGGCACGATCGAGGTGGATCGTCCGGCGTTTCATAAGGCCCTCGAAGCAGCGCTGCCAAAGCAGTCGGATTATAAGCGCTTGGCGCTCGATGCCACGCCCGCCGAAGTCATCGACATCATTGAGCGGGGGCACAAAGCCAGCGTTACGTGATGCCGTGTGGTTGGGTCAGCGCGCCAGTCGTTAGCGTGGAGGACGGCGACGGGGTGGCGTCAGAGGTTCAGGTGAACTTGCAGCTGCTGGTCCCACGGGTTGGCCCTTGCCGTCCTTGGCAACCGGGCCTGCCGATTTCGCCGGTGACCCGCAGTCGGTCAGCCACACGTCGAACACCGGATGCTCAACCGCATTGAGGCCCGGGCTCTCGGCAAACATCCAGCCTGAGAATAGCTTTTTCACTTGGCCGTCGAGTTGTGTTTCCTCGACTTCGACGAACGACGTGGTCTTCGGCGGCTCGGTTGGTGGGCGCGAGTAACACGCGCGCGGCGTTACTTTCAGCGACCCGAACGTGACAGCTTTATTCAGCGGCACTTCCAGCTTCGAAATACGCGCCGTTACCTTGTCGAGGGTGGCAAACACCGCCACCTGATTCTCGATGCGCTGCGCGTGCGCGGTGCCAGCCGCGCAAACAACGGTTGCCAACGCGAGGCTCACAGCTGCGCACGTGGTCAAATCGATTGGGGCGTTAGGCATAAGATCACTTCGATTCGCGCAGGCTGTCGACTTTCATACCACGTCGTGACCGCCAAAGGTGTCTCCAGCGAGGCGCGTCATCAACGTCGGCTAAGCCTATTCAGGCTTCCAGGGCTTGTAGTCGCCGGTCGCTTTGGCGCGCGAAGTGGCACTGAGAATCGAACCCTTCGGACGCCATGCGGCGGCGGTGCCGGTCATATTCATGACATGCGACGCCTGCCAGGGCTTGGCGACGTAGGTTTCAGCAGTTGGCGGTGTGTCAACCGTGTGATGCAGCCAGCCGTGCCATTCCGGCGGCACCTTCGAGGCATCCGCCAGATCGGTATAGATCACCCAGCGACGCGGCACGCCCAGCGGACCGACGCCTGATTTCTGCACATAGTATGTGTTGCCATAGGCATCGTGGCCGACTTTGCGGCCGCGGCGCATGGTCAACAGGCGGGTGCCCCAGGTATTGCCTCCCCACCAACTGAAAATCTCGCTCAAAATGCTCATGGCTTAACGCCTCTCAGGGCTTGATCTGTAACGAAGCAGTAGCGCTGGCACGCACCTCAAGTCCAGCGCTGCGACGCGTGCTGCACTTTTGCCACAGACCCGAGGCTGGAATCGCACTAGTCGTTGTGTGGGGTGGCTAGCGCGATGTTTTTTACCCCCAGGTCGGGTGCACCGACGGCGCCCTCAAAGATCCCAGCCAGACGGCATTTGCGGCGGGCTCATCCACAGCGGTGGATAAGCCTGAAAGGCCGTTGGACGCTATATCTAGTATGGTTGCAGAGACGACCCACAATAGCTTGGTGCGTGACGTCGAATCGCCTAACTTCAGCTCATCGGCGCCTTCGCCTCCGGTACGCGTGTCTGGCGCCCCCATTCTTGTCAGGTCCGTTCTAGTTTCGCCCGCCATTTCGCGGTGGGTCGACGTGTGCGCGCGGATCTGAGTTCGACTGCCGAGGCGATGTTTCGCGGCAGCCAGCGTTTCACTGATCAAGGTTCAACCGCCCAATTCAAGGGCGCTCAAGGCACGGGGCTATTATGAAGATCACACGGCGCTATACCGAAGCTGGCAAGTCACCCTACGAGGCGATCCCGTTTCGCAGCGCACTTAGCGAAATCAAGAATCCCGATGGCTCCATCGTGTTCAAGCTCGATGGCTTCATGGTGCCGGAGCATTGGAGCCAGGTTGCCGCCGATATTTTGGCGCAGAAATATTTCCGCAAGGCTGGCGTGCCGAAGCGCTTGCGCAAGATTGAAGAGACGCAGATCCCGTCGTGGTTGTGGCGCTCCGTGGCCGATAAGTCGGCATTGGCCGATCTCTCCGAGAAGGAACGTGCGGGCAGCGAAACCGATGCGCGCCAAGTGTTCGACCGTTTGGCTGGCACCTGGACCTACTGGGGCTGGAAGGGTGGCTATTTCACCACTGAAGAAGACGCGCGCGCGTTCTTCGACGAGCATCGCTACATGCTGGCGATGCAGATGTCGGCACCAAACAGCCCGCAGTGGTTCAACACTGGTCTGCACTGGGCCTATGGCATCGATGGCCCCGGCCAGGGTCATTTCTATGTCGATCACCAGACCGGTGTGTTGACCTCCTCTACTTCGGCTTATGAACATCCCCAACCGCACGCCTGCTTCATCCAGTCGGTGCAGGACGATCTCGTCAACGAGAACGGCATCATGGATCTGTGGGTACGCGAGGCCCGCCTGTTCAAGTACGGCTCCGGCACTGGCACCAACTTTTCGATGCTGCGCGGCGGCAACGAGCGCCTGTCGGGTGGTGGCCGTTCTTCCGGCCTGATGAGCTTTCTGAAGATTGGCGACCGGGCAGCAGGCGCGATCAAGTCGGGCGGTACAACCCGGCGCGCGGCCAAGATGGTGGTCGTCGATGTCGATCATCCCGATATCGAAGAGTACATCGACTGGAAGGTGAAGGAGGAGCAGAAGGTTGCAGCCCTCGTCACCGGCTCCAAGATTTGCCACAAGCGCCTCAAGGCGATCATGAAGGCCTGCGTCAATTGTGATGCCGAGAATGGCGCAACCGAAAGCGGCGTGCTCAACGAGCGTTGCTTTGATCCGGCAAAAAATCCGAAGCTGAAGGCTGCGATCAAGGAAGCCCGTCGCGACTACGTGCCGGACAATTACATCCGCCGTATTATTCAGTTTGCGCGCCAGGGCTTCAAGGATATCGAATTTGCCGTCTACGATACCGATTGGGACAGTGAAGCCTACTTGACGGTTTCGGGCCAGAACTCGAACAACTCCGTGCGCGTCACGGATGAATTCCTGCAGGCCGTGGTTGACGACAAGGATTGGAAGCTCACCTATCGCAACAGCGACAAGGTCGCAAAGACCGTGCAGGCGCGCGACCTGTGGGAGAAGATCGGCCATGCGGCGTGGGCGTCAGCTGACCCCGGCATCCAGTTCCACACCACGATCAACGACTGGCACACCTGCCCGAAGTCGGGTCCGATCCGCGCGTCGAACCCGTGCTCGGAATACATGTTCCTCGATGACACGGCGTGCAACCTCGCCTCGATGAACTTGATGATGTTCCGCGGCAAAGATGGCGTTTTCGATACCGCAAGCTTCGAACACGCCAGCCGTCTGTGGACCATCGTGCTCGAAATTTCGGTGCTGATGGCGCAGTTCCCGTCGAAGGAAATTGCCGAACTCAGCTACCGCTATCGCACGCTCGGCCTCGGCTTTGCCAACATCGGCGGCCTGCTGATGTCGAATGGCATCGGCTACGACTCTGCCGAAGGCCGCGCGATCTGCGGCGCGATTTCGGCCATCATGACCGGCGTCGCGTATTCAACGAGTGCCGAAATGGCGAAGGAGCTGGGGCCGTTCCCCGGCTACAACGATAACGCCAGCGACATGCTGCGTGTGATCCGCAATCATCGTCGCGCAGCGTATGGTGAGAAGTCCGGCTACGAGCGCTTGAACGTGGCCCCGGTGCCGCTCGATCATGCTTCGTGCGAAGACAAGAAGCTGGTGGCGGCAGCCCAACGTGCCTGGGATCGGGCGATTGAGCTTGGTCAAGCACACGGCTTCCGCAATGCCCAGGCAACCGTGATTGCGCCGACCGGCACGATCGGCCTTGTGATGGATTGCGATACGACGGGTATCGAGCCGGACTTCGCGCTGGTGAAATTCAAGAAGCTCGCTGGTGGCGGTTACTTCAAGATCATCAACCAGGCCGTGCCCCAGGCACTGCGCACGCTTGGCTATCGTGAGGCCGATATCGCCGAGATGGAAGCCTACGCCGTCGGTCACGCGTCATTGCGGCAGGCGCCAGCGATTAACCACACGACATTGAAGGCGAAGGGCTTCACCGACGCCATCCTGGCGAAGATTGAATCGGGCTTGGCTGCCGCCTTCGACATCAAGTTTGTATTCAACAAGTGGACGCTGGGCGAAGAGTTCCTGACCGGCCCGCTCAAGGTGCCAGCCGACAAGGTCAACGACCCAGCCTTCGAACTTCTGACGTTCCTTGGCTTCTCGAAGAAGGACATTGAAGCTGCCAACGAGCACGTCTGCGGTTCGATGACGCTCGAAGGCGCGCCGCACTTGAAGCCAGCACACCTGCTGGTGTTCGATTGCGCCAATCCATGCGGCCGCAAGGGCAAGCGGTATCTGTCAGTCGAGAGCCACATCCACATGATGGCGGCGGCCCAGCCGTTCATTTCGGGTGCGATCTCGAAGACGATCAACATGCCGAACGATGCGACCGTCGAGCATTGCAAGCAGTCGTACATGATGTCGTGGAAGCTCGCGTTGAAGGCGAACGCGCTCTACCGCGATGGCTCGAAGCTATCGCAGCCGCTGAACTCGCAGTTGCTCGGCGAAGACGCCGATGCTGCGGAAGAAGTCGCCGAGCAGATGCTGGCCGATAAGCCAATGGCCGCGCGTGCGACGGTCACCGCCGAACGCATCATCGAGCGGATTGTCGAGCGGGCGCGCGACCGGGCCAAGCTGCCGGGTCGCCGCAAGGGTTACACCCAGAAGGCAACCGTTGGCGGGCACAAAGTGTACCTGCGCACCGGCGAATACGAGGACGGCCAGCTCGGCGAGATCTTCATCGACATGCACAAGGAGGGCGCCGCCTTCCGCTCGCTGATGAACAACTTCGCCATCGCGATTTCGCTGGGGCTCCAGTACGGCGTGCCGTTGGAAGAGTACGTGGAGGCCTTCACCTTCACGCGCTTCGAGCCAGCCGGTCTCGTACAGGGCAACGAAGTCATCAAGAACGCGACGTCGATCCTCGATTACATCTTCCGCGAGTTGGCGGTATCGTATCTTGAACGCAATGATCTCGCTCACGTCGATCCAAGCGAGATCGTGACCAGCGGCACGGCGCTCGGCTCCTCGGACGAGGAACTCGAAGGCGAGGCGCACGCGCTGGCGGCACCAGCCACCAAGTTGGTATCGCGCGGATTGGTGCGCGGTTCGGTGATCCCGTCACGGGGTGGTGGATCGCGTAACGTCGGCGGCGGATCGGCATCGGTGCAAGGCGACGTTGCCGCGAGCTTTGCGTCGAGCACATCATCGGCCGGACAAACCGTCATGTATGCGCGCAATTCGACCACCGAGTTGTTTGGGGCATCGACCGTCGCGGTCCAGGGCAACCTCGCACTGAAGATCACCCCGGCCGAAGAGCTGCGCGCGCAAGCCCGCATCCGTGGCTACGAGGGCGAAGATTGCCGCGAGTGCGGCAACTTCACGCTCGTGCGCAACGGCACCTGCCTCAAGTGCGACACCTGCGGCGGCACGAGCGGCTGCAGCTGAGGGTTCAGGGATGGCATCTGATCATCAGTTGTCACGACTGAACCGATCCACTGTTCGCGACTTGGAGCCAGCGGCGCGTTCGCTGGTTGCAGGTTCGACGGTGGCGGAACGGGCAGCATCAACGCTCGACATCCTCCACTTGGCCGAACTCGTGCCCATCGTGCGCGAGCGGTTCAGGCTCGGTGACGGTTTCGCTGACGATGCCATTTTGAGTTCGCTGCGCGTGATTGCGGCGCACTCCGATCAGCGGCAGCGGTGGCTTGCCGCTTTCAACTCGAACCTAGGTCGTTGCTTGGCATCCGAGGGCCACGATCTCAACACGGCACTCAGTGCGCTGGTCGCGCTCGTGCCAAGGCCTCCCTCATGAGCGAAAAAACCAAACCGCCGGTGCCAGCTGCCGTCTATCTCGTCGCCGACAACCTTGATGCGGTGTTGGCAGCGGGCGAGGATCTGTTGCGGCTCCAGCTCGACTGCGCCGCGGCGACCGTTGATCGGTCGGCAGCGTCGACAACACCGCGCATGTTCGTCGAACAGGTGCGCATCTTGGAGATGATGGTTGCAGCCCGCGTGCTGCAGGCCCGCGCGCGGGCAATCGAAGTGCGGGCGGCCGACCAGCGCTATCGCTCGTTGATCGGCTTGTTCGTCGGCGGCACCGCAGCTCTCGAAGATGCGGTGGCAGAGCTTGGCGATTCAACCGTCGCTGATTTCAATGGTGGCCTCGACCCGGTGTCATATCTGCGTGCGCGCGGTGTCGTGGCAGCCGACGCTGCCGGCTTGCGTGATTTCGGCGCGGTGAAAATCACCGAAACATTCCGGGTCGCCGAGCGCATTGAGCTTGGCCCCCTGATGGATCTCTGCGCGACGTTCCTCGATCGCCTTGAGGACCACTACGAGCTCTACGAGCATGGTGAAGGCGAACCCGAGACATCCGACAAAGCGGCGTGAGCCCGCTAGTGTTCTGCATCAAACGTTTGATCCCCGCGAAACGCGCGTCGAGGCACGTTTTGTCCCCTCTCCCCCGCCGTTTCGGGGGAGAGGGATATGGAGAGGGGCGGCGACCAGTTCAGTGGTCCCAACAACGAGCCTGCCTCAGTCATATTGGCGCCTTCCGGACGGCTCCATGAAGGACGGGCGGAAGGCGCAGCAAGCCGTGTTCGCGCAAGTGGCCGCCCCTCACCCTCGACCGGCGAAATGGCGCCGGTCTCTGCCCTCTCCCCCGAAACGGCGGGGGAGAGGGCAGAGACCTGAACAGGGAACGAACGATCAGGTGCATAACACTAGGGTTTTGCAAGCCTCAATGCGGTAGGCAGAAACGATAATTTCCAAATACAGATCTGGGTCTTGAGGGTGATCGTTGGGCGCCGAGTTACAAGCCCGGCACCCAACACCTCATACAATCTTACTCGCCTGAGAAACGACGCTGCCACCAGCCTTTGCGAGCGGGCTTATCGTCGGCTGGTTCAGCGGCTGCGCCAGCGCCGGCGATCACTGCTGGCACTACATCTGGCGCGACGTCGGCGATTGGCTGGCGTGGAGTCGGGGTTGGTTCCACAGGCGTTTGGCGCTCCACGGCAACGGGTGCCGCAGGTTTTGGCTCGTGCGATGTTGCTTCGCGCGGCTGCGGTGTCGTCTCGCGTGGCTCATGCGCGGTTGGCGCCGCGTGATGGCCGTTGGTCGGCTGGGCGTGGTGATCGCCCCCGTTACCATCGTGAGTGTGACCATCGTGGCTGTGATGTTCGTGCGGTTGATCGCCATGGGCATGGCCATGATCTGGCGAGTCTGTTTGTGCGGTTCCGCCGTTGCCTGCTTCGGTCTGGTTCGTGCCATCTGCCCGCACGGTATCGCGATCACGGCCGCCACGGCGACCACCGCGTCGTCCACGTCGACGTCCGCGACGGGCGCCGCCCGCGTCGTCGCCACCTTCGGCAGCACTACGCTCGCCGCGCTCCGATGTCCGCGGGCCTGAACCGCCGCTGCCGCCACCGCTCCCGCGATTGTCGCGGCGATTGTTGGTGTTGTTGTCTTCCGGGTCGGCATCATCGACATCGCCAAGCTCTTCCAACTCGCCGGTCGGCTGGCGCGAGGGACGCTCGTCATCTTCGGCTTGGGCCGCAGGCGCGCTGCCGTTGCGCTGTGGGCCTCGGTCATCACCGCGCTCATCGCGCCGTCCGCCGCGCCGACGGCGACGCTTGCGACCACGACCTTGATCACCGCCGCTACCTTCTTCTTCCGAACTCCGGCCCTGTTGAATGGGGCTATCGTCATGCTCATCATGCTCTACTGCCTCGACCTCGGCTTCGGCAACGGCTGGTGCCTCGGTCTCGCCATCGAAGCCCCAATCCATGTTGACAGCGGCTTTATCGGGACGGCGTGAGGCGATCAGCGGCAGGTTCGACTTTTCAATCGTGAAGTTCGAGCCCTGGACCTTGTCGCTCGCCTGCACCGTGACGGAGACGCCATAGCGGTGTTCCATGTCGATGATGAAGGCGCGCTTGTGGTTCAAAATGTAGAGCGCGACGCCAGCCGACGTCGTTGCAACGAGCGAAGCGCGGCCGTTGGCAATCAGCGTGTCTTCGAGCGAGCGGATCACGGCCAATGCCACCGACTCGGTCGAGCGGATAATGCCGGTGCCCTGGCAATGCGCGCACTGGGTCGTCGAGCCTTCGAGCACACCCGTGCGCAGCCGCTGGCGCGACATTTCAAGCAAGCCAAAGTGGCTGATCCGGCCAACCTGGATCCGCGCGCGATCAAAGCGCAGGGCATCCTTGATGCGGCGTTCGACCGAGCGGTTGTTGCGCTTCTCCTCCATGTCGATGAAGTCGATAACGATCAGGCCAGCCAGATCGCGTAACTTGAGCTGGCGGGCGATTTCGTCGGCGGCCTCGAGGTTTGTGTTGAGGGCTGTTTCCTCGATCGAGAATTCGCGGGTCGATTTGCCTGAGTTGATGTCGATCGCAACCAGCGCTTCGGTCTGGTTGATCACGAGATAGCCGCCCGAGCGCAGATTGACGAACGGGCTGAACATCGCGTTCAGCTGCTTTTCGATCTGGTACTTGTTGAACAGCGGCTCCGGGTCGCGATAGTCGATTACGTTTTTGGCGTGGCTCGGCATCAACATGCCCATGAACTCGCGCGCTTCCTTGTGGGCAGCGCTGCCGGCCACGACGACCTCGTCGATCTCCTTGGTGTAGAGGTCGCGGATCGAGCGCTTGATCAAATCGCCTTCCTCATAGACGAGGCTTGGCGCGGTCGACTGCAAGGTCATGTCGCGGACATTTTCCCACAAGCGCAGCAGGTATTCGAAGTCGCGCTTGATCTCCTGGGCGGTGCGCGCGGCGCCGGCCGTCCGAATGATCAGGCCCATGCCCTCCGGCACATCGAGATCCTGGGCGATGGCCTTCAGACGCTTACGGTCCTGGGCGTTGGTAATCTTGCGGCTGATGCCACCGCCGCGGGCGGTATTGGGCATCAAGACGGTGTAGCGACCAGCCAACGACAAGTATGTGGTGAGGGCCGCACCCTTGGTGCCGCGCTCCTCCTTGACAATTTGAATGAGGATGATCTGGCGGCGCTTGATCACTTCCTGGATCTTGTAGGAGCGTGCGCGCCGACGCGGACGAACGGGAAGTTCTTCGATGGCGTCTTCGGCACCGACAACCTCAGGCACAGGTACGCTACCGAGCATGTCGCCGCCGACAGCTTGGTCGCCCTGTTGCTCGCCAGCTTCGGTCTCGACCGCGTGGGCGTCGTTTAATGGAGCATGCGCTTCGGTCGCATAGGTCTCAGCTGGGGCCGGATGCGCATCAAACGGCTCCGATGTGATCTGGTCGCGACTGTCGGTCGCCCCTAACGGCAAGCCGCCTGGGCCAATCGGCTCAATTGTTTCTGGGGGTAACAGTTCGGTAACGTCGATGGCCTGATCTTCGGCGTCGTCCTGCTCGTTGTCGTCGCCACCACGGGCTGCGCGGGCCTCGGCGCGACGGTCGGCTTCCGCCTCCTCGGCAGCGTCGGCTGCGGCTTCTTCGTCAAGCAGTGCCTGCCGGTCAGCAACGGGGATGGTATAATAGTCGGGGTGGATTTCATTGAAGGCAAGAAAGCCGTGGCGATTGCCGCCGTAATCAATGAAGGCCGCCTGGAGGGACGGCTCGACGCGCGTGACCTTGGCTAAATAGATGTTGCCACGCAAAAGTTTGCGGGCAGCTGATTCGAAGTCGAATTCTTCTACGCGGCTATTGCGTAGAACGACAACGCGGGTCTCCTCCGGGTGGGTAGCATCGATAAGCATTTTATTGTGGGACATGTCTTTGGGTCCTTCGCGCGCCGGAGGGGCGGCCGCGCCTCGCACGACTTGACCACTGCAAAGGCACCAATGACGTGTAGCGCTGGATATCCGTTTGCGCGCGTGTACGCGTCTCCGGCTTCAGTGCTGTGATCGAATGGCTTGCGGGGAGTCGGCGGGCTGCCCGTTTCGGGCGCGCATGTTTGGTTGCGGATAGGGAGTGAGGATGAGTTGCTAAAAGTTGTGTTGCTGAAAGAAGCTGGGGGCAACGCCCGGTTGTTTGGGGTGATCAATGATGGAGCCGCCATGTTGGCTGTCGTTGGCGAAGCGGCAAACGCAGACACAGAGACATGCGCGCCGACCTGGCTGCGGTCATCTCTTCCAGCGTTGTGCCTCGTGCCGTCGACCGTCATGTCTGGCCCTGTGTCGATAACGAACCGGATGTTTTCAACCGGCTCATGAAAAATATCTGCGCCGCTTGCCGAGTGCCGACGAACGCCGTCAATGCTCCAGGTCTAGCTTCGCACCCTGCCGCTGCCATTAGGCAATACCAGGGTTTTGCGCAAACTCGGGCCACGCAGCCTTTCACTGCTGGCCGTCAGCGCACTTCGAATACGCACCGCTCGGTGTCATCAAAGTGGGCCGTTCCACACCGGACAACCCTTTCAAATCCTTCAAGATTTGAACGGATGACCTATGGGGGCCACGCCTCGACGGCCATACGACCGACGTTTCCTGCCGGGCGGCTCCAGCGATGTGAAGGATCTTTGCGAGGTCCGTGGCACGAGTGGTGCCAGTCTTCCGCGGGGCTCATCGACAAGCGATCTGCCAAATCATCACACCGGGATGGGAAACCACGGCGTTCAACGTAAAATCGACTCTACGGGTTCGCTTGCCGCCTAGCAAGGCTGTTATAAAGCAGTTCAAACGGTCCAGCGCACCCTGCGTTTCGTGGATCGTGCGTGATCAGCGTTACCATAGGCTTAATGCGCATTGGCTGGGTGTTTCGGTTGGACGTCGCGAGGTAGGTGTGTGAGCAACTTGAGATGCTGACAGGTGTGCCATGGTGGCGTTAAACGCGGAGCCGGTCGCGCGCGTGGTTGAATATGAGGTTGCTTGGTCGATGGCTTGGATGAAATAACGTGCACCAGTGCTGGGGGAGCGGATTTGCACTTGTGACCGCCGTGAACCTTGTGTTCTCGGCGAGCGCTTTGGCGCAATCAACCCCGGCCGGTACGAGCCCTGCCTCGCCGTTCATAACGACCACCGCAGCGCCGACAGTCAAATCCTCAACTGGCGTGGGCCAAGCTGCATCTGCCAGCCCGCAGCCGATTGTGCCGCCAGCGGTCCGGATCACGGGGGCCCGCTTTTCCGGCACTCAAGCGCGAACGCGGTTGATCTTCGACCTGACCGGTCCGATCAAACCGAACGTGTTCGTGCTGGGGGAGCCAACCCGCGTGATCATCGATGTCCCGGACTTGCAATTCAAGTTCGCCGTGAGCGACGTGCCAACGGCACATGGCTTGGTCACCGCTTGGCGTTATGGACTGTTTGCCGCCCGCAAATCGCGCATTGTGCTGGATGCGAGTGGTCCGGTGCGGATCGAACGCTCCCAGGTGGTGGCAGCCACCGGCACGCAAGGGTGGCAGTTTGTGCTCGACGTGGCGGCAACGGATGCGGCGACTTTCGAGGCGATCCTGCAAAGTCAGCCGCGCACGTCGAAGCCCGCATTGAAGGCCAGTACTTATGACGATTTGCCAGTGGCATCGGGCAAATTGAATGCAAAGCCCGTGATCATGATCGATCCGGGCCATGGGGGCCTCGATCCGGGCGCGGTTGTCGGTAGCGTTTACGAGAAAAATGTCGTGCTGGCGGTGGCCCGCCATGTTCGCGCCAGTCTTATCGCGACCGGTCGCTACGACGTGGCGATGACGCGCTCCGGCGACGTATTTGTCTCTCTCGATCAGAGGCTTAAGACGTCAGGCAAGCTTCGGGCGGATTTATTCATCTCGATCCATGCTGACTCGGTCGGTGAGGTGAACTTGGCGCAAAACATTCGAGGAGCGACCGTCTATACGCTATCGGAACAGGCGTCTGACGAGCAGGCGCGACTGCTGGCCGAGAAAGAGAATGCCGCTGACCTGTTGGCTGGACTCGAACGGGGCTCAGGCCAGGAGCACGATCAAGTGCGAACGATCCTGGTTGATCTGCTGAAACGGGAGACCTCGAACTTCGCTCACGATTTCCGTGGGACATTGGTGACGGAACTGCGCCGCCACGTTGCGATGGCGCGCGATCCGCAGCGGTCCGCCGCCTTCAAGGTGCTGAAGCAGACGCAAACACCGTCGGTATTGATCGAGTTGGGCTATATGAGCAACGTTCAGGATCAAAAGCTTCTGCAATCTGTCGAATGGCAGAAGCAAGTCGGGGGTTCAATTGCAACCGCCGTCGACGCATTCTTTTCCAAGCGGCCCCAAACCACCGCACGATGACGATCGCACGTAAAATAGGCGTTGTGCGCCAAGGGCGTAGAGCGGGACAGCGTATAGCCACATTCCCTCGCAATGTTGTGAGCCAGAGTGGGTTCGCACTTGCCGCGGGGGCGGTGCCCGACTAAGCACAACATTCAAGGTCTGGATTCGAGGAACATGCGCGCGCCTGTGCTACCGCCGCCGGTCGAGCCGAATGCGCGCAAGAAGAAGCGGCGTAAAAGCGCGCTCTTGAGCTTTCTCGGCTTCATGTTCGCGTTTGGCGTGGTCGCCTTCATTGGCGTTTCCTGCGTCGCCGGTTACCTGCTGTGGAAGGCCTCGAAAGACCTTCCTTCCTACGAGAGCCTGGCCAACTATGAACCGCCGGTGATGACGCGGATCCATGCGCACGACGGTTCGCTGATCGCCGAATACGCGCGCGAACGCCGCATCTTTGTGCCGATCAACACGATTCCGAAGCAGGTGCTGGGCGCGTTTCTGTCAGCGGAAGACAAACGCTTTTACGAACACGGCGGACTTGATTTCGTCGGTATCGGCCGCGTCGTGATGAAAATGGTCAATAATCCCGGTGGTCGTGCCGAGGGTGCGTCGACGATCACGCAGCAGGTCGCCAAGAACTTCCTGTTGACCAACGAGCGCAAGCTTGAGCGCAAGATCAAGGAAGCGATCCTGGCGGTGCGTATCGAGCGTGCCTACTCGAAGGACAAAATCCTCGAGCTGTACCTAAACGAAATCTTCCTCGGCATTGGCTCCTACGGTGTGGCGGCCGCGTCTCTGAATTATTTCAGCAAGGAGTTGGCCGACCTCGCGCCCGAGGAAGCGGCCTATCTGGCAGCTTTGCCGAAGGCGCCGAATAATTATCATCCGTTCCGCCATACCGCGAAGGCGACGGAGCGGCGCAACTGGATTCTGGGCCAGATGGCCGACAACGGCTACATCACGCGCGAGGCTGCTGAAGCCGCGCGCAAGAAGCCGCTGCAAGTGAACATTCGCCCGTTTGGTGCGCATATTTTCGCCGCCGAGTACTTTGCCGAAGAAGTGCGGCGCGGGATTCTGGGCCAATATGGCGAAGAGAAGCTCTACGGCGGCGGACTTTCCGTGCGCACCACGCTTGACCCGCAAATGCAGCGCTATGCGCGTAAAGCGCTCACGGATGGCCTCGTCGCGGTTGATCGTGAAAAGGGCTGGCGCGGCGCGATCAATCGTATCGACATCGCAGGCGATTGGGGCGCAGCGCTTGGCGCCATCGAAGTTGCAAGCGACATCACGCCGTGGCGGCTTGGTGTTGTTCTCGACGTGCAAAAGACCAAGGCTGTCGTTGGGCTTCGCCCGGTACGCCAGCAAGATGGTAGTCTGGTCGTCGCGCGCGAAGCCGCCGAAATTGCTTTTGACGAAATGAAGTGGGCTGGACGGTTCATTGCGACGGACAAATCAAAAGGCGCGCCACCCAAGCAGCCAGCCGACGTGTTGGCACTCGGCGATGTGATTTATGTTGCTCCAAAGGACGCAGCCAACGTCGCCGGTGCCTGGACGCTGATGCAGATCCCGGAAGTGGGCGGAGGCCTCGTGGCCATGGACCCGCACACTGGGCGCGTGTTGGCGGTGGCTGGTGGGTTCTCTTACGCAATGAGCCAGTTTGATCGTGCCGTGCAGGCCCGCCGTCAGCCCGGCTCGGCGTTCAAGCCGCTGGTTTATGCAGCCGCGCTCGACAACGGCTACAAGCCGACGTCGATCGTGCTCGATGCACCGATTGAAATCGACCAAGGCCCCGGCAAGGAAGCCTGGAAGCCTGAGAACTATCAAAAAGACAAGTCGTTCGGCCCGACCACTCTGCGCTCGGGCGTCGAGAAATCGCGCAACCAAATGACGGTGCGGCTCGCCCAGGATATGGGCATGCCGCTGATCACTGAATATTCAAAGCGGTTCGGCGTTTACGACGACCTGCTGCCGGTGCTGTCGATGTCGCTCGGCGCTGGTGAAACGACGCTCCTGCGCATGACCACAGCCTACGCGATGCTCGCGAACGGTGGTCGGCAGGTGAAGTCGACGATGATCGACCGGATTCAAGATCGCTGGGGCCGCACGGTGTGGCGTCATGACGAGCGCGCGTGCACAAACTGTAAGGCGGACGTTTGGAACGGGCAAGCCGAGCCCGATATTGCAGATGACCGCAAGCCGATGATGGACCCACACACCGCCTATCAGATGACCTCGATCCTCGAAGGCGTCGTACAACGCGGCACGGCAACCGTCGTCAAGCAACTGGTTCCCGGCGTTCCGCTCGCTGGCAAAACCGGAACCACGAACGATAGTAAGGATGTGTGGTTCGTTGGCTATTCGCCCGATCTCGTCGTCGGCGTATTCGTTGGCTACGACAACCCGAAGCCGATGGGCAAGACCGCAACCGGCGGTGCCGTTACAGCGCCGATATTCGCCAATTTCATGAAGATGGCATTGGCCGACAAGAAACCTGCGATCTTCCGGCAGCCTCCTGGCCTCAAGCTGGTGCGGGTCAATTCGAAGACCGGCTTGCGCGCAAATTCGGGTGAAGAAAGTTCGATCACGGAAGCCTTCAAGCCATTCGAAGAGCCGGACGATCCGAACTCGTTCCTTGGGTATGAGGGATCGGGCCAGCAGTCTTCTTCGACTGATAGCCCTGGCGCATCAACTCCTGGTTCAGCCGGAAACGCCAGTTCGCGCGCCTGGGCAACGGGGCGCGGTGGCCAATACTGATCCGAGCCTCACCGCTTGCCCCTGCACGGTTGTTGCGTCTATACGAGCGTCCTTGTGATTGATCTCATCCAAACAAATGAGGCAGCCCATGCGCGCCGAACACGAAAAGCTTGTCGATGCGATCCGCGAGTCACTGACGCTCCTGCGGAGGCATCTTTGACTGGGATACTGCTGAGAGCCGCCTGTCGGAGCTGAACAACCGCGCCGAAGATCCAACCGTATGGAACGACCCGGCCAAAGCGCAAAAACTAATGCGCGAGCGCACGGCGCTGGAAAAATCCGTCGCATCCTACCGCGCCCTTGAACGCGATCTCGAAGATGCGCTCACCCTCATTGAGCTTGGCGAGATGGAGGGCGATGAAGCCACCATCCTGGAAGGCGAAGCGTCACTGCGCAACCTACAGACGGTTGGCCAGAAGCGCGAGGTCGAAGCCCTGCTGTCGGGCGAAGCTGATGGCTTCGATACCTACCTCGAAGTGCATGCAGGTGCCGGCGGCACCGAGAGTCAGGACTGGGCGCAAATGCTGTTGCGCATGTACATGCGCTGGGCGGAGAAGCGCGGCTTCAAGGTTTCGCTGCTGGAACAAAGTTCCGGTGAAGAAGCCGGCATCAAGTCGGCAACCATCGAGATCAAGGGCGAGAATGCCTACGGCTGGCTCAAGACCGAATCGGGTGTGCACCGGCTCGTGCGGATTTCGCCGTATGACTCGAACGCGCGTCGGCACACCAGTTTTGCCAGCGCGTGGATCTATCCGGTGATCGACGATACGATCGATATCCAAGTGAACGAGAGCGACTGTCGCATCGATACTTATCGGGCATCTGGTGCTGGCGGCCAGCACGTCAACACGACGGATTCGGCTGTTCGCATCACGCACATTCCAAGTGGCATTGCGGTGTCGTGCCAGCAGGAGCGCTCGCAGCACAAGAACCGCGCGACCGCCTGGGGTATGTTGCGGGCCAGGCTCTACGAAGCCGAACTGAAGCGTCGCGAGCAGAAGGCCAACGCGGAAGCCGCCTCGAAAACCGATATCGGTTGGGGCCACCAGCTGCGCTCATACGTTTTGCAGCCCTACCAGATGGTCAAGGACGTGCGCACCGGTGTCGCCAGCACCGACCCCGACGCGGTGCTCGACGGCGCAATCGACCCATTCCTCGAGGCAGCGCTCGCCCAACGCATCAAAGGTGGCGGACCGGCCCAAGTCGAGGATCTGGATTAGTCGTCTGACGCCACACCCAACATCAGCTTGATCGACTGGACAGCGGCTCCCGACGCGCCCTTGCCGAGGTTGTCGAGTCTCGCAACGAGCACCGCTTGGCGATGGGCATCGGACCCGAAGACGCACAGTTCCAAGTTGTTCGTATCGTTGAGCGCCTGCGGTTCGATCTTACCGCCTTTGACTGTTGGATCATCGAGAGCCAGCACCTTCACATACGATGAACCCGCATAGCGCTTGACGAGGCTTGCGTGCAAATCTGCGACTTTTACGCCGGGCTTCATAAGGTCGAGATGCAAGGGAATCGAGACCAACATGCCCTGCCGATAGTTGCCGACCGAGGGGACGAAAATTGGCCGCCGTGTAAGCCCAGCGTGCAGTTGCGTCTCGGGCAGATGCTTGTGCGATAGTCCAAGTCCGTACAACTCGAAGGCTGGCGCACGACCGCCCTCATAGGTCTCGATCATCGCCTTGCCACCACCGGAGTAGCCCGACACGGCGTTGATGGTGACTGGATAGTCGGCTGGCATCAGACCGGCATCGATCAGCGGCCGCAGCAGCGCGACGGCACCGGTCGGATAGCAGCCCGGGTTCGAAACACGGGACGCTTGGGCGACCAACGTGGCCTGCTCAGAGGTCAATTCGGGGAAGCCATAGACCCAGCCGGGTGCAACCCGGTGCGCCGTTGACGCATCGACGATCTTCGGGCCGCCGCCGGGAAGGGCATCGGCGATGGCGACCGTTTCCTTGGCTGCATCGTCGTGCAGGCACAGCACGACAAGGTCAATCTCCTGCATCA
Organism: Hyphomicrobiaceae bacterium; assembly: GCA_031429105.1. Taxonomy (GTDB): domain Bacteria; phylum Pseudomonadota; class Alphaproteobacteria; order Rhizobiales; family Hyphomicrobiaceae; genus JAKFWF01. The sequence continues at coordinate 4,230 of JANOYV010000102.1, read as the reverse complement.
GGGCGCGTTTGGCACCGGCATCCTTGCGCTTATCTGGATCGATCGAGCGCACGGTGAGGCCTTCGACGGCAGCCAGTCGCTGGGCAATGCCGAGGCCCGTGGTGCCAGCTTCGCCGTCGATGAAGACGGTTGGCAGTTTCAGATTATGGCCGAGAGTTGATTTCGATGACGACATGAAAGACACCTATGATTGGAACGTGTGTGGGATTTTCCGGCACGCGGCCAACAAAAAAGCCGCGGCAGGGTGCGCGGCTGGTGGGCATATCGAACATGCAAACACCTTCATCGCCGCGAGCTGGAGCTTTCGCGACGTCGGCGGATCGACAGGATCAGCATGTTACTCATGTGCCTCATATGCCAATTGCACGACGAATTGTCAATGTAACTGCACAACGTAGGATTAATCGGCACTTGCCTGATCGGTGCGGAGGCTGGGTGATTCAACCGTAACAACGCCCCAGCCGCGCGCGGTCGTCTCAATTAGGCGCTGGGTCGCAGTTACGCGAAGATCTTCGCGCCGTGCCGCCTTGATGCTGCGTAGGGGAAGCGGCTCGCCGGCACACGGCACAGCCAGCGTCTCGCCAGTGGCGCGGTCCAACTGCAACATCGTACAGGTATCACTTGCCGCCACCAGCGTGATTGCCGACGCGCCAGAAACCCGTTCCCTCAACTTGATCACGGGTGGCCCTTGAACGATCTCGGTGCCCGTCGTGGCACCCTTGAACATCAGCTGGCCGACGAAATCCCAGAAGCCGACAAAATGCCAAAAGATGGCGCCGAGGAAAAATCCAAGCAACGCATAGCCGAGGCCGGAGCGCAGGCTGCGGCGAGGTGCTGATGCAGGTCGTGACTTAGCCGTGTGTGGAAGCGTGTCATCGCGTTCTGGACGTTCATTGGGCCGCACAGCTTCCGCATCACTGCGTGCACGCAATTGTGACGGGCTTTCAACCCAGTCCCAGTCGTTCGCCTGTTGATCGATCAGAGCTCGTCGCATCATCGCCGCTATGTTCGGCGCTTAAGGGCCGAATCGGTACGCGCACGTTGAAGTTTGGACGATGCAGTCAGCTTTGATCAATCACCAACCGCGGATTGCTGCGGTTGGCGTGCCGCCTATCCACACGAAAGCCACACTGTGGCCCGGTTTGAGTTGGTCAGGCGTTTACGTTCGCACTCTTAGCCCCGCACTGGGGGCACGTACATTTTTGCTGCAGAGCAGGCTCTGCGCTGATCTTCATTGCGACCGCAAGCGCGGAATGCGCCCTGCTTGTCAGAGCATACGCGTACTTCTTCCATGCGGTTGCCGGGCCCGCCGCACTTAACAACGATCATATCGCGCTTGAGGCCGGGGTTGCTGGCGATGAAGTCGTTGATGAGTTCGTCAGGCGCAACCGTCAGGCGCGGATCGTTGGTTTGTTGATAACGCTGCGGAATTTTCACCTTGTTGTGCATCTCGCGGGCGAGGTTGAAATAGCCATCGATGCTTAGCCCAGAGCAGGTGCCGTGCTTGCGCCATTCGTGGAACACCAGCTTGTCGCTCGGCATGATATCGAGCATCCGGTCGGCAACCTGCCGGGGCACGTGATCACCCGCTGCTGATTTGCAGTCCTGCGGCCAGCCTTTTTCGAACTGCGGCCAAAGCCCATGCAGCACGAACGAGAAGCGCTTGCCGTCGCGTGGCGCGCACTGCTGATCGTCGGCGCGCCCGCCGCGTGCGTTCGCACAGTAGCTCGGGCTCCAGGATAGCGACGTCACGTAATAGTCGAACTTGCCAGCCTCATAGGTCTTTTGCTGGCGGCCGCTTTGCCCCTGGTAGCCAGACGGCCCACGCTGCGCCTCGGCGGCAATGCCGGTGAAGAGAGCAATTGCCGCCCCGATGATCATCGCCCAACGGCTCTTCGGTGCAACCTTGGGGACTTTGAAGCGTGCCATTTTCTACCTGCCAGCTGAACCAGATCGTGCGCGTCTACCCCGCAATTATGTCGATCAACCGGCGTTGGCAAGTCGGTCGATGATGCGGACCCAGCTGCGGGCGCCTTTCTTGAAGCTCGAAAGATTGTATTTCTCGTTTGGCGAATGGATGCGGTCGTCATCGAGACCGAAGCCGACAAGCAGGCTGTCCATCTTCAGTGTGTCTTTGAACGACTGCACAATGGGGATCGAGCCGCCCATGCCCATCATGACGGCGGGACGCTTCCACTCGTCGGCAAGTGCGGCAGCAGCGGCTGCGATGTAAGGTGCCGTTGTATCGAAGGCGACGGCGGGCGAGCCGCGCACGCCGATGAATTCGGCACGACAGTCGGCGGGTAGACGCTCTTTCACAAACGCGTGGAAGGCCTTGGTGATCTTGCTCGGGTCTTGCCCTGCAACAAGGCGGAACGTCAGCTTGGCGGACGCATGGGCCGGGATCACGGTTTTCGAGCCGGCCCCCTGGTAGCCGCCAGTGATGCCATTCACCTCTGCCGTGGGACGCGCCCACATCTGCTCGATCAGGTTGAAACCTTCTTCGCCAGCTGGCGTCGACAGGCCAACCTTTTTCAGGAAATCGCCGCGCTCAGTTGCAAGCTTGCTCCATTGGTCGCGCAGCTTCTTCGCAGGTGGCTTCACACCGTCATAGAAACCGGGAATACGAACCTTGCCCTTCGCGTCGTGCAATTCGCCCAGGATCTTGTTGAGCACGCGGATCGGGTTGATCGCCGCCCCGCCGTATAGCCCGGAATGCAGATCGCGTGAGGGCCCGTGAATGATCACTTCGGTCGAAGCGAGTCCGCGCAGCATGGTCGAGATCGCAGGTGTGTCCTTGTCCCATTGGCCGGTGTCGCAGACGAGGGCAAAGTCGCACATCAGTTCCTTGGCGGAGGTTTTGAGGAAGCCCGGCAGGCTCGGCGAGCCGCACTCTTCCTCGCCTTCCAGCAGCACAGTGACGGCGATCGGCAAGCTGCCAGTGGTCGACTTCCAGGCACGCGCGGCCTCGAAGAACGTCATCAACTGACCTTTGTTGTCCTCGGCGCCACGCGCGATGATCACCTTGCCGTTGCCCTTTTCGGTGGCGATGCGCGGCTCGAACGGCGGCGTGGTCCACAACTCCAGCGGATCAACCGGCTGCACGTCGTAGTGGCCGTAGAACAGCACGTGCGGCATGCCCTTCGGCACCGTCTTATGGCTATGGCCGACAACCATCGGATGTCCGGTCGTCGGACGAACCGTCGCCGGAATACCGATTTCGGTGAGCTGCTTGGCGCACCATTCGGCTGCCACCTTGCAACGCGGAGCGAATGCCGGATCGGTCGAGATGCTATCGATGCGCAACAGCTCGAACAGGCGTTCCAGCGCTGCATCTTCGTTGGCTTCAAGCGTTTTCAAAACGGCTGGCACGTGGCTGGTCATGCGGGGTCTCACGGGGTGGGGGAAGGTTGGCCGCAGAGTGTGTGGGTGACGGCGTCGATGTCAAAGGCAAAATATAGAATAAGGGGGCAGACCTACGATGTAACTTTGCTGACGCTGTGCACCTGACAGTTCGTTCTCAACGTACTTTCCCTCTCCCCCGCCGTTTCGGGGGAGAGGGCAGAGATCGGCGCCTTTCGCCGACCGAGGGTGAGGGGCGGCCACTGCCTCGAACCTCAATCCGCCGCCGCCAAACTCGATGCTGCAATCACTGAGCAAGCTGCCGCCCCTCACCCTAACCCTCTCCCCCGAAGGGGCGGGGGAGAGGGGACGGCAGCGTGCCTCGTCGGGCGGTTTGCGGGGATCAAGCGATTGATGCAGTTTTGCTAGCGTTGTGCACCGGACAGTTGGTTTTCTGCTCACTTCACTTTCCCTCTCCCCCGCCGTTTCGGGGGAGAGGGCAGAGATCGGCGCCTTTCGCCGACCGAGGGTGAGGGGCGGCCACTTGCGCGAACACTTCTTGCAATCGACGCGGACGGTGCATAACCCAACGCTCATATTCGGAAAAATACCGAGTTTCTAAAGCGGCTTTTGACCCAGGCTGTGTGAAAACCCCTCCCATGCTATGAATTTCTTGCTGAATCGGCGGGGGCTTTGATGACGGCATTCGTGCGGGTGGCGGCTCGCGGGCAGGTGGCATTGTTGCCAGAATGCCTCGACGATTGGGTCGACGAGAGCAATCCTGTTCGCGCGGTTGATGTGTTCGTCGAGGCGCTCGATCTCCGCGATCTCGGCTTCGCAGGTGTCGATCCGGCGGCGACCGGACGGCCGGCCTATCACCCTTCGGTG
>JANOYV010000101.1:0-17546 GCA_031429105.1 Hyphomicrobiaceae bacterium | reverse complement strand
CGATGGGCCATCAGGATCGAGCGATGCAGCAGCTGCAATGAGATTTCGCTGTAGCAAGGGAGCCGATGTCTCATCTTCGTTGGTGTCGAGTGTAATGGGAAACGCTGTCGGGGCGTCGTTCACGGCTCCGACATTGATGGTGACGGTCACAGGGTTTGAGAGCGCCGTGCCGTCGCTCGCCTGATAGACGAAGCTGTCGCTGCCGTTGAAGCCGACATTCGGCGTGTAGGAGAACGAGCCGTCAGCGTTAAGCGCCAGCGTGCCGTTCGAGGTGGTTGAGACGAGTTGCGCGGTCAGCGGGTTGCCATCGGCGTCGGTGTCGCCGGTCAACACGCCGTTGGCTGCGAGCACAGTCAGCACCGTGTCCTCGGTCGCCGCATACGGGCCATCGGCATCGGCGACGGGCGCATCGTTGACGGCGCCGACGTTGATGGTGACGGTGACCGGGCTCGACACCGCCGTGCCGTCGCTCGCCTGATAGACGAAGCTATCGCTGCCGTTGAAGCTGGCATTCGGCGTGTAGGAGAACGAGCCGTCGGTGTTGAGTGCCAGCGTGCCGTGGGTCGTCGTTGAGACAAGTTGCGCCGTCAGCGGGTTGCCATCGGTATCGGTGTCACCGGTCAGCACGCCGTTGGCCGCGAGCACGGTCAGCACCGTGTCCTCGGTCGCCGCATACGGACCATCGGCATCGGCGACGGGGGGTGTATTGAAGACCCCAACCAGCGTCAAAGTCACTGTCGCCGTTGCCGGGCGACCGGTCTGGTCGGCAATTGTGTAACTCAGCGTCTCAGTGACACTGCCACTCTGGGCCGGAGTGACGTGCAGTGTTCCATCGGCATTGAGAATGACCGTGGCACCGGAGCCTAAAATTATTGCCACACCGACATTCGCGGGACTGCCATTGACACTGGTCACTGCAATGGTGTCGCCAGCGTCCGGATCGCTGTCCGCGCCCGCTCCCGCCAAAACGTTGAAGTCGTTAGCGGCACCAGTCGTTGCGGTGAATGCATCATCGACCGCAATCGGCGCATCGGGCTGGGCGATGATTGCGACCACCAGTGTGGCGGTGACAGCGACTTGACCGTCATTGATCGTAATTGTGAGGCCGCCGGAGCCATCGTTGTCGGTAGTTGGAATATACGTCAGCCCATTGAGCGCAGCGGTGATTGCCGCAGCGCTACCCGAAAAAACGAGCACTTCGTCGCCGGTGCCGTCGCCCACTACAAATGTGAGGCCGGCAGTCGATGCCAACGTCACCGTCGATTGGGCGTTGATGGTCACCGTAATCGAGCCGCCGTCAGCGTCCGACACGGCAAAACCCGTAACGCTGACCGATCCGTCCTCGTTGACCGTTGGCGACAGGGTTGGAAACGTCAGCGTTGGAGGCGAATTTGCCGCCACTAAATTCGTCGCGGGCGCAACTGTTGGCGGCGCTTCGGACGCCGCCGTCGTCGCATCTTGGCTCGTTTCGACAACAAGTGCGACGTTTGACCCAGTTACTGCATCACTGGCGGTCCCTGAGGTGCTGCCCGAAGTGCCGCTGAGCAGGCTTGTGCCGGGTGCCGCTCCATTGAGGTTGGTCAGAACAGGTGCTTCGGTGAGCCCGACGGTCTGCACCGTTTCGTTGCCAGGCACGGCGCCTTGGCGTCCCGGCGTATCCTGTGGCTGCGGTTGTGGCGACTGACCGTCCGGTGTCGTAGGTTGCTGCTGCGGTACTGTCGGCGTACCTGGCGTCGTTGCCCCCCCAGGCTGCGCCGGAGTTCCTGGTTGTCCAGGTTGGGTTGGCGTTCCGATGTTACTCGGTGCAACAACTGGAAGCCCTGAATTAACGCGCGACTGCACGCTGTTGAACGCGCTAAATGCCAAGCCTATTGTTTGGGCCTGCGTCAAAACCTGATCGGGCAGCTTTGCGATCTGCTGGAAATCGCCCGCCGCAGTTTGGACCGTGAGCGATTGATTGGCCTGATTCGCCGAAAACAGCAGCGCGCCCGTCTGCTTGTTGTAGACATCAAATGCACCAACGCGACCGCTTGGGTCAGGCACGAGGGTGTAACTTGTGGCGCCGTTATTCGCTGCAACCTCGATCACGCCGGTCGTGCCACGGATGCCCATGCTGGCGACCGGTGTCTCAATCTTCATGTCACCGGTTGGCGCAATTTGCCCGGCGACGAACACAAACGTACCCTGCACGAGATTGAACAGCGAACTGTTATTGCTGCCGCCTGGGCTGTAGACAAACTTGTCAAGTACCATCCGCGCACTTTCGGTGAGCGTCAGGATGGTGCGATCCGCAAAGGTGATGTTGAGGCTGGCGCCTGCGGCCGTCTCGATGACGTCGCCTTCGTAAAGGGCAGTGCCGACTTGCAACGATACGGTCGAGCCATCACTGCGACGCGCGGTCGAGACGCCGCTGATTGTTTCAATTTGTCCGATCGGAGCTGCGGCGGGAACAACTGGCACCGCCTGCGCATACTGCCCAGGGAAACGTGGTCCTGCGAGCTTTGATACCAAACTGCCAGCCAGTATTCCGCCGTCCCCCGAAATCAGATCGGGTGGCGTTGGGTTGGTAAAATAACCGCCAATCACAACCTTCTGACCATCGCTTCCCGAAAGCACCAAATCACCGCCGCTCCGGCCAAAATGGCCTTTGAACAACAGATCAGAGCTTTCGATAACAACGGTTCCAGTGCCTGCGCTTTCTAGATATTGGACAGGCGCTGGGCTTTCCTGGTCGTGAGTATCGAGTGAAGTGAAAATCGCCATCGGAAAATCCCCGCTGTAACGACCAAATCAATGCATAATTTTTCTGTTTGGGTGTAACACTATTCAAAGTTAGGCTCATATAACGCGAAGGAGCATACACATTGTGGGGACGGCTCGGTAGTGTATATTCGACCTCCGCCCTACACTTCTGTGGCGCAAGTGATCGGCCTGTGAAAACGCCTCCGACATGATTGGGAAGTCAATCTCAAGGCGTTGACCAACAATAAAATGTGCCGATCAATGAGATATTGCGTGAAGGGACGTTCGGCGGCACGGATGTCGCATGAACTGCGAAGGCCGGTTGGGAACGTTGTTAATTACTTGAAACACTTTAATTTTTTGTAGATCGCAAATCGTTGCAATCGTAGTGATCGGTGGATCAATTCCACCCTCGGGCGGATGGTGGGCGGCGTGGTTTCTCAACGCCTGGGGCAGGAGATTGCTGTTGGTCATCGCGTGGGCCTCGATGGCCCCTACGGCTCGGCATTCTCTGCGCCGATTGCGCCGCCGACAACTGATCGCCAGTCGATGCTCGAACCGGCAATGACGTCTGTTTGAATCGTTGCCATGTCGATCACTTCAATCCAAAGAATGCGAGCGCGGCCATCACGACGACGACCAAACCGACCAGATAAATAACACCATTCATACCAATGCCTCCACATGCTGGATCACTATTGATCACTAGCTTGCGAGGACAATGTGCAGCACTGCCAATTGTTGCGGCAACATATCTCTAATGTCGGATAACTTTCTCGCGCCGAGGAAAGCCAGGATCGTGCCCGTCAGAAGTCAGCGCGCGGTGTCGAACGCCTTCGACTGCCACGTTCCGCTGTTGGGTACCACTCCCCGTTCCCCGGATGCCAACTTCCGACGCTGGGTAGCATTCGCGTTCTGAGCCGGAAATGTTGGATTCGGGGTCAGGCCCATTGAGTTAGCGACGCTCATACTTCCAGCTGCCTTCGCAATGGGCGCAGGTGCAGGAGGCTCATGCAGATCATCAAAAAGGGGTGGTGGTAATCGGACTTCAGTAATCAGCGGAAGTGGTAGCCGTGAAGCTACCCACGGAGGATACTGTCGGGAAATAGCATCGGGAGTCGGCCGAAGGATTTCAACTTCATTATAGCGGTAGTCGACAGGTACCACGACTGAACTAACGTTTGATCTAACGCTGGCTAAGCGGCCATGGCTTGTGTTGGCGAGCCAGACATAAACCCCGCTGACCGCTAAAATAATGAGGTACACAGATTTTCGCAACCTACACATGATTACACCAGCTCGATCCACGTTTAGCAAAACGAGTGAGCTCAAATTTAGTTGCTGAACAGACTGGATCGACGCAGATAAATAACTACTGCCGTGGAACTCAAGAACCCGCCCTAGCGTTTATTATTCGACAGAATCCAGGGGTTCGAATTCCAATGAAGTTGACGGTGTTTACAAGCGGGACATGTAGCGCTGTTTGGCTTCTATATTGCTTTACGCAAGGGGCCGCCGCCGGGGGCACTCGTCAGCCAATGCTCCCCTTTAGCGCCACGGTCGTGAATACGCGCGCAGAGGAACTCGCTCGTCAACCGTATTTGCCGCCGGTTAAGCCGGATAACGCGGCGAACACCTCATACGATGGCTACCGGGACGTTCGCTTTAAAGCATCTCATGCAATTTGGCACGGAACTGCTTCACCTTTTGAAATTCAGCTTCTGCCGGCAGGATGGCTGTTTGAATTGCCAATCGAACTCCATGTTGTCGCTGATGGGCTATCCGATCGGTTATTGGCCAGTCGAGACATGTTTGAAGTCGGTGCCAAGGCCGCTGCAATCGCGGATCGCTCTGATTGGCAGTTGTCGGGCTTTCGTATTAACGGGAATCTGAATGAACCTGATAAGAGCGATGAAATCATCGTCTTCCAAGGCGCGAGCTATTTCCGCGCACTATCCAAGGGTCAGACGTACGGCACCTCAGCGCGTGGTCTTGCCATCGGAACCGGCAGGGACAGTCCTGAAGAGTTTCCGATCTTCAAAACTTTTTGGGTTGAGCGCCCTGACCCGGGTGCACGCGTCATCGTGATACACGCGCTGATGGATAGCCCTTCGGTGAGCGGTGCTTACCGGTTCGAGATCGGACCCGGCAGCCCGACCAGAGTTCGTGTGGAAGCTATCCTGCATCCACGTGTCGCGCTTACCGAGATCGGAATTGCGCCTTTGACGAGCATGCATCTCCATTCACCGATGCAGCCAGCCCGCGTCAGCGACTTCCGCCCTCGCGTCCACGATGCGGATGGCCTCGCAATCTGGAATGGAAACGGTGAGCACCTTTGGCGGCCCTTGCGCAACCCAAGGAAATTAGAAACGAGCGCATTTGCCGATGAGAACCCGCGAGGGTTTGGCCTTATCCAACGAGAACGCTCAGCGGAGAATTACCTGGATTTCGAAGCTCACTATCAGCGACGGCCCTCGACCTGGATCGAACCGATCGGCAATTGGGGCACTGGCAACGTCGTCCTTGTTGAGTTGCCCACCGAAGCAGAGGTCCATGACAATATCGTAGCGTACTGGCAACCCTCCGAACCCATCGCAGCAAACAAGCCTTACAAGATTGCCTATACGCTGACATGGCCCGACGATGTGCCCTTACGCGCTGGCGCCTGGGTAGTACGGTCACTCTTCGGCAAAGATCATGGTGAAGGCGGAAAGTCCGGCCTATACCGATTTGCCGTCGATTACCGGGACGTGAAATCTCAGCAAGGGCTTCAGCCCGTGACGCCGGAAGTGTCGGCAGCCAGTGGCGTGATCAGTAACGTGACGGTTCAGAAAATCGATCAGCTCGGGATCACGCGGATCAGTTTTCTGTTCGATCCGGGCCGATCTTCGGTAGCTGAGATCCGCATTGCGTTTCCGCCTGCAGAGACCTGGCTTTATCGATGGTCGCGCGACTGACGGCATCGGTCCGATTTCAGGAGACTAGCGCGGGCTTGGTGACGTCATCACCATCGGTCGCTCAAAAGAGGGGTTAGCAAAACGTTGCCGGACCTTCGCCTTAACCACATTGCTGAGATTGCGAAGCGATGGGACACACCATCAAGATCTCCATTAGTCAGAGTGCTTGCTACACTCCGCAATGCGTACAATTGCGAGCCGCCTTGATTGGAAATAGCGATATTTTCCAAACCAGACGCAAGCGCCGCGGACCGGGCGTGAGGCTCAAAAATGTTGAATTGGTCACCGCTGAGTTCAGGCGAAGCTGCGAGCCCTAGCAAGAGGCCAATGATACTTACTACCTCGCGCTCTGCGAGATTGTTGAGATTATTCGTAAGATCAGCGCGTTGCGTCTCGACGACTCACCGCAAATAGGCAGGCCGCTTTTAGACATCTAAGCAGGCCGCTTTTTTGACTTAGACGCGGGCGCCTTTGGCGCTGCACTGGCTTTCCCAAGACTCTTTCTTAATGCGGCCATCAGATCCACGACGTTTCCGCCCGACGGGCGCACTCCGTCGTGTGGAGCGATAATTTTTCGACCCCTTAATTTATCCTCGACCAACGCTTTGAGCGCTGATTGGTAATGATCTTCAAATAGATCAGGTTTAAAGGGCGCGGCTTTTTGATTGATTAGTTGTAGCGCAAGGTCAACCATTTCCTTACTCGGCTTTGCTGACGGAACCTCGTCGAAGAAGTCTGCTGGATCACGAAGCTCCGTGGCGTACCGTAGCAATTCCATCACCAGGCCGTCTTGTAGTGGTGCAATTGCGATCAACCACTCGCGTCCACTAATGGTCACTTGTGCAAGGCCTACTTTGCCTGAGGAACGCAAAGCATCGCGAATGACTACGTATCCTTCCCCCGCTAACGCGTCTGCCGGCGTAACAAAATAGGGACGTTCGAAGAAGCGGTAGTCGATCTGCTTTGCATCCACGAATTGGACGAGATCAATCGTCTTTTTACTTTCCAATTTAACTGCGTCGATCTCTTCGGAATCCAAAGTGACATATGTGTCGGTGTCGACCTCATAGCCTTTGACGATATCAGCAACATCGATTTTACCGATTCCTGGAACCACCTTTTCATAGTTGACGCGGCGTCCCGACGGTTTGTGGATCTGCCGGAAGGTGATTTCGGCCTGTGACTCGACGGCATTGTAAACTTCAACACCGATCGAGACGAGACTAAGGCGCAAGTAGCCCTTCCAATATGCTCTGGCTTTCTTAGGCATTGTTCGACACTCGCTCATGTGAAAAAGCAGCTAGCATCCGATCAACATTCACTAATGTAGACCGGTGCAAAGTTATATTCCGCAACTCATTCAGCAAACTTACGATCACACACCGTTCGACCGCCGTCAGCGGTGCCGATTCATGCTGGAACTTCTCAGATGCTCTCTGCTCGACGCCAACTGGCGAAGCGACAACGTTTGGAATTGCTGCAGGCATCATCGCTTGGTGCGCTTCTAAGGAGCACGCAATCCAATCAGTGACATCTCGTTCGACAGATGTAAAAGCAGCCGTGCCAGATGCCCGAAGTAGGTCGCCCGCTAACGCCACCGCGTGAGCTTCGGATCGAGCATTTAATTCGATTTCGAAGGTTTCATGTTCGGTAAATTGTGCGAGGAAGCGATATTGTTTGTTGGCACGCATAGGTCGGTCTCCACGCGTCTGTCATCTGACGAAAGAACGCGTGGCGAATGAGAATGGTTCCGACTTGAACGAGAGCTGACAGCGGAGCCTCATCATCGGCGCGGCTGATACCGATTTCAGGTTGTGTCTGTTCGTTGGGGCGGTGGCCCGCACATTAACGCTTGGCGGTTAAGCTGCTGCGCACTGCCTTTACTTGAGCTGCCGAGACAACTGCGGCGTCATTCGACCAGGATTGCCGGACGAATGTTGCAAGCGCTGCAACCTCAGGATCCGACAAACGCCAGCCGAAGTCCGGCATCGTCAACCGCTCCGGCCTCTTCGCAGTCGAGGGCATGGATGTTCCGTCCAAAATCACAGCAACGATTCCATTCGGTGATGCAGCAGTTACAAGATCGTTGCGGTCGAGCTGAGGGAACACGCCCGGCGCACCACGACCATCGACAAAATGGCAGGCGTTGCAGTTGTCAAGATAAAGCCTGGCCCCGAGCCCAATGGCGGGCAACCCCTCTGACAACAGCGCCGCTGTGGCCAGCGGCTCTCGGCGCAGGGCGCGACCGGCCGTGCCGTCACGTTCCTGTTTGATATGCTTAAGGTAAGCGATGATCGCATCAACATCTTCCGTTTGAAGCGATTGCAGCGAATGCTCGACCACAAGTGCCATTTCGCCGCCGATCGCCTTCGTGGTGTTACGTCCGGTGGTCAGGAGATCGACAAGTTCGGCGTTAGACCAGCGCTGCGTTGCACTGGAGCGCGCGCGCAAGTCCGCTGTCGGCCAGGACTGCAGCATTGCACCAGTGAGGAATGATGCGGAGCGCGAGTCATAGCCCTTTTCGGCAAATGCGATATTGCGGGGCGTGTGACAGGCGCCGCAATGCCCCAATGCTTCGACGAGGTAGGCGCCACGATCAAGTTGCGGATCGCCCATGTAGGGCGAAAAGCCTGCCTCAGGCAGCGCAACCCAGGCCCACATCCGTAACCCCCAACGCTGATTGAACGGAAACGAAAGGCTTGTCTTTGCAGGGACAATCGCAACCGGCGTCACGCCTTTCATGAAGTATCCATAGAGTGCACGCACGTCTTCTTCTGTCATCTTGCGGTAGTTTGCATACGGCATTGCTGGATATAGTCGCGTACCGTCCTTGCGGACGCCGTCGTACAGAACGGCTCGGAATTCAACGAGTGTGTAATTGCCAATGCCAGCCTGCGTATCGGGCGTAATATTCGTTGAATAGATCGGACCGATCGGAGATTCGATGGCTCGCCCTCCGGCGAAAGGCAAACCATTCGGCGCTGTGTGACAGGCGGCGCAATCCGCGGCGACAGCGACGCGCGCGCCAGCATCAGTGGGCGGCTGATAATTCTCAGGCAGCGCTGTGACGGGAGACGTGCGTCCCGCCGGGATGAAGATGATCGCCAATAGGGCAATAATGCCGAAAGCGGCAGTGACGCCAACGATACGCAGAGCGGTTCGCATTGAACGGACCTCGAACAGGTTTACATAAGCGGGCGCGGCGACTTCAAATAGTCATTGCGGAGCGCGGCAGCCGACCAATACGCCAGAGCGCCCACCGTACCGGTTGGATTGTACTGGAGGTTCTGCGGGAACGCGCTTGCGCCCATCACGAATACGTTGTGCGTCGACCATGATTGTAAGTATCGATTGATGGCGCTCGTATTTGGATTGGCACCCATGATCGCACCGCCCACGTTGTGGGTCGTTTGATAAGGCCGCACGTCGTACTTTGCGCCCTCACCTTTGTAACTGGACGTTGAGCTCGTCGGGTTCATCGATTTGGCGATGTCCTCAATCTTGCCGCGCATGAATTGCGTCATGCGTATGTCGTTCGGCTTCCAGTCAAAAGTCATGCGTAGAAGGGGACGGCCGTGCTTGTCTTGGTACGTTGGGTCGAGATCAAGATAGCAATCACGGTAGGACATGTTGGAGCCATGCGAACTGATGCTCATCGAGTGGCCGTACCACTCTTTGACGCCACTCTTCCATTGTGCGCCCCACGCTGGGACACCACGCGGTAACGCCATGGAGCGAATTGGTTGACCGTTGAACTGGCCACTGCTGATATAGCTGCCGCCGATGAAGCCCTCTTTGCGAAAGTCAATCTGGTTGACGGCGAAATCGTCCATCACAGTCGCATTCGAGCCAGCGCCGACAAATGGGTTGAAATTGATGTCCTTGAAAAATAGCGTTGTACCACCGGTCATTTGATAGGCGTAGTTCTTGCCAACAACACCTTCGCCGCTCCTAGGGTCGTAAGGGGTGCCGATGCCGGACAACAGCATTAGGTGCACATTGTGAAATTGATATGCTGCAAGAATGACGAGGTCTGCCGGCTGGAACACCTCCTCGCCCTTCTCATCCACATAGCTGACACCCGTGGCCGTTTTCTTGTCCGGAGAAAGCTCTACCTTCAGCACCTCTGCATTTGTGCGATAGCTGAAATTCGGTTTACGCTTCAGTGCGTCGAGGATGCAGGTCTGCGGCGAGGCTTTCGAATAGTTGATGCACCCGAAGCGTTCGCAAAAGCCGCAGAAATTACATGGCCCAAGCTGCATGCCATATTCGTTGACATGGACGGCTGAAGCGTTGGCCGACGGCATCGGGAAAGGGTGGAAGCCTAATTTCCGCGTAGCATCCGCGAACATGCGGCCGTTCAGGGTCGAAGGCAGCGGACCGAGTGGATAATTTCGTTTGCGGGCGCCTTCGAACGGATTGCCGCCAAGCTGGATCACGCCGCCGACGTTACCGGCCTTGCCGGAGATTCCGGCCATATGTTCAAAGCGATCGTAAAACGGCTCAAGTTCGTCGTAAGTGACGCCCCAATCCTGGATCGTCATGTCGTCAGGGATGATGTCAGCACCAAATCGCTCAGCGACATATGAGCGAAGTTTGAGTTCCTCCGGCATGGCGCGCCAGTTATGACCGTTCCAATGCACCCCGGCACCGCCAACGCCATTACCCGGTAAGAAGCTGCCAAGTACGCGATAGGGCAGTGCCGCGTCGTTGAGCGCGTGACGAACGGTGAGCGTCGAGTCGCGTGGCTTTTGCATCAGGCCGTTGCGCACGCCGTATTTCAACTCGTCGATCATTTTCGGATAGGCGAAGTCGGGTACCGTGCTGCGGTCCGCACCGCGCTCAAGGGCCAGCACCTGCAATCCCTCGGTCGCAAGCTCCATGGCGAGAATGGAGCCGGTCCAGCCGAGCCCAACGATCACAACGTCCGTCTTTTTTGCTTGTCTGGACACGGTCAGCCCCGCGAGCCAGAGATCGATACTGGTCCCAGCGGATAACGGATGTTATCCTTCTCGGCCCATTCTTTGAAACTTCCGCGGGCACCGGGAAAACCGATATGCACCCACGCTGCCATCTGGTGGTTGCCCCCATACATTGGGTCGGCAAAATAACCTTCTTTGGTATTCTGCAAAAGGAGGGCGAAAAAGTCGCGTATCTCCGGTGCCAGCCCGGCCTTGCCGGCTTCGATCGTACGCAGCGCTTCATTCTGGGCAGCAATCTCCAACTCGGCGAACGTCTTTCCCGCCTGCTGCCTACTCCACGTGTCAATCGCCGGTATGGCCGCGCGATAGATCTGCGCTGGCGTCAGCGGCGATTGAAAGCCGAGCATCGGGTTTGCTGTCGGCACGTGTGGACCCTGCATGTACCAATCCGTTGCATTGCCAAAATCGCCACTTAATTGCCGATCAATAAAAACTGGTACCAGCGCCTCCAGTGCACCGGGTCCGTCTGCTGCAGACGGGATGAGCCGTGAGCACGCCGCGAGTACAAACACCCATTCTTCTGGATTGAAAAACGTGCGCGTGTGGGCGGCAAGGACGGCTCTTACATCGGCCCCAAGTGCAGCGCCGCCGCTTGCCAGCCAGAAGCCGCCTGCCGCTGCGCCCTGCAAAACGCGTCGTCGATTTGACGGTAAGCGGGGTGCAAGGTCGAACCACGTTGATGCAGGAGGCTTGCCCATGCGGTGTTCTCCTGCACTCGTCGGCACAGTTGCGACAGCTAAGCCGGCCCATAAAAAATATACTGTGAGCTGTGCATGTGAGTTATGCAGCTTCCAACGCGCAAGCTGCCAATTGGTTCCCACCATCGACGCGGCGCCGCGCGCCACGCCTGGGTCTGCCTCCCAACAAATCAAGCGGATGTAAGTGTTAGCCGACGTTGAAGGGGCCATTGGTCAGTGCCAGACGAGCGTTTCGTTACGTGCCTGCTATGAGCTTAGCGATCGCCGCTTCGAGTGGGCGTTCCGCGTCGTGATAGTCTGCCCAGGGTCTGCTCTTTGCTATAAGCGCTGGGGCGGTCCTCGTTGTAAAGCGCAGCGGATCGAGGCCGTTCCTCACCTGGCTCCAGTTGACGGGCATCGAGACAGGCGCTCCAGGGCGCGCGCGGGGAGAAAGCGGGGCGACAGCCGTCGCCATCCGGTCATTGCGCAGATAATCGAGGAAGATTCGTCCCTCGCGCTTTTTCTTCGACATGTTGACGAGGTATTTGCCTGGAGCATCATTGGCCATGTTCAAGCACACGGCTTGAGCGAACGCCTTGGCTTCCTTCCATCCCAAACTGCTGTCCGCCTTTAGCTTAAGAGGCGTCACGACATGCATGCCCTTGCCACCCGTTGTCTTGCAGAATGAAATGAGGCCGATTGATTCAAGCCGCGCCCTCATGTCTATGGCGGCTTCGATCACGGCTGAGAACGGTAGTCCGGGTGCCGGGTCCAGATCGAACACAAGACGACCGGGCAAATCCGGATGACCCGGCTCGCAGTTCCAAGGGTGAAATTCAACGGCCGAAATTTGGGCCATCGCGATCAAGCCTTCAATGCGATCAATCTGCAGATAGGGTTTGCGATCGCCTTCAACGGTCGTCAGTTCCACCAGATTGGAGACACCGGGCATGGCATGGCGCTGAAAGAACGTCTGCGCCTTAATGCCATCAGGTGCCCTGATGATGGAGCATGGCCTTCCCTGCAGATGTGCAATCATCCAGGGACCAACTTTCTCAAGGTAGGTGGCAAGATCACGCTTGGAAACTGGTTGTTCGTCCGTCTCAGCGGGCCAGAGCGCTTTGTCTGGATGCGAGATGGTGACACCCATAACGACGCTGGCGTCAGTTGTCGCCGCCACTCTGATCCCAGTCGTCTTCGTTGGAGTTGCCAACTCTGCCTTGCCAGGCGGCACAGCATGCTCCGCCTTCACCTCATGCGCCGGCTTGTCGGTGCGCAGTCCTTTGAATGCGGATTGGCGGATCATGCCGGCGCCGGTCCATCCGGCAAATTCGATCTCAGCGACCAGCACCGGCTTAACCCAAGTCCAGTCCTTTTGCTTGCGGGGGGCATCCTTGCCAGCGAACGGGCTCTTGCCGCTCGCATTGCGGATAAGTTTCCTGAGCAAGTCGCCTGAATTTCGCGCATTGAAGCCAGTGCCGACTTGTCCGACATGGACCAGATGATCGCCGCGATACACGCCGGTAATGAGCGAACGCAGGTTGCTGCTCGTGCCGCTCCAGCCGCCAATCACGACCTCATGGCCCGCGCGGCACTTCGATTTTGTCCAGCTGTCGGTTCGGCCGGATTGATAGGTTGCGCTCAACCGTTTGGAGATGATGCCTTCGAGATGCATGCGACACGCGGACTGCAGGACAGCGTCACCAGCACCGATTAGGTGATCAACAAACCGGATGTTGGAAATGCCCCGCATTCGACCAAGCAGTGCTTTTAGGCGAGCCTTACGCTCGACGAGAGGCATTTCGCGTAAATCTTGTCCGCTTGCGAAAAGAAGATCGAAAACGAAAAAGATTAAATCCTGCGATCTTCCTTCCGACAGCGCCGCTTGTAACGCAGCAAAATCGGGTGCGCCGCTGCTGTCGAGGGCAACGGCCTCGCCATCAATGATTACATCTGGCAAACGCGCGGCAGCGTCGGCAATGGCTTGGAACTTGTGCGTCCAGTCGAGGCCTTTTCGCGTCCGCAAGGTGGGATTGCCATTTTCGATGCGCAACTGCATGCGGTAGCCATCGAATTTAATTTCATGGACCCAGTCGTCGCCCTGTGGCGGTCGCGACGTGAGCTTGCATAATTGTGGAGCGAAAAACGTCGGCATGCCCGTCGCAGCGGGCTTCGCCGTTTTGCGCGGGGAGGGGGTGGTCTGCAGCATGGCCGCTCCCTTGGGGTTGCTGTCCTTCGCCTGCTTGGCCGGCTTGGAATGCCAGATGGCACTGGGATCAGACGCCTTGCTGCCGACCGCCATGAATGGCTTGGCGCCTTTTCCCTTGCCCACTGCGATTTGTTGCATGCCACGCCCGGAAGCGACCGACTTGTCGTTCTCGGTGACGTCGGCGTCTGTCGCGAAGTCATCGCGGTGCTTGATGAGCAACCAATTCTTGCGCTTACCGCCGTTGCGATCGAATTTCATGCGCACGAGCACGAAGCTGCCTTGCAGCTTATTGCCTGCAAGCGCGAATTTCAGTTCTCCCTTTTCGAGAGCCGCTTCGACATCATGCGTCGCTTCTGGTGTCCAGAAGCCGCGATCCCACAGCATGACCGTGCCGCCTCCATATTCGCCTTTGGGGATCGTGCCTTCGAAGTCACCATAGTCGAGGGGATGGTCCTCTACCTCAATAGCAAGGCGTTTATCAGCCGGATCGAGCGAAGGGCCCTTGGTTACAGCCCATGATTTGAAAACTCCTTTATGCTCGAGGCGCAAATCGTAGTGCATTCGGGTTGCGTCGTGCTTTTGGATTATAAAGCGAAGATGCTTCGCCGCCCGAACCTTTGCCTTACCGCTAGGCTCGGATGTCTTTCTAAAATCGCGCTTCGAGTGATAATCAACCAAACTATTTTTCGACATCGCAAACCCGAATTGCTAAGGGGGCTGCCGACTCGCAGCTTTATCCTTCATGAAACGAAAGACGCGGCTGTGCGTTCCCTCAACCGGCCCGCTTTCTGTCCAAATTGATGATGGGTAGTGGTTGATCCGCGCTATCAACTGCGGTCGCTGATTAGGCCGATGCTAACGTCATAGGGCGAGTGCCATTGCTGTGAGCCAATCAACACCTCTCAAGACTTGGAAGTTGCCACCCAGCGATGACTGGCTTGCAAAGCGACAGGCACGCCGCAATCACCAACAAGCCCAAAATGTTGTTCGAGCCGCGAAGATGCACCAGGGCAAACGCTCACTTCCTATCATTATTTAAACCGGCTCCGGTTCGACATTCCGTCAATTGCCCGCCTTGGTTACTTCCCAAAACAAAAAAAATGGTCCGCACAAGGCGGACCAAGTCTGGGAGGGAGTGCCAATACCACAAGGAAAGTAATCTGACCGGGTGAGGGCCTGGACCAGATCACCAACGACACCGAGGTGTCGCCCTTGCAGTACTAAGCGAACGTCGATCCCTGCCTTTCGTTCCCTGTGTCGTCTACGCTCGCGATTTCATCCTGCGGGGTTCGTCAGACTGTTCGCCGCTCTGTTCTTCGCCTCCGGCCTGCGCGGACGAGCCTGACGCGGCGGGGTTGAGCAATGTAATGGTCATCTCATAAAGTGCGTCTTCTGTAGCTTCCTCCTGATGGAGAGTTTCGTTCAACAGAGCCTGCGCTTCTTCCAGGTCTAATTCTGTGGCCCAGGCAACCAGCGTGCTGTAACGCGCCATTTCGTAATGCTCGACTGCGCGGGCGCCGGCGGCCATTCCAGCATCAAGGACGGGACCAGGCTCGTTGTTTTCCATCAACTCTGCACCTTCGGCGAGGATGCCCTCTATTGCTGTACACTTTTTGCCCTTGGCCGACTTTTCGATGGAAGCAAACACCTGTTCCAATCGCACTATCTGTCCTTCAGTTTCCCCCAGATGCTTCTCAAACGCTTCCTTGAGCTCGGGAGAGGTGGCCGCATTGGCCATTATCGGAAGCGTTTGCAGGATCTTTTTTTCGGCGTAATAGATGTCCTGCAGCATGTCCTCGAACAGATCGTTTAATTCGGGCATTTGACACTCCAATAGTTGATTCTACGCATGATTGCGTTTTTGCAGAACAACCGGACAGCGGTCGAGTTCCGCAGGGAGCTCAAGAACCTCAAGTCACCGCTAGCAGATTTTTTCTATCGAAGCCTTTTCTGGATGATCCGCAGACGACCTCTCGAAAGCGGTAAGACATCCGCACAAACTCGCACGCGCCGACTTCATGCGGTCGCACATGTGCCCGCCTCTTCGTTCCCGCCTGCAGTCTTCATTACATACTTACGCTCTAAGTTTCTCGGCCGACAGTGATCCACTGGCTGATCCGGCGCGGCATAGCGCGGCTGACGGCGCCCAGCTGCTCCATGTAAATATAGAGCACTGGAGTGACGTACAGCGTCAGCACTTGAGAGACCCGGAGTCCGCCGACGACGGCCACGCCGAGCGGTTGGCAACGCGAGAAGCGCGCCAATGGCGGCCGATGGGAGGCCGCTGAGGATCGTGACGGGGTGGATGTAGCTCTCGTAAAGTATTCCGAGCACGACGTAGATGTTACGACGGCGGCGAGTAACAAAATGCTTTTGTTGGCGAGCGAGTCTTAAAAGGTCCCCGGTACGTATACTGGATAACGATCGCTCGGGTAGGCTCGGAAACTACGCACACCCGCCGACCGATAAACTGCCTGCCTATTCAAGTTCGACGATTGTGCGTGTGGCACGACTGACCTACATCATCGTTCTTGAAATGAGCCTGAGTAGTTTCCGAGGCTGTCAAGCGACTTGGTCAGTGACCTACGATCCCCCGCAGACGTCAAAAAATGCGGGTTGAACAAAATGCTAACCGAGTGCGATACCTGCTTTGATGTTGTTCTGGCACCGAATAAGCTTTCTTTCACTAGGATTCGATGGCCAGACTAGGTCTATGCCACCAATAATTCCTTAGCCTCGACCACGCTCGCGTTTGCCTACGGTGCGGCTGCATTTGCATAGCTGGTTTGTCAGCCGAACGCATGGCGGTCGGGGCTTCCCAATAAATGTGTGTTGACGCTGCGCTAAGTCGGTCGGCTGCTCCACCCAGAGCGAAATGCGAAGAGCCGCAATGCGCAACTGTCGGCAGAGGCATTCAGCGGACACGGCGATGCTGGTATCCCGCGCAAATGGAGTCGAGACCGACGGCCGGATCGAAGCTGTTCTAGTTTTGAACGGCGGCTCATCGAGCATACGGTTCGCGCTGTATGTCGCGACCGTACCGCTGCGGCAGCGGCTGGCCGGAAAAGTTGATCGCGTCGGCCTCAGCGGAACGACTTTGACCGTCAAGGGCCCCCCCGGGCAAGCGCAGGATAGTCGCGCTATCGACCCTGGCGATCGCCTGTCGGCCGTCAGATTTCTGCTTGATTGGCTTGCAGCCCAGACCGAGTTCGGTTCGGTCAAAGCCGTTGGACACCGCGTGGTGCATGGGATGGCACATAGCGAACCCGAGCCGGTCACGCCGGAATTGCTCGATGAATTGCACCGCATCACGCCCTACGACCCCGAGCACCTGCCGCTCGAGATCGAGCTGATCGAGGCTGTGCACCAACGTTATCCCGCATTGCCTCATGTCGCGTGCTTCGACACCGCATTTCACCGCACCATGCTGCGCGTCGCCAGTCTGTTGCCGATCCCGCGACGCTACGAGGCGGCGGGCGTGCGTCGTTATGGCTTCCACGGTTTGTCCTACCAATTTCTCCTGGAAGAGCTTGTTCGCCTCGAAGATCCAGCCGCAATGAAGGGGCGCGTGATCCTCGCCCATCTCGGTAACGGCGCGAGCTTGGCCGCCGTGCGCGACGGCCGCAGCATCGACACCAGCATGGGATTTACGCCAGCGTCCGGATTGGTGATGGGCAGTCGCTCGGGAGATGTAGACCCGGGGCTGGTCTCCTACTTCGCTCGCACCGAGCACATGAGCGCAGAGCAATTCCAGCACATGGTGAACCACGCGTCGGGGCTGCTTGGTGTTTCCGGGACCAGTTCCGACCTGCGCGATTTGCTCGCGCGGGAGGTCGATGACGTTCGCGCATCGGAAGCCGTGGCGCTGTTCTGCTATCAGGCAAAGAAATGGATCGGCGCTTATGCGGCGGCGCTCGGTGGATTGGATACACTTGTCTTCGCCGGCGGCATTGGCGAAAACTCAGCCGTTGTACGCCAG
>JANOYV010000100.1:0-104640 GCA_031429105.1 Hyphomicrobiaceae bacterium | reverse complement strand
GGCCGGGTGTCCAGACCAGCCTGCCGGCATCGATGTCGGCGACGGAGATGACTGCGCCAGCAGTGACGGCGACACCGGCCAGCGTCAGCTGGCCATTGCCGGGGACGGCCGCGATCTTGACCGCCAGCAGGGTGTTGGCCGGGCTGTCGTGCGGATCGGTGAAACCGAAGTCCGCCGCGTGCAGGGTGACAGAGCTGTCCTCGTTGACCGCGATCGACTTGTCATGCCCGTCCGGCGCGTCGTTAACGCTCGCGACTGATATCCCTCCGCCGACGCTGATCGTTATCAGCGTGCCGCCGCTGCCACTTGCGCCGTTGTCGTTAGTGCTGACCAGCAAGCCGTCGGCACCCTGGAAATCGGCGTTGGCCAAGTATGTCAGGCCGTCGAGCGCGTCGTTGATGGCCGACTGTGATCCGGTGACGACCAATGTTCCCGTGCCATTGCCCGACACCACGACGCCCGTGGCGGCGACAACCGAGGCGGCGATCCACAGGGTGCCTTGCTGAACGGAAAGTGCCGTGGTGATCGGTGAGGTGCCGGCGTCCGGATCGCTGATCGTGATGGCATTGCCGTTGGCAGCAGAGAACACGTGTCCAGTGTCTTCTGCTGCGATTTGGGCGCCAGGCAAGTGATTGACCGGCGCGTCGTTGATAGCTTCGATTGTCACGAACGTGGTGGCAGTGGCGGTCTCACCATCGACCGATGTCACGGTAACGTCGATCACGCGAACCGGGGTTGAGGGATTGTCGCTGGTGTTGATGAACCGGATCGCCTGGATCGCAGCGATGTAATCGGCGGCGCTGGCGACACCGCTCAGATTGACGTGGATGCTGCCGAAGGTGATCGTGACCGTGATGCCCGGCGGCAAAACGCCAACCAGCAGGTTGTCACCGGGGGACTGGTTCTGCAGCACCACGGTGGCGCCTGAAATCTGTGTAGCATTGGTCGGGATTGTGATCTGGGTGGCGCTGGTGACCGGCAGCGGGCCGGCATTCTCAGGGAAGAACGCCACGCGGTTGACACCGGGCTGGGTGGTGTCGAGATCAACCCCCAGTGCAGCACCGACGGCTACATTGCGAAGCAACATGTCCTCGAACGTTTGCGAACCGTCACCGAGCGGGTCGCGCATCGCCAGCATGGTGTTGTCGAGCAACTGCGACGCGGACATTTCGCGCAGATCAAACACGGCGAAAGCGTACTGGAATCCGGCGGCGCCCTGGCCCTTGCCGCTGGCGTTCGCGTGCTGGTTCGGCGACGGCAGGTCGCCGCGCTGACCGATCAGCGAGAAAATCTGGTAGGCGGGCGCGATGATCTGCTGGTCGGTCTGAACTTCGAGTGCCGACTTGGTGACAACGTTGAAGGATGAGGCACTCGAAACGCGCACGACGATATCGGTGCTGGCGACCGTGGTCTGCAGGCCTGTGGGCAGCGTCAGGATATAGGCGCCGACGGGGCCGCCAGGATGATCAGCTGCGATCGAAAACTCGCCGCTGCCGTCGATAGTGGACAGCTTCACGATCGGCGTGGTTCCACGGATGCCCATCGTTGCCACCGGCGTGGTGACGGCGACCGTGCCAGTCTTGGCGACCTGCCCGGTGATGAATACGAACGCACCTTGCACCAGATTGACGGACATGGAGTTGTCGGTGCGGGCTGGATCGTAGACCAGCTCGTTCATCACCATGCGGGCACCGGCGGACAGCGAAAACACGGTATTGTCGCGCAGAATGACGCCGAGACTGCTGCCGACGCCGGTCTCGACCACGTCGCCGCGGAAGATCGGTTCGCCGCTGGCCAGTGGTTGCGAGGCGCCGCCCCGTTGGACCACGGCTGTGCCAGAAATGGTCCTGACCGTCCCGATGTCGGGCGGACCACTACCGCCGCCGGCTTGGGCGACGTGCCATTCTGAGTCGAGCCCTGACAGCGATCGCACAACCCCTGGGGGGAGTTCTGCACCGTCGGGAGACCGAAGCACGAACGCGTGTTCATGTGCGAAATAGTCAGATACCAGAGCCCGGCTGCCTGCGCCTTCGATCAGCAGGTCTGGCCCGATGCGCTTGAACGAACCGGAAAACAGCAGGTGGGCATCGGGAACGACGATGGCGTCGGTGCCGTGCGCCTCTAGAACATAGTCAAACGGCGCTGCGCCTGCAGGATCAATGACCTGGTATCGGGACATTACGCATCTCCCTTACGCTACGAAATACTCAATCAATCGGACTAAAGCCTGAGAAACGACCGCAGATAATTCGTGCAAAAGCTGCAAACTTAATCTTTAATTGCGCATAGCCATCGCGTGCGCTTCCGTATTCCTTGCTGTGCTCGTTAGTCGGCAGGTCACCGTGCCCGCCGTAGTATTCATCAAACGAAAGGTTAGATCGCGGCGCGCATTTGTTAACCTTTCAGAGTGCACGGCCGATGCCAAAGAGGCACATCGGTCGCCACAACCAATCATAAGACCAATTAATTGAATTGTAACGATTGTTTTTTTTGGCGACAAGAAATTGTACGGTAGTTTGGCTGCTCGAATTGTGAGCGGACTGTTTTGCGACGGATATCTCCGATGACATACCGCATTAGAAGAATTGTTGCGGGCATCCTGCTGGGTGTTTGCGCCGGACAAGGCGAGGCATGGGCTGATACTCTCAAGGGCGCCATCGCCAAAGCGGTGGCGAACAATCCGCAGATCCAGGAAGCTGGCGCCAATCGACGTGCCGTCGACGAGGAACTCAATCAGGCGCGCGGGCTCTACCTGCCGCGACTGGATCTCGAGGCTTCGGCCGGGTTCGGCTACAATCATCGTCCGGGCGCGAGCGTCAACCAGGATAGCCGATGGGGTGATTCGGCAGGCCTCGTCTCACGCTACACCGTGTTCGACGGCGGCTATCGCAACGCCGAAGTTGCCAAGCAGACGGCACGTGTCGGCGGCGCTGCGCTGCGTGTGCGCGAACGTTCCGAACTGATCGCACTCGACACACTGCAGGCCTATCTCGACCTTGCGCGCTTTCGCAGCATCCTGCGGGCTGCCGACGAAAACATTCGGGTGCACAAAGAACTGCTGAACCTCGTCGATGTGCGTTTCCGCGGCGGCAGCTCGACCCAAGGCGAGGTCTATTTGGCGCAAGAACGCGTGCTTTCGGCCGAGGCCATTCGGGCCGATGTGAAGCGTACATTGGGGGCAGCTGAAGCTCGCTACGTGAACCTTGTTGGCGCACGGCCGACCGGCGTCGATCCGGTTTCACCGCCACGGTCGCTGCCGCCGAGCCAGTCGGCGGCCGTCCAGGCGGCACGGGCGCGAAACCCAACTTTGCAGGTGCTGGACAAGGACATTGGTGCGGCGCGGGCCGATCTGACACAGAGTGAAGCCGCCTTCCGTCCGAACGTGGCGCTCGAGGGCCGCGGCAGCGCCGGACATGATCTCAACGGCGTGCCGGGCCCGAACCATGACGCCTCGGCCAAGGTTGTCTTGTCGTGGAACGTGTTCAACGGTCACATTGATCAGGCGCGGCGTCGCGAAAAGGCTGAGCGACTGGCGGAAGTCGAGTCACGCCTCGACAAGTTGCGCCGTGATATCGATGAGGCGGTCATGCGCGCCTGGTCGGACATCAAGACCAACGACGAGCGCCGCGGCGTGCTCGACCGGCAGATCGAGGCGGGTCGTAAGCTGATCGCAGCCTATCGCCAGGAATTCGAGGGCGGTCGGCGCTCCATGCTCGACCTGCTTGAAGCGCAGAACGTGCATTTCAATGCGCGTGTGCAGGGCATCACCGCAGGGTCGCTGGCGACCTATTCCCGCTATCAGCTGGTTGCCGCGATGGGCGGGCTGCTCGATCACTTCGGACTTGGCGTCGATGTCGAGGCGGAAGACGAGACCCGGCCGTGGAACCGTGATCGCACGGACCGTCCCAAAGACCCGGCAAGCCTGCGGCGATAGCGGTTCGGGGGCGTTAACGTCGTTGCGGCAGCCGATGTGTCGGCTGCTTGTCGGCGCAATCCAAGTAGTGCAGGCTGTCGGCACAATTCGTGCTTTCGGAGCAGAAGGCGCGAACCTGTTGCAGCGCAGTGAGCTCAGACAATGAACTCGGCAGTGCGAGCAGAGGTTCTAGACGGTGCAGGCCGGGTCAGCGCCAACGGCCTTATCGAAGCGTTCGTCGACGTCACTGCGCGCCGACGCAAGCCGGTCGGCGCCGCCGAGGTGTTACGTCGCCTGCCCTTCGACGAGCGTGGTATGACGCTGACCTCCCTGCGGGAGGTCGCGCCCGCGCTGGGGTTCGAGGTACACATCGTCACCATGCCGATCGAAGCCGTGCCGGCAATCGCGCTGCCTGTCATCATCTTCGACACCGATGGCCACGCCATGGTGCTGACCAGTATGTCGGTTCGACGCAACGTAGCGCGCGTTGCCATGCCAGCGACCGGACCAGGCGAACGACAGATCACACTCACCGAACTCGCAAAGCAGCATGCCGGCGTCGTCGTCTACCTGAAGCCCGAAGCACAGACCAACCAGCCGACAGCACAGGGCAAGTTTTCGGGCGATCGCGCGCATTGGTTCTGGTCGACCTTCCGGGCTTTCTGGCGCGATTACACCCAGGTGGTGATGGCGGCGCTGCTCATCAATGTGCTGGGCGTGGCAGCACCGCTGTTCGTGAAGAACGTCTACGATCGGGTCATTCCAAATCTTGCCATTCCAACCCTGTGGGCGCTGACGGCCGGAGTGCTGCTGGCGTTGGTCCTCGATGTCATATTGCGCGCCCTGCGTTCGAGCGTCGTCGATGCCACTGGCCGGCGTGTCGATCTGGCGGTATCAGGGCGGCTGTTCGCGCACGTTCTGGGACTTCGGCTCGAAAGCCGGCCGGCGACGACCGGTGGACTTGCCAGCCAAATGCGCGATTTCGACTCGGTGCGAGACGTGATGACGTCGTCGACGCTGATCGCGCTCACCGACCTCGCTTTCATCGGTGTATTCCTCGGTGTCATGTGGCTTATTGTCGGCCCGCTCGCTATGGTGCCGCTGATCGCCGTGGTCGTGGTCCTGCTGTGCGCGATGCTGATTCAGCTACCGCTGGCGCGGGCAGTGAAGGCCAGCCAAGTCGACAGCGCTCGCCGGCACAGCATTCTGGTCGAGGCCGCCGGCTCGGTCGAGACGATCAAGAGCATCGGCGCGGAAGGCTTCCTGCGGCGCAGCTGGAACGAGGCGGTCGCCGCCACCAGCCGGTCCACGACGACGGCCCGTTTCTGGGCGAACCTTTCCGGCAACATGGTGGTGTTCGTCAATCAGGCGGTCTCGATCGCAACCGTCGTGTGGGGCGTATTTCTAGTGCTCGATGGCACCATAACGGTCGGCTCGCTGATCGCCGCCAGTATCCTTTCGGGCCGTGTGCTGGCGCCGCTCGGCAGTGTCGTGCAGACCCTGGCGCGGGCGCTGCAGGCGTGGTCGGCCTTCCGCACCCTCGATGCATTGATGTCGGCGCCGGTCGAGCCCGCCGCCGCGCCGGATGGCAGCCGCCCCCGAGCTGGCGAAATTTCACTTCGCGCCGTATCACTCACGTATCCCGGCGCCAGCACCGCGGCCCTCGACCGGATTGATCTCAAGATCGGCAAGGGCGAGCGGGTCGGCCTGATCGGCCGCATCGGTTCGGGCAAGACGTCGATCGGGCGGCTGTTGTCAGGTCTTTACCAGCCGACCAGTGGGCAGATCCTGATCGACGGCGTCGATATCCGCCAGTTCGGCGCCGACATCCGATCGCTGGTCGGGTTTTGCCAACAGGATACGGAGTTGTTTTCCGGCACGCTGCGCGAGAATATTGCCATGGGGGCTCCGGACGCGCGACAGGATGTCATCGAGAGGGCGGCCCGCATCGCCGGCGTCGAGGCCTTTTCGGCGCGGATGCCGCTTGGTCTTGCGACGCCGGTCGCGGAGCGGGGGCGTTCGCTGTCGGGCGGGCAACGGCAGGCGATCGGCCTTGCCCGCATTATTGTGCGCGAGCCCAAGATTTTGTTTCTCGACGAACCGTCGTCGGCGATGGACACGTCGACCGAGCGCGTCCTGGTCGCAAACCTGAGGCGCGAACTCAATCCGGACGTCACCTTGCTGATCTCGACCCATCGTGATGGCCTGCTAGAGCTGGTCGACCGATTGGTCGTGTTCGACAATGGCCGCATCATCCTCGATGGGCCAAGAGCCGAAGTCATCGAGCGGCTGCGTGAGGCGGCGAAGTCGGCACCAACGTCACAGGCAGCGCAAGCCAACGGCGAGGGGCTCGCGCCATGAAGCGGCTTGAGCACGTCTTCGCCAATGATGTCGAATCGGCGCTCGACCGCCAGGGGTCGCGCAGTGCGTGGCCGGTGCTGATGGTCGTAGGCCTCGGCATGGTTGCCGGACTGGCGTGGGCCCATTTTGCCATCCTCGACGAAGTCACGCACGGCGAGGGCCGCGTCATTCCGTCGAGCCAGGTGCAGGTGGTGCAGCCGCTCGAAGGCGGCATCATCGCCGAGATCAAAGTCAAGGAAGGCCAGCGCGTCGCAGTGGGTGAGCCGCTGATACGGATCGACGACGTCTCGTTCTCGTCGAGTCTGGGCGAATTGAAACAAAAGCGGATGGCGCTTTCGGCGCGGAGGGTTCGCCTCGATGCCGAGGCCTCCGGTGGGGAACCTTCGTTCGCCGATGCCGGGCTCGATCAGGTTGTGACTGGCGCCGAGCTACTGCTCTACAGGTCGCGTCAGGCCTCGCTCGCAGAGGAACTGGCCGTGGTCGAGCAGCAACTGGCCCAGAGGCGCCTTGAGCGCATCGAGATCCAGACCCGGCTCGACGAAGCCAAGGCGACGTCGGCCTTCGCGCAGCGCGAACTCGAACTTGGCCGCAATCTGAAGCGCAGTGGCGCCTACCCCGAGATGGAACTGCTGCGGCTCGAACGTCAGTATCGCACTGAGCAGCGCGACATCGCCGTGCTTGCCGCGTCCCTGCCGCGCACGGTGGCGGCAATTGCCGAAGCGACGGCGAAGTTACAGGCGACCATACTGACCTTCCGGGCACGCGCCAGCGAGGGGCTGGGCGAGACCAACGGTAATCTGGCCGTGATCGACGAAAGCCTGAAGGCGGCCGAGGATCGTGTCCGCCGCACCATTCTGCGTTCGCCGGTCAACGGCATCGTCAACAAACTCGTGGTCACTACGATCGGCGCGGTAGTCCGCCCTGGCGAGAGTATTGCCGAGATCGTGCCAATCGAGGACAAGCTGCTGGTCGAGGCACGGGTGCGGCCGCAAGACGTTGCCTTCATCCATCCCGGCCAGACGGCGAGCGTCAAGATCACCGCCTACAATTACACGGTCTATGGCGATATGCCGGCTGTCGTCGAACGGATTGGTGCCGACACCATCCCGGATGAAAAAGGCAGCCCCTACTTCCGTGTCATCCTTCGCACCGATAGTAACCACTTGGGCAACGACAAAGACGCGCTTCCCATTATTCCCGGTATGGTGGCTACCGCCGACATTCGCACCGGGCGCAAATCGGTGCTCGACTACGTGCTGCGTCCGATCCAGGTTGCGCGGCACGAGGCGCTGCGGGAGCGATGAGGTGTGGCTTGATCGCATATTTTCGTCCAGCCTGGCAGTGCTCCGTTCCGACCTCAAAGTCGCCTTTCGGCAAATAATTGAATAAATTTGGCGACTGCAATTGCTCGGTTTTTATTTGATGTAGCGGCTCAGGCTCCGATTGCCATCGGTGATGGCGTGAGTCGGCGTGAAGTGAACGACCCGACCGGATGCACGGCCTCATATTCTCTCAGCCGCCTGTCCGGCGGGAAAGGACTTCGTATTCGGGGCGTTATCCTTTCGGTCTCTCTCAGCTGGACCTCCCCCGATTCAGTGGAGAGCTGTTGTCTCTTGCTTTTTGTTCGCGTGGAACGTCGTCTCGAATGCGGCAGGGCTCATGTAGCCCAGGCTCGAATGCCGTCTGCGAGGGTTATAGAATCCTTCGATCACTCATCGCCCAGCCAGCAATGCGCCGCGAGAAAAGATCCAGGATGCACCCGTCCTCGCGGTTTTTCCCAACGTTGTAGCCGCTCGCGCTGACGCCCAAAACGGCGCACGCCATTTGCGCCGACATTTCAGTATCCCTTGCATCGATCAGGGCAAACCTCACCGACTTGTTTCCTTAGCAAAGAACACAGTCGCTTTTTCTGATACTGCAAATGGCCGCCCCACAAGAGGACTTCTAAGAGGTCGCGTGAGTTCAATGATCGAGCCCCGTTAAAAATGGGAGAATTACCCTGCGATCAACATTTATATTCCGAAGTCGGCAGCATTACTGCGGAGAGCGCGTCAAGCATAATAGAAAAGTTTACGTCTGTGGTGGACCCTTCAAGGCGACGTCGAACGCGGAAAGCTTGCGCAGGCCCCGGCCTGTGCAAATTTTGTCGATCATAGGCGTACTGCCTATTGATGTAGTAATTTTATACCATAAATCAATGTGTTATCGCTTGAATTGGTGCCCCTGGAGGGACTCGAACCCCCACACCCTTGCGAGTAGCAGATTTTGAGTCTGCCGCGTCTACCGTTCCGCCACAAAGGCACTTTTGCGCCGACTATGACCACCGACGCGAGGGGGACATAGCCTACGTTCGCGATCGTTTCAACGGCCTTGGTGATTGCCGCACTGCACAGCCGGATCAAAGTCGAGCTGCGTGACTGTAACTGGGCTTGCAATCAGCGCGGCGCGAAGCGTTTCGCGACGCAGCTTTGCGGTTTGCGCGTCGATGATCCTCAGCCAGAATCGTCGCCGCTTTTTTGGTTCGTAGCTTTGAATGCGGGAACACCCATGGTTGCCCACCCGGTGATCGCCTCCAGTGCCACATCAAGCCGAACTCGGACGCAGGAGCGCGTCGCAATATTTCCCGTTTTGGCAATTGATGGGAGGGAGGGGCGCGGCGGAAAATCCAACAGGACCGCGAGTGTCCGCGTAGATACTCCGCCGCGCTAATCGCTGGGTACGCAACACCAGAAGCCTCAGCGATTACGAGTATTGCACCCGAAGTATTGCAAAATTGCAAACGAAGCGTGCCAAAAGCGTACAACTGCCTTTATTTCACCTTTTTTACTTCGGGTGCCACCGTGGCTTCGACGCGTGGGTAAAGCATCCATGCGGTGGCTGGAATCACGAGGAAAGCTGGCGCTATGCGGATCGCCGCCGACAGGATCGTTGCCCCGATGCCTGGCGCAATAACGCGCCGGTGCCAACAGTAGCCTCGATAGGTCGCCGCAGCTATGGTCTCAGCGGTCGGCGATGGCACAAGACGACGGTAGAATGAGGTTTCGGCATTCATCCGGGCGTGAAACCCGGTTTCCACAGGCCCCGGCGTAACGACGCATACTCGAACGCCCTCGCCCCCGGTTTCATAAGCGATGGCACGGGTTAGCGAGACGACATAGGCTTTGCTCGCGTAGTAGGCAGCCTGATAGGCACCGGGCGTAAAGCCGGCCAGCGAGGCAACATTGATCAGCCCGCCGGTCCCGCGGTCCAACATGCCAGGGAGAAAGTGGCGCGATAGGCGGGTGAGTGCTGCGATATTACAGGAGACGAGCGCGTCAATCTCAGACGGTCGCTCAGTCGCAAATTCGCCACTCAGTCCAAAGCCAGCGTTGTTAATGAAAATATCGGCGTGCAACCCACGTTCAAGAAGTGCGGCTTCGATGGTCAGGCCTGAACCTGGGTCGTTGATGTCGATCACGAGGGCAACCGCATCGCGACCCGTCTCGCGTTTGATTGCGTCAGCACCAGCCTGCACTTTGACGCCGTTGCGGGCCACCAGCACTACCGTGTGTCCGGCGACAGCAAACCGATGGGCGAGCGCCAAGCCAATACCTTCCGATGCGCCAGTAATCACCGTGGCTGCAGAAGTTGCTGATTTTGCTATCGGGTCGCGGCGTTTCACATATCGCCGCGACCACAGATCAAACAACGATAACAGAGGATTACTCATCAAGCTGCTTCCCGAGAGATAGGTTTAGGCAATGCCCTATCGCCTGGCGCATCTAGTCGACCTGGGCCAAACCGAATTGCGAAATCTTGGCGGACGTGGCGTGCCAGCTCGGTTGCCACATCGCTGATGCCGGTTGGCGGCAAATATAAGTTGACCATGTAGTCCGGAAGAGTCGGCAAATTCGCCGATGGTGGCAAGATCTCCAGATACTCAGGCACGGACGTTCGTAGCATGGCCGCAACAGCGAGCCCGGCGCGTAGCATGGAGTACGTCGCCTCCATGCTGTCGGCATCACTGACAACGCGCCAGTCGCGGCCAGCAGTCTGTAGGGCCTTGATCACCTCGGGGCGAAACTTGCAGTGCTTCGAGCCGAGTGAGACCGGCAGCGGTGTTTCGCGATAGGTCAAGGCACCCTTGCCACCGACCCATACCAACCGGTCGCGCATCAAGGTTTCGCCGTAGGGGCCGCATGTTGTTTCAGTTGTGAGAGTCAGGTCGATCTTGTTGGCCGCGAGATCGTCGACGAGTGCCTTCGAACTTTTACAGGCCAGCACAACTCGAACCCGCGGACGGGCCTTGTTGAACTTCTGCAAAACGCTTGGAATCAGGTTGGCGACGATGTCATGCGGCACACCAAGTCGAACGTCGCCTTCGAAATCTGGCGTCGTCATATGACTCCAGGTTTCATCGTTCAATGCGATCAGGCGCTGGGCTGAACCGAGCAGTCGTTCGCCCGCCGGGGATAGCGTGAGGCGCTTGTGTTCGCGTTGAAAGAGCGGTTCCCCGAACAGCTCTTCCAATCGCTTGATTTGCTGGCTAACGGCTGCCTGCGTTCGGCTCAACATGCGGCTGGCGTTAGTAAAACCGCCAGTTTCGACGACGGTCGCGAAGGCGCGCAGCAGCGCAATGTCGATATCCCGGATCATGTGGCCAGCCTCGTTCGGACTATGACAAAATAACGAAACGTGATGATCAATATAAATAACATTCGTTTTCCTTATGCAAGGGAGAAGCGTACAACTTCACCAATGGCATCGACCCTGGTGTTAGAACTCATAAGGAGACGGGACATGGCCCGCACAATGGACACTTCGACACTGAATGGCATGATGACCGGTAGCGTACCCTCGGTTGCCTTTTCGGCAACCAACGGTCGCCATTCAGCGGTACTCGGTCGTTTCTGGTTGATGCTCAAAGTGCACAAAGAGCGCCATCTTCTGTCACAAATGGATGAGCGCACTTTGCGCGATCTTGGCCTCAGCGCTGCCGATGTGGCTCACGAAACGGATCGTTCTTTCTTGGATATCCCGGTTGATCGGTATTGAGCGTCGATCAGGGCTTACCCCGGATTGAAACCTGAAGTTTGAGGCTTTCCCCTCCAGTCTCGCTTCAGTGAAACCCTCTCCTGGCAACAGGAGAGGGTTTTTCATTTGCTTTAACCTTTCTGGCCCTTGCAGTGTCAGACCGTTAGGCCGATATCCGAACGAGCCAGCGAACTTTGACTGCACTGGGTGGTTAGATTAAAATAGTTCTAAACGAGCGCTGATCCAGGGCGGCACCGATGCCGTTTTGAGATTTACAGGAGCATCCATCATGTTCATTCAAACCGAACTGACGCCAAACCCAGCGACCTTGAAATTCATCCCCGGCAAGCCAGTGCTGGGCGATGGCACGGCAGACTTTCGCGCTAAGGGCGAAGCGTCGAATTCGCCGTTGGCCACCCGACTGTTCGAGATCGACGGCGTTGATGGCGTTTTCCTCGGTTCGGATTTCATCTCGGTAACGAAGGGCGAAGCCGAGTGGCAGCATATCCGCCCAGCGATCCTGGGTGCGATCATGGAGCACTATTTGTCGGGCGCGTCTGTGGTCGATGGCGCCAACACCGATGCGCAGGCCGGCAGCAACTTCGATCCGAAGGACGCCGAGACGGTCGCCACCATCAAAGATCTGCTGGAAACGCGCGTGCGTCCGCAGGTTGCACAGGACGGCGGCGACATAACGTTCGAAGGCTTCCGTGATGGCATCGTCTATCTCCACATGCGCGGCGCCTGCGCTGGCTGCCCGAGTTCAACAGCAACCTTGAGGCATGGTATCGAGAACCTGCTCAAGCACTTCTGCCCCGATGTGATGGAAGTGCAGGCGGTGGGGGCGTGACGTTACCGCTCTCCGATTCCGCCCTTAATCAACTGTTCTTCGAGGCGCGCACCCACAACGCCTGGTCGTCGACGCCGGTGCCTGACGCGCTGCTGCACCAGTTCGTTGATACAATGAAAATGGCGCCGACGAGTGCGAACTGCTCGCCCGCGCGACTGGTGTTTGTGAAATCGGCCGAGGCCAAAGAAAAGCTTAAAGCCCACCTGTCGGCTGGCAACCTCGAAAAGACGATGTCGGCGCCCGTCACTGCGATCATCGCGCACGACCTTAAGTTCTACGATCACTTGCCGCGCCTGTTCCCTCACGCCGATGCCAAAAGTTGGTTCACCTCGAGTGAGGCGCATGCCAACACGACCGCCTTCCGCAACGGCACGCTGCAGGGTGCGTACCTGATCATGGCGGTGCGCGCACTTGGCCTCGATTGCGGTGGCATGTCCGGCTTCGACAATGCTGGCGTCGATGCCAGCTTTTTCGCAGGCACAGCGTACAAATCCAACTTCCTGCTGAACATCGGATACGGCGATCCAAAGGGGTTATTTCCCCGCAGCCCGCGCTTTACCTTCGATGAGATCGCGAAAATCATTTGAGGGTTGCGTTCGGGCAGTAGCGGCATGCCTGCATTTGGGTGTACGAGCGCGGGGACTAATCATCCGATGCACTACCGGCACTCATGAATATCCTGGCGTTCGATACCTGTTTTGTCAGCTGCTCCGCTGCCGTTCACCCGGGGGCAGGGGAAGGTGCACGCAACGCCAATCAGTTCGAGCTGATGGAGAAGGGGCATTCGGAGCGTATCGTGCCAATGATCGCCGATGTACTGAGCAAGGCTGGCCTTACAATCGAAGATATTGGTTCATTTGCTGTGACGGTAGGCCCGGGCAGCTTCACCGGAGCTCGTACAGGAATTGCGGTTGCCCGTGCACTGGCCCTTGCAACGGGCAAGCCCGTGCGTGGGACATCGAGTTTGCATGTCATGGCGGCTGGCCTACGCGAACGTCACCCGGTTGGGGCCATTGCAATCGCTGTTTCAACGCGCGACGGTCTCGTCTATTTCCAGACCTTTGATGGACCTCAGACGCAATCGACGACGGAGCCTTGTGTCGTGTCGCCCCGGAGCGCCCTCGATGCATTGCAAGGTGTGGCCCACATGGTTGCCGGTACTGGTGCGCCGTTGCTCGTTGCAGCAGCTGATGCAAAGCGCGATCGCATCGAGCTGATTGATGAACCGGTCGACGCGCAGGCGCGCGTTCTAGCGCGCATGGCCTTGCAATTGCCAATTCTTACCCCCCCGCGCCCGCTCTATCTGCGCGAGCCCGACGCCAAGCCGCAATCGGGCGTACTCATTCAACGACAGGAGCCAAGTGTCTGATGTTGCCGCCTCCCGGACCGCTCGATACCAAGTACGTTTCGCTCAAGATCGCTGACCCAGACCATGCGGCTGAGATCGCGGGCCTGCACGGGCAACTGTTCAATCCGCCTTGGGATACGGCTGGCGTGCAGCCCTTTCTTGAGGCCTCCGCCGCTGTCGCATTTGTTGCGCGCGTTGGCATTCCACCAGTGACGACTGGCTTCATCATCGGCCAGATCGCAGCCGACGTGTCGGAGATCATATCGATTGGCGTCGCCCCCGATTGGCAGAAGCGCGGCATGGGACGCATTCTGTTCGACGCATTCAGCCGGGCGGTGACGCGGGCGGGTGCCAAGCGTGTCTTCTTAGATGTCGCAGCCGACAACGTGGCGGGGCTTGCCCTCTATACCAAGCTTGGCTGCACCGAGGTTGGCCGCCGCAAAGACTACTACTTGCGTCACGAAACACCCTCGGTCGATGCGATTGTTATGACCAAGGTACTGGCGTCATGACTTCGGTCGTGGCGTGACGTCGTCGGCCCCACTCAATCCGTCTTGACTTGAGCCTGCTTGACGACTGCCGCCCACTTTTTCAGCTCAGTGCCAAGATACACTTTCATCGCGTCGGGGGCGCGCACGTTGACGGCGATGCCTTGTTTGACGGCGCTTGCGGCAATCGTTGGCTTGCTGAGAGCATCCAACACGGCCTTGGATAGTTGAGCCAGGACCGGCGCTGGTGTCTTCGCCGGTGCGAAGAGCGCAAGCCAACTATCGGCCTCGCCGTCCACCACGCTCTGTTCCTTGAGCAGCTTCACGTCAGGCATCTGAGGCGCGCGCACGGCAGATGCAACAGCAATGGCTTTCATCTCCCCCGCCTGCACTTGGCCCAGGACCGACGGTAAGGTGGCGAATGCAACGTCGATCCGTCCTGCCATGATTTCAAGCGCCATGGGCGACGCTCCCTTGAAGGGAATATGCTGCATCTGCGTGCCAGTAATGGTCTTGAACAACTCCATTGCGAGATGCGATCCGGACCCGTTGCCGGTTGACCCGTAATTGAGTTTGCCCGGATCTTTTTTCGCTAGTGCGATGAGTTCGGCGACCGTCGATACGCCGAGATCCTTGCGCACGACGAGCGCGTGCTGCAGATCCGCCAGACCCGCCAACGGAGCGAAGTCGGCAACCGGGTCGTAGCCCGGCTCTTTCATTAGGAACGAATTCGTTGCGTGCGTTTGGTTGTTGCCAAGTACAATCGTGTGGCCGTCCGGCTCGGCCTTGGCGACTTCGCGTGTACCAATGGCCCCAGATGCGCCCGGCTTGTTCTCGACAATGATCGTCCAACCCTTGGTCTCGGTCAGCTCCTGCGCAATGATGCGTGCAAGCGCGTCGGTCGGGCCGCCAGCAGGGTAGGGAACAACCAAACGAATTTGTTTTGTCGGAAACGTCTGGGCGCGTGCGACGCTCGGTGAAAGTGCTAGGCCCATGATCAGAGCCGTCGACAGTCGACGCGAAATAGACATGCAAGTGCCCCCCAGATCTCAATTCACCGACATTTATTCTGCGGCTAACCGCACCGTCCGACCGTTGGCGATGGGGCATTCCATCCAAAGTGCGCTCAACGCGGTGACGAGATGATCAATTTGCGCGTCGGTGTGCAGTGGTGTTGGTGTAATGCGCAGGCGCTCGGTGCCGCGCGGCACCGTCGGGTAATTGATCGGCTGCACGTAGATGCCGTAGCTGTCGAGCAGCGTGTCGCTGACCGCTTTGCAGTGGACCGGGTTATTCACCATCACGGGCACGATGTGGCAGGGGTTTGCCAGTACCGGAATTCCTGCGGCATGAAGGCGCGCCTTGACGGCCGCCGCCCGCTCCTGGTGCGTCGTTCGCTCGATCGTGCTGGTCTTCAAATGGCGAATGCTGGCGGTCGCGCCCGCAACCACGGCTGGCGCTAGTGACGTTGTGAAAATGAACCCTGGCGCATACGACCGGATCGCATCGCAGCAGTTGCGGCTGGCCGCGATGTAGCCGCCCATCACACCGAAGCCCTTGGCGAGCGTGCCGTTGATGATATCGATGCGATGCATCACGCCTTCGCGTTCCGCAATGCCGCCGCCGCGTGGACCGTACATGCCAACCGCGTGCACTTCGTCGATGTAGGTCAGCGCGCCATACTTTTCGGCCAAATCGCAGATGTCAGCGATCGGCGAAACGTAACCGTCCATCGAGTAGACGCTCTCGAAGGCAATGATTTTCGGTGTGCTGGCTGGAACGGCCTTCAGCTTCGCCTCGAGGTCGTTCAGATCGTTGTGCTTGAATATCATCTTCTGGCCGCGACCGTGCCGGATGCCAGCGATCATCGAGGCGTGGTTCTTTTCGTCAGAGAAAATGATCGCGCCTGGAAACATATCCTGGAGGGTCGAAAGTGTTGCATCGTTGGCAACGAATGCGGACGTGAAGACGAGTGCTGCCTCCTTGCCATGCAAGTCGGCCAACTCAGCTTCAAGTTCGACGTGATAGCGGGTTGTGCCCGAGATGTTGCGCGTACCGCCCGAGCCCGCGCCGACGGCATCGATTGCCTCGTGCATTGCAGCGAGGACTTTGGAGTTCTGGCCCATGCCGAGATAATCATTCGAGCACCAGACGGTAACGCCACTCAGTGCGCCATCGCGCCGCCGCTCCGCACTTGGGAATGAACCTCTGGTCCGCTTGATATCGGCGAACACGCGATAGCGGCCCTCGGCGTGCAGCGCTGCAATGCGCGCATGGAATGTCGCTTCGAAGCTCGAAGGTGCTGCAGCTGTGCGCAGCTCTGGCTTGCGCTCTGCCTTGCTGTTGTCTTGTTTCATTAGTGTTCCTCCACTTAGTAGCTCGTGTTCGTCTGCCTGATCAGGTCATCACGGGCGATTGTTTTCTTGCGTCTGCAAAGTGTGTCTTTGGCGGCTGCGTCGTCGCGCTACTTTCAGATTGCGCCTCTGATGCTCGATGCTTGGCGGCTGCCTCATGCGACCTCAGTCCCCAGCCCCACAGCAATGAAGCTGGAATAGGCACGACCATTAGCCAGTGTTCCAGAATTGCAAGCGCTAGCAACGCACTGAGCAGCGTGAAGCCTACAGCTTCAAAACCACCGGTATCGGCAATTGCTGCTCGCTGCACTAGAAGGACGCAGCACACGGTTGCAATCGTGATCGCGATCGGCAGAAGTGGGTTCATCGCGGCATTGCGGAAATAGCTTTTGAGGAAGCTCAAGCCCTCAGGCAAGAACTCTTCCGTTCGGTTCGGCACGCCCAGGAACAGATTGAACTTCGAACTCAATCGCATTACCCACAGCAAGGCGAACGTCCACAGGCCGAATTGATTGGCTTGGCCAAGGGTGAGCGCCGCAATCAGGCCTAGCGACAACACAAGTGCTACCTCGTGATAAATAAGCGCCATCATTGCGTAACGGAACCGGGTGAAACCGACGGCACCGGGTGGGCAGGGCTCGGGGCGAGGTCCTGTGATGTAGCCCATTAGAAACGCCATTTCGTTCCAACCCCACACCAGGATCGCGCAGAAGAAGGCTAACGCGGCGCTGCTTACGGTGGTCTCGGTGTTGGAAAACGATAGGCCAAACAAAGCGGCCATGGCGACCCCACTGGTGACCCCGAAGCTCCAACGGAACGTGCCTTTCGGCAAGCCATCAAGATAAACAATGAGTCCAGTGCTGAACCACCACACGAGAAGCGTGGCTGCAACGATCAGGCCATAGAATGCGAATGCTGACATCATCGATCTTGATTTATTGAAAGGTGTCCGAAGGGTGTGACTTCACCAGGCCGGCGCAAGCCTGATGTTAGCTGGCAATGCGTTTTCCTTGGTCGGCATAGCGTACAGTCGAATGAATCGAACGGCAGCAGCTAGACCAAGGGCCTTCTGCTTCAGACCACCGAAAAATCCGCCTTGTTTCTCAGCCTCGCCCAAGGCATCGCTGATCGAACGCAGTTTTTCCAGGTGCACGAGGAACTTCGGGTTATCGATATCGATCGTCAGCGGGAACACTTGCTTCGAGATTTCCGATGTGATCCGGAACACCTGCATGCCGTACTCGGTCGGGTTGACACCAAGCGCCTTGTGGAACTCTGGCCGTGCGTGATCGCGTACGTACATCGTGGCGAACACCGCCAGCAAGAAGAACTTCACCCAGTATTTGTTGATGCCCGACAACAACTGCGGATTGGACCGCATCAGCAGTGCGAACGCCTCGCCGTGCCTGAACTCGTCATTGCACCACTTCTCGAACCACTTGAAGATCGGGTGGAAGCGCTTGTCCGGGTTGCGCTCCAAATGGCGGTAGATCGTGATGTAGCGCGCATAGCCAATCTTCTCTGACAGGTAGGTCGCATAGAAGATAAACTTCGGTCGAAAGAATGTGTACTTCTTGGCGCGAGTCAGGAAGCCGAGATCGACCCCCATTTTTATGTCTTTTAGGGTGTCGTTGATGAAGCCGGCGTGGCGGGCCTCGTCGCGGCTCATGAACTTGAACAATTCACAGATGTCAGGATTCTTGCCGCGCTTGCGCATTTCCGAATAGAGCACGCAGCCAGAGAATTCAGCGGTCAGCGAACTCACCAGGAAGTCGGTGAATTCCTTGCGCAATCCCTCTGGCAGTTTTGCCAGATCAAACTCATCCCATGCATCGGTGCGACGGAAGTGGGTCTTGTTCGGGTCGGCGCGCATTTCGCCCAACAGCTTGTCCCATTCTTCACGGACCGAGGACACGTCCATCTTATCGAGCTCGGTAAAGTCGGTCGTATAAAAGCGTGGGCTCAGCATCGTATCGGTCTGAGCAATCTTGGTCGCTTCGTTTGGCGCCGTGCGCCCCAAAGTCTCGATCGTCATAGCTTTCTCCCGGACGAGAAACTTACTTCGTATAGTTCAGTGAATTCTAGCCGTGCGGTGATCTTGGTAATCAGTCGATCCAAGGCATTTGCGCGCGTCACAGTCGCCTGTCGCCTGAGCGTGCATTTTTCGCCGTAGGGAACCCGAATGGGATCGCCGTGGACCAGCACCTGATCGCCTGCCTGGATCTCAATATTTCCGTCTAGATCGACGTGGGCATGCAAGCTCTCGAAGGTATTTTCGATTTCGATCGTGCAGGGCACGTCAAAAACTTCGCGGGGGTGTAGCCAGGAACCGATCATGGTGTGGCCTTTCTTGGCAAGTTCGATGCGTGCGAAGCAAACAGCTGAGCGAACACGTTGCGGTTGCCGGGGCCGAAGGCGCTAACCTCGACCTTGCCGTTGGTCTCTGGGTCGATCAGCCACATCCGATCATCAGCGGAGCGCATGAGACGGAACGGCGCCGCGCTGCCAACGCCATTTCGCTCGCGTTCGAACGCCAAGCCACGAACGGCGACACGGATGAAGCCGTCGGTCCCTGGCTGAATGACCCGCACGGGCACTCCAGCCGCACCCGGCTCTGTAATGACGATGGCGCCATCAGCTCGATCAGCAAAAATCAGGTCGCGTTGTTCAATGGCTGTCGGCAGCACGACTTTGTGCTGTCCAACGCCCGTGATACTTGTAAAGCCTGCACTCAGCAGCGCCAGAGAAACGACAGCGCCACAAGCAATGAGTGGTACTCGGGGGAACGGATCCTTAGTTTTCCATCTAGCCACGCAATCAGCTCCGTATCGATCAATCGCTACCCGGCGACCCTGAACTTAGGCCAACCCACAGCCTTACTTTCCGGCGTTTTACTGCTCGATGCAACCGTTGATGCGCCCAGTGCAGATGCAAGCAATTCAGCGACTTTGTCGGGCTGAGTAATACAACGTAGCATGGGTTGTGGTTTAGCGAATTGGAATGGCTTCACGTGCGGCCAAAGGACCGCATAACCAAAGCCATCCTTGCCGACCATTTCGAGCGCGATGTCGCCAGTGCCGTCACTGTGTGCTTTCAGGTCTGCCGCTGCGATTTTTGCGAACGGTAGGTTTATGGTCAGTGGTAAGGCCATGCCGTAACGCATGACGACCCGTTTGTTGGTCAGTGTGTACACGGTGGACCGGCCGGTGCCCCACGCCAGTAACAGCAGGAGGCCGACCGCGACCATTCCGAACGGAAGAATGCGAAACGCCGAAAGCCCAGCTTCGTATCCGCCAAATCCGTCAAACTGTACCGCAGCAAAGCGCCAGAGCATCAGGATAGCAAAATATAGTGCAACCTTGTCGGCATGAAACACGCGCGTTGCCAGGATGCGCCATGACGGCACACCCTGCCAGATGATGTTCTCGCCAGCAGGTGGAGTTGCTGGCAAGCCCGGGATCGGTTCGAAGTCGAAGTCGTCGTTACTCATATCAGCGGCTCCGCGCGCTCCGGTGACGCGTAAAGCGTGCCAGCGCCGTAATAGGCGCATATCCGATCTTCTTCGCGGCGCGTCACATGGTCTGTACTGGCGGTCGCGGGCACGTCGGCAAAGTGGCGCCCCATGATTGCGTTCACCTGGATGCGGCGGGCAATATCGGCACGCTGCTTGGGCATGACGAGATTAAACATCCACTCGAGCCCGAGGATCTCTGCCCCGGTCTTCACGCTTTCGATGTTGGCAAAGTTGACTGGCAGTAGCACACGGCGTTGACCGACTTCGACTTCGAGGTAGCGAATGAGTGCTTCCGAACGATCAACCCAAACATCGGTAACCTTGCCGGCCACAACCCCATCGGCGCCCAACACCGCCATGCCCCGTGGGTCTGGATCGGTGGTTTCCAGATGATAGTCTTTCGCAATCCGCAAAGGTACAATGCGGGCGGTACCGGCAACGGTCAGATCCGGCGTATTTGCGCGTTCTGCGTAAGCGCCTGGCCCAACCGCGTCGAGCATGGGATTTCCGGTTGGCACAAGCGGCGCACCGGCCCATGGCTCGAGCGC
The DNA here is from genome assembly GCA_031429105.1 of Hyphomicrobiaceae bacterium. Lineage (GTDB taxonomy): Bacteria > Pseudomonadota > Alphaproteobacteria > Rhizobiales > Hyphomicrobiaceae > JAKFWF01. Next base: position 84,251 of record JANOYV010000100.1, on the reverse strand, counting down.
ACGGGCCTTGATCGTGCGTGTGTCCCTGTTGTTATTGGGCACGGTTTGCGTGCCGGCGCCGTGCGGCAACACGTAAGTTTTTGCATCAGGCAAACCTGGAAATCCCGTTTGACGGGTGTAATCGGAACGCTCGGACTCGAGCGGATAACCCTCGCGCTTGCTCTCTTGGTGCAGATAATAAATGAGCACGGCAAAGAAAAACCAGAACGCGTAGAGCGCTAATTGAGCTAAATCGATATAGTTTCCGCTTTTCATTGGATTTGACCTCCAGAGTTTTTTTGCAGCGTAGATGAAACGAAAGGCAACTTCGGTTAGCGCGACAACGGGACAAGATCGAACTGTGAGGCAGAGAGCGTGTCAGTGCCCTTGTGCGCACGCACGAGGGGACCGATTGCAACGAGACTGGCGAACAGAAACGCAATTTCTATGTGGTAGACGACGAGGTAGCCGGTCGATGGATCGGCCAGTGCAACACCCAGCAGCCCTTTGGCCCCAGCCGCATTAACGGCATCGCAAATGATGCCGCCGGCAGCAATCGCCAAGCCAGCAGTTGTCGCCTGCACAGCACCCCAGGCACCAAGTGCAAGTCCGGTGTCGTCTTTTCGTGCGAGCGCCATCGTTGCCGTGAGCGTTCCATGAGCAAACAGGCCAGCACCAAAACCAATAAAGAGCGTACCAAGGGCAAATAACTCGCCCGACTTAAGAGGGGCTGAAAAGGTCACGATCGAGAAGGCTGCCAGGCCAGCGATCAATCCAAAAGAGGCGACCCGATGCGGATCTGCACCTCGACCAAGCAATCGCGCGGCAAGCCACAGCCCGGCAGCACTCCCCACGCCGAGGAGCGCGGTCAGCAGCGTCGTCGTTGCCACGCTCAATTGAAGGATTTGGCCGCCGAAAGGCTCCAGCAGGATATCTTCCATGCTGAACGCTGCAGTGCCAAGGCCAATGGCTACCAGATGACGCTTCGAACGGCGATCAGCAGTGAATGCTGCCCAGGACGCACGGAACGTGGGGCTCACCTTGGTCACAGCGGTTGCGTTCGGGTCGCGCGCTTCCTGTTTCCAAAGTGCTGCCGAATTGAACAAAAGCGTCACCAATGCCGCGCCCTGCACCACTTGGATCAACTTTACGGGAGTGAAATTCGCGAGCAGAAGTCCAAACACAACGGAGCTGACGATGACGCCGACGAGAAGCATCATGCACATCAAGGCGACGACCTTCGGGCGTGCGTGCGCTGGCGCTAAGTCGGTGGCAAGGGCTAAGCCGCACGTTTGCACGGTGTGCAGGCCCATGCCGACCATCAGGAAGGCCAGAGCTGCTGCTGCATCGCCAATCCAGGCTGGGCCTGTGGTGTCGCCGGATAGCAGTAGCAATGCCATCGGCATAATGGCAAAGCCACCAAACTGCATCATGGTGCCGAGCCAGATGTAGGGTACGCGCTTCCAGCCCAGATGCGATTTGTAGTTATCAGATTTGAATCCGATCATTGCGCGGAACGGCGCAAAAATCAGTGGCAGCGACACCATCACCGCGACCAGCCACGCCGAGACACCAAGCTCAACGATCATCACGCGATTGAGTGTGCCGATCAGCAGTGCAATGGCCATCCCGACGGTGAACTGGAACAACGACAAGCGGAGCAGTCGCCCGAGCGGTAGCTCATCGGTCGCGGCATCGGCGAACGGCAAAAATCGGGGACTAAGTTTGCCCCACTGGGAGGCGAGCTTGTTCGAAATCGACTTCATGACCGCCGAAGCTCCATTGCCTGCGACGTGTAAAAACCACTCGATATCTTTTGCGTGCGCACTACTTTGAAATCAACCAACCGAGGTTCGGTGGCGATTAAGCCGCGCAATTTGTCTGCACTGACTGGTTGAATGAATGGCGCGCGATCAGTCTTCGGGAACAATCGACCGATGACGATCGCTGTCGCGAGGAGCGGGTTGTTCGGCGCGAACGTAAACACAACAGATTTGTCGGTGCGCGAGCACAGCCCAGCCAAAACCTTGGTCGTATCTGGCGCATAATAGTGGATCAGTGAATCCATGCACACGACGTGGTCGAAGCGACCGTGCGAGGGGTGCAGCATGTCGCCAGCCAGGAACTCGATTGAGCCCGGCATCTTGATTTCAGCGGCCCGGTCGCGTGCCAGATCGACCAGCGTTGGCGACAGATCGATTGCGACAACCGTTGCTCCGCGCAGCGCTGCTTCAACGGCGAGCGCCCCGGTGCCGCAACCTGCATCCAGAATACGCGCGCCGGACAGATCATCTGGCAGCCATGACAGCAAGGTGCTGCGCATCCGATCACGCCCAGCACGCACCGTGGTGCGAATGCGACCAACGGGTTCTGTCGAAGTCAGTCGCTTCCAAGCATCCGCAGCCGTCCGATCGAAGTAGGCTTCGATTTTTTCGCGACGCTCAAGATAGGACAGGGTTGGCATTAAACGTGACCTTTGCAACGGCACTTCACGGTACGGGGTGGTCGATCAATCAAAGCCTAGGAAATCAAAGATCTCTCGATCTTTCATGGGCCGGGCAATTTTTGCTTCGCCACCGACCCACAGATTTGCCGCCAGTCGCAGATACTCCTGCTTCACGGCTTCAAGGGCTGAAGTCTCGGGCATTTCGAACAGTGTCGACTTTTTAAGTCGTGAACGGCGGATTTCATCGAGGTCGGGGAAGTGCGCGATCCGGTCCAGGCCAGCTGCCGCATTGTACCGGTCGATCTCATCGGTGTTGGCCGAGCGATTAGCGATAACGCCACCAACGCGGACCGCGTAGTTCTTGGATTTCGCCTGGATGGCTGCTGCAATCCGGTTCATGGCGAAAATGCTGTCGAAGTCATTGGCGGTGACGATCAGGGCGCGCTCGGCGTGCTGCAGGGGAGATGCGAAGCCGCCGCAAACGACGTCACCCAACACGTCAAAGATCACGACGTCGGTATCTTCCAGCAAGTGATGCTCTTTCAGGAGCTTGACCGTTTGGCCGACCACATAACCACCGCACCCAGTTCCGGCTGGTGGGCCGCCGGCTTCGACGCACATGACGCCATTGTAGCCCTCGTACACGAAGTCTTCGACGCGAAGTTCCTCCGTGTGGAAGTTCACCTGCTCAAGCACGTCGATGACGGTTGGCATCAACTTCTTGGTGAGCGTGAAGGTTGAATCATGCTTCGGGTCGCAGCCGATCTGCAACACGCGCTTGCCGAGCTTCGAGAACGCCACTGACAGGTTTGACGATGTCGTGCTCTTGCCGATGCCGCCCTTGCCGTAAACCGCAAAGACTTTGGCAGTTGTCGAAATCTGCACGTTCGGATCGAGCCGAACCTGCACGCTGCCTTCGCCATCACCGCGCACGGGGAGAGGCTTCGCGCCGGGGCGATCTAGCGAGATGACCGTCATTCTGCAGCCTCCTTGTATGTGATGCCTTCAAGCCGGTCTTCGAGTTCTTCGCCAGCGCGACGCAGCGCTGCGAGGGTCGCCTCATCCGGCGTCCAATATTTGCGATCGTGTGCTTCCAGCAGTCGGCTTGCGACCTTGGCCGAGGCGGTAGGATTAAGCGTTGCCAAACGTTCGCGCATTTCAAGGTCGAGGACGAAAGTCTGGGTCAATTGCTGATAGACCCATGGAGCCACTTCGCCGGTGGTCGCCGACCAGCCCATCGTGTTGGTGACGTGGACCTCGATTTGACGCACGCCTTCATAGCCGTGCTTCAACATGCCCTCGTACCACTTTGGGTTCAGCATACGGGTACGGGTTTCGAGCGAGACTTGTTCGCCCAGTGTCCGCACCTGGCCTTCGCCCTTGGTCTGGTCGCCGATATAGACGGGCGCTGCCACGCCGCCCTTGGCGCGCCGCACCGCGCGGCTAATGCCGCCGAGCGTATCGAAATAGTTGTCGACGGTGGTGACGCCAAGCTCCACCGAGTCGAGATTCTGATAGGCGAGATCAACGCCCGCCAACACGGTTTTCAGCAATTCCGGCTGCTGCATTGGAGTGCCAGCGCGGCCATAAGCGAAGCCCTTGCGGCGCGTGTAGGTTTCGGCAAGTTCGTCCTCGTCTTCCCAGCGACCATTCTCGATCAAATTGTTGACGTTCGAGCCGTAAGCGCCGTCAGCGTTGCCGAACACGCGCAGCGATGCCGTTTCCAGATCACCGCCATTTTTTGCGATGAATTCCAGGGCATGCTTGCGCACGAAATTCTGATCGGTGGGTTCGTCAGCGGAAGCAGCCATGAACGAGGCTTCGGCCAGAAGCTTGATCTGCAGGGGCAGCAGGTCGCGGAAAATGCCAGACAGCGAAATCACAACGTCGACGCGTGGTCGCAGGAGTTGGTCGAGCGGGATCAGTTCGGCGCCGGCCAGACGACCATAGCTGTCAAAGCGCGGCTTGGCGCCGATCAGGGCGAGCGCTTGAGCGATCGGCCCGCCTTCTGACTTTAGGTTGTCGGTACCCCACAGGACCATCGCGATCGACTCGGGGAAGTCATTGCCGTCTTCCATGTGGCGCTCAAGGAGCTTCGCTGCCTGTTTTGCACCGTCTTGCACAGCATAAGGGCTTGGGATTCGGAAGGGATCAAAGCCGTGCAGGTTGCGGCCTGTCGGCAGAATTGCAGGCGTCCGCAGAAGATCACCACCGGGAGCTGGCCGAATAAAACGACCATCGAGTGCGCGCAGAATACCAACGACCTCGTGGTCCACTGCCAGCAGCGCATCGGTTGCAGCCAATTCGCGGAAAATCGCGATGTTGGCATCGTCCAACGGAATACCGGCGACAGCAAGTGCCTGTTCTGCCGTCGCACCCTCGACCAGCGATTGGATTGCAGCGCGATCCAATTTGACACCGTGTCCGGCATCGGCCGATGACAGCAGCATGTCGGTGCGCTCGGCAACCGAAAGCTTCGCGCCGACAATATGCAGACCATGTGGAATAAGTGTGTATTCGAGTTCGAGGACAGCCTCCGTGAGTTTCGTGATTTCGGCTTCGGAAGCCGCACCCCAAAGTGGCTCTGCCTTCACGAGATCCAAAGCCGCCGCTTGCGCCTGGATTGCAATTGAAAGCTGCTCGGCTGCCGCGCCCGTCGTCTCTTCGCTCTGGCGCCAGCGATCAATTGACGACTTCAGATCGATCAACCCACGATAGAGACCGGCTTGAGCAACCGGAGGCGTCAGATAACTGATGAGCGTGGCGTAGGCCCGGCGCTTGGCGATCATACCCTCGGACGGATTGTTCGAGGCATAGAGATAAAGGTTCGGCAGATCACCGATCAAGCGATCCGGCCAGCTGGACCCTGAGAGGCCAGCCTGCTTGCCCGGCATGAATTCCAGCGCGCCGTGGGTGCCGAAATGGAGAACCGCATGGGCGCCAAAGTCTTCGTTGATCCAGCGATAGAATGCTGAGAACGCATGCGTCGGTGCGAAGCCCTTTTCGAACAGAAGCCGCATCGGATCGCCCTCGTACCCGAACGAGGGTTGAATGCCGACGAACACGTTACCGAACTGCTCGCCGAGAATCTGGATCGAGCTGCCATCGGTCAATTGCCGACCCGGAGCCGGGCCCCATTGCGCTTCGATCTGGGGCAGCCAGCGTTCGCGCTTGACGTGGTCGTCAGTTGCAACGCGAGCGTGCACATTTGCCATGGCGCCGAACTGCTCAGCATTGCCCTTGATAATCTGGTTGCGCAGATCGTCGACTGTTTCCGGCACAGTCACCGTATAGCCCGACGCCTTCATACCCAGCATCGTGTTGTGCAGAGATTCGAACACGGAAAGGTACGCGGCGGTACCAGTATTCCCTGCGTTCGGCGGGAAATTGAAAATGACGGTTGCGATTTTGCGCTTCGACCGTTCAGAACGTCGCAACGTCACGAGCTTGTCGACCCGGGCAGCCAGCATCTCTGCCCGATCAATGCATACGTGCATGTCGCGCGTGTTGTCGTTAGCAGTAAAAACGCAACCGCGATGGCAGCCGGTGCACTTAGCACCGGTGGCACTGACCCGCCCACCAAAGACTGCAGTGCCAGTGGCACCATCCAGTTCCGGGATTGCGACCATCATCGTCGCCTCGACGGGGAGTAGCCCACGATCCGAGGCACCCCATTGCTCGAGCGTCTGGAACTCCACCGGCGTGGCCGAGATGTAAGGCACGTCGAGCTTGGCGAGGATTTCTTCCGCAGCCTTGCTGTCGTTGTAGGCAGGTCCACCGACGAGTGAGAAGCCAGTGAGCGACACCATTGCATCGATCGTCGGCTGGCCCGCACTATTGAAAAAGAATTGCTCGATGGCTGGACGCCCGTCGAGCCCGGTTGCAAACGCGGGGATGACCTTGAGGCCGCGGGCTTCGAGGGCAGCGATCGCCCCGTCGTAATGTCCCGCATTGTTGGCCAGCAGATAGGAACGCAACATTAGCACGCCCACTGTCCCGTGGGTCTTGGATTGAGGTGTCGGCAGGCTCGAAAGTGTGTTCGACAGCCGTCCGGGCATGCTCGGATGATAAACGCCAACTTCGGGATATTCTTCCGGTGCTGCAACTTTCAGTGTGCCGCGCAGCGCCTTGCGTGGGCCGTCTGCATACCGGTCGACCAGCAGGCGAACCATGCTGGCGATATTCTTTTCCGAGCCACCGAGCCAGTACTGGAGTGTCAGGAAATAGGCGCGCACGTCCTGGGCGGTGCCGGGGATAAAGCGCAAGATCTGCGGCAGGCGGCGCAGCATTTTCATCTGCTGGGCACCGGCCGTCTTTTCCTTGGACTTGGTGCCGCGCAATTTTTTGATGAATGCCAGTGGACCGGACTGCGGCTTGCTCATGTCGAACCGACCCATGCGGGTCAGCGTCGTCACCTCAGTCGCCGACATGGCGCAGACCATAGCATCGCACGTGTTACGACGTGCCACCAGATCAGCCAGGATCGGCTTGAAGTGATCTTCCATGAACAGCATCGTGTTGATGATGATGTCACCCGATGCAATGTCAGCCCGGCAGGCATCGAGCGCCTTTGGATCACTCGACCATTCGGCAGCAGCATGAACGCGTAATGTTAAACTGGGAAGCTCGCGCATCAGGACTGCACGCGCGCGCTCTGTGGCGCTCGCCACGTGCGTATCCATCGTCAACAGAACGACCTTGATGGGGGTCGCCTTAGCGGCTGTAGTGCGCTTTAGCATCGTACAATGTCTCTATGGTTATCGTTTCCAGCTTGCGCTCTTCTGCGAAGCGCTCTGTGTTGCGACGTGCTTTTCCCCGCACGAAGAAGGGGATTTTTCCAAGTTCTTTTTCACCTTCCGCAGTCCAACGTGCCTTGGTCATGGCGGCTGGCTCGGTGGGCATTGCAGCAACAGCGATTGGTTCAGCTGTAGGTGTTGATGGCGCGATATCGACCGTCGCAATTTTCTTGACGCGATGTCCAAGATGCGAGGGCGTCGTGTCGTTGAATTCCTCATCTTCGCGGAACATCTGGAGCAAGTGCTCCTCCAGGCCCATCATCAAAGGGTGAACCCAGGTATCGAAAATGACGTTGGCACCTTCGAAGCCCATTTGTGGCGAGTAGCGCGCGGGGAAATCCTGGACGTGAACAGGCGCTGAAATCACGGCGCAGGGCAGCCCCAGGCGCTTGGCGATGTGGCGCTCCATCTGCGTGCCGAGTACGAGTTCCGGTTGGGCTTCCGCAATCTTGGCTTCGACTTCGAGGTAGTCGTCCGAGATAAGCGGCTCGACGTTGTAGAGCTTGGCTGCCTCGCGCACTTCGCGGGCAAACTCGCGGCTGTAGGTGCCAAGACCGACAACTGTGAAGCCGAGCTCTTCAGTTGCCATCTTGGCGGCAGCGACCGCGTGCGTTGCATCGCCGAACACAAACACCCGCTTGCCGGTCAGGTAGGTGCTATCGACCGAGCGCGAATACCATGGCAGGCGTGATGATGATTTTGCGAGAAATGCCGTAGCGTCGATACCTGCAAGTGACGCTGCTTCCTCAACAAACTTGCGGGTCGCTCCAACACCGATCGGCACGGTGTTGGTTGCCGGCTGTCCAAACGTGCGCTTCAGCCAAGTGGCAGCTTGCGCACCCGTCTCCGGATAAAGCACGACGTTGAAGTCGGCTGCTCCCAGGCGCGCCAGATCGGTCGGCGTTGCATCGAGTGGGGCTGCTACGTTTACGTCGATGCCAAGCTGCGACAACAGGCTGGTGATTTCACGGACATCATCGCGATGGCGGAAGCCGAGGGCAGTCGCGCCCAACAGATTGCAACTCGGTCTGCGGCCTTCGGGGCGAGGCTCGCGCTTCGTTCCAGAAGGTGGCGCATAAGGCGTGCAGATTGCACGCACGAGTTGATAGAACGTCTCAGATGCGCCCCAGTTTTCCTTGCGCTGATACGATGGCAGATCAAGCGCCACGACTGGAATTGGAAGCCCTAGCGTTTTCGCCAACCCACCGGGATCGTCCTGGATCAGCTCGGCTGTGCAGGACGCGCCAACCAGCATCACCTGGGGCTTAAAGCGATCAAACGCATCTTGCGCTGAGATCTTGAAAAGCTCGGCTGTGTCTCCGCCCAGATCGCGCGCCTGAAATGTCGTGTAGGTCACCGGTGGACGCTTCGAGCGCCGCTCGATCATCGTGAACAACAGGTCCGCATAGGTGTCGCCTTGTGGCGCGTGCAGGACGTAATGCACACCTTCCATCGCGGTCGCGATTCGCATCGCGCCGACGTGGGGTGGCCCTTCGTAGGTCCAAACGGTGAGTTGCATGGTGCTACACCCTCAGCCGTGATTGACGATCGAGGGGACGGGCAAACAGTCCGGCGAGATCGATCGCTTGTTCGTAGCCCTGAATAGGCGTGAACAGCAGTTCGATTGACCATTTCGTGGTCAGACCATCCGCTTCAAGAGGATTGGCGAGGCCGAGACCGCAGACTGTGATGTCCGGGCGGGCTTCACGGCAGCGGTCCAGTTGTTTGTCGACGTCTTGACCTTCGCTCAGCATGACGTCAGCTGGCAGCAGATCAAGTTCGACACTCAGATGCTGCCGGTGCAGATACGGCGTACCAACTTCCACCAGTTCGCATCCCAGTTCGCGCGCTAGGAAGCGCGCAATTGGAATTTCCAACTGACTATCGGGAAAGAAGAAGATGCGCTTGCCGGCGAGATCGGCTCTGTAGCGACCGAGTGCTTCTGCCGCGCGCGCATGACGGGTCGCGGTTACGGCCTGGAAGCGTGCATCGTCGATGCCGAACGCGTCGGCTGCCGCTTTGAGCCAAAGTGTCGTGCCCTCGGCGCCAAGCGGAAATGGTGCTTCAAGGCGTACTGCACCGCGTTCTTCAAGGGCGCGGGCCGTGTCGGTTAGGAACGGCTGGGCCAACAGATACTTCGTTCCTGGACCAACGGCGGGTAAGTCATTGGCGCTGCGTGGCGGGAAGAAGCGCACATCATCGAGACCGAAGTCGATGAACATGCGCTGGAATTGATCTTCGACGACGTCGGAGAGCGCGCCCACGACAAGTAGCTGCGGCTTTGCATCGATTTTTGGTGGCAAGCTTGGAACGAGGCACGCCAGACACGCGTCTTCGCCTTGAGTGAATGTCGTCTCGATGCCTGAGCCGGAGTAGTTCAAGACGCGCACGCGCGGGTCATAGGTCTGCGACAAACGCTGAGCTGCCCGTGACAGATCGAGCTTGATGACTTCCGATGGGCACGAGCCAACCAAAAACAGCAATTTGATTTCCGGGCGGCGCGCCAACAGTTGGGCGACCACGCGGTCGAGTTCTTCGTTACAGTCGGCGAGGCCAGCCAAATCACGCTCGTCGATGATCGCGGTCGCGAACCGAGGCTCCGCGAAGATCATTACACCGGCTGCTGATTGGATAAGGTGGGCACAGGTGCGCGAGCCCACCACGAGGAAAAACGCATCCTGTATTTTACGGTGTAGCCAGACGATGCCCGTCAAACCACAGAACACTTCGCGTTGGCCGCGCTGGCGCAAAACCGGCCGCTCGCCGCACCCGTCGATACCGACTGCCGTCTTAATGGATGTGAGTGCGTTCACTGTGACGTCTCCGCGTAAGCAGCGCTGGGGACGGCACCGATACCTTCATAGCGCGCGCCCTGCAGTCGGGCCATGCGCAGCTTCCAAATGAACTGAGCGGCGTTGACGATGTACGTCGCGTAGGCTGCCAGCGCGAGCAGCATCAGTGCGTTGGGCGACAACCAATCGAAATACAGTGCGGCAAGATAAAGTGAATGCAGTGCGAGCACGAGCATGCTGAAAACGTCTTCCCAGTAGAACGCTGGGGCGAACAAATACTGTCCGAAAACGACTTTTTCCCAGATCGCGCCGGTGATCATGATGGTGTACAACGTCAACGTCTTGATCACGATCGACAAAGTGGCCGCATCGTACCCGTTGCCAGTCATCAGGTATCGGATCACCAGACCCAAACTGACCAGGAAAACGAAGAATTGGACGGGGGCCAGTATGCCCTGAACAAGGGTCCACGGGGATGCGTCGCGACGGCGCCGTTCTGACGGGGTATAAAGTCCGCGTGCAGCAGTCGATGGCGCAGCTATATTTGCTTCGCTTTCGACCTGTTGCGCACTCTCAAACTTCATCGCGCGGAACCCTATTCCTGTCTTGCGTCAGGAGAAAGCTAAGGTGTGAATTTAAGACTGTCAACTTTTCTTTACGTCAATCTATGTTGACAACTATGCGGCCTGCGTGCTTTAAAATGTTTCGCGAGAACTATTTGCCAAGTCGCTCGCACCATGCTCAATTCCGCGCAAGAGCGGAACGAGGTGGGCGACTTGAGCGTTATGATGGTGTTGAGAAATGACACTTTCGTATCGTGATGAATCCAAACTCGGTAATCTGCCGGACCCGCGCAATTGCGCGCGTAAAGCGGAGGGACGTAAGTTCCAGTGGACATTCCATTACCGGGCGAAGGGGAATATGATGCGCGGATTGTCAAGCGGTGATGACGGCACAGATCGTTTAGAAGATCGCAACCCAGCCATTGAAAGCAAGTTTGATCTACTGAAAGTGGTCGACAAGGACGATCAGGGAAATCGCCTTTTGCAGCTAACGAGGACGATCGAAACACAGATTATTCCGCGCTTGTTGATCGCCAATACGGTCGGTGCGCGGTGGATCAGGGAACCATCGGCAACCACCCATCGCCCGTCACATGAAAATGTCGAAGAATTAACAGGATTGGTGCTTAGGCAAAATACTGCTGCAGCAATGGCCTATATTGAAGCTGTGCGATCGCGCGGCACAGGCATGGAAGATGTTTTTCTGCGTCTACTTGCGCCAACTGCACGTCATCTTGGTGATTTGTATGACGCTGATCTTTGCAATTTCGCAGAAGTGACAATTGCTTTGTCACGTTTGCAACAAGTTCTTCGCGCTTTTAGTGCGAGCTTTGAAAGTGAAGTAGAGCCGTGGCAGCAGGTTCATCGGGCTGTTCTGGTGCCCTGCCAAGGCGAGCAACACACGTTCGGTTTATCGATGCTGGAGGAATTTTTTCGGCGCGCTGGATGGGACGTTTGGAGTGGTAACTCAAGTTCACTCGATGAAGTCTTGGAAACGATTGCTTCAGAGTGGATTGATATCGTTGGGTTCTCCATGAGCTGCGAGTCTCGCATCGACGAATTGACGGCTGACATTCGAAAAGTAAGAGCAGCGTCCGTTAATCGATCAGTCGGCGTCTTTGTCGGTGGACCTGCGTTCCTGGAGCACCCGGAATTGTTGCAGCGTGTGGGTGCTGATGCAACGGCAACGGATGGGCACGAAGCCGTATTGGTGGCATTGCGTTTCGTTGACAATATAAAGCAACGAGCCGACTGAAACCTGAGAAAGCGAACTTTGGAATGGCACGTAGTAGTTCATATCGGTCCGAGACGGCCTCACCACGTGAAACATTGCCAGAGTTGCGGGCGCTGAAGCATTCGATTGGAGATCTGAGCGCAGATTCAGTGGCCAGGCTGGTGTCAGCGTCGGCTGACATTGCATTGGTCATCAGCAGTGACGGAATCATTGAGGATGTGACAGTCGGCAACGAAGAGCTCCCACGTGATGAAGTCGGCCAATGGGTCGGCCAGCCTTGGATCGAAACCGTAACGGTGGAAAGTCGCCACAAGGTCAAGGAACTTTTGGAAGACGCCAATGCGCGCGCGTTTATGCGCTCCCGGCAGATCAATCACCCTTCTATGCGCGGCCCCGACCTGCCTGTCCGGTACTCGGCAATAAAGATTGGCGAGGGCGGTCGTATCGTCGCGCTCGGGCGGGAGCTGCGTTCGCTTTCCCAACTCCAGCAACACTTGGTCGATGCGCAGCAATCAATGGAGCGGGAATACGCTCGGCTCCGTCACGCCGAAACGCGCTACCGCTTACTCTTTCAAAAATCATCTGAAGCTGTGGTCATTGTCGATGTCGCTGGATTGCGTGTCGTCGAAGCGAACCCGGCGTCGGCTGACTTGCTCGGTCGTCCCGTGAAGCGCCTGATTGGGCGTCAATTCCTTGAACTTTTGGAGCCTTCTAGCGTCCAGGCTGCTCAGAACATGGTGGCGACAGCGCGAATTTCGGGGCAAGCCGGTGATGTGCGTGTTCATGTGTCTGCGTCTGGCGGCGAAGGTAAGGCTGGTGAAATCGTCATTTCGCCATCGCTGTTTCGGCAAGCCAATGCGGCTCATTTCTTGATGCGGCTTGCGCCGGTCGACGGCGCCGGTGTCCATGAAGTAGCAGCGCCAACCTTGCATCGAAACTTGCAACGCGTGGTGGAAAGCCTGCCTGATGGCTTTGTCGTGACGTCTCTCGATCAAGTCGTTTTAACTGCAAATTCTTCGTTCCTGGATTTGGCGCAACTTGCATCGGTTGAGCAGGCGCGTGGCGGAACGCTCGACCAATGGGTTGGACGGTCCAGTGTCGAACTCAAGGGCCTGGTTAGCAATATCAAGGAGCACGGCTCGGCGCGTAACTTTACGACAGTGGTGCGTGGCCAGTTCGGGTCGGTTGAGGATGTCGAGATTTCAGCGGTGGCTGTTACCGCCGGAGCAGATCCTTGCCTCGGTTTTACGCTGCGTCCACTTGGTCGCAGGCTTTCCGCGGCGGCCAATCCGGGGCGGGAATTACCGCATTCAACCAAACAACTGACAGAGCTTGTTGGTCGGGTGCCGATGAAGAATATTGTTCGCGACACCACCGATTTGATTGAGCGGCTCTGCATCGAAGCAGCGCTTGAGCTTGCGGGCGACAATCGTGTTTCGGCCGCAGAAATGCTGGGTTTGAGCCGTCAGAGCTTGTACGTCAAGTTGCGTCGGTACGGCCTTGTCGACCCGATGACCGACGAAACATGACGCGGTGCCACGAGTCAATTGGCTCAGTTCTGTCGTTGACCAGATGAAATCACCAGATTATACGCTCTGACAACGGTTGCCTGGGGTATTTATATCCCGGGCAGATCGCGCATTTTCGCTTCGAACCCACGGACTGGCATTCAATTATGTTGGCCGACCCGAAGTGCCACCGCCATTAACAAAGGAACATACCCATGGCGAATACCACGTCGGCAAAGAAGGCAGCTCGTAAGGCTGTCCGTCGTACCGAAATCAATAAGTCGCGCCGCTCAGCTTTGAAGACTGAAGTTCGCAAAGTCGAGGAGGCTATCGCGTCCGGCGATCGGCCCAAGGCTGTGGCAGCTCTGAAGATTGCTGAGCCAGTTCTCGCCCGGACCGCTCAAAAAGGCGTCCTCCACAAGCGCACTGCTAGCCGCAAGGTGTCGCGCCTCACCAAGCGCGTGACGGCAATGGCAGTCTAATTGGGTACTGCATGTTCGGCGTGACCGCGCAGCGGTAGACGGGCAGGCATCGAACTAGCTGAAGATTTTCAAGCCGCTGATTTATCAGCGGCTTTTTCTATATCTGTGGTGCGATCTTGTTTGCCGTGAGCGGGCCCAAAACAGGCGCGCTATGGGAGAAAAGTTTGGTAAACGGGCTTCGTGACACTTTAGTAACAACCATAATTCCAGTCTCATGCGCGCAAACTACTACGGGTCGATGGAACTAACTGGATTCATTGTTCTTTCAAAATGGACTCGCAACATAGGTCGGATCATAGGACTCCAATCAACCGTTGGTTCAATCAAAAAAAGCTCCTGAATCGCGTTCTTTCGGTTTTTTCCAAGGGCGACGTTTAAGCGGCTGGTGATCACTGTTTTCGCCAGAGTCTTCAACGACGTTGTCCCCAGGTAAGGAGGGCATTGATCTATCGGCGCGGTAAGTCGGTGGAAAACGCAAACCTGGCCTGTGGATGGTTTGGTCATTTTCCTCCCCTTGTCACGGCGGCAACCCTGTGGTTAATTCGCAGTCAGAGCCAACACAGCTCCTTGTATAGTGTGAGTATGGTTAGAGATTTTGTAGTTTTAGCGTAGCGTTCCGTGAGTATTGTGTCAGTTGTGTCGCAGCGCGTGAAGTGTCTGTGTATGAGTGCCATCTCATGATATTTGATGGTTGCTTGCAACAACTACTGAGTAAAACTGTAGTGTAGCACCGAGTACGACCGTGAGGGCGGGTGTGTTCGGGCTTTTGTAGCGAGGGCTTGAGTGGTGGGGCAATCTAATTACGGTCGCGTCGACGATGTCGGCGTCACCGAGGTTTGGGAACGTTTGCGGAACGACCCGACCTCTGTGCTGGTTGATGTGCGCACGCGTGCTGAGTGGGCATTTGTTGGTCTGCCTGATCTTTCGCAGCTCGGGCGGCAACCTGTTCTGGTGGAGTGGCAAACTTTTCCCGACAACCGCGAAGATCCGCGGTTTGAGGAACGACTCGCCGCAATGCTGAAAGACATGGGTACAACTGTCGAGTCTCATCTTTTTTTCATTTGTAGATCGGGCAGCCGTAGTCGGCGTGCTGCTCAGACCATGATGGCAGCTGGTTACACCAATTGTCTCAATGTGGCTGATGGCTTTGAAGGACCTCTCGACGGCGACCACCATCGTGGTCGAGCTGGCGGGTGGAAAGCCAGCGGACTTCCATGGGCTCAGGGCTGATCCTGATCCGCGAACGCGCCCGCAAGCGCAACGCACAGTAAGCACGGCATCTTCGTCCGCTATGCGGGCGGCGAGGGCGCTGTTTCGTTCCCGAAGTGGGCTTTGGGACATCAATTCATTCAGTACGGGGTAATTGAATATGGCAATCAGCGACATTTCGAACGATTTCGGAAATGACAAAGCTGGCGCTAATGCGCCGAAGCGGCCCAGCCGCACGTATGAGCGCGGTGCGGTGCTTGACCAGGACCAAGTGACGTCAGAGCTTACCTCAGGCAAACTGGCGGTACGGTCGGTAAACGTGGGCGAGGCCAGTGAAACAGAGGGTCAAAACGGTAGTACTGCCAACGCGACCGGAGGAGCCCTGGTCGTCGGCGAACCAAAAGGGTTCAAGGCGCGCACTTTACTGCGCGCACGCCTAGGCGACGAAATCTTCAATAGCTGGTTCAATTCGCTCGAGATCGATAGTTTTGAAAATGGCGTCGTGAAGGCCTCAGTGCCGGTCAAGTTTCTACGAAATTGGATCCAGTCGCACTATGCTGATGCGCTGCTTGCTTGCTGCCAGGCAGAATTTTCGGGCGCTGAGCGTGTTGACGTCGGTCTCCGTCAACCTGGTCCGATGGTTCCGCGTTCAAATGCCGATCTCGCAACGCGGGATGATGCCTTCTCCAAGGATGTGCAGGGCGGCCTGTCAAACGGCCTGCGGCCAACCGTTGCGCGTACTCAGCAACCGGCGCTGGGTCGCACTCAGGTTGGCGGGTTCGAAGGCTCACCGCTCGATCCGCGCTACACCTTCGATAGCTTCGTCGTTGGCACAGCAAACCGCATGGCGCATGCAGGTGCTACTCAGGTTGCCGAGACGGTATTGAACGAAACGCGCAGCTTCAATCCACTCTACCTTCACGCCTCCGTCGGCATGGGAAAGACTCACCTGCTCCACGCCATCGCCTGGGAAGTGAAGCAGCGCGCGCCACACGCACAGGTCTTGTATCTGACGGCCGAACGCTTTCGCTATCAGTTCGTCGAAGCGCTGCGTAGCTCCGACCCCATGTCCTTCAAGGAGAAATTTCGTTCGATCGACATCCTGTTGATCGACGATCTTGAGTTCCTGCATGGCCAGCAGACCGAGCAGGAGTTCGATCACATCATCAATTCGTTGCTCGACGGGGGGCGGCAGGTAGTTGTCGCCTCGGCGCGCGCTCCGAACCATATCGAAAAGCTTAATGAACGCATGCGCTCGCGGTTGCAGCGTGGTCTCGTAACCGAGCTTGGCGCGCTTGATCTCGATCTGCGGCAGCGCGTGCTCGAAAAGCGCGTGCAGGAAAAGCGGCAGATCGATCCATCGTTTGAAATCGGTCGCGACGTACTGGCACTGCTGGCGGAACGATTGACCGAAAGCGGTCGTGAGCTTGAAGGAGCGATCACGCGTCTTCATGCGACCTGGCAGTACATGCGGACGCCGATCAAGCTCGATATCGCCGAAACGATCATTCGTGATCTGGTGCAGGGCATCGAGCCGCGCCGTATCAAGATTGAAGATATCCTGAAGACTGTTTCGCGTCATTTCGGCGTGTCGAAGGGCGACATTCTCTCGCAGCGTCGGCACCGGTCCGTCGTCTGGCCTCGCCAAATCGGCATGTATCTGGCGAAGCAATTGACTAGCCGTTCGCTCCCGGAAATCGGTCGCCGCTTCGGCAACCGTGATCATACGACCGTCCTGCACGCGATCCGCAAAATTGAAGGTGAAATCAACGCCAGCGCCCGTTTGAAGGATGAGATCGAGGAATTGAAGAAGCTGCTGGGCAACTAGCAGCTGGCGCGGAGTCAATCGAATAGGGTGCCAGCGCGTTTCGATAAGAGACACCGGCACTTTTGGATCGCCTGCTTCACAGGGGGCTGATAGCAGCAGGCGGTGTTCGGGGCGCGGAGCGGTACCTTATGGTGCCGCTCCGAATTGCTTTTGCTCCGACGAGTGCCGACTGGGTTGCCAAAAATGCCACGACACACGTGAGCCGCATTGTCCGCCGTTGCGAATCCGGCCATTGCGAATGGGCGAGCGTGCGGTTTCTGGGGACAGCAGCGTGGCGCGCCCGGCAGCACTCGCTTTTTGTTGTTCGCTGATGCTACAACCACAGTACTTTTTGGACTGAGGAGCTTGAGGTTGATATGAGGCTGGTGATCGAACGCGGCGAGCTGTTACGGGCCCTGGGGCACGTTACGAGCGTGGTGGAGCGGCGCACGACCATTCCAATTCTGTCGAACGTGCTGTTGAAAGCGACCGGCGAGGTGCTGGAGTTCAAGGCAACGGATCTTGAGCGCGAGGTCGTTGAACATGCGCCGGCCGATATTTCCCAACCCGGTGCCGTCACGGTTCCAGCCCATATGCTCCACGACATCGTGCGCAAGCTGCCTGATGGGGCGCAGGTCGAACTCAAGCGCGAGCCGGAGAAGGACCGGCTGACGCTAACGTCCGGCCACTCACGTTTTGCCCTACAGGCATTGTCGGCTGAGGAATTTCCTGATCTCACACCTGGCGAAATGACGCACAATTTTGAGATCAGCGCTGCTGAACTCAAGCGGCTAATCGACAAAACCCGCTTTGCAATTTCGACTGAAGAAACTCGCTACTATCTGAACGGCATCTACCTTCACACCGCTACTCGCGGCACCAGCAGCACACTGCGCGCCGTCGCAACCGATGGGCATCGCTTGGCCCAAGTTGAATTCGATATGCCTGCAGGAGCCAACGGGATGGCTGGTGTCATTATTCCACGCAAAACCGTCAATGAACTGCATCGGTTAATCGAAGATACGAGTGCCAGTGTGCAGGTTGGTGTCTCGAAATCAAAAGTCCGCTTTGAAATTGGCACCGTGACGCTGACATCGAAATTGATCGACGGCACATTCCCCGATTACGGTCGCGTTATTCCGCAGGGGAACGACAAAGAACTCAAGGTTTCAAACGCTGCCTTCAAGAATGCGGTTGATCGCGTTTCCACGATTGCCAGCGAGCGTGGCCGGGCGGTCAAGCTGAACATCGGCACCGACAAACTGGTGCTTTCTGTGAACAATCCGGAAGGCGGCAGCGCCACAGAAGAAATCAGCGTCGACTACGGTGCACAGCCTCTCGAAATCGGCTTCAACGCCCGCTATCTGTTGGATATCGCAGGTCAACTCGACAGTGACGACGTGGTGTTCAAGCTGGCCGACAGTGGCTCACCGACGATCGTGCGCGACAGCGGCGACGACACGGCGCTTTACGTTTTGATGCCGATGCGCGTGTGAACGGTTTGCACGCGGAATCCAAGCGCGCGCAAGCATCGGGCGGTGAGCGTGTGAACGCGGCCTGGGTGGAGCGCATTGCGCTGACCAACTTCCGAAACTACACCAAGGCCACTATTTCCGTCACCGCAGCACCGGTCGTTTTGCTTGGCCCAAACGGTGCTGGCAAAACCAATCTGTTAGAAGCTGTTTCACTGCTGGCGCCAGGGCAGGGCATGCGACGCGCAGCATATCCGGATCTCGCGAATGCGGGCGGCGCTGGCGATTGGGCGGTCGCGGCGCGACTGGTGACTCAGGAAGGCGCAATCGATATTGGTACGGGTCTTCAGTCAGGCGGCGGTTCCGCAGTCGGGTCGGGTCGGATCGTCAGGATAGATGGGGTCGCGCAGTCGGGGTCGGGCGTGCTCGCCGACTATGTCGACATGGCGTGGCTCACGCCATCGATGGATGGCCTGTTCACTGGACCGGCAGGCGACCGGCGGCGGTTTCTCGATCGCCTCATTCTATGTTTCGATCCGGGCTATCGCACGCACGCGGCAGCCTTCGAGCGGGCCATGCGGCAACGCAATCGATTGCTTGAAACCGGCGTGCGGGCAACCTCACAGTTCGCTGGACTCGAACGGGTCTTGGCCGAAACCGGGGTTGCTATTGCAGCCGTCCGAGCCGAAGCAGTGTCCGGGTTGATTGCAACAATTGCGGCGCGGCATGTTGAAAATCCGGAGTCGCCGTTTCCGTGGGCGCAGATCAGCCTCGATGGAGTTTTGGAGCAGATGCTGCAGCAGCGTCCGGCCGTCGAGGTGGAAGATGCTTATGCCGACATGCTAGCGCTGGGGCGCGAGCGTGATCGGGCGGCAGGCCGCACGCTCGATGGCCCGCATCGGTCAGACTTGGTTGTGGTTCATGGCCCTAAGGGTCAGGCCGCCCGACACTGTTCGACGGGTGAACAAAAGTCGTTGCTAACCGGACTTGTCCTGGCACATGCACAGATGCTCAGCCAACGCCGGGACCGAGGCGCGCCAATCATGTTGCTCGATGAAATTGCCGCTCACCTTGACGATTTGCGTCGAACGGCATTGTTCGAGGAAATCCTCAATCTTGGGCTGCAGGCATGGATGACGGGCACCGATGCGCATGCCTTCACGAGTCTGCGCGGGCGGGCAACTTTTTTCCGTGTTAACGATGGTCAAATCAGCGCTGAAAACTGACGGTTTCACCAGCCTTAGATTGAATAACGCAACCTACTGATTTGGTTCAGTAAAAATTCGTTAGATTCATGTGCCGAGCTTGCCGATTTTTGACCGTGCAATGGGCGTGGCGTGCTATAATTTGGGACCTGAAAACAATGCTGCCAAAGATGGTCCGTAATGAGCGCGCAACCGGCTAAAAAACCGTCCAATTCCGAGGATTACGGCGCGGACAAGATCCGCGTATTGAAGGGCTTGGATGCCGTTCGCAAGCGCCCCGGCATGTACATCGGCGATACCGACGATGGCTCAGGTTTGCACCACATGGTCTACGAGGTCATCGATAACGCGATCGATGAGATCATGGCCGGGTTCGCGACGTCGTGCGAGGTCGTACTCAATGCTGACGGCTCGTGCACTGTCACCGACGACGGTCGCGGTATCCCAACAGGCATGCACAAGGGCGAGGGTAAGTCGGCGGCCGAGGTCATCATGACCCAGCTGCATGCCGGCGGCAAATTCAACGAGAAGGGCGAGGAAGGCAATCCCTACAAGGTGTCTGGCGGTTTGCACGGCGTCGGCGTGACTGTTGTCAATGCGCTGTCCACTTGGCTTGACCTCACAATCTGGCGCGATGACAAGGAGCACTTCGTCCGTTTCCGCAATGGCGATGCCGAAGCGCCCTTGAAGGTTGTTGGACCCGCCTTGCCAAATCAACGCGGCACGCGCGTATCGTTTCTGCCAAGTACCGAAACTTTTACCAAGGTTGAGTTCGACTACTCCACATTGGAACACCGGCTGCGCGAACTCGCGTTTCTCAACTCGGGCGCTAAAATCGTATTGAGCGATCAGCGTCACGCTGATGAAAAGCGCGCGGAGATGTTTTACGAGGGCGGTCTTGGTGCCTATGTGAACTATCTCGACCGCTCGAAAAAGGGCTTGATCGCCGCGCCGCTGCAGATCCGCGGGGACAAGGACGGCATCGGCGTCGAGGTGGCGCTGTGGTGGAACGACGGCTACCACGAAAATACGCTCTGCTTCACCAACAACATCCCGCAGCGCGATGGCGGCACGCACTTAGCTGGCCTGCGTGGCGCACTGACCCGCGTCATCAACCGCTACTATGAGGACAGCGGCATTGCAAAGCGCGAGAAGATAGCGCTGACCGGCGACGATGCGCGTGAGGGGCTTACCTGCGTCCTTTCGGTGAAGGTGCCGGATCCGAAGTTCTCCAGCCAAACGAAAGACAAACTCGTTTCGTCCGAAGTGAAATCGGCAGTTGAATCATCGGCTGGCGAACAGTTGTCATCCTGGTTCGAGGAGCATCCGCGCGAGGCCAAGGAGATCATGGCCAAGATCGTGCAGGCAGCCCAGGCTCGGGAAGCTGCCGACAAGGCGCGCAAGATCAAGCGGAAGGGCGCGCTCGACGGCCTGAGCCTTCCTGGCGGCCTTGCCGAGTGCCAGGATCGAAATGCGGCCAACACCGAACTCTTCATCGTCGAGGGCGATAGCGCCGGCGGCTCGGCCAAGCAGGGCCGCAAACGCGAGTATCAGGCCGTGCTGCCGATCCGAGGCAAGATCCTCAACGTCGAACGGGCGCGTGCCGACAAGATGTTGTCGTCCGAGCAGGTGACGAACATCATTGGTGCGCTCGGCACCGGCATCGGCAAGGACGAAAAGAACGGCTTCAATCTTGAGAAGCTGCGCTACCACAAGATCATTATCATGACGGACGCCGATGTCGACGGCGCGCACATTCGCACGCTGCTACTCACGTTCTTCTATCGGCAGATGCCCGAGCTCGTGGAGAAGGGGCACCTCTATATCGCCCAGCCGCCACTCTACAAAGTCTCCAAGGGCAAGTCCGAGCGCTATCTGAAGGATCAAGCAGCACTCGAAGACTATCTGATCGATGTCGGCCTCGACGATGCTATTTTCCGGCTAGGCACCGGCGCTGACGTCGTTGGTCGCGACTTACGCGACATCGTCAATCAGGCGCGCACCGTCCAACGATTGCTGGATGGACTGCACACGCGCTATTCACGCACCGTTGTCGAACAGGCCGCGATCGGCGGTGCACTTGACCTCAAACTGATGTCTGACCGCGCGCGCGCGGAAAAGACGGCGTTAGCAGTCGCCACCCGCCTCGACACGATCTCGGAGGAAACCGAACGCGGGTGGACCGGCAAGCTTGCCGACAACGAAGGCTTGGTGTTCTCACGGGAAAAGCGCGGCGTGCGCGAAACCCACTTGCTGGATCGTGCTTTCCTCGGTTCGCTCGATGCACGCAAGCTCAATGATCGACATGGCCATCTCGATGAAACCTATTCGGAAATAGGGACCTTGACGCGCAAAGACACGTCGCTGCCGATCAGCGGTCCGATCTCGCTGTTGAAGGCTGTGTTCGATACCGGTCGCAAGGGCCTCTCGCTGCAGCGCTACAAAGGCCTCGGCGAAATGAACCCTGAGCAGCTATGGGAAACGACGCTCGACCGCGATGTGCGCACGTTGATGCAGGTGAAGGTCGGTGATCTCGCGGAAGCCGATGAAATTTTCTCGAAGCTGATGGGCGACGTGGTCGAACCGCGCCGCGAATTCATTCAAGCCAACGCGTTGTCGGCCAACGTGGACGCCTGATAAATCGTGCACGACCTCTCGCCTGTTTGGGAGCCGGTTGTCTTGCACGGTATGGTTACTCGAAATTTGGTCGGGGCTTATAAGCCATGAACGTTATTCTGATCGGCTCGGGTGGCCGCGAGCATGCGCTGGCTTGGGCGATTTCGGCTAGCCCGTTGCTTACGAAGTTATGGTGCGCACCGGGCAATGCTGGCATTGCCGACGTCGCTGAATGCGTTCCTCTTGATATCGCTGATCATGCGTGCGTCATCGCCTTCTGCCGTGACAACAAGATCGATTTCGTTGTCGTCGGACCGGAAGTGCCGCTGGTTGCTGGCATCGTTGATGATCTAGCGGCGGCTGGTTTCAAGGCATTCGGACCAACGAAGCAGGCAGCGCAACTTGAAGGCTCCAAAGGCTTCTCTAAGGATTTCTTCGCCGAGTTCAACATTCCGACGGCCGCCTATGGTCGCTTCAAGGACGCGGCATCTGCGAAGGCCTATGCAGCAACGAAAGCTGTGCCGATTGTGATCAAGGCCGACGGACTTGCTGCTGGCAAAGGCGTCGTGATTGCAGAAACACGCAGTCAAGTGGACGCAGCCATTGATGCTTGTTTCGGCGGCGCGTTCGGGGCGGCAGGGTCTGAAGTTGTCATTGAAGAATTCATGGACGGCGAAGAAGCGAGCTTCTTCGCACTTTGCGATGGCAGTCACGCAATAGCGCTTGCGGCGGCACAGGATCACAAGCGCGTCGGCGATGGTGATGTCGGCCCCAACACTGGCGGCATGGGCGCCTATTCGCCAGCGCCCGTAATGACACCAGCAATGGTCACGCGCGTGATGGACGAGATCATTTCGCCAACCGTTGCTGGCATGAAGAAGCGCGGCCACCCGTTCAAGGGCGTGTTGTTCGCCGGCCTGATGATTACATCTGAGGGCCCGAAGCTGATCGAATACAACGTGCGCTTCGGTGATCCTGAGACGCAGGTTCTGATGCCTCGTCTAAAGTCAGATTTCCTGGCGGCGCTGATCGCAACCGCTGATGGTGTGCTCGGTACGTTCGATCTACGCTGGCGCGATGACGTAGCATTGACTGTTGTAATGGCGGCGATGGGCTATCCGGATAATCCGGTCAAAGGCTCCGAAATCAAAGGGCTTGAAGCCGCATGCGCTATGCCTGGAGTGACGATTTTTCACGCAGGCACGATTGTGAAAGATGGTCGCGTCCTCGCCAACGGCGGCCGCGTCCTCAACGTGACTGCGACTGGAAGAACTGTGGCCGAGGCGCAAAAACGCGCCTACGCTGCGATTGATAAAATCGATTGGCCGGGTGGTTTTTGTCGACGTGATATCGGATGGCGTGCAATCGCCCGCGAGGAGCTGAAATCGTGACAAAGCTGCCCGACTTGTATCCCGGATTTGAAACGCGCCGGATCAAAACATCGGGCGCTGAAATCCAATGTCGCATAGGCGGATCAGGACCGCCCCTCGTGCTGTTGCACGGCTATCCGCAGACACATGTGTGCTGGCACAAGGTCGCACCTGTGCTTGCGCAACGCTGCACCCTGATCATTCCGGATTTGCGCGGCTATGGCGCCAGTTCAGCTCCGCCGAGCACACTGGCGACTGATCCTGAGCATGCGGTTTATTCGAAGCGCGCCATGGCGTTGGACGTCAAGGAGGTGATGGCCGCACTCGGTCACATGCGTTTCATGGTGGCTGGTCATGATCGCGGCGCGCGCGTTGCCTATCGATTGGCGCTCGATCATCCCGAGGTCGTCAGTCGTTTGATCCCCATTGATATCCTACCGACCGTCGAAGTGTGGGATGCGCTGCGGTGGCGCGCTGCAATCGGCTCCTATCATTGGACGTTCCTGGCGCAGCCGGCACCGATGCCGGAAACACTCATTGCCGCTGATCCCGCCTACTATGTCAGCCACACCATTGCGAGTTGGACGGGAGACAAGACGCTATCCGCGATTGCACCAGGCGCGATCGAGCATTATCGCGCAGCCTTGATGACGCCTGAACGCATTCATGCGGTGTGCGAAGACTACCGTGCCGGTGCAACTTTTGATTACCTTGCGGATGATGTCGACCGGACTGCCGGTCGCGTGATTTCCTGTCCGACGTTGTTTCTGTGGGGCTCCGAATACATCGGAAAAAGCGCATCAAACCCGGTCGACGTTTGGCGGCGCTGGGCGCCTGATCTGCAGTTTGCAGAGATCAAATCGGGACATTTTCTTGCCGAAGAGAACCCGTCAGATGTGATTGCAGCCCTGCTCCCCTTCATTGGTCCCGGTACGGCCCCATGATCAAGACCGCCATCGTTGCCAAGCGCGATCAGTTGCCGCGCCGTGTTCCGACGGTGGCGCTTGCCCTGGGCGGTGGCGGCGCGCGCGGCTTAGCCCATGTCCTCGTGTTGGAGGTATTCGATGAGCTCGGCATCAAGCCAAAGGTGATCGCGGGCACGTCGATCGGTGCACTGTATGGCGCCGCCTATGCTTCAGGAATGTCGGCGAAGCATATCCGCGCCATGACGGAGGAAACGTTGTCACGACGGCTCGATTTGGTGCGGCAGTTGTTTGCCGCCCGTTCTGACCCGGTACAGAAGTTCCTCAATTTGTTTCCGTTGCGGTCGGCTCTGTTGAAGTCGGAAGCCATTCTCGATCTTATCTATCCAACGCAGGTCGGCGGTGATTTCAAATCGCTGGCTATCCCATTGCGGGTGGTGGCAACCGATCTCGGCACGCGTGCAGCGATCGTGCTTTCCGAAGGCCCGCTGCGGCCAGCGGTTGCCGCCAGCATCGCAATACCGATTGTGTTTCAACCTGTGGTCATTGGCGGACGGACGCTCGTTGATGGCGGCCTCGTCAATCCGCTGCCCTTTGATCTTGTCGCAGACGATGCGGATTTGACGGTTGCGATCGATGTGAGCGGGTCGGCATCCGATGCACTGTTTTCGCCCCAGCCGTCTGCGATCATGCTCGCCGCACAATCGCTGCAGATCATGGAAAAAAGCATTACGCGCGAGAAGCTTCTGCGCACCAAGCCCGATATCTATATCGACGTCGAGGTCGAGAAATTTCATGCGTTGGAGTTCCATCGAGCGCTGGAGATCCTTGCAGCAGCGGCGCCCATGAAGGAGCGATTGAAGCGGCAGCTTGGGCGGATGCTCGAGGCAGAAACGCTGCCAGTACACGTCAAAGGCAATTCAAAATGAGCACGCCAATAGCGAAACGACCCGGCATTGCGCTGGCCCTCGGCGGCGGGTCGGCGCGTGGCCTTGCGCATATCTTGATGTTGGAGGCATTCGACGAGCTCGGCATCAAGCCAGTTGAAATCGCCGGCACATCAATCGGCGCCATCATTGGTGGCATGTATGCGGCGGGACTTTCAGCGCTGGAAATCCGCGAATTTGCCGAAGAACTCCTGTCGACGCGTTCGGAGATTTTTCGTCGCCTGGCTAAATCCTACGACGGACTGCCAAGCCTGTGGAGCCCGCGCCGTCCGTCGGTGGTCGATGGTGTGACGCTGTTTGAGCTGCTGATGCCACGGCCGATGCGTTGCGACTTCACCAGCCTGCGCATTCCGTTTCATGCTGTTGCGGTGGACTACTATGCGATGGAACAGGTGGTGGTCAGTAGTGGCCCCTTGATTCCAGCCATTGCTGCAAGCGCTGCCTTGCCGACGATCTTGAAACCCGTCGTAATTGGTGGTCGGGTGCTTGTGGATGGCGGCTTTGTTAATCCGACGCCGTGGGACGTGGTACAGTCGCGGGCAGATTTCACTGTCGCAGTCGATGTCACGGGGCAGACGGATCTTTTTGTGGCAGGCACCAAGCCAGCCGACGCGATGCCAAGCACCATCGACGCTTGGGTTGGTTGCACCCAGATCTTGTTTCGCGCGCTCACGGCCGAGAAAATGAAGATCCTTAGCCCGGATCTGATGATTAGGCCTGCGGTTGGCACTTTTGGCACCATGGACTTCATCAAGGTGCGCGAGATCTTCGCAGCATCTGGCCCAGCCAAAGACGAGTTGAAGCGTGGCCTCGAGCGTTTGATAGGCTAGCGGTTTTATTGCACCGAGAATGTTACGGTTACGGGCATTTCGAGTTCCACGAATTGTTCGTCGCTGCGCGTTCCATCAAGCCACATGGTAATGGCGAATGAAGCGGCGCGGTCCAGCACGGTGAGCGGGTGATGCCACACGTTCTGTCCGTAGGTCACGCCCTGATTGCCACGGGCGATGAATGCCTCCAGTCGCGCTTCGTCAGGCCGGTCAGCTGCTGACATCGGCGCAACGATCACCAGATAGCGCGCGGCATCAATTGGAATGAAGCTTTGCGAGGAGAACTCGTGGCGCTCCATTTTCGATGTGATCAAGGATGGTGTCGCGAGCGGGGCAACATGCGCGATCGATAAGCTTGGGCGGGCTGCTGGACGACTGCTTGCCAACGCATCGTCGAAGTAGGTTCGCTTGAACTCCTGCGGTGCCTCGAAGACGCAGCCATAGGCGCGGAATGCGTCAGCGGTAAGCGGCTTTGCTGCGAGTGTCTTCATCAAACGGTTTTCTCTCGAAACATCTCTTCCATTTCGCGGCGTACTTTCACTGCGGCGTTGTGCGGATCGTAAGCAACGTCCGACCACTTGAGGCGTTCGCCGATCGCGATGTCGCGCTTCAATTTCACATTATGGGCAAGGCCGAGAGGTAGGTGTCCTTCCTTCAGAGAATGGGCAGCTGGTGTTTGCTTGCCCCAGACGCAAAACCCGCCTTCGCCATCGAGCATTTCGCCGGCTTTGAGATCGCGCTTGGCCGTGGCCACGACGTCGGAATTGAAGCAGATCGGTGCGCCGGTCGGCTCTTTGCGTAGCGCTGCGGATGCTACCGAAATGCCAAGTTCCATCCCGATCATATGAGTCGGCCGGTACATGCAGGCGTACTTGCCGCTAGTATCTGGCAGCATTGAGTATTCGCGAAAGCATTCTTCGCCGTAGGCGCTGGCCGCCTCGAACACCACGTATGTTCCCATCACAAGGCTGTTTGGTACATCCGATCCATCGCGATAGACCGAGGATGTGACCTCCGTGACGCCAGCTATCTCCAACGTGCCTCCGGCCGATTTCGGCTTGCACACTTCGGCATGTTCGAAGCGTGTGGCCGGTGGAAATGACAAACCGTCGGTTTGTGCGTGCAGGCCGGTCGCATTGCACACAGCTGTCATCTCGATGCCGGATTTGGTGCCATCGATGAACGAGTTGAACATCTTTGGGTTGATCGACGAACGATCCTTGATCTTGATGTACTTGTCGAGAATGTCCCAGACGGTATCGGGCGTCGACTGGTGATAGGTCGGGTGGTAGCGCGTACCCTTGCCGGCGGCCACCACATTAAAACCGCTGGCGCGAGCCCAATCGACGTGCTCGGCGATTAGGGCGGGTTGATCGCCCCAGGCCAACGAGTAGACCACGCCAGCAGCCTTTGCGCGGCGGGCGAGCAGGGGCCCCGCGCACGCATCGGCCTCGACGTTGACCATGACGATATGCTTGCCGTGCTCGATTGATTTCAACGCGAAGTGGATGCCAGCGCCGGGATCTCCGGTGGCCTCGATGATGACTTCGATGGCTGGGTGTGTGATCAGGCTTTCGGCGTTGTCGGTGATGACTGTCGTGCCGCTCTTGAGCGCTGCGTCGATTGAGGCGGCCGCGTACTGTTCCTGTGGCCAGCAGGCAAGCTTCAGCTGCGCGTGGGCGCGGGCCGGGTTCAGATCGGCGACGCCAACGATGTGCATACCGTCGGTCCGGCGCGCTTGCGACAAGAACATCGTGCCGAATTTTCCCGCACCGATGATGCCAACAGTTATCGGACGTCCGGCGGCCTTGCGCTCAAGCAGCATGCGATGCAAGTTCATGGTGTTGGTGCCTTAGGGTTTCGTCTTGATGCGACCTCAAAAAATCTACCATGTGGCCGTGTGGCGGTAGAAGCGAATTGCTCGAGCCGAGCCGAATATCTGCCATGCGGCTTTTTTGTTGAATACTGCACGAACAGCAAGGGATTATCGGGTGATAGAATTCTTTGACCAGCCGGAGCCAGGCTCCACGCGTCCGTTCAGCAGGGCAACAAAGGCCGGTGGTCTAGTGTTTGTATCGGGCCATAGCGCGCCGCACGATCCTGCGCGTGGCATTGATCGCGGTGCGACCCCACAGGATGAAGTTCGCAACGCACTGACACATATTGCGCATATCCTGCGCGAGGCTGGAAGCAGTCTTGATCGCGTTGTCCAGGTTGCAATGCTGATCACCGATCCGGCTGACTATGCCGCTTGCAACGCCGAATACGTCAAGCACTTCCCCGGTGGGCTTCCCGCCCGCCACACCGCCCGATTTGGTGTGCCGACCGAGGCGCGCGTGGCGTTTTCCTGTATTGCATTGGTGGCATGAGCCAGCGCACTTTGCCTCAACCGATGGAACCGATAAGCTGCAGTTGACGTATCGCTACGGCAAATCCATCAAACCACGGATAAATAGCATGAACTCTTGGCAAAGACTTACGACGGTAGCTGCGTATGCAGCAGTGTTGCTGATCGGCGTGCCAGCACACGCTGCTGATCTCGTGGTGTGGGGCGGCGGTGCCGTCAAATCCGCGATGACCGACCTAATGACCGATTTTCAGGCGGCGAGCAGCACCAAGATCGTGTCCGAGTTTGCGCCCATGGGGCCGCTGATCAAGAAGCTCAAGGACAACCCCGCCGGTGCCGACGTCGTCGTGCTCAGCGCCGAAGTGATGGCGGATGCGGTCAAAAACGGACTGGTCGCAGGCGGCAGCGTGACCGAGGTCGGCCGTGTTGGTGTTGGCGTTGCGGTCAACGAAAAGGCGCCGCTCCCCGATATCTCGACGGCGGCCGCGTTCAAAGCGACGCTGCTGGCGGCGAAGTCGATCGTGATGGTTGATCCAGCAACCGGCACCAGCGGCAAGCATTTGGCCGAGGTGTTCCAGAAGCTAGGCGTTGCCGACGAGATCAAGGCACGCACAACGCTGCTGCCGGGCGGCTACGTGGTCGAGCTAGTGGGCAAAGGCGAGATTGAACTCGGCCTGCACCAGATTACCGAGATCTTGCCCGTTAAGGGGATCAAGCTCGTTGGCCCCTTGCCAGCTGAGCTACAGAAAGTAACGATCTATCAGGCAGGGATTGCGACGAAGGCAACCAACCCGGAAGGCGCTAAGGCGCTCCTGACAAACCTCGGGACGCCGAAGGTGCGCGCATCGATCGCCAGTAAAGGCTTCATCGTCCAATGAGCCCCCGCAAACTCCCCGCGCGTGCTGAAACCGTCGTGCTGTTCGCCCACGCTGCCTATCGGCTGGGCGATGCATTGGCACGACGCAACAGCGGCTTGAAATTCATCGAAGCGCGGACGCCAGACGAAGTAGTCGCACGTCTGCCCGAAGCGAATATCGTCAGCGTGTCGATGATGTGGCGCAACGCGTGGCTCGATCAGGCGCCCAAACTTGCGTTTGTGCAGTCGATCAGCGCCGGCATGAACCAGTATGATGTGGCGGCGTTCAAGGCTATGGGCGTCAGACTGGCAAGTGCCCAGGGCGTGAATGCGCAGGCGGTTGCCGAGCACGCCATGGCGTTGACGCTCAGCATCACGCGGCAACTCCACCTCGCGCGCGATAACCAGCACAAGAAGCTCTGGCGCGGCATGATCGGCGATCCGGCCAAACGCGAGGACGAGCTCGCCGGCAAAACCATGCTGATCGTTGGCATCGGGGGCATCGGCAGTAAGCTCGCACGGCTTGCGAAAGCGTTCGATATGCACGTGATCGGCACCAGGCGCGATCCGGCGAAAGGCGCGGGCGGCGCCGACGAGGTGTTCGCGGACGCCGATCTGCTGAAGGTGCTGCCGCGCGCCGACATCGTGGTGCTCACCTGTCCGATCACACCTGAGACGACGAACCTTATCAACCCGGCCGCCTTCGCTGCGATGAAGCCCGGCGCAATGCTGATCAACGTGGCCCGTGGCGCTGTAGTCGACGAGCCAGCGCTGATCGTGGCGCTGCAGTCGGGCAAGTTGGCATCGGCTGGCATCGACGTCACGGTCGACGAGCCGCTGTCGGCCTCATCGCCGCTGTGGACGATGCCGAACGTCGTCATCACGCCGCACACGGGAGGCGAAACGCGGGCCTACGAGGAGAACGTGATTGACGTGCTGCTCGACAACCTCGCGCGGTTGGAGCGCGGCGAGGCGGCATTGCGCAACGGCTTCGCGTGAGGCCCGGCTAATGTGGACCGCGCGTTAACGGACTTGCCTCTGGCGGCTCGAACGGCCACACTGCGGCATGCAATTTTAGGTATGTCTCGGTGTGTTGATGGTGCGCATTTTTTTGAGCTTTTTGGCGTTGATCGCGAGCGTCGCTGGCGCACGCGCGCAGGTGCCGGACGACATCGCCATCGGCGCGATCCGCTGGGATGCGTGGTACGAAGGCGCGCCCGACCAGAAGGTGTTGGAGCAGCCGGAGTGGGCGCACCGCGCGCCGTTCTTCGCCCGTTATGATGAAAACGGCAAGCTCCACCTCGACGGCGACAAGGAGCACGTGCTGCACGCCGAGGTCGCCTATGCGCGCGCGATTGGCGTCGATTATTTCATTTTCGGGTTTTACCCCGACACCGGTAGTTGGGGCCGGGATATCAACACGCACCTGAAGCTCAATCGGGCACTGTCGTCGTATCTGCGGTTGCCGGATCGGATGGGGGTGAAATTCGCGCTGTCGCTCAACCAGCTGTTCCCGATGAGCGACGTCGAGGACATGGCCAACAGCGTGGCGACGTTTACCGCGCACCCGGATTACATGCGCACGGAGACCGGCACGGTGCCGGTGTTTGTGTTGGCCCACGATGGTCTCGACTGGTCAAAGTTCTTCGGCACCGACGACAAGGCGCGCGAGGCGTTCCAGACGATCCGAGGTGTCACGCGCGAGCGAACGGGCCGCGAGATCACGTTCGTCATTATGAACTACGTTTCAGGCAAGGCGATGGACGTCGCCAAGCGCTATGGCCTCGACATGGTGACGACCTACTCGAATTTCGCACCGGGTAAGGGCGCGATGGAAAGTGCGTTCGACGTTTGCGCACGGCACGGTGAGGCGCAGTGGAGCAAGGCCGCGGCATCGGGCGTTCCCTACGCGCCGAATATCACGCTGGGATGGGACACGCGCCCGAGGCTCGCGCCCGCGGTCAATCCGAAAAAGAAGGAGCAGGGGCCCTGGTGTGGCTTGCCAGGTCGTGAGGTGCTGCAGGCACATTTCACGCATGCGGCGGAGTTTGTGAACAAACAGGTGGCGGCAGTTCCGTTCAAGACGATAACGATCTATGCTTGGAATGAGTACACGGAGGGCGGATGGATGGCGCCGAGCGTAACGGACGGTGACGGTTGGCTTGGCATCCAGCGCGCGGCGATCGGACGTAATCGCAAGGTGTCGGCTGTCGAGATGACGTGGCCGGACCAGTTGCAGCCGTCCGCGTGCCCCATTCGAACGGCAACTAAGTTGCGCAGAGACGTTGCTGCGAAGTGTACGGGCGCAGTGACGGCGACGGCAACGTGGCCTTGCCCGCCCGGCACGGTCGCGAAGTCCGACGACATTCGCGCACCGTCGGGGTTTGAGAGTATGCTGTGGAGTGGCGGATGGCGGGTGAGAATGTGCGGGTAGGGTGATTTTGTCTTAACGCCTTCAGATTTTTGAAATAACAGAGATGGGATTGGTATCGTGGACAAAGAAGAATTCAAATTTTCCCATGCCGGTATTTGCCCTGTCTGCGAGCAGTCGGTTCAATTCACGGCCGATGGTCCGTATTTCCGGAACACGTTGTATTGTTCTCACTGCAAGACATTACCGCGTCACCGGGCTTTGTTTCATGTTCTTAAGTCGTATTGCCCAAATTGGCGCACGTCCAACATCCACGAGAGTTCACCGGGCTGGGATTATGCCAGTCAACGGTTGTTCAATCAGTGCCCTGGATATGTTGCAAGTCAGTACGATCCAAACCACCCCATGGGCTCAGTGGTACCAAGTCCCCAGATGCACGCGAAGAAATTCCGCTGCGAGGATCTTGAGAAGCAAACATTCGGTGACGGTGAATTTGATGTTGTAATCACGCAGGACGTCTTTGAACATTTGTTTGCGCCTGACAAGGCAGTCGCCGAGATCGCGCGTACATTGAAACCAGGCGGCATCTTTTTATGTACAGTTCCAATTATTCTCAAAACCAAACCCTCACGCAGACGCGCGAAACTCGTGAACGGCCAGATTGTGAACAGTATGCCACCAGAATTTCATGGCAATCCCGTTGATCCGCGAGGCTCGATCGTGACCATTGATTGGGGGTACGACATCGTATCCTACTTACAGCATCACTCTGGTTTGTCATTTGTATTGGCACAGATGGACAATATTGACATTGGCGTGCGGGCAGATTTAATCGAAGTGTTAGTTGGTATTAAGCAACCGGTCTTTGAGACCGCTTGATACCTTGCTGCTTAGTGAATTGGATTTGTTTGTAAGATGATTTTGGAAAAACGTAGATGAATACGGCAGAATCAAAAAACCCAACCAGAGCAGCCCATGCAGGAATTAATTATATAGAATTTATCCACAAAGGGATTACCCTTCACGGCGCTCAAACTTATCTGGAGATTGGGTTGTGCAACGGGCATTCAATAGCCGATATTGCCTGCGACTGCATTGCGATCGATCCTGCGCCTGTGGTCTCGCGAAATATTATTGGTAAGAAAAAAATGCTATCGATCTTTCAGGAGACAAGCGATGCGTTCTTCGCGAAGCGCAATCCAACTCAAATTTTCGGCAAGCCCGTAGATATAAGCTTTCTCGATGGAATGCATCTGTTCGAATACTTGTTGAGAGATTTTTACAATATTGAAAAATACAGCCGTCGCAACAGTATTGTCTTTTTGCACGATTGCCTGCCCTTAAACTTCGAAATGGGGGAGCGCGTACATGCGCCATCGAAGCGTTCTGATAAAACTCTGGCCGACTGGTGGACAGGTGACGTGTGGAAAGTATTACCAATTCTCAAGCGATTCAGACCAGAACTTCGAATTGTCTCAATCGACTGCCCTCCAACCGGTCTCGTTGCAATAACAAATTTAAATCCTGACTCCAATGTCCTTCAGGAGAATTATTTTAGCATCGTCGACGAATATAAAAAAATCCCCACTGGAGAGAAGTCGTTTAATGACCTTTACGCCAATCTCGAAATCGTTGACTCGAAGGCTATCGTCACGCGAGACGGATTTGGAAACTACTTCGCGCCGTGACAGACAGCGCAACGCCTAGCGGCAAGCGCCGCGAAGCTGGTTCCATTTGCTAGATAAATCCGCAAACATCGTATCTATGTCGAGCCCGTTAGAAATCCTTTCAACAAGTTTCTGAAATCTCAGTGTTACAAAGTCATTAGCCAGTCGAATTGCTTCGCTTCCAAGCAACTCAGCGCGCTCTTCTCTTATTCTCTCAAGCAAGCATTCTGGTAGCGCGTCCAGCGATGCATTCATATTTTGAGGACTGTAATTGAAGTAATCATCGAGTGATCTGGAAAACTCGAGTGTTTTTGAGCCAACCAGCGACTCACCACGAGCTTTCTTGACGAGAAACTCTTCAAAACTCTTGCTCCAATAGTGATTAACCTGCCCTCCAGAATAATTATGCGTCGCTGCTTTGTTAAGCTCGTAGGGGGTGTATTTCTCCAAATCAGAGTCAACGAAAAAGCCCCATTTTTTTGGGATTGGAATATGAAGATGAAACATTGAACATGCATTCGAGCGGCGGATGATACTTTTGCTGTTTTGGCTACTTTTTTGTAATGGAAATCGGTCAACCAGTGGAGCATTGCGAAATCGCGCATCAAGCCCCGAGAAGAATTTCCAATTCATGCATATAGCCGCAGGTCGTTCCCCGGGATATCGAGTCTCAGCTTGTGCGATTAGTTCGTTGACGTTGCATTTGTATTTTTCTCGTAAAATCAGTAGCTCGTCTGAATCAAGAAATGCCACCCATTCGAAGCTCTGAGCAAGAGGCATCATCTCAAGTACATAACCAAATGCCTTCCGCTGTGGATGGCAGTCGGCGCCACACGTGTTCCTAACAAATGTTATGACGCCTTCGTCAGCTAGTGCTTGAAGCAACAGGTCGGAACCGTCTTCATTGTCGTTTGAAAATAAACATATATTCTCGAATCCCAATGCTTTGTGATGTGCAATCCATTCAATAATATACGGGCCGTCATTTCTAAAGCAAGCAACCAATAAAATTGCCTTTTCTGATTTAACGCGACTTGTCGATAAAAAATTTAGAACCTGCATGGGCGAGTGGTCATGAATCGCATCTTGCCCGATAAAATCTAACTCGGTGGGAATTTCAAAGGTCGACTGTTGTTTATTTCGGAATGTTGCTCTATTGGATTGGTTTAATTCGCTAGAAAGGGTGTTTATAGCGTTTTTGTAAACAATGTCGGAATTTTGAAACGTCGGAAGCTTTGGAAGTTGTCGATTTTCCTGCATTGCCCGAAGTGCAGATAGTGTGTCGAAATTTGAGTGTTTTGTTCTAAATCTCTCATCAATAAGCATGTTTATTCGATCAAAATTTCCGACTGCATATAGTCTTTCTAAGTCGTGGAGATACATAAAATGGATCCATTTGGACAGCGAACAGGGAACTTTTGATGCTATATGTGTAGAGACAAAAATTTTCCCATGGCTTTGTCCATCGACTTGTTCTTGAATTTCTCAAGACCTGAGCCAGGAGTCAATGTTAATTCTCCAAATACCACTTTCGACGCAAGATTATACAAATCAACCCGCACAAAATCTAGTCCCATGGCGAGTTTTTCGGCCGTAGACAAAAGTTCAATTAGGTTCGCAGGCGGGTCAACTTCACAAGTAGGGTAGCTGAGCTCAATCTCCATCTGCTGCCAGCGTCGATCATAAAACGCTCGTTTGTGCGCAGTAAAACGATCTCGGTCTACGTGGACAATTTCGCAAGTCCCATTGAAGCAATAAAACTTGAAATCATCAGGTGTGGCTCCATCGTTTGTGCCTAGGAACTCTTCTACAAATATATAACGTTGAAAGTTGCTATACCACCACTCGCCAGTATCGTTTCCAAAGGTCCGGTTCATCCAGTGTTCGGCTAATCCCAAAATACTATCGCGCTTGTTTATTAGGTCGTCGGGCAAGGTCAGTTGCCGCACGAACCCGGAGCCATGATTCGCCTTGAGCATATATCGGCCAGGAACCACACTGTCAGGCCGAAACTCTTTAAGATTAGTACCGAACCAGTGTATTTTCGGCACGTTGCCAAATCCAATTATTCGTCCCGCATATTCAGATGAGTACAGTTTATCTCCAAGCGACGGGGTTGGAAAATTAGCAAACAATTTCCGCCAATTCATAAATTCGCTGAACGTGGAAGGATTTGCAAGATCAAGCGGGAATCCATGTACGTTGTGAAATGAGGCCCCAAGTTTGGGTAACAATTTAGCCATGTCTGCCATTGAATAATGATCAATACCACGCTGCAGATAAGGGTTGGTTCGCCTTGTCGTTCGTTGATCCAAAATTCGAAAATCATTCAAATTTAACATTATTTGACCACGCGATTGCAAGTTAGTTAATTCTGATTAGGTTCTGCGAAGATCAAAACGCAGTTCGAAATCTCGCTGGAAGTCGAAATAGCTCATCTCCAAATATGTGTAAGTCGATATTGTAAATTTTATCATATAATCCTTTTTTTTCAGATGTTTTCAGGCGATCCAAATATTTTTTAAGTAAACCTTCGCTTGATTTAAGAGCATCTTCGACCAACGGTAACCGAGCCATACGTCTCAGAAGCGTTACGAAGTCATCATCAGTAACTTTTTGATGCACACCTTCGTGCGTTTGTGCCCAATCAAGCTTACGCGTAACGCCTAGGCGACCTACCCCCTGGATGGCGTCGGCAAACCTTAGGTGCATAAGATAAATTGCATCAAACTGTGACGGCAAATTGGAAGTATGAAAACCTTTGGACCAAGTTGGGGCCGAGGAAACTAGGTTCTGTTTGCACATTGAGGCGGAAAATCGAACTGCGGCGCGCTGCTCGCCCACAAGTCGATTGCAGTTCAGCGGTGCTTCCGCAGTTTCTCGATGGATTACGTCTAATCCGATAGAAGTTACGTGGGTCAAAGCCGTTTGATTGCAGAAATCGGCGATGCTGGTGTATTTCTCTGGGTCGGCGACTAGTAATTCATCAACGTCCGTGAAGAATGCCCAGTCGTAATAACGGAGTAGAAAGCCTGCAAAGTGTTCAATCGCGCGAGTGCGAGTTTCATTATCATAGGGCGTGCGAGGCAATCTTATAATATTTATTCCTGGGTAGGGACGTGATCGAGCATCAAACAGCGCAGTTGTCGTCCCATCATCAGAGCCGTGATCAATGATGTAGCAATGTTCTGCTCCAACTTGTTTTGTGTGGTGTCTTGCCCAAAGATCAAGTTTGTCTTTTTCGTTGTAACAGATAGTTATCGCCGCAACTTTTTTCATTGCAATGCTCCTAAGGCGGCAATAGTGGCCATCCCTAAATCAATTCGAATTCCCTCGTAATCTCTCGCAAATACTCATCCTGCTTCGCCACCGGCACCGCCGGTCCGAGCCGAGAGCGCACCATCTCGTGGATGGCCGCGATCTCGGCGCGGTGCGTCTCCTTCTTTAGCGCATGCGTGACGCTATTGGAATGCCTGCGATGTATATTAAGGGGCTGTGCGTCATAGGCGATTTTGCCGTCCAGCAGGCACGTTTCCGCATAGATCCGCCAGTCGCCGGCCATCGCAAACCGCGATAGGTCGTCGCCGCACCGGGCCAAAGCCTCGTCCAGCGCATCGCGGCGCCACAGCACCGAACTGGCATTCAAAATGGCGTTCTTGACCGACAAATACGTCTGCAGGAACACGTCGCCGTCGAAGGTTTCGGTCGCGGCCAAGGCGCCGGGGAACAGCGTATTGTAGTAGCCTTTGTAGCTATCCCACTGGGAGACGCCGAACTCGTCGATGGTGCGGCTGTCG
The DNA here is from genome assembly GCA_031429105.1 of Hyphomicrobiaceae bacterium. GTDB lineage: Bacteria > Pseudomonadota > Alphaproteobacteria > Rhizobiales > Hyphomicrobiaceae > JAKFWF01. The sequence goes on along the minus strand of JANOYV010000100.1, from coordinate 47,034 downwards.
GAGAACGCCATCACGACGCCCTCCTCGTTGAAGCGGGCGGCTAAGCGGCTGAGGAAGTCCGGGTCGGCCAGGTCGTCGGCCTCCGCAATCCAGATCAGGTCGCCGGTGGCCGCCTCCACGCCGCGCTGCCACTGGGCGAAGACGTTGCCGGAGTTGGTGTCGTTTTCGATCAGCGTGAAGTCGCGGCCGAGCTTGCCGGCGAGCCGTTCAAGTTCGGCGATGCTGTCGTCGGTCGAGCAGTCGTCGAGGACGATCACCTCCCACGTCGGGTGGTTCTGCGCGAACACCGAGCCGAGGCGGGCTTCAAGGTAGGCCTTGTAGTTGTAGTTCGGGATGATGACCGAAATCTTGCGCGTCGGCTGTGTCATGTTGAGCAAGCCGAAGGCGTAGTCGCGGAAGTTGTATTTATCAGCGATCATGGACCGGCGCGCCGGTCGCAATTCGCCGCCGGATTTCGCTTCCGCCTGCAGTTGCTCGACGATCAACCGGGCGGCGGCGGCCAAGTCTCCCGTGGGCGCGAGGAAGCCGGCGTAGGGCTCGGCGCGGATCAGATCGACGTAGCCGCCGCCGGTATCGAACGTGCCGACGGGCAGGCCAACGGCCAGCGCTTCGAGCACGACGGAGGGGAACGGGTCTTCGCGCGAGGTGAGGAAGAACAGGTCGGCGCCGTTGAACATGGCGCTGACGTTTTCAGTGTAGCCGATGAAGTGGACGTTGGCTGTGCGGCCGCGGCGGACATCCTCGAGGATCCATGTGTTGACCGCTGGATCAACGTCGCCGACCCAGACGAAATGGACGTTCGGATCGAGCCGGGCGGTCTCACGCGCGAGGCCGAGGAATAGATCGACGCCCTTGCGCAGGTCGGCGTACCCGGTGTTGAGCACGATGCGCACCTGCGGCGGCAGCTTGAGTAGGGTGCGGATGCTATCGGCAAGGCTAGGATCAGGCGCGATGTCCTTGTACAGGCCCTGCGCCATGATGTGGGGATTGCCAGCCGGCTGGCCGAACTCGCGCGTCAATTCGTTGGCGACGTAGTGGTTCGGATAGATCACGTCGCTGCTGCGTTTCAGGATCTGCTGGTATTTACCGAGGCCGTGACTGCGCTCGATGATCGTTTTCAACTCGTGGATGAGCGAGCAGACCTTGAAGCCGCTGTCGGCCAGGAAGCCGACGCAATGGCCGGAAAACGCACTGTTGGTGATCGCGTGCGTGAAGCCCTGCGCGCGTAGTTGCTCGACGTTGGCGCGCAGCTCCGGCCAGAAATCCGTGCCAGCATTGGCGACGAAGGTCGGTGCAAGTTCGCTATAGCGATCAGCCAAGCCCCCACCGTCCATCAAGATATAGGCGATTTCAACGCCGAACGCGGTTTTTAACGTGCGCCCGATGTTAAGCAGCAGCATCTGCGCGCCGGCCGGGAATGCGTCGTGACCGACGAGCACGATCTTGCGGGACATGCGCTCTGGATTGTCGGTCAGCGCACGCGAAAGCGCGTTCAGGTAGCCAAAGCCGAAGTGGACGTCGGGCTCGAGATAGGCGCCCTCGCACCACTCGTTCCAAGCGTTGATCATGACGATCTTTTCGCCATGGAACCGCTTGCGTTCCGCTTCGCGACTAAGCGCTTCGAGCCAAGCCTGGAATTTGGCCGGGGTCGAGCCCTGCATGACGAGGCCCGCGGCTTGCTTGCGTGCATCGTTGTCCCAGGACGGCACCGCCGTTTTGATCAGTGGAAAGTCGCGTGGGAAATCCTTCAGCGAGGCCTCGACGAGCGCATCGTAGCTGTAGATTTCGCCGCGGAAATCCGGATCGAGAATTTCCATTTTTGCGTTGATGTGGGGCAGAACCGAGCCGAATTTGTGCGGCGGGAACTCGATGGCTCCATCAAAGCCGGCAGGCCGTGGGTCGTTATTGCCGAAGGCCTGTGCCATCACGATGAGCGGGTCCAGTCCGTGCTCGGTCTTGAAGCGGGTGCGCCAGCGCTTCACGGCTCCCGCAGCATCCGGAATGACATCCGTGCGGTAGACGAAGAATAAGGGCCGCTGGCCGATCATGATATAACGTGGGTCGCGCATGTATTTGGCGACATCATCGACCAGCCGGTTTTCGGCATTGATATCGTAAGATTGGGCAATCAGGACTTCCTGCTCGAAGCCGTCCCAACGACGGCTCCAGCTTTCGTTCGCCCATAGCAGGCAGAATGGAAACTCGATGGAGGTGTCACCGACAAATGCGTCAAGCGGCTTTTCGAGCAAGCGCTTGCCGTTGAAATTATAGTAGTAGAAGCAGAAGCCAAATAGACCGGCGATTTTCGCCATGTCGACCTGTTTTTTTATGACGTCGGTACCATCGAGTTCATAAAATCCCAAGTCGCGTGGAATGCGCGGCTGGAAGTGCCCCGCGAACCGTGGCACGCCGCGCGGGACATTGCGCCACTCGGTAAAACCCTTGCCCCACCAGGCATCATTTTCAGCGATGGGATGGAACTGCGGCAGATAGAAAGCCAGCGCCTTGATTTTGCGCAGTCCCGACATCTCCGTCTGCGTCGGTTCGAATTCTGGCGCCGGAGCTGTGAAACGTCGTATCTCCCGATGCACTGTATTCTCTTCGACCGAGGCTTTCGCCAACCAGCCGAACTCACTGCCAAATTCAAGGAACAGCAACAATGGATTCTTCGTGCGGTCCTTATTCAGATAGCGCTGCCATACATACGATGCATCGAAGGTTTCAGACCCCTTTCTGTCCTCGAAGATGCCCCAGTTCATATAATGAGTATACGGATCGATCGATGCCTTAGCGATATCGGGGTACTTTGCGATGTAGAATCTGGCGCTGAAATAGGCGTGCGGGGCCCGCTCATGTGGGTTCGCCAACATGTAATGCGAAAGTGCGCACTGAGCCTGCAGGTCGAGCCCGTTCTGGTTGGCGTACCAGACCGGATCGAACAGCGGCGAGGGAGCGTAGCCCATCTTCTCGCCGGTCGTCAGGTAGTGATGCAGCATGTTGGAGTGATCAAGACGAACGTCGTACCGGCGCCTGTACCAAGAAGGATCAAACACGAAGTTTGGCCGATGGCCGAGCTCTTCGCCAAACTCGATGTAATGGTCGAGGGGGTCGCCAGGGGCGGGTTCGTCAACGAGGTGCTTAGCATGAAATGGAGGATCAAATAATCCGGAGCGCTGCAGGGTCAACTTTACGTCGGCAGAACTTAGAGGTTCGATTGCCTGCGAAATATCGTTCATGAACTCAACCATTTGATTTTAGTGTCAATACGTGAAGGTAGCGGTGCAGGTTGTGAGGAAACAACCGAGGTGTATCCGAGATTTGCGGACACGTCGCTCGCCAGTATACGGCTCCGTCACGGCCCCAGCCTATTGCTGAACAGAGTTTGGCGCGGGCGTTTGACTAAAGCAAGTCGCGTGCAATCTAGGCTCAGACATTGCAGTGGACAGTGTCTCAAACCCACACCACGGTGGTAACTTCGCTAGCGAGTGCGATTTGTGTTCGTACAACTCGACCACGCTAGAACGGTTAGCGACGTGGTCGAGTTCGGCAACAGCGTCGTCCGGGAATAAAGTTCACACGTTTGGATGATCGAGATTGGTTGATGGAGACGTTGAATGGCCGTTGTTTCACCGCAAGCACCTTTGTTTATAAAGATGCACAAAACAGACAATGTGGCGATCATTGCCAACGACGGCGGATTGGAAAAGGGTACGCGGTTTGCCGGCGGTCTTGAACTTCGAGAGCATGTGCCGTCAGGCCACAAAGTAGCGCTGGTTGATATCGCCGAGGGCCAACCTGTTGTGCGTTATGGCGTTACAATCGGCTTTGCCTTTCGCGCGATCGCAGCTGGGGCTTGGGTCAATGAACCCAAGATGCGGATGCCAGACGCACCTCAACTTTCATTGCGTGCTGCCACGTCCAATCCGCCGCCGCCGCTTCCTACGCTAGGTGGTTACACATTCCAAGGTTTCCGCAATCCGGATGGGTCCGTCGGTACGCGAAATATTCTGGCGATTACCACCACCGTTCAATGCGTGTCCGGTGTCGTCGACTTTGCGGTCCGTCGTATCAAGCAGGAACTTTTGCCACGTTTCCCGAACGTAGATGATGTGATCGGCATCGAGCATACATACGGTTGTGGTGTTGCGATCGATGCGCCAGGTGCCTCCATTCCGATCCGAACGCTGCGCAATATTAGCCTCAATCCGAATGTTTCGAGTACGATGATGGTTGTCAGTCTTGGGTGTGAAAAACTACAACCGGAGCGTCTCTTTGCCGCCGGAGTGGCCGGCGCAGCGGATCAGTATGGATTGATTACGCTGCAGGATGAAACGCATGTCGGTTTCGACGCGATGATCAGATCAATCATGGCGATGGCCGAAGAAAAGCTGGCGATTTTGAACGCCCGTCGTCGCGAGACCTGTCCGGCGGCGGAGCTTGTGGTTGGAGTGCAATGTGGCGGCAGCGACGCATTCTCGGGCGTCACCGCAAACCCAGCCGTTGGTTACGCATCGGATTTACTGGTCCGCGCTGGCGCGACCGTGATGTTCTCCGAGACGACCGAGGTTCGAGATGGCATCGACCAACTGGTGGCAAGGGCCGCTGATCAAACGGTCGCCGAAGCGCTCATTCGCGAAATGGCCTGGTACGACGATTACCTCAGTCGTGGCGAAGCTGATCGCAGTGCCAACACCACGCCCGGTAATAAAAAAGGTGGACTTTCCAACATTGTCGAGAAGGCCATGGGCTCCATCATAAAATCAGGTACGGCGCCGATTTCAGGAGTTGTTTCACTGGGTGAGCGCGCGACCCAGAAGGGACTGTTGTACGCAGCGACGCCCGCCAGTGATTTCATCTGCGGCACGTTGCAGTTAGCCGCTGGCATGAACGTGCACGTGTTCACGACAGGGCGCGGCACGCCTTATGGCTTAGCGCAAGTGCCAGTGATCAAGGTCGCGACGCGTAGCGATCTGGCGCGTCGTTGGCATGACCTTATGGATGTTGACGCCGGCCGCATTGCGACAGGGGCGGCAACGATCGAGTCTGTTGGAATGGAGCTCTTCGAACTCATCCTTGATGTGGCGAGCGGTAAAACGCGGACATGGGCGGAGCGCTGGAAACTTCACAACAGTTTGGCGCTATTCAATCCTGGGCCCGTCACCTGATCTGTGACCCAACGCCGTCGGCGGTTGCATCGATAGCATGTACGCGGACTGTTGGTCCGCGGCTGTGCTGGATACTAACCGCATGAACGCTTTCAGTCGTTCGGTGTCGTGGTATTCCTGGATCCGAGTGATCAGGCCATTCTTTACCTCAAATATCTGCCGGGCGAAGCCATCGATTGTTTCGCCTGTCATTCGGTGTCGAACACTAAATGAAATTCGGCCACGCACTCTTTTCGCGTCCGCGGTTATGATCGTTGTAATGTAATAAAGTCGTTCAAACTGCTCGATACTCGTTTGCATTCGATCCGATACGGCAGCCCGGCCAACGGTCAACCCGCCAAACGGCAGCGTGTCCTGCGGGATATGAACTGTAAGTTCGACATTGCCGGCAAGGCACGCCAACGCTGCAGTTTTGTCGCGAACGCTCCAGGCGTCCCAGTAGCGTTGTACGATATGTGTGGCGCTAGCGCTCATCATTGCTCCCTACCCCGCAGTTGCGGCATTCGACGCAAGGCGCTAGTCGTGCGTGGCTTTGCGTAGTGGTTTAAAGTGCTAGGCGGGTAGAGGAGCGATTGGCCTGGGTCGAAACTCGCGGCCTTGCCGACGACTAATCGACCATTCAAAGCCATAGGCACAAATGGGAACCCGTCGCTTAAAACCGCGCTTGGCGACATGAGCGCCAGCGTCGCGACCGGGGCCCGATCAGGCAAGGCACGACAGCCTGTGCTTTGAACATACGCAACTGGGTTTTTGGACATACGTTAGGCCCCCGCCAATACTGTACGACGTTCAAGTTGCGGGATTTTTTAGTCAGTGACAAGATAAAATGAAATAGAACGCTGAAACATTTTTTCACTACGGCGCCTTGGTCACTATTGTCAGTTCGGGCCGGTACTCGAAATGCATGGTGTCGTAATGCCACCACTTGCCGCCCCAGATGAATCCGTTGGTCTCGAAAATCTTGATGATTTCGGTCGGAATTTTGTTCTGGTAGTTGGCGACGCCGCCGCGGTTCCACCGCCAATAATGGGCGTGCTTCGTTGCAATATCGATAGCAATGCCATAGCCGTGGGCGCTGTGCTGCGAAGTGCCTGCAATCGGACGGCAGACATAAGTGCCAGCTGACGGCGTAAGGAACACGTTGAGTTCTGCTGGCAATTCATCCAGGGCACGACTGATGGCGCGCAACCTGTCAGCCACGCCGTTGATCTTGGTAACTAGGAGCTTTTGATTGGCTTTCTTTGGCAGCCAAATCACTTCGACAAGGTTCGGTTTGACGGTCCCTCGTGTGCAGTCGCCATACATTTTCGCGAAGAATGCAGCATTGCGCGCTCGTCCCGGATCGCTGTTAGGCGAAGGCGGGGTCGCCACATCTCCAAGGGGATAACGGATCGCCAGCATATCTTTCAAGTCAGGTTGTGCCAGCCATTGGTCGAAGGGTTTGCTCCCCTGCCCATCATCAATACGCATGCGTGTGCCATCTTTCCACACGAGATCATTGCCGTCGATGGCCGCGAGGTGATCCGGGTATGCCGCTAAAAGGCTGGCAGTTGGTGCTTGTCCAACTGCTGCTGTGACCAACCAGAAGGCTGAAAAAATTAGATAAATTAGAAGTTTAAGCATGTTTTCCGTTCCACGAGGCGTATTCAATAGTCTGCGAAATGGCGTATACTTCCTTGTTCCGCGCGCACAAACTGTTACCATGAGCGCAAGTTGAAACCAGGATGATGCCTGAAGACGGAGGTACCGCGAAACCAGCCTTATGTTGGTGGGCGGCCTCGCGCCAGGCACTGGGGATGAAAGTGCACGGAGCGAACGACGACGGCAATCCGAATCGGCCCAAGGCTTTTCCACCGACCGGTGTTGAAACCAAAGGACCCTGGACCTCCACGACGGTTCACCCTGACACCTTGGTGCGAGACAACCGTGAGCAGCGTCCAAAGCAAGCGCATGGGACTGTCAGCAGCACCTACGCCGCACTAGATTTAGGTACTAACAACTGCCGTCTTCTGGTCGCGCGCCCGTCGCGGCGGGGCTTCGTGGTTGTGGACGCATTTTCCCGGATCATCAGGCTTGGTGAGGGATTGGGTGCGAACGGTAAGCTATCGCAAGGCGCAATGGATCGCACGGTCGATGCTTTACGGGTATGCGCCTCGAAAATTGCGCGCCATGGTGTTAGCCGTTCGCGGCTGGTTGCGACCGAAGCCTGTCGCGTTGCCTCGAATGGGACCGAGTTCTTGTCCCGTGTGCGTCGAGATCTTGGGCTCGATATTGAACTGCTGTCGCGTGAAGATGAAGCAAAGCTTGCCGTGTCCGGCTGTGCCTCGCTCTTGGACACGTCCTCTGACCTTGCGCTTGTTTTCGATATCGGCGGGGGTTCAACTGAGTTGATCTGGCTTGATCTCGGGCGGCGGCGCGGGCAATGGCGGCGCGGCATTGCTGACCGGCTTGAAGCGCAGGCGTGCATCGCGGCCTGGACGTCGTTGCCGGTCGGTGTCGTAACGCTTGCAGACCGGTTCGATGGCCGCACAATGGGCGCCAGCGAGTTTGAGGCGATGGTTGCGGAGGTAAGCCGACTGATTAGTCCGTTTGAGGCTGAGCATCGGTTTGGGCGACGACTGGCGTCTGAGCGCGTTCATTTGCTGGGCACCTCAGGCACTGTCACGACGCTTGCCGGAATCAAGCTCGGTTTGCCACGCTACGATCGGTCCCGGGTTGATGGCTTATGGCTCTCAACCGAAGATCTGCGCCATGTGACTTACGACCTTGTTGGTAAAACCTATGACCAGCGAGTCGCCGAACCTTGTATTGGGCGGGATCGTGCGGATTTAGTTCTGGCTGGATGTGCCATCCTTGAAGCGCTTATGCGGATCTGGCCAACCGAGCGCCTGCGGGTCGCGGACCGTGGGTTGCGCGAAGGCATTCTGTCAACTTTGATGGGCGAAGATGGATTTCACCGCGAACACGGCAACGGTACATCTGGTCGCTAGGTCACTTTTCGATTTGATTGCAAGGACGTTTGACGAATGGCCAAGATGTCGAAACATGGCAGCGGGAGCCCGGAGATCGGGCAGCGCCAACTCAAGATACGCGTGAAATCGACCAAGAAGCGCACGCTTGCCTCCAGGCGTTGGCTGGAACGTCAGTTGAACGATCCCTATGTGGCGGCAGCGCAACGCGAAGGCTGGCGGTCGCGGGCTGCGTATAAGCTCATGGAACTTGACGACAAGCTCAACTTCCTGAAGCCGGGCCATCGCGTGATCGATCTTGGGGCAGCCCCTGGCGGTTGGTCTCAGTTGGCGGCGGACCGGGTCAAATCAACGGAAATCTTGGGCGAACAAGGCCAGGTGATTGCGATCGATATCAGCGAGATGGAGGCTATTCCGGGCGTCGTCATACTGCATCTGGATTTCATGGCCGATGAAGCGCCGCAACGGCTCATCACTTTGCTGCGCGGCGGGCGCGCCGACGTGGTGTTGACAGACATGGCGGCACCCGCAAGTGGGCACACACGGACCGACCACATGCGGATCATGGGACTAGCCGAAGCCGCCGGCGCGTTCGCGGCGGAGGTGCTGGCGCCGGGCGGCGTGTTCGTCGCGAAGGTCCTTCAGGGCGGCACTGAGCGGGAATTGCTCAATCAACTGAAGCGCGACTTTGCGAGTGTGAAGCACGTAAAACCTCCCGCGAGTCGTGCCGACAGCGCGGAATTATACGTGGTTGCGACCGGTTTTCGTGGTGCCGCTTCTGCCGATGAACAGACAGAGTAGATCGGCACTCACTGCATGTGGCGGATGTGGCTTGCAGCCTTGTTTTGGGGTCTCAACTGGCCTGCGGTGAAGATCCTCTTGACCGCAGCGTCGCCTTGGACGCTGCGTGCGGCTGGCCTGATTTGCGGTGCCTCGCTCCTTGCCGCCTTCACACTATTTTCGCGACAGTCGTTGCGTATTCCCCGCAGTTCATGGAGACATGTTGCGGTTGCTGGATTGTTGAACGTCGCTGGCTTCAACATCTTTGCTGTGTTTGCTCAACTATCGATGCCAACGTCACGGGCAGCGATCCTCACCTTCACGATGCCGTTCTGGGCGACATTGTTTGCCTGGATCTTCCTGAAAGAGCCAATTGATCGCTTGCGCGCAGTGTCATTGGCACTCGGCGCATGCGGGCTTGGCATTCTATCATCCACGTTTTGGCCGGAGATCCAGGCCGGACGGTTACCATTTGGGCTGGTCTACGTTTTGGGCGCAGCGATCAGTTGGGCTGCAGGCACGGTTTATCTGAAGAAGTTCCCGATTGCGGCCGCTCCGCTCGCTGTCACGACATGGCAAGTTGTTGTGGCGGCCATTGTCTGCAGTCTGGGGATGTGGATGCTTGAGACGCCGCACCTAGATTTGTCAGAGCCCAAGATCTTGGCAGCGTTCGCCTATCACGTGGCGTTGCCGCAGGCAGCAGCCTATGTGCTCTGGTTCAGCCTGATCCGGCACGTATCATCATCGACAGCAAGTCTTGGCACACTGTTGGTGCCCGTCTTTGGCGTAATCGGCTCGGTCCTGATCCTGGGCGACCGGCCCACCGCAGTCGATGTCGCTGGATTCGTGTTGCTGTTCGCAGCCGTGCAGCTCGATCAGTTTTTTCGTGGCCGCCGTGCTGCCCGTATTGCCCGCTTGTGATCTAGAGCTCGAGGCTATACCTGTTGCGCACTGATCAGTGGAGGGAGCTTTGATGACGCGAACACTTCGCCTGCCGGCCTTGCTGCTGGTCATTACGATGTCGGCTTTTCTGGCCGGTTGCGGTGTCAATAACATTCCAACCTATGAGCAGTCAGCCAAGGCTGCCTGGTCGGAAGTTCTGAACCAGTACAAGCGCCGGAGCGATCTGATTGGTAATCTCGTCGAGACGGTGAAGGGCTTCGCTGAGCAGGAAAAAAGTGTTCTGACGCAAGTGACGGAAGCGCGCTCTAAGGCTACGAGCGTGCAGATCCCAGCCGACATTCTAACCAACCCTGAAGCGATGAAGAAGTTCCAGGAAGCGCAGAACACGCTGGGCGGCGCGTTGCGCCAGCTGATGGTGGTTTCAGAGCGCTATCCGGACGTCAAATCAGGCGCGAACTTCCTTGCACTGCAGAACCAGCTCGAAGGCACCGAGAACCGGATTTCGATTTCGCGCCGCGATTACATCCAGGCGGTGAAGACCTATAACACTGAACTGGTGACCTTTCCTGGTCGCCTTTGGAAGTGGGCGATGTACGGGGGCAACAAGGAAATGGCTTCGTTCGACATTCCTGCCGAAGAACAGAAAGCGCCGAAGGTTGATTTCGGTACAGTACCAAAGAAGCCCTGATCTCTAGGCTTAGGCTCCGGCAAGGATCACGCCCATGCGTCAGGTGCGCGAACACGCCGCCTGGACTGCCATCGACGTAGGCTGCGGCTTGTCCGCTGCCAGCGTTCGAATTGTCGTGGCGGCTATCCTGATCCTGTTGAGCTTTGTGCAGCCCGGTCTTGCCGCGTCACCGACATTTCCAGCGCTGACCGGTCGTATCGTTGATGACGCCAACATCCTCTCGGCCTATGACCGGGCAGAGATCGAGACGACCCTCAAAGCCCTTGATGTGAAGGCGACAGATCAACTCGTCGTCGTCACCGTCAAGTCGCTACAAGGCTATCCAATCGAGGACTACGGCTATCAGTTGGGCCGGTTCTGGAAAATCGGCCAAGCCGGCACCAACAACGGCGCGTTGCTGATTGTTGCACCGAATGACCGCAAGGTGCGGATCGAGGTTGGCCGCGGGCTTGAGCCGATCCTCACCGACACGACGACAAAACTGATCATCGACAATGCGATTTTGCCGGGATTTCGTCGCGGCGACTTTCCTGGCGGCATAAAGGCTGGCGTGCGCGACATCACCGCGACCTTGTTGGGGGACGCCGAGGAGGTCAAACAGCGTGCCAAAAGCGTCCGCAAACGCGACACCAGCAACGATATTGAAATTGGCCCGCTCGGATTTTTTCTGTTCTGGGTCGCGGTATTTTTCTTCGTCATGTGGGTGCAGACCCAGCAGGCGAAGCAATTGTCGCCGAGCGCCCAGGCGCGACGTAGGCGCGGCGATGGCGGCGTTATCGTAGTTCCCGGAGGATGGGGCAGCTCCGGCGGCTGGAGCAGCGGATCGTCTGATGGCGGTGGCGGCGGTGGATTTTCTGGCGGTGGTGGCGATTTTGGCGGCGGCGGATCGTCGGGCAGCTGGTAGGGGTATTGCGAATGGCGCTGATCAATTCTGACAGTCAAAAGCGGATCGCAGCCGCGATTGCTACCGTCGAACAAAAGACATCCGGCGAGATCGTGGCCGTCGTGGCTGCCGACAGTTCAGCGTATCTCCATGTGCCGTTCATGTGGGCAGCGCTGATCGCGCTGCTGGTGCCGTGGCCGCTCATTCATTTCACTTGGATGACCATGCAAACGGTGTGGTTGCTCCAATTATTCGTATTCGCCGTGCTGCTCGCCACAATGATGTATCGGCCGATCCGGTTCGCGCTCGTGCCGGGGTCAATCAAGCGGCTGCGGGCGCATCGACGAGCGGTCGAGCAGTTTTTGGTGCAAAATCTGCACACCACCGAAGGACGCACTGGCGTTCTCTTGTTTGTTTCCGTAGGCGAGCGTTATGCCGAAATATTAGCCGACGCTGGAATCCACAAGAAGGTTACATCGGCCGAATGGCAGGGCATCGTCGACCAGCTGACGAAAGCCATTGGCGATGGCCGATCCGCCGATGGGTTCGTTGATGCCATCAACGCCATCGGCGCCAAGCTCGCACAGCACTTTCCCCCTGGTTCCGCCGACCCGCCGCGGTTGCCAAATCACCTGATTGTCCTCGAATAGCCGTTTACCTCGTTGAGCGATGGTGCCCCGCATGCCCTTGTTTTGCCCAGGGGCCGCCCTAGTGCGTCCACGATGTGGGGTTACCAAACCTTAATGCAGGGCGGTTAACCATATCGCTCCTGCACATTGGCTGGACCGAATGGTTTGGCCGCTTACGGGGCATTTTACGGGTTTTCGTATCTGCACTTTGGATACGGCGTCGACTTGAAGGGGTTTTAGCTTTGCTCATGCGCAAACGACGGCTCGCGGCCGGCGTCTTGGCGGCTGCGTTGTTCGCAGTCCTGGGCGCTGGAGCCCTGATCGCAAATTCTGATCGCACCCGCACGATTTCGCTTTACAACATCCATACCAAGGAAACCGTCACAGTCCTGTACAAGCAGGATGGCCGCTACATCCCGGACGCAATGGAGAAGGTCAATTGGGCCTTACGCGACTGGCGCCAGAACGAGCCGACGAAGATGGACCCGGCGCTGATTGATCTGTTGTGGGAAGTGCACACCGAACTCGGTTCGAAAGAGCCGATCCACATTATTTCTGGATTTCGCTCGCGTGGTACCAACGACATGTTGCGTAAGACGGTGGGCGGGCAGGCGAGTGAGAGCCGCCACATTCTTGGCAAAGCAGCTGATGTGCATTTTCCCGACGTGCCTTTGAAACGCTTGCGGTATTCAAGCCTCGTGCGTGAGCGTGGCGGCGTTGGCTATTATCCAACGTCGGCGATCCCCTTCGTGCATCTCGACACGGACCGCGTTCGCCATTGGCCGCGCCTGCCGCGTTACGAATTGGCGCTCCTGTTCCCGAACGGTAAGTCACAGCATCAGCCGGCGGACGGCGGGCCAATTTCGAAGGAAGATGTGCAAGTCGCGCAGGCGCGTCATCGTGAGCTCGCGGTACAGGTCGCTGAATTCCACGACTACCGCAATCGCCCCGCTGGATCGGGTATCCAGGTTGCGGCTTTGACGCCAAAGGCCGTTGCTATTCCAGCCGCTCAGCCGATCATGCCGACCGTTGCCGCGAAGCCGACACCAGCGCCGACGCCGCAAGTTGTTGCGAGCCTTGCGCCTGAGCCAAAGGCAGCACCACAGTCCGCGCCGAAGTTGGCGGTCGAACCACGCGTGGTTGATCGCCCATCGCAGTTATCGACCCGCCCGACCAACGATGAGCGCGCGAAGCTGATGCAATTGGTGGCGCTCGCCAGCTTTGAGCCGCAACTCATCGCAGGTCCCGCACCAGCGGTTCGACCAAGTACGTCAGCGAAGCTCCCCAGTTTGACTGGCGCGTCGCCCAAGGCGTCTGTTCCTGCTGCCGAAGCATCGCCTCGGTTAGCCGCACTGGCACCTGATCCAACGAACAGTCTGACCGATGGCAACCGCGCCGGTTGGGGCACCGGTTGGGTACAAGCGCCCGCCTATGACGAAGAGCACCCCGACGAGCTGTCTTACCGGCCGTTCCCGGTCACGCCTTACATGACGCTTTCAGCGTCGCCCGATGATCCCGCACTGTCGCATATGATCCACCCCGACGTATCCAAGACACTCGAGATGCTTGATCAGGCAGGGTCCATGCCGCCGATGAAGCTACGTCCAACGCAGCAGGTGGCACGCCTCATGTGGGCGCAGGAGTTCAAGGGCGGCGCGGTCGATGTCGATCAGCTGTTTGAGTCATCACAGGATTTGCTCAAGTCCAATGGCGTCAACAAGCGTGCCGTGAAGACCGGGTTACAGTAGGCAACGTCAAAACCTCGCCATGGCCACGCCTACCTTCGCGATGAAGCCGTGGCGCTGGGCGTCGGTTGCAATGTTCATGTGATAAAGCGCGTGATATTCAGCCCGGGCATTTCCAGCCGTGAGCCGTCGCATGTACTTCATGACCATCACGCGTGACGGATCGCCCATGTAAAGGGCCACCCAACGCTGTCGACCGTAGGTTGAAATACCAGCAATCTTCCGAATGTTGCCAAGCATGGGCTTGACGTTTTTCGCGTCGGTTAGATCGATCGAAACACCTGGCATCAAGAGGCGATCAAAATAGCCTTTGAGCATCGCTGGCATGCCAAAGCACCAGGTTGGAAACTGCAAGACGAGCGCTTCGCACGATTGCAGCCGTGCGACGTAGTCTTCAAGACCTGCCCTGTTAAGCGTTGTGTCATGATAATTGCGTCGCCCCTCGGCGCTGAGCACCGGATCGAACCCTTCTGCGTAGAGATCGAGCAGGTCAACCTCGTGGCCTGCGCGTTTCAATCCAGCAAGCGATTCCTTAAGGATGCCTGCGTGGAAGCTGTCAGCCAGCGGGTGGCAGTAGATGTAAAGGACGCGCATTGTTTGTCGTGGCTCGTCAGGTTCTGGCTGGCACGTAAGAGCGCATCTTGCCGGGGTTAAGCAGGCCGTAGGGATCAACCTCGCGCTTGAAGCCGGCTTGATCGGCGTCGGCGCGCTTATGCCGACTGCCATCCTCGAGCGTATAGACGTGCGGGTTGGCGATCATCACGCCGTGGGCTTCATGCAGGGCGATGATCTCGTTCAAGCGATCAGCGGTCGTGAAGCGCACCACTGGCAGCGCGCTGCAGGTCACCTTGCCGCCGAAGCGGATGAATTCCAGGTGCGGCAAGACTTCATCGGGGAACAGCTCGGTCATTTGTTTGACGGCATCAAGCACCCGATCATGTGGAAATAGGCACTGCAGATAGGTAACGCTGCGGTCCACTTTCAGCACCTGCAAAGTCGTGTGGTTCCAGGTGTACTCGTAGAGCGGAGTTTTCGCGGGGGTCTCGTCGGTTGGCTGTTCGAGCGTAATCGTGCCGCGACCGGCCAACATCATCTTGAAGCTTTCCATCGCGCCTTCCGCGATCATGCACACGAGCACGTGCTGCCCTTCGGGGCATTGCGCCTTGATGCCAGCGAAATAGGACGGCAAGGGCCACATCATCGGCGTGATCAGCTTTTTCACGATGCCATCGGCAAGCGCCAATTCGTAGCCAACCGTTGCCGCTTCCTGAAAATCCTTGAAGGCGACGATAACGTCCATCCATGGCCAGGCTGGCGCTAGCGGCATTTCAATTTCGGTGATGATGCCGGTGGTGCCGTAAGCACGGTTGACCTTTTGCGACGCATCGCCGCGTAGTTCGATTACGCGCGGCATTTCTTCGAGTGTGATCACGCGGGCTGCCAGAATGTTGCCGGGCTCGCGTAGGCCACCGTAGTTGATCGAGCCGATCCCGCCCGAGCCGCCCGCAACGAAGCCGCCAATTGTCGCCATCCGCTTGGTCGAGGGGTGCATGCGCAGCTCCCACCCGTGTGGGCGCAGCTCGGTCTCGATGTCGATCATTTTGGCGCCAGCCTCTGCACGGAACGAGCCGGGCTTATGCCAAAGCAGGCGCGTCATGTTTGACAAGTCGAGCAGCACGCCGCCTTTCAGCGGCACGGCTTGGCCGTAGTTGCCGGTTGCAGCTCCCCGCGGCGTCAACGGAATGCGATGGCGCGCGCAGGCGCTGGCGACACGGATGACATCGGCTTCGTTGCGCGGCATGGCGACGAGGTCGGCTGAAAATCCGTGCAGCTGGGCGTTGAGGATCGGGCTGTACCAAAAATAGTCGCGCGAGCGGCGTCGGACCGTGGTTACATCCTGGATCACCGGCACATCGCCCAGGTCTGCCAGCAGGCCAGTGATATTGTAAGCGGAGCGGCCTGCGGCCAATGCGGCGGGTTGCACGGTGCTCATCAGGTGGTCTCCTAAAGGATGGCCGGGTGGTTCTGGTGCCGATTGTTTAGCGCCCGATCAGCGCATCCGCCATAGCAGCCAGCGCGATCGGATGCGCAAATCTGAGGCGTCGGCTGCCATTATATGAGCCAAGCCAATTGCCGCATTGCCGCTTAAAGTGCTTAGCCAAACGCTATTTAAGTCACAACATTAAGCTGCGTGGACTTTGCGGACACCGCTTGGACCGTCTAAACAAACCGACTATCTGCAGGCCTCGACCGGGAGATGGGCAACCGGGCGGCACAATTCAGGAGCCAAACCCATGCAACGTTCGTTCTCTACTTATTCGCGCCGGAACATTCTTGCAGGCGGTGCAGCTGCGCTGGCATTGCCTGGGTTGACCCGGCACGCGACGGCCCAAGGGCTGGACAAAGTCAGCTATCAGACCAACTGGCGGGCCCAGGCCGAACACGGCGGCTTTTACCTGGCCGTCGCCAACGGCATCTACAAGAAATATGGCATCGACGCCGAAATTCGCATGGGCGGACCTCAACAGAATCCGGCACAGTTGCTGCTTGGTGGCCGCGTCGACATGGTGATGTCGAACTCGTTCGAGGCGATCAATTACGCCCGTGAAAACTTGCCCTTCATGTGCATCTGCTCGCTGTTCCAAAAGGATCCGCAGGTCATCATTTCGCATCCAGGCGTCGGTCACGACAGCTTCGAAGCGTTGAAGGGCAAGCCTATTCTGGTGGGGGCCGGCGGGCGCAACAGCTATTGGCCGTTCCTGAAAGCCAAGTTCGGCTACACCGACGAGCAGGCTCGCCCCTACACCTTCAACATGGCCCCGTTCCTCGCCGACAAGACGATCTCACAGCAAGGCTTCGTGTCGTCGGAGCCGTTTGCGATCCAGCAGGGTGGGGTAACGCCAGTGGTGCACCTGATCGCCGACGCTGGCTTCGAGAACTACAACACCACGATCAATATCGGCACCAAGATGGTCGCTGAAAAGAAGGACGTGGTGCAGCGCTTTGTCAGTGCGTCAATCGAAGGTTGGGCGCAATACATCAAGGGCGGCGAGGGCATCCAAGCGGCGAACGCGTTGATCAAAAAAGACAACCCAGACATGGATGACGCGAAGCTCGCCTTCGCGCTGAAAGTCATGACCGAACGGGGCATCGTGCATTCCGGCGACAGCTTGAAGCTCGGCATCGGCGCCATGACGGATGCACGTTGGAAGTCATTCTACGAAACCATGACGGCAACCGGCGTTTTCCCAGCGGGCGTCGATATCAAAAAGGCCTATAGCCTTGAATTCATCAACAAGGGCGTTGGGCTCTGAGCGTGTTGGCCGAGCCTAACCTTGTGACCAGTGTTGCGGCGCCGCTTCGGCGGTCGCTGCTGACCGTGCGGCGTGTGTCGAAGCAGTTCGGCAACGGTACGCTTGCCGTTCGCGATGTTGATCTCGTCCTGCACGAAGGCGAGTTCATCAGCCTGCTCGGGCCGTCAGGCTGTGGCAAATCTACGCTTCTGCGCATGATTGCGGGACTTAGCCTACCAAGTGCTGGTGAAATCGCCTGGAGCGACGCGGCCAAGCCTGATCTGGGGTTTGTCTTCCAGGAAGCAACGCTCATGCCGTGGGCGACGGCACTTGGCAATGTGATGATGCCGTTAAAGCTCAAAGGCATCGCTCGCCGCGAGGCGGAGGCAGCATCGGTCGAAATGCTGCGTCTAGTTGGACTGGCGGGGTTCGAAGGTTCGTACCCGCGTGAACTGTCGGGCGGCATGCGCATGCGGGTTTCAATTGCGCGTGCCCTCGTCACCAAGCCGCGTATTCTGCTAATGGACGAACCGTTCGCAGCGCTCGACGAGATCACCCGCCACAAGCTCAATGACGATCTGTTGGCGCTGTGGTGGGAGCGAAAATTTACCGCCGTGTTCGTGACGCATTCTGTGTTTGAAAGCGTTTACTTGTCACAGCGCATTGCCGTCATGGCAGCCCGCCCCGGCCGCATCATGGCCGATCTGGCCGTCGCCTCGCCCTATCCGCGTGACGACCTGTTTCGAACGTCGGCTGAGTACGCCCAGCTCTGCCGGGTCGCGTCGGAAACCTTGAAGAAGGCGATCACCGCATGACGCTTGCGACGGATCACGGCCACACACCTAATACCCACGATGGTACCGATGCCGACGCGCGGCCGGTATTTGCCAGCGAACGGCGCATCCTCGGCATCACATCGAGTTCATGGCCCGGGATCATTTCGCCCATCGTCGTTGGCATATTGGCGCTCGTCGGGTGGGAAGTC
Source organism: Hyphomicrobiaceae bacterium (assembly GCA_031429105.1). Taxonomy (GTDB): domain Bacteria; phylum Pseudomonadota; class Alphaproteobacteria; order Rhizobiales; family Hyphomicrobiaceae; genus JAKFWF01. The sequence continues at coordinate 28,994 of JANOYV010000100.1, read as the reverse complement.
CTCGTGCGCGTGCGTGGGATCCCCCATTACATATTGCCAGGCCCCTTGTTGATCGGGCAGACCCTGATCGCCGACTGGTCAACGCTGTCGACCTCGCTCTGGATCACGCTGCGGATTACGTTTGCGGCGCTGTTGGCGGCGGTAACCGTTGGCGTTGCATTGGCAATTTTGTTCACCCAGTCGAAGTGGCTCGAGAAATCGCTGTTTCCCTATGCTGTCGTGCTGCAGGTGACGCCAATCGTTGCCATCGCGCCGCTGATCATCATCTGGATTGGCGACATCAATCTATCGCTCCTTGTGTGCGCCTGGATCGTCGCGTTTTTTCCGATCCTGTCGAATACCATCCTGGGACTGAACTCAGCCGATCACAACTTGGTGGACCTGTTCCGGCTGTACGGTGCATCACGGTGGCAGACATTGCGCTACTTGCGCTTGCCGGCAGCACTGCCGTACTTCCTCGGTGGACTAAAAATCTCAGGCGGGTTGGCCCTCATTGGTGCGGTCGTTGCCGAGTTTGTGGCCGGCACCGGCGGCAACGCATCGGGACTTGCCTATCGGATTTTGGAGTCGAGCTACAATCTTAAAATCCCGCGGATGTTTGCCGCCTTGTTTTTGATTTCAAGTACCGGCATTGCGATTTTTCTTGTGACCAGCTGGATCTCGCATCGCTTGCTGCATCGCTGGCACGAAAGTGCGATCAAACGCGAGGTATAGGTCGTGGCACCGTGGACAACAGCATTTGATCGCATTGAAGCAGGCGGGGTCACGTTGCTTCGCGCCACGGTACCAGTGTGTCTGGTTGAGGGGGCAAACCTTGCCAGCGACGCAGACGGGTTAGCGGTGGTTGACATCGAAATCATCGATGGGCGCATCGCCGCGATCCGGCCAACAGGCGTTGTCACTGCCGTCGGACCGTCAATCGACCTTGATCGTGGCATGGTTTGGCCGGGCTTCGTCGATTGCCACACGCATCTCGACAAGGGTCACATCTGGCCGCGTGCAGTAAATCCTGACGGTACATTCCAAGGCGCACTATCAACCGTGATGGCCGATCGAGCAGCGAACTGGTCGGCAGCCGACATCAAGGCACGCATGGAGTTTGCATTGCAGTGTGCTTATGCGCACGGCACGGTGGCGATCCGCACGCATCTCGATAGTCGCTTCGATCAAACCAACATCACGTGGCCGGTCTATGCTGAGATGAAAGCGCGCTGGGCTGACCGGATTGCGCTCGATGCCTCGCCGCTGTTCCCGATTGATCTCGCACTTGACCATCAGCATATGACCGACGTCGTCGCCGCAGTGGCCTCATACGGGCACACGCTCGGTGCGGTGACGTACATGACACCAGCACTGCGTGATGGGCTCGATCGGCTATTTCGGATCGCCTCCGAGCGCAGTTGGGATCTCGATTTTCATGTCGATGAGAGCCTCGACCCAGATGCAACCTCATTGCGCGCCATTGCTGAGACGGCATTAAAATACAAATTCCAAGGCCGCATCTTGGTGGGGCACTGTTGTTCGCTGTCGATCCAAGCAGATGACGTTGCCGCGCGGACAATGGATCTAGTGGCGCAAGCAGGTATCGCCGTCGTCTCACTTCCCTTATGCAACCTTTATTTGCAAGATCGGCGCATCGGCCAAACCCCGCGTCGACGCGGGGTGACTTTGCTCCACGAGTTGAAGGCCCGTGGCATTGCCGGTGCCGTCGCCTCGGACAATACGCGTGATCCGTTCTATGCCTACGGCGATCTCGACGTGCTCGAAGTGTTCCGGGAGGCCGTTCGTATCGCCCATTTGGATCACCCGGTGGGCGATTGGCCGTGCTCGGTCACGGCGACGCCAGCTCGGATTCTTAGGATGACCGACGTTGGATCGATCAAGCCGGGGGCGCTTGCCGATCTCGTCATTATGCGCGCGCGTGGCTGGAGCGAACTGCTGTCGCGCTCCCAATCTGACCGGGTCATCATGCGGCGGGGGCAGCGGTTAATCGCGCAAATTCCCGATTATCGCGAGCTCGACCCGCTGTTCAGCTGATTGGATCGCGTTCACCGACGTTCGCTAAAGCCGTAAAAATGCCTGAAATAACGTGCCTTTCCGATTGCGGAGAGGCCGCAAATGACTATGTCTGAGCGCTCATACGTGTGCGTGATCGCCTGAACCCCGGGCGATGGCATTTCGATTGGGCAACTGGCAGGGGCAGGCGTTAAAGTCATGGCCGAGAACAACGATACGATTTTCCGTGAGATCGACGAGGAGATGCGTCGCGAGCAGATCGCGAAGCTGTGGAAGAACTACGGCACATACATCCTGGCCGCTGGGCTTGCCGTCATCCTGGGTGTTGGCGGCTACCAGTTCTATTTGAGCCAACAGACCAAGGCGATTGAAGCATCGGGTGCCAGTTATGACGCGGCGGCTCAGTTGCTCGCTGGCGGCAAGTCGGATGAGGCGCGCGCTGCACTGGACAAAATTGCGAAGGACGGTCCGGCCGGATACGCAACCCTTTCGCAGCTCCGCATTGCTGCCGCTGCAGTGAAGGCTGGCAAGACCGAAGATGCGATTGCAACCTATGAGGCGCTCTCTAAGGCGCCGGGGACTGATTCGATCCTGGCCGATTTTGCCCGTCTGCAAGCGGCGTCGTTGCGATTGGATCAGGCCGACTGGACTGAAATGCAGAATCGCCTCATCGGTCTGACTGACAATGCCAATGCGTGGAAGTTTTCGGCACGCGAATTGATGGCCGTTGCAGCTCTGAAGGCTGGCCAAATCGACCAAGCGCGCAAGTTTAGCGATTTGTTGATGGGAGAACGCAAAGTTCCGCCATCAATTCTTGAGCGAATCAAGGTCTTGATGGCCTCGGTTGTGGCGGCTGAACTCGCTGTTGCGACACCGGCCGCACCGGCGGTCGTTTCGCCGAAGGCAGATGCCGCCAAGGTTCCAGAGGTCGTGAAACCGGCCGAGGAAAAGAAGAAGAAGTGATCGAGGGAGCCCCATGGGCCACACGCGCACGACACTGACGAACCGCTTCCAGCCGCCGCTCCGAGCTGCCATGCTCCTTGCGAGTTTGGCAACCGCAGTGTTGGTGGCTGGTTGTTCGGACAGTCTGCCGAGCATGCCCAAAATTGGCGATCTCAATCCATTTGCAGAAAAGCAAAAGCCTCTGCCCGGTACGCGGTTAGCCGTGATCCAGGCTGCAGAAAAAGTGCCGGGCGAGTTGGCCAGTGCCGACAAGCCGATCGTGCTGCCGCCAGCGCGCGCCAACGAAGGCTGGACGCAGCCCGGTGGGCAAGCCAACAACGCGCCGGGACACTTGGTTCTGGCAAACGCCGTGCGTCAAACCTGGAGTGCGGACGCTGGCACCGGATCATCGTCATCGGGCAAGCTGACGGCAAGTCCGATTGTCTATGATGGCCGCGTCTATACGCTCGATGCAGCAGCTCGTGTCAGCGCGTTTGCCGCGACCGGCGGCTCCGCCATTTGGCGCGCTGATGTGACGCCCGACAAGGAAAAGAGCGAAAAAGGCTACGGCGGCGGCATTGCTGCCGATAACGGTCGGATCTATGCCGCGACGGGTTTCGGCACCGTGGTGGCTTTAGAGGCGTCGTCCGGCAAAAAGCTATGGGAAAAAGCACTCGGTTGCCGGTTCGTGCGTCACCAACGGCGGCTGGTGATCGTGTATTCGTTGCCACCACAGAGGGTCGGTTTGTTTGCCTGAACGGTGCCGATGGCAATGAAGTCTGGAGCTTCCGCGGTTTGCCCGAGAAGACCAGCATCATTTCAAATCCGAGTCCCGCGATCGAAGGTGAGATCGTGGTCGTGCCTTACCCATCGGGTGAGATTGTTGCTCTGCGTGTGTCAGACGGCCAGCAGGTCTGGCAGGAGAGTTTGGCACGCACGCGTTCTGCGTCGGCCATTGCCAGCATGAGTGACGCGGCCCGCCCTGCGATGGATCAAGGCATCGTTTACGCCGTTGGCCACGGTGGCCGTATGATTGCGACCCAGCAAAAGACCGGCGAGCGCCTATGGTCGATCAACGTGCCGGGCACACAGACGCCGATGGTGGCAGGCGAAAGTGTGTTCGTCGTCGACACCACCGGTCAGTTGCTGGCGATCACGCGCCGTGAAGGCAAGATTCAGTGGACGACGAAGCTACCGGGCGCATCGACGTGGTCTGGCCCAACGCTCGCAGGTGGTTACCTGTGGCTCGCCTCGAACAAGGGTCAGTTGACGGCGGTTGAAGCTGCCACCGGTAAGGTCATCTCGACGCAGGAACTCGGCGGCCCGGTCTACATCGCCCCCATCGTCGCCCAGGGCCGAATGTTCATCCTGACCGACAAGGCCAAGCTGATCGCACTGGGTGGGTAGCGTCCCGTGGCCAGAGTTGGTTGGATTTGCGGGCTGTCATGCAACTGTTCCGAAGACCGGTCGCGTGCGTCAGTGCCGATGCGCATGATGCATGTCAGGGACATGCGGATGACTGTGCCGCATACGTTCATGCTTGTGCGGATGCGAGTGCGGCTCGCCGGGCGTTTCAGTTGCATCATGTGAGTGTTGATGGTGGGCATCATGCGTGTGCGAATGCTCATGCATCATCGGCTCATGTTCATGCTCGTGGTCGTGGTCTTCAGTTAGGTGAAGCCATACGCCAATTGCCATTAGCAGGCCCGCCACCAACAGCTGAACCGTCACGGCTTCATGCAAGAATAGAATTGCCACCACAGTGCCGAGAAATGGAGCTGTTGCAAAATAAGCGCCTGTTCGCGCAGTGCCGAGATGGCGAAGTGCGACCACGAATAGCGCTAAGCTGACGCCGTATCCGAGAAAGCCGACGAAGCCAGCCATTAGCATCGGTGACCACGCTGGCATTGAAGCGCCGGCCCATAAGCCGAGTGCGAGGTTGACCGGCCCTGCAATCAGGCCTTTCAACTCGACAATCTGCAGGGGATCGGCGAGCGAGACCTTGCGGGTGAGATTGTTATCGAGCCCCCAGGCGATGCACGCGCCCACGATTGCAACTGGTCCTAAAAGACCGGACAGCGACGGTGTTCCCGACCACGATAGAACTGCGGCACCCGCCACCAGGCAAACCATCCCGAACGCAATGCGACGGTCGAAGTTTTCATGAAACACGAACCAAGCCAAAAGCGCCGTCGCGACGCCCTCCAGTGTTAGCAGTAACGATGCGCTGGCTGCGTCGGTGCGTGCAAGCCCGATCATCAAGAGGACGGGGCCAATGATACCCCCCGCCACGATCGCACCTGCGAGCCAAGGTACATCGACTGACTTGAGCGGCGTCTCGGTCGCAATCGTGGCGACAAACAGCGGACGAGCAATCCGCCGTAGCAACGCTATTCCGAGGCCGGCACCGCAATAGAGCAGGCCGGCAAGCACCATTGGATCGATGCTGCCTAGGAGTAATTTAGCGGCGGGTGTAGAGACGCCAAATAACCCGGCAGAGAGCAAGGCGAGGATAACTGCGCGATGGTTCATAGCGCCATCCTACAGGCCGCCGACGTGTTCGACCATGCTCGTGATCGAGCGCTGAATACTCGGCCGAACTTTGTAGATGCCGCGCCGACCCCTTCACCCCCACGATGAACCCCGCCGTTTCATTCAATCACCTTGTCGGCCTGGGCGAGCTGGCTGGCAATTCTTGACGATTGAAGAAAAAATGACTATAGTGGTCATATTGGTCATCGTCGGGATTGCGCAATGGAAGACTGGACCGTCGCCCGAGCCAAGGCTCGGCTGAGCGAGGTGATCGAGCGGGCGATGGCGGGTGAGCCGCAGACGATCACGCGCAACGGCCGGACCGCCGTCGTCGTCGTTGCCGCGGACGAGTGGAAGCGTCGCACCGAACGCAAGGGAACGCTCGCCGAATTCCTCGCAGCCTCGCCGTTGCGGGACGCAGGTGTGGAAACGAAGCGCATCAAAGGGCGGCTGCGTGATGTCGACCTCGGCTAGCGGCGGGTTTCTACTCGATACCAACGTAATCTCGGAGGCCACACGACCGTCCCCCGACCCGAATGTCATGGTTTGGCTCGCTGCCGCCGATGAGGATCGGCTGTTCCTGAGCGTGGCAACGCTCGCCGAAATCAGCCGCGGCGTCGAAGCCATGCGCGCCGGCAAAAAGCAGCGGCGGTCGCGCGAGTGGCTGCTCAATGAACTCATCCCGCGATTTGAGGGCCGCATCCTGCCCGTCGATGCGGCGGTCGGCCTGCTGTGGGGCGCAACTCTGGTTCGTTCGAAACAGGCGGGGCACGAAATCGAGGCCATCGACGCGCTCATTGCAGCCACCGCCGAGCGGCATGACCTCACTCTCGCAACGCGCAACACAGCGGATTTCAAGGTCCTGAAGTTGCCGTTGTTCAATCCTTGGGGATCTGTTGATCGTTGAGAATGTGTCTGCCTCATTCGATCACCTCTTCGGCTTGTGCGAGCAACGGCAGTGGGATCGTGAGGCCAAGTGCCTTCGCGGTCTTGAGGTTGATCACCAGCTCGAACTTCACCGGTCGCTGCACCGGCAAATCGGTGGGCTTGGCGCCCTTGAGAATTTGCCCGGCATAGACGCCGATCTGGCGGTAGGCATCCTTCAGGTTCGTACCGTAGCTGACGAGGCCGCCGATCTCAGCAAAACTCCGCAGAAGTCCGACAGTGGGGAGGGAATGGCGCAAAGCCAGCTCTGCGATTTGCGGCCGTGTCGCCAGGAACGTATCCTCGCCGATGAGCAGCGCTTCGGTCCGTAGCTGCAACATTGCCGCAAAGGCAGCATCGACCTCGGCAGGCGTCGCGGCCTTCAGGATCTGGAGTTGTCCTCCTTTCTTGGTCGCTGCATCCTGCACGCTGCTGATCCAGGGATTTGGCGTGTTCGGATTGACGAGCAGTGCGAACCGCGTGGACTTGGGAGCCAGCTCGGAAATAAGGTCGAACCGTTTCGCCATAAGATCAGAATTGAGCAGCGTGACGCCGGTCAGATTGCCGCCCGGCCTGGCCAAACTGGCGACTAGGCCAGACGCGACCGGATCACTGCCGACGCCGAAGACGATCGGGATCGTCGCGGTGGCTGCTTTCGCCGCTTGGGCAGCCGGCGGCGCCTGCGCAATAATTAGATCGACTTTGGCGGCAACGAGTTCGGCGGCCAACGCCGGCAACCGGTCATAGTCGCCTTTTGCGGCGCAAACTTCGATGCTGAGGTTCTGCCCCTCGAGATAGCCGGTGTCAGCCAATCCCAACCGGATACCAACTAACTGCGCTCCAGCCTCAGCCTCCAAGGTGCTGGCGAGGTAACCGACGACCGCCTTCGACTTCTGTTGCGCGCGGACGTTTAGCGGCAAAGCCGCCGCCGCGCCACCCACGCCCGCGATGAAATCCCGACGCTTCATTCGATTACCTCGTCGGCCTGGGTGAGCAGGGTCTGCGGAATCGTGAGTCCAAGTGCCTGGGCAGCCTTCAGGTTGATCACCAGGCCCCAATTGGTCGGCTGATAATACGGGATGTCCCCCGGCTTGGCCCCGTTCAAAATCTGATGCACATCACTCGCCATCCGCTTGGCGAGTTCGTTTTGGTCGGGCGAATAGGCCATGAGACCGCCTAGCTCCACGTACTCGCGATAGGGATACATCGTAGGCAAGCGGTGCTTCGCTGCTAATTCGACGAGCAAGGCACGCTGCGCCACGAAACTGCCGCCATCGGATACAATGGCTGCATCCACCTTTTGTTCGGTCATCTCGGCAAACGCGCCACGAATTTGTGCTTCTGTCGCTTCTGGGATCAGCTTGCCCGTCACAGCATGGCCCGATGCTTCGGCTTCGACGCCTGAAGATTGGAGGTATGTGATCCTGGTCGCCGCCGGAAGAACTTCCTTCAAAATTTGCAGGCGCTTGGCAAAGATGCCGCTGCCGGCAAGAACGCTAACCCCCGTCAGATTTCCCCCCGGGCGCGCCAGATTGGAAACCAGACCGGACGAGACCGGGTCGGTCGTGATCGCGACGATCGGGATCGTGGTGGTCGCGGTCAGGAATGCCTTGGTAAGCGCATTGTGGTTGGTTACAATGACTTCCGGATTGCGGCTCACGACCTCGGCCGCAACAGCAGCAAAGCGACTGGAACTACCCTCGGCCGAAAACCGCTCGACTACGAGATTGTTTCCCTCGCTAAATCCGAGTGCTCGCAACTCCTCATAGAACCGTCGCACCCAGAATGTGCCGCCGGTCTCGATGAGCTTCGACGCCGGGATGCCGGAATGGACGAACGCCAGGCGTCGTGGCTTTTGTGGTTGCTGCGCATTCGACGTGCAGGGCCATGTGATTGTCGCACTGCCGACCAGCTGGATGAACTGCCGCCGCTTCATATCGTACCCCGAAAAAGCCCTCAGTATTGGACCAGCCCGTCCCTTGCCCAGGAAGGCTAGCACACTTCCAGTTTGCGTCACTCTGGCCAATGAGAATTTGAGAATTCAATGGGCTGAGTTACGGACCTGGACGATAGCACCATTTTATCTAGGCCAGTGCAGGTTAGGGCCTCAATGCGTCGCATCCGGCATCGACGCTTTCTTCTTCGCGATGAATTCCTTCAACGCCTCATCCACGCCAGCGTCGAGTGTCGGCTGCTGATAGTCGGCGAGCATCTTCTTCCACTTGGCGTTGGCGCGGACGTGCATTTCCTTGGCGCCTTCCGCCTCCCACTGCTCGACCGAGTTGTTGTCGTGCAATTCGAAGCGGTAGAAGGCGTTCTCGAAATTCGCCTGAGTGTGCGCACAGCCGAGGAAGTGCCCGCCAGGCGAGACTTCGCGCAGGGCCGACATGCCTTGGCCGTTCTCGGTGATATCGACCGCTTGGCAGAAATTGTGCATGGCGCCGAGCTGGTCGCAGTCCATTACGAATTTTTCATACGATGAGGCGAGCCCGCCCTCCATCCAACCGGCCGCGTGCAGGACGAAGTTGGTGCCGGCCATGATCGTCGGCATCAGCGTGTTGGCGCTCTCGTAGGCGGCCTGCGCATCTGGGCGTTTCGAAGCGCACAACGATCCACCGGTGCGGAATGGCAGGTTCATGCGGCGTGCGAGTTGGGCTGCCCCGAAGATCGCATGCGAAGCTTCCGGCGTACCGAACGTCGGTGCGCCCGATTGCATCGATATCGTCGATACGAATGTGCCGAAGATCGCCGGTGATCGGGGTCTGATCAGCTGCGTGAAGGCAACGCCGGTCATAACTTCTGCCAACACTTGGGACAGCGTTGCAGCAACCGTCACCGGGCTCATTGCGCCGGATAAAATAAACGGGGTGATGATCGAGGCCTGGTTATTGGCGGCATAGGCCTCCGCCGCGCCCAGCATGATTGAATCCCACACCATCGGCGAGTTGGCGTTGATCAGGCTGGTGCAAACCGTGTTCGACTGGATGAAGTCTTTGCCGAACAAAATCTCGCACATCGCCACCGTGTCAGCCGCGCGTTCTGCAAGCGTAACCGAGCCCATGAACGGCTTATCGGAATACGCCATGTGCGCGTACATCATATCGAGATGGCGCTTGTTGACCGGCACATCAACCGGCTCGCAGACGGTGCCCCCTGAGTGGTGCATCCACGGCGATGAATAGGCGAGCTTCACGAAGTTCTGGAAGTCTTCGATGGTGCCGTAGCGGCGGCCCTTGTCGATGTCGTGCACGAACGGCGAGCCGTAGACCGGGGCGAACACAGTATTTTTGCCGCCGATCTCGACACTGCGTGCCGGGTTGCGGGCATGCTGGGTGTAGGCGGCAGGCGCCGTCTTACATAGAGACCTAGCGAGCCCTTTCGGAAAGCGGATGCGGGTGCCATTGCTGTCGGCGCCGGCCGCTTTGAACAGGGTATGTGCTTTCGGGTAGTCGCGAAATTCGATGCCGATCTCTTGCAGTATTGTCTCGGCGTTGGCCTCGATGATTTCGATGGTTTCGAGGCTCAACAGGTCGGTCGGCGGGATGCCGCGTGTGATGTAGGGGATCGATGCCGCGCCGCGCAGCAGTCGGGCAGCTTTACGGGCCTCGCGACCACGGCGAACGGTCGGTGCTGGCGGCAGATCTGATGGTAAATCACCCATGGCGTCGTACCCCTTGGTCATACTTTACCAACGAATATGCAACCATACCGGAGGTCGCCGCTACCCCATCTGCGGCATTGGCTTGCGCGCACGCGCCTTCACGTGCGCTCTTTGTGGCGGCAATTTCGCGTCGCGCACGCCAACCCGTCGCTCCGTGCTCGGCGTATGGCCAAAGTGCTCGTTGTAGCTTTTCGAGAAGTGCGAGGCGGAAACGAAGCCGCAGGCCATCGCGACTGAGAGGATTGGATGGCTCGTTTGCTGGAGCAGGAAACGAGCCCGGTCGAGCCGAACAGTAAGATAGTGCCGGGTAGGGGAATGTCCGAGATACTTCGCAAACAGGCGCTCGAGTTGTCGAGGCGAGACGCCGGCTTCATCGGCGAGCCGCGTGCAACTCAACGGGGTTTCGATGGTCTCTTCCATCCGCGCGACCACGGCCAAAAGGCGTGGATGGGCAACGCCGAGCCGCGTGCGCAGATCCATCCGCTGTCGCTCTGACGCGTCGCGGATGCGATGGTGGATCAACTGGTCGGTGACGGCGGTGGCCAATCCCTGACCATGATCCCGCCCGATGATCGATAACATCATATCGGCTGCTGCCGTGCCGCCAGCGCACGTGAACCGATTGCGATCAATTTCGAATAGTTCGGAGGTGACATCGAGGTTCGGGAACTCTGCCATCAGTGCGGCTTGGTTTTCCCAATGGATGGTTGATTGATAGCCTTCCAACAGCCCAGCTTTTGCCAGCACGTAGGTGCCGGTGCAAACAGCGCCAAGCGAAGTGCCAAACGACGATAAGCGTCGCAGTGCGGTGATGGCATCGCGGTGATCAAGTGCTTGCACCCCGTTGCCCGCGCACAGGATCGCGGCATTCAGGTCGCGCGCCTGCCCAAAAGGTTCGTCAACACGCACTTCGACGGCATTCGATGCACGCACCGGCTGACCGCTGCTGGAATACAGCCGCCAATTATATAGCTCTCGTTCGCTGACTTGGTTGGCCAGTCGTAACGGTTCGATCGCCGACGTAAAGGCCATCATCGTGAAATTGGTGGTGAGAAAGAAGCCGACTTTGAAAGGTCGAGACGGTCGAGCCGTCGGTTCTACGGACGGTGTGCTCGCCGGATTGGACGATTTCGGTTGGAGTGGTCGTATCGTCGGTTTTACCATTCTCTAGTCTAAACACGACACGAGCCATATAGCCACGACTGATCATGGTCGAGAGCGCATAAGTCCTTGCCTTTTCGAGCAATAGTTCAGGTTTGGCTTGGCTTGGATTCGCGTTGCTTCTTCTTACTCGCGTATTTTGAAGCGCTCTTCGGCGCAATCAGCACTTCTCGTCGACCGGTCGGCGCAGCTTTGGCTGGTGCCGAGGTTTTACGAGCGACAAAGCCCTGACCTGCCGCTTTGCGCGGCGTAAATCCTTCCGACTTTGGCTTGCCCTTGTCGCGCCACGGTGCTTTCGGACGACCAGCCGATGCAGCGTCTTGCGGCGTTGCTGCCGAGCGCGGCCGCACATCTGGTCGCGCCGTATAGCCGCTGATGTGGGCCTTGTCGTTCTCGCCCCGAGGGCTACGTTCACGATCCCGACGGGGTGCATCAGCAGGCTTATCGTCGTTCCACGGTGCCGTGCGGGCAACAAATCCCCCAGACTTTGGCTGACCCTTGTCACGCGAAGGCGCTTTCTTGCGCTCCTCGGTCGGGATGTCAGTCTGCCGCTCAGCGTTCACCGGTTCCGCATTTGGCGTTTTCTTCTGATAGCCGTTTTCACGAGACGGACGCTCAGCGGCAGCGGGCGCTGTAGGCGCCGCCCCCTGTGAACTATCCCGCGAGATATGCCCTTCCTTACTTTCGTTCGTCAGGACCGACTCTGCAAACTGGTCTGCAAATTCGGCAACGATCTGGAACCGCGTGTCTTTATCTTCAATTCGAATGGCGCCGATTTCAGTTTTCGTCACGCCGCCGGCACGGCAGATCAGCGGCAGCAACCATCGCGGATCGGCATTGCGTTCACGACCGATGTTGAGGCGGAACCACACCATCGGCGGGCCGTCGTCGCGGTCGCGGCTTGGGCGTGGTGCACGCGGCGCACGGTCGGTCGAACGGTCCGAACGATCACGTTCGCCACTGCGCGGACCGTTTACGCGGCTGACGAAGCCTTCGCTGCGTCCACGTGTGCGATCATCGCGTGAACCGGTTCCAAACTCGCGGCGCGGCGGGCCTGCGTCCTCGGCCAGATCTTCTGGTGCAGGCAATTGGGCGCGATGGATCCGGATTAGGGCAAGTGCAATCTCATCGGCGGTGCGAGCGGCTTGCAGGGCCGTTGCGGCGGCGGTGTCGGCATCGGTTGGAACTTCGGTGAATATGGTATCGGCGAGGAACCGTTCCTGATCGCGTGCGCGAATTTCATCAGCGGTCGGTGGCGCCCCCCAAGTCGGAGTGATCCGCGCGCGGGCCAGAAGCTCTTCCGCCTTACGCCGCTTATTGAACGGCACGATCAGAATGCACAGGCCTTTCTTGCCTGCGCGACCGGTGCGACCGGAGCGGTGCAGCAGTGTTTCGCCATCGTTTGGCAAATCGGCGTGAATGACGAGGGCGAGGTCTGGCAAGTCAAGACCTCGGGCGGCAACGTCGGTTGCGACCAACACGCGGGCACGTCCATCGCGCAGGGATACAAGGGCTTGCGAGCGCTCGTGCTGGGTCAACTCGCCCGAGAGCGCAACAGCTGCGAAACCGCGTTCGACAAGCCGCGAGTGGGTGCGTTTGACGGCTTCACGCGTCGCGCAGAAAACGAGCGTTGCCCGGGCCTCGTGGAACCGCAGGATATTGACAATGGCATTTTCGCTGTCGCCGGGGACGACACGGACGGCGCGATATTCGATGTCGGCGTGCTGTTCGTTGCGGCGGGCCGTTTCAATGCGAATTGAATCGCGCTGATAGCGGCGGGCAAGCGTCTCGATTTCACGAGGCATTGTTGCTGAGAACAAAAGTGTCTGGCGGTCTTCCGGGGTTTCATCGAGGATGAACTCGAGGTCCTCACGAAAGCCCAGATCAAGCATCTCGTCGGCCTCATCGAGAACGACGGACTTCAGATTGCCGAGTTTCAGTCGGTTGCGCTCAATATGATCGCGCAGGCGTCCTGGTGTGCCGACAACGATGTGAGCACCTTGGTTCAACTGACGCGCTTCAGCGCGGGCGTCCATGCCGCCGACGCATGAGATTACGTTAGCCCCCGTCTCGCCGTAGAGCCAAGCTAACTCACGTTGAACTTGCAACGCTAATTCTCGTGTTGGCGCAATGATCAATGCAAGGGGCTCGCCGGCGCGCGCAAAACGTTCATCCGTGCCAAGTAGTTTGGTCGCGATTGCAAGTCCGAAAGCAACGGTCTTACCGGAGCCGGTTTGTGCTGAGACGAGCAGGTCGCGACCAGCGGTTTGCTCCTCAAGCACCGCCAACTGAACAGCGGTTGGCACCGAATAGTCCCGGGCGGCAAGGGCGCGAGTCAGCGCCGGATGGGTCGTTGGAAATGTCATGGTACATCAGCTTTTCGAGCATGGGCGGAACTGCCGACCGACCGGAATGGCGGTGCACGCGAGAACGGCCAAGGGCGTTTGATGCCAAGCCCTTAGCTGATTTTCGAACGAACCACCAGACGATATGCGGTCGCGGTTAAGGCTGCCAACGTCGCAGCATATTTCTGCTCAAATGCAGTGAAGTTCCCGCTCACTGTGGGATAGGCAACCTGCCGAACCCGCGTTCTCGCATCGAACTGGCGCACACTTACAGACCTTCGGCCTTTTGTCCGGCGAGTAATTTAAGCAACATTCGGCCGGCTTCTTGGCGGTGCCGACAATGAATATCATAGGCGGATTTGCCATCGCGTTTGCGGATCGCAGCGACGAGGGCCGCGTGATCGCGATTGGATTGCACAGGCTTCGGACGCAGGTTGAGGGTTTGCATTCGCGCCCGATGGGCTTGATCGCGGAAAATCGACACCACCTGCACGAGGCGTCGATTGCCGGATAGCTCAACAATTGCATTGTGGAATTCCCGATCAAACGACGACCAAGCAATGAGATCGTCGCGATCAAGGGCCCGATCCATGCCAGCAAGTGCAGTATCAAGTCGGGCAAGTTGCGCCGCATTGAGGCCTCGCTCGGCGACCCGTTGGGCAGCAATTGCCTCCAGCGTTGACAACAGCTCGTAGATTTCACCCATATCAGAGACTGAGACGGGGAGAACACGGGCGCCATGCCGGGGTTTAACTTCAACGAGGCGCTCGTCGCTCAGGCGGATGAGCGCTTCGCGCACGGGCGTGCGGCTCATGCCTAGTTCATCTGCGAGTGTCTGTTCGAGATACTGCGTTCCGGCCGCCATTTCGTTTTCGAGAATGCGACGGCGTAGTTCGTGGTAGGCGCGCAGCGTCTGCGAGCGGCGATCCGACGAAGACATGCCGACCCGACTGGCGACGTCGCTCTTGCTCATTCGTCCTCCCGTGTGCAGCATGTCGCGGATTGCATGCCGTAACGCAATCGTGTCACTCGATCCTGATTGGCACGAACCGGGTACGACTGCGAGGCTCATGATGCCGCCGCGACTTAGGTTAAGTCAAACCGCCTGTTACTTAGCCACACGGAATTTGCAATGGAGAAGCCGATGCGTGCTCGATTGACCGATGATCTGACGCGACCCAATGAGCCATCCAAAGCGGCACTTGCTGGTCGCGTTTGGCGACCCGATCTCGGCGGTCCGTCGGTGGTCGCCATTCGCGACGAAGGAGTGTTCGACATCTCTGCGGTTGCCCCGACCATGCGCGATTTGTGCGAGCAGACAGATCCCGCGGCGACTGTGCGCAGTGCGGCTGGCGCGCGCATCGGATCGTTGCAGGATATACTCGCCAACACACCCGAGGCTGATCGCAGCGCCTCCAAACCGTGGCTGCTGGCACCGGTTGATCTGCAAGCCGTGAAGGCTGCCGGCGTGACTTTCCCGCGCTCAATGTTGGAACGCGTGATCGAGGAGCAGGCCAAGGGCGCTCCGGAAAAAGCACAAGCGATCCGCGCGACCGTTGAAAAGCAGCTTGGCGGAAACTTGCGCAACCTGAAACCAGGCTCGGCGCAGGCCCTTGAGCTCAAGCGCGTGCTGATCGAGCAAGGCGCGTGGTCACAGTATCTTGAGGTTGGCATTGGCGAGGATGCGGAAATTTTCACCAAGGCGCAGCCGATGAGCGCGATCGGCCATGGCATGGACGCAGGGCTCCATCCGCGCTCCACTTGGAACAATCCTGAACCAGAAGTTGTGCTGGTGGTCTCATCGCTTGGGCGCATTGTTGGCGCGACGCTCGGCAACGACGTCAACTTGCGAGATTTTGAAGGCCGGTCGGCGCTACTGCTTTCGAAGGCGAAAGATAATAATGCGTCGGCCAGCATCGGGCCGTTGGTACGCTTTTTCGATGAGGCTTTTACGCTCGACACCGTACGCCAGATTGAAGTGCGCCTCACTGTTGAGGGCGTGGATGGTTTCCGGATGGTTGGTCAATCCTCGATGTCGGAGATCGCCCGCGACCCGGCAGATCTCGTGGCGGAGTTGCTGAACAAGACTCATCAATATCCAGATGGGGCCGTGCTTTATCTCGGCACGATGTTTGCGCCGAAGGATGATCGCGGTGCGCCCGGTATGGGCTTCACGCACCATGAGGGCGATATCGTCACGATCTCGGCAAACGAACTCGGCAGTCTGACCAATCGGATGACAATGTCGGATAAGGCACCGCCGTGGACCTACGGCATGGCCGACCTGATGCGCAATTTAGCCAAACGTGGACTTCTGACCTGAGGAGAACTGCCATGCCAACCCTCACACCGGGTGCTACCAATCACGACGGTCTTGCCGCACTCGCGTCCCGTTATGTCGATGTGGCGGCCCTGCCCTGGGTGCCATCGAAGTTCCCTGGCATCGACTTGAAGGTGCTGATGGAAGACAAGGAAACCGGGTTGCTCACGGCACTGACCAGATTCGCACCGGGCGCGAAGCTGCCCGACCACGAGCATGTTGCCCTCGAACAGAGCTATGTCATTTCCGGCTCGCTAGCGGATGACGAAGGCGCTGCCACGCCGGGCAACTACGTTTGGCGTCCAGCCGGCAGCCGCCACCACGCGCATTCGCCTGATGGTGCCGTCGTGCTGTCGTTCTTCTTGAAGCCGAACAAGTTTTTGGCTGAGCAATAGGCGTCCCTAAATCCAACTCATCGAACCGTCGCGCAGCACTAGAACCCGGTCTTGCGGAACCTTTAGCGTTGGCACTTTTGCAGTTGGGATACTCGCCACCAGTCCACGCAACGCGCGTGTGATCCCGCCGTGCGTTACAACAATTGCGTCACGAGTCATTTCAGCCAACCAGCCCTGGGTGCGGGCCATGACGTCTGCGTAGCTTTCGCCACCTTCGGGCCGCCAGTTGAAGAAGTCGCTGGCGCGCTCGATCCCCTGTGCATCGACCGGTGGCAGTTGCGACCACGTGCTGCCCTCGCAGCGCCCATAGCTCAACTCTTTCAGGCGGTCGTCGGTGGAAAATCCAAGGCTTGGCAGGCCCATCGCGCCACGTAGCAATTGCATCGTTTCATGGGCCCGCATCAGCGGGCTTGCGACGAAATCCAACGTCTCGGTATTGAGTTTTTGCTGAAGCAGCCGCTGACCGTTTTGTACCGCCTGGGCGCGGCCCCAATCATTGAGTTGTGTATCGGTGTGGCCTTGCAGGCGGCCTGCCACGTTCCAATCGGTTTCGCCATGGCGCACGACGTAGAGCGTAATACCGGGTTTCATGAACAGGGTCAGACTTTCAGGACGAGCTTGCCGTTGTTGCCGCTGGTGTACAGGAGGTTGAGCGTATCGACGAATGCATCGATACCGCCGGTGCGCACATCTTCGCGGATCTTGAGCAATCCTTGCGCGTGCCAAGCGCCAAGGGCCGTGATCGCCTCGGGGATGCGCTTTTCCCAATCGAACACGATCAGCCCCTGCATTTTTAAGCGCTGGGTCAGAATGCACCGCAGATTCTTGGGACCTTCTGGCATGCTGGTCGCGGTGTAGGCTGAGATCAACCCGCACACGGCGATGCGGCCGAATGTGTTCATCTGCAAAAGCACGGTATCGAGAATTTCACCGCCGACATTCTCGAAGTTGACGTCGATGCCATTGGGGCAAGCAGCCTTGAGGTCGGCTGCCAGGTTACCGGCCTTGTAGTCGACACACGCATCGAACCCCAGTTGCTCCACAACGTAACGGCATTTGTCTGGTCCACCAGCGATGCCAACAGCGCGAGCGCCCTTGATCTTAGCGATTTGACCAACAATCGAGCCAACGGCACCGGATGCCGCCGAGACCAAAACCGTATCGCCAGCTTTTGGTTGTCCAACTTCGAGCAGTCCGAAGTATGCGGTCCAACCCGGCATGCCAAGACCACCGACCCAGCGTTCGAGCGGGGCGAGCTTGGTATCCACTTTGACAACGCGTTCGCCTTTTGAAATGGCGTGCGTCTGCACACCGAACATGCCCTGCACCGCGTCGCCAACCTTATAATCCGGGTGGTTCGATGCTTCGACATGACCGGCAGAATAGGCACGCATGACGCTGCCAATGGCGACCGGTGCGACGTAGGATTTGCCCTCGTTGATCCAGCCGCGCATCGCCGGATCAAGCGATACGACTTCAACTTTAACGCGGAATTCTCCTGCGCCGGGTTCGAGAACCTTGGCTTCTTCGATGCGAAAAAGGTCCGGTGTGACTAGGCCAGGCTTGGGGCGCTTGTCGAGGATCAGGCGGCGGGTCATGGCGGTCATTGGTTTGTCCTCGAAACGCGGCGTTACGGTAAAAGGTTGAAGGCCAGCGCCGGTGACCAATCAACGCTAAATCACGTCAAAACGCGCGCTTGCCAGTAGCGTCGAGTAAAAGGGCAGAATGCGCACGAATTTGGTCGCAACCATGGTCACTCGGATTTGACGACATTAATGTCAGGCGCATCTTCGTTCTTCATGCCTTGCACATGATAACCGGCATCGACGTGATGGATTTCACCGGTGACGGCGCGGCCCAGTTCCGAAAGCAAATAAAGCCCTGATGCGCCGACTTCCTCGATGGTGACGGTGCGGCGCAGTGCCGAATTATACTCATTCCATTTAAGAATGTAGCGGAAGTCCGATATGCCGGACGCAGCCAACGTCTTGATTGGGCCCGCCGAAATTGCGTTCACGCGGATCGCTTGCTTGCCAAGGTCAGCTGCCAAATATCGAACACTGGCTTCAAGCGCCGCTTTTGCTACGCCCATGACGTTGTAATGCGGCATGACTTTTTCAGCACCGTAGTAGGTGAGGGTCAGCATCGAGCCGCCCTTCGTCATCAGCTTTTCGGCGCGGTTCGCGAGCGCCGTAAATGAGTAGCAGGAGATCAGCAGCGACTGCGTGAAGTTCTTTTCCGACGTATCGACATAACGCCCGTCAAGCTCGGCCTTGTCGGCGAAGGCAATGGCGTGGACGAGAAAGTCGAGGCGGCCCCATTTGGCCTTTAGTTCCGCAAAAACTGCGTCCATGGAAGCCGGATCGGTGACATCGCACGGCAAAACAACATCTGAGCCTAGTTCGGCTGCCAGCGGTACCACCCGCTTTTTCAGCGCATCGCCCTGATAGGTCAGTGCCACTTCGGCGCCCTGTGCGGCAACGGCCTTGGCTATGCCCCAAGCGATTGATCTGTTGTTGGCGACACCCATGATAAGGCCGCGTTTTCCAGCCATTAACGTGCCGGTCGGCACAGCCGTTGCGTGATCGCCATCCGTCATATCAAACGTTCCTATCGAAATTCGCGTGTCGCAGGACACTACACTATCGGTTTCACCGGTCCAACATGCCCGGCGCGTCCATGGAGGGCGCTTTGGATCACGGAGTCGTGCTTGTCAAATCATCCGACGCGTACGATATGTGACACGTGAAGTGCTGTTGTACCGTATCAACGAACTAATACGAGGAATTGGCTTATGATGAAACTCTATTTTGCGCCCGGCGTCTGCTCGCTGTCACCGCATATCGTACTGAAAGAGTCCGGTTTGCCGTTCGAGGCAATCAAGACCGATATTCGCGCCAAGACCACTGAGGGCGGCGGCGACTACAAAAAGACCAATCCCCTGGGCTATGTGCCTGCACTCGGTCTCGATGACGGCACGATCCTGACGGAAGGCCCGGCCATTGTGCAATACATTGCCGACAAGGCACCGGAGAAGAAGTTGGCCCCAGCAAACGGCACACTCGACCGCTACAAGCTGCAGTCATGGCTGAATTTCGTATCGAGCGAGATGCACAAGGGGTTTTCGCCGCTGTTCAATCCAGCAATGCCCGAGGAAGCCAAGCAGATTGCGCGTGACCGGTTAGCGACCCGCTTTGCGCATGTCGATGCCCACCTCGCCAAACACAACTATCTGATGGGCAATGAGTTCAGCATCGTCGATGCCTACTGCTTCACGGTTCTGCGGTGGACGGTGCCGACGAAGATCGATCTCGCACCCTACCCGCACATTCAGGCATTCATGAAGCGCATGGAGGCCCGCCCTGCTGTTCAAGCGGCAATGAAGGCTGAAGGTCTGAGCTAAAGAGACGTAGGTTGGGTTAGCGCCATTTTTGGCGCGTAACCCAACTCTTCGTCGATGGCCGGCCCAAGTTGTTGGGTTACGGCGCGATCACGCGCCTAACCCAACCTACGAAACCGCTACCGGGTCGTTTACAAACTCTCCCCGCTCGTGGCATCTGCAAGGAGTGCGACTTTTCCCCGAGTCGTGCGGCACGTCATGCATTTGCAGCAGGATAACGATCGATGTCGGACGCGACGGCTACTCCAAGCCCCGAATCTCAAGCCGCCGACCCGCGCGCCTACGTCGAAAACGGCATGATCCTGATCGGGTGCAGCAAGTCGGGCCGCCAGTTCTCCCCCGAAATGATCGAACTGGCGTTAGCCAACCGGCATGGGCTGGTAACAGGGGCGACCGGCACCGGCAAAACCGTCACGCTGCAGGTCCTGGCCGAAGGCTTCTCAGCCGCTGGCGTCCCGGTGTTTGCTGCCGACATCAAGGGGGATCTATCCGGCATCGCGGCAATGGGTGAGCGCAAGCCCGTGCTGGTCAAGCGCGCCGAGGAGATCGGCCTCAACGATTGGGGCAACTGTGCATTTCCGACTGTGTTCTGGGATATTTTCGGCGAGCGCGGCCATCCTGTACGGGCGACCATCCAGGAGATGGGGCCGCTGTTACTGTCGCGCCTGATGGACCTCACCGAGCCGCAGGAAGGTGTGCTCAACATCGCCTTCCGCTGGGCTGAAGACGAGCGCGAAGACGGCGACAAGAAAATGGTCATCAACGACCTGCAGGATTTGCGCTCGGTTATCGACGAGATGGGCAAGCGGGCAGCGTCACTGCGGAGCAAATACGGCAACGTGGCACCAGCGACTGTCGGTGTCATTCAGCGTCGCTTGCTGGTGCTGGAGGAGCAAGGTGCCGATAAGTTCTTTGGTGCTCCGGCGCTCGATATCCTGGATTTCATCAAGGCCGCGCCCGATGGCCGTGGCGTCGTCAACATTCTTGCTGCCGAAAAGCTGATGAACACGCCGAAGCTGTACTCTACATTCCTGTTGTGGATGCTGGCCGAGTTGTTCGACAAGCTTCCCGAGGTTGGCGATCTCGATAAGCCGAAGCTCGTGTTTCTGTTCGACGAAGCGCATTTGCTATTCGACGGTGCGCCAAAAGCCGTGCTCGATCAGATCGAGCGCGTCACCCGTTTGATCCGTTCGAAGGGCGTTGGCGTCTACTACGTCACGCAAAGCCCGAGCGATGTGCCGGATCGGATTTCCGCCCAACTTGGTAATCGCATTCAGCATGCACTGCGCGCCTTCACGCCGAAGGAGCAGAAGGCGATCAGGGCGGCTGCCGAGACATTCCGCGCCAATCCCGACATCGATACCGAGCGCGCCATCCAGGAGCTAAAAGTCGGTGAGGCGTTGGTCTCGTTCCTGCATAACAAGGGCGAGCCGTCGATGGTTCAGCGCACGCTGATCCGCCCGCCCATGTCGCGCGTCGGGCCGCTCGTGATGGAAGAGCGCAAGAAGCTCGTTGAAGCCGATACCGGCAACCAGATAAAGTACAAAGAGCTGGTGGACGGCGATACGGCGCACGAGCGCTTGCAAGATCGCAACACGGTGGTCGGCAAAGCCAAGGAAGGCGTCAAGAACGCTTTCGGCGGACTGTTCAAGTGGGGGAAGTAGCGGCGCGGGTGCGGCGTCTCCCTGATCGGCGGATTGAGAATATCGCCTATCATTCACCCGTTGAAACAGTCTTTGTTGGCCCTGATAGGGCTTTCGGACGCCTTAAATCTCTGACATGACTGGGGCATATTCAACTCATCGAGTCGCCGCAACACGCGGGACCATCGTCGAGGAACACGTCATGGGCTTCAGATTTCGCAAGATCATCAGCGTCATTCCAGGCGTCAAGGTCAACCTAAGTAAGTCGGGCGCTAGCACCAGCATTGGCGGCCATGGCGCGACGGTCAATGTCGGCACCAGCGGCAAGCGGACCGTAACGCTCGGCGTTCCCGGCACCGGCATGAGCTATCAGTTGCCGCTCAACGCGTCAGCAGTAGTGCTGATCGTGGCGCTGGTGTTGGTTGCCGGTGTCGCCTACCTGATCGCGCCGACCTATGTGACCGCCGCCCTGCATTGGTGGCAGCCGAAGTGGTTCTGAGTTCGGGTCACCGGTTCATGCTTGTGCGGAAACGGCCAGCGTTAAAAACGCGGCTGCGGCAAAGAACACGAATGAAAGTCGCACGCTGATCATCTGTCGCTCCCGGTTGATTACCTAGAGCTTGGTCGCTGCTAGAGCCGAAATAGTTCACGACAGTTGACCTTAAGCGCGCGGGCATGTTCCCTGATCTGAAACGCATGTAGTTTCGGAGACAGCCCCATGACCAAATCAGCCGAAGACCACATCGTCATCGTCGGTGTAGCGCGCACGGCCATGGGCAGCTTCCAGGGAATGTTTGCCACGGCAACCGCGCCGGAACTCGGCGGCGTGGCGATTAAGGCT
Organism: Hyphomicrobiaceae bacterium; assembly: GCA_031429105.1. Taxonomy (GTDB): domain Bacteria; phylum Pseudomonadota; class Alphaproteobacteria; order Rhizobiales; family Hyphomicrobiaceae; genus JAKFWF01. The sequence continues at coordinate 6,814 of JANOYV010000100.1, read as the reverse complement.
GCGGTTGCGCGCGCCGGACTCAAATCCGATGACATTGGCGAAGTGCTGATGGGGTGCGTGCTGCCAGCGGGCGTCGGACAGGCCCCGGCGCGCCAAGCCTCGCGCAATGCCGGTATCCCAGACAGTGTGCCGTGCACGACAGTCAACAAGATGTGCGGTTCGGGCATGAAAACTGTGATGCAGGCCTATGAGGCGCTGCATGCGCGCCCACGCGACATCATCGTTGCAGGCGGCATGGAAAGCATGACGAATGCGCCTTACATTCTGCCGAAGATGCGCAGTGGCGCTCGCCTTGGGCACGCACAAGTCCTCGATCATATGTTCGTCGATGGCCTCGAAGACGCTTACGACAAGGGCCGTCTGATGGGCACCTATGCCGAGGATACCGCGACCCACTATCAGTTCACGCGAGAGGCGCAGGACGCCTTCGCCATCGAAAGCCTGAAGCGCGCAAAGGCTGCTAACGAGGATGGTTCGTTTACCAAAGAGATCGCGTCCGTAACGGTGAAGTCGCGCAAGGGCACGGCTGAGATCAGTCGCGATGAGCAGCCCTTCACTGCCGATCCATCGAAGATCCCCGGGCTGAAACCGGCCTTTCGCGCGGACGGCACCGTGACGCCCGCCAACTCCTCGTCGATCTCGGATGGCGCGGCCGCCGTCGTCCTAATGCGGGCGTCGGAAGCCAAGCGGCGGAAGTTGCAGCCGCTTGCCCGCATTGTCGGCACGGCGAGCTTCGCGCAAGCACCCGCGTGGTTCACGACCGCGCCCGTGTTCGCGATGCAAAAGCTGCTGGAAGAAATCGGCTGGCAGGCCAAGGATGTTGATCTGTACGAAATCAACGAGGCGTTCGCGGTCGTCACGATGGCGGCGATGCGGGATCTCAGCCTTCCGCACGACAAGGTCAACGTGCATGGCGGCGCCTGCGCGCTGGGTCATCCGGTTGGTGCGTCGGGTGCGCGGATCATCGTGACGTTGCTTGCGGCGCTCGAGAAGCGTGGCCAAACGCGCGGTGTCGCGTCACTCTGCATCGGCGGAGGCGAAGCAACGGCCGTTGCGATTGAGCGGCTGGGCTGATGCACGGATCGGATAGCAGATCTACCGAATGGTGGGCTGGCTTTGGCTCGCACTGATCGCGGATTGGCGTTAAGGTCGGGGCCGGAAAATCAGCAAAAAAATTAGGAAACGCGACTATGAAAATCGGCATTATTGGGGTTGGCGCTATGGGCTCGGTCTATGCCGCGCTACTGGCGGATGTGGGCCGGCACGACGTCTGGGCCATCGATACCTGGAAAGAGCACGTCGATGCGATGAATACCAAGGGCTTACGCGTTGAAGGGGCAAGCGGCGACCGCACCGTTAAATTGAATGCAACAACCAACGCTGCCGATGTGAAAGGCTGCGACCTCGTCATCATCGCGACGAAATACGACGGCGTGACGCCGGCGGCCAAGGCAGCCCTCGCCATGGCCAAGCCCGATGCGCCAATTTTGACCATCCAGAACGGTCTCGGCTCGGCCGACAAGGTTGCCGAAGTGGTCGGCTCCAAGCGGATCATGGTTGGCGTTGTCGGTGGCTTCGGCGCGTCGATGAAAGGTCCGGGTCACGCCCATCACAACGGCATGGAATTTCTCCGGCTCGGCGAAATGGATGGTGGTCTGAGCCCGCGCCTAGAGCAGGTGGCCGAGACGTGGCGCTCGGGCAGCTTCAAGGTTCTGACCTTCGATGACATCAACAAGATGATCTGGGAAAAGCTGATCTGCAATACGACCTACTCTGGTCCATGCGCCATGATGGGCTTGCAGGTCGGACAAGTGCAGGCCGATCCCAACGCCTGGAAGATCGCTGCCGCCTGCGCGACGGAGGCCTTCAACGTTGCCCGCAAGAAGGGCGTGAAGCTCGATTTCGACGATCCGGTCGCCTACGTGAAAGCGTTCGGCCAGAAGATCCCAGGCGCGCGCCCTTCGATGTTGCTCGACCATGTGGCGGGCAGGCCTGCCGAGGTTGATAACATCAATGGCGCGATCTGCCGCGAGGGGTTGGCTGTCGGTGTGCCAACGCCGGTCAACGACGTCGTCGTGGCACTGTTGCGCGGTCGTGAGTCTGGGTTTGGCAAGAAGGCTTAGTCGCCGCGCCACAAGTCTTTCGCGCGGTAGTATCCGGTCATCAAAGGCAGGAACCAGGGCGTGCCGTCGTAGAACGGCACTGCCTTGAAGGCGATGTCGTCGAACGCGGTTGCGCCATCGGGGTCACCAAGTACCTTGAGGCCGAGTTTGTAGCCCAGGTAATTCATCAAGGCGACACCGCTGCCATTGCAGCCGAGGGCGTACCAGACGCCGTCGGCATTTTGCCCGATCGCGGCTAGATCGCTACGGGTAAAGGCAATGTTGCCGGTCCAGGCGTACTCGGCGCGAACACCTGAAAGTTCCGGCAGGATTTGCGCTAGTGACTTCACTAGCCGCGCCGCCGAGGTCTCGAGTGCAATGGGGTGAAGTGCTGCACGACCGCCAAACACGATGCGTGTGCCATCGGGGGAGGGGCGATAGTAAAGATGCTTGGAGCCGGTCTCCACGATCATTCTGCCGTTGGGAATGAGGCTTTTGACGCGATTTTCGCCTAGCTGTTCGGTGGCGATCAAATAGCTCGGCATCGGCACCAATCGGCGCGCGAGGTCACGTGTGGTTTTGCCGGTATAGCCGTTCGTGGTTGCGATCACCTCGCGAACGGCAATCGTTCCACGCGACGTGTGAACGTCATGTCCGGTCGTGGTTTTGGCGATTCCCGTGACTGGCGTATGCCCGATTACGTTGACGCCAGCCTTGCGCGCAACGGCCAGCAGTCCGGTGTGCAGTAAAGCTGGATGCAGTCCGCCGTGGCTCGGGAAGAGCAGGCCACCGTGGTACGCATCGGTCGCGATTTCGCGGTGTTGTTCGATGCGTGGCACGACCTCGACATCGAGGCCGACTTCGCTTCGCAAAATGTCGGCTTCGCGGCCCATGGCTTCATAGTCGGTCGGCAACCAAGCAACGCGAAATCGCCCCGTGCGCTTCAATCGCGCGTCGATTTTCTCGGCTTCGACAAAAGTTATGAGATGCTCAAGCGACGCCATGCCTTCGCGGATCAAGGCAACCGCTTTGGCCTGCCCGTAGCGGTTTTTCAAAGCAGCGTAAGAAAGTCGATGACCGTGCCCGATCATGCCGCCGGAGCGGCTCGATCCGCCAAAGCCCGGCGTTTCAGCGTCCAGTACTACGACGGAGCGACCGGCCCGCGCCAAGGTGAGTGCAGCCGATAGACCGGCGTAGCCAGCGCCGACAATGGCCACATCGGCGGACTTTGGCAGCGGTGACGGTTTTGCGGCCTGCGCCTCACGAGGGGCCGCCTGCCACCAGTAGGGATCGGTTTTCAGAAAACCTTGAGGAAGAACGGCGGAGTCTGTCACGGTCGCAGCTCATTTACTGTTTGGTTGCGTGCGTCATGACGGGTGGGCGGCGCATGAGATCGTCAATCCGCGAACGCTCTTTTTGGAAATCGGACAACTGTTTGCCGGTCAACCGTCGTTCGCGTGGCACTTGGATTGCCATTGGATCCACTGGACGATTGTTGACCAGAACTTCGTAGTGCAAATGTGGTCCGGTAACGAGGCCGGTCGCGCCAATGAATCCGATGACCTGGCCTTGGCGCACTTTTGCGCCCTCTGACACGCCCTGCGCGTACTTCGACATGTGGGCATAAGACGTACTGTAGCCGTTGGCATGGCGGATGCGCATGTAGTTGCCATATTCGCCCTTGTATTTCGCTTCTTCGATGACGCCGCCGCCGGCCGCCATGATCGGTGTTCCAGTTGGGGCCGCCCAGTCGACACCGGCGTGCATACGCAGGAAGTTCAAAACCGGGTGGCGACGCATGCCAAAGCCAGACATGAAGTGGACAGTCTCGCCCCGAACCGGGCGACGCATCAGGAACTTCCGACTGTTGTTACCAAACTCATCGTAATAATCGACCAGACCATCCGGCGTACGGAAACGCCAAAATCGTTGATTTTCGCCGCCCGTGACGATTGAGGTGAACAGCAGTTCGCCAGGCGTTGTCTCGGCGCCGGCTTCGTCTTTGACGTCAAAGAAATATTCAACCTGATCGCCCGGGCGAATACGGCGGCGAAAATCGGTTTCGTAGGCGTGAATGCGGAGGATTTGACTGATCGTTTCCGGTTGAACACCTTGCACCAATGCAGCGTAATAGAGGCTGGCATAGAGGCTTGAGCCAGGTGTATTTCCGCCGTCGCTTAACGCCACCCGGTTGATCTGGCTGGCGAACGGCGTCGTGCTGACGTCAAAGTCGCCGGCCGCATTGCGGTTGACAGAAACCTTGTGTTCGTGGCCATCGGCATAAACAGAAAAGCGTGCCGGTTCCATTTTGTCAGCGCGCGTGAGCGACGGCACCAGCGTTACGTGCACTTCATAACCTGGCTGCATGGCGCGATCCGGGAACGAGGGCAGAGCCGCCGCGATCATCGCGTCGGTCTGCGCCTTGTCGGCGTTCGCGCGGCGCAAAACACTAACCAAAGTATCGCCGCGTCCGGCCCTGAGAACACGTTGTTCGCTGCGCTCTAGATCTTCAAGCGTATCATCGGCATCGGTCGTCGACTTTGCGAGAATGGTCGTGTTCGCAGGTGCAGTCTCAGGCGTCGTGCGTTTTGGTGCAATCAATGGCTGGTCGCGAGGGCCCAGCGTTTCGGCGCCGTCAGCTTGGAAACCGGGGCGGATAGCACCAGCTTCGGCCTCGCGCGCCTGGGCAACGATCTCGGCCACTTCTTGCTGGTCGAGCTCTTGGCCGTCCTCGGCTGGTAGAATGCCAAGAACGAGTTCGACAACGCGAATAGCAACGTCGGTGCGGTTTTCCGAACCGTCGCCGTCTTGGCTGGCAGTATCGGTGCTGGCTTGGGTGGCATAGAGCTTGAAAGGATTAAACGCTGGAACAAGTTCGGCATCGCGCGCTGGGATTGGAGATAGTCGGGCAACCACCCTCATGTACGGCTTTATTTGCAAGAACGGTCGGCCGTCTTTGCGAACCTGCACGTTTTCACGAATGATATGTTTGGCGGATTGTGCATCCCCCAACGGTTGCAATCGGTCGACCTTTGGCACGACCCATTTCAATCCTTCGGGCCCGATGCCCTGGGGCGATGGGAGGGCTGCCACCAGGTCTCGTCCACGTTTCAGTTTAGGAAACCCGCTGTCGTTCATTTCACGACTGTCGAGCGAGCCAAATATTGCGACCCCGATGGCGACGGCGCCGACGCCGGCTGCCAGAAATGTACTCAGCAGCCACCTAAATCTGCCGCCGCTGTGTCCGGCTGCATGATCGGCGTCGTAGATATCAGATTGAGTACGGCTGGCGCGCCCGCGATATACACGGGTCAGGCCTTGTGCCTTCGCGCCGCTGCGAGCTTGCGAACGTGCAGTATGCGCGCGCCCCACGGGCGCATGTCGGCGTCGATCAATCACGTGGCATTGCCCCTTGCAGCGCGAGTCCCCCGGCGAGCCGCTATGTCGCCAACTCTGCACGCTCAATGCAACCAACTATGGCCCAACAGGACCATGCCCTGTCAACGCAAGAACTATACAAGCTTAGGATGGGGCAACACGGTGGCATAACTGGGGCCACAGCCTCCGAAGCCGGTCCGAGGACTGCCGCACAACGAAAATACTACGATTTTACGTTTGGAGCGTGATGCGCGACAACCCAAATTCCCGCCACCCGGCTTGACCGCGCAACCGATAGAAGCTGCTCAATTTGACCGAAAAAGGGTCGTCACGCTCGGCCAAACCGTTGTTATTGCACAGAACATATATTCGTCCTGTCATATTCCTCGGGTACTTTACTTGCGACGCAGGGTGTGACCGGGCCACGAACTGCGACGTAAAGTCGATCATTTTGCGAGCGCGGACTGTAAAAATATTGCCATCCATTTCAATGGATTAACCCTGTTTTCCACGGGGTGCCAAAGTTTTTTTAAGAATGATGTTGACACCAGCCCGGGTTTTCTATTTATTCCGCCTTGTCCGGGGCACACATTGCTTCGGCGCCCTTGACGGGCTCCTAATTCTGAACCAACCTGAAGGCTAAGCCGGAAAGACCCGGTGAAGTCTGTTGTTTCAGTCTCCGCCATTTAAAGTGGCTGGGAGGAGAATGTTGATCGGCCGCTCTTTGACAATTGAATAATGAAGAAAAGGAAACGCAGGCGGCGGGGTCCTTGCGGATAACATGTCTCGGCAACGGGGCAGGGTTATCAACGAGACTCTGGTAGATCTGCGTTTCAACACGCCATCACTTGATGATTGGCTGATTTGGGCAACCAGATTGGTCAGTTGTTGTTTAGTGAAGGTAGACGCTACGCAGTTATCCTTAGAGTGACTTCCTCTAAGCCAAACCAGAATCAAATCTTTCAATTTGAGAGTTTGATCCTGGCTCAGAACGAACGCTGGCGGCAGGCCTAACACATGCAAGTCGAGCGCCCAGCAATGGGAGCGGCAGACGGGTGAGTAACGCGTGGGAACCTTCCCAATAGTACGGAATAGCCCAGGGAAACTTGGAGTAATACCGTATACGCCCGCAAGGGGAAAGATTTATCGCTATTGGATGGGCCCGCGTAGGATTAGCTAGTTGGTGAGGTAATGGCTCACCAAGGCGACGATCCTTAGCTGGTTTGAGAGAATGACCAGCCACACTGGGACTGAGACACGGCCCAGACTCCTACGGGAGGCAGCAGTGGGGAATCTTGGACAATGGGCGCAAGCCTGATCCAGCCATGCCGCGT
>JANOYV010000099.1:0-56978 GCA_031429105.1 Hyphomicrobiaceae bacterium | reverse complement strand
AGGATCGCCGATGACCGAGACGCTCGAAATCGCATTGCGCCAAGCTGCTCGTGAAGACGCAGCGGACCCGCTCAAATCATGGCGTGCATCATTTCTGTTGCCGCCAGATACGATCTATCTCAACGGCAATTCGCTGGGGCCACTCCCGGCGGGCGTGATGCCACGCCTTGAGCAGGTGGTGCGCGAGGAGTGGGGCACGGGCCTCATCCGCAGCTGGAATGATGCTGGCTGGTGGATGCGTGCGGTCACGCTCGGCGACAAGCTCGGGCCGCTCATTGGCGCTGGCAACGGCGAAGTCGCGATCTGCGATAGTACGTCAGTCAACCTGTTCAAGGTCGTGATTGCGGCAATGCGCCAACGTCCGGATCGGAAGGTACTGGTCAGTCAGACCGATAATTTTCCAACCGACCTTTACATCGCGCAGGGCGTAAAAGACCTTATCCCCGGCATGGAAATTCGCTCGTGGGACGGCAAATCTCCCATCGAAACCGTGCTTGGTCCCGATGTTGCAGCGGTACTGCTCACCCACGTTGATTATCGCACGGCCGAAATGTTGCCAGGTAAAGCCATCACCTCCGCCGCGCACACGGCGGGCGCGATGATGGTATGGGATTTAGCCCACAGTGCAGGTGCAGTCCCTGTCGATCTCAACGACTGGAATGCGGACTACGCGACTGGCTGCTCGTACAAGTATTTGAACGCTGGGCCCGGTGGTCCATCATTTGTGTTCGTCGCAGGTCGCCACCTTGCGACATCGCAGCAGCCGCTGACCGGCTGGCATGGGCACGCATCCCCGTTCGCATTTGTCGGGGATTACGCGCCTGACCCGACGATCCGGCGATTTCTCTGTGGTTCGCCGCCGATACTGTCGTTTGCACCGCTCGAAGTGAGCCTCGAACTGTGGGGCCAAGTTGACCGCGCAGCGATGTTTGAAAAATCACGCGCGCTATCAGAGTTGTTCATTCGGTTGGTGGACGCATGGTGCCCGCAGGTCGAGATGGCCTCGCCGCGTGATGCAACCAAGCGCGGAAGTCACGTTGCGCTGCGTTTTGCTGAGGGTTACCCGCTGATGAGCGCGTTGATTGCTGCCCGCGTCATCGGCGATTTCCGCGCGCCAGATCTCATGCGCTTCGGCTTCTCGCCGTTTTATAATTCGCACACCGATGTAGTGCGTGCCGTCGATAAATTGCGGCACCTGCTACAAACCAAAGCATGGGATAAGGTGCCGGCGGCTAAGTCTTTGGTGACTTGATAACGGCCGCGCCACACGAAAAGGCCCGGCGCGGAGGCGATCCGGCCGGGCTGACTTGCTACGACAAAGAATGGTCTCAGCGGTAGTCACGATTCGTGTTTGGGCCGTAGGCCGGACGGGCCTGGCGATGCTCGCGATAAGCTGGTGCGGCATACCGTGAACCCCGGTAGTCGTGGTCCCGGTCCCGGTCGCGGTGCCGACGATGCGATTGATTGGCAATAATACCGCCAACAATCAGCGCACCAATTCCAAGAACAGCGGCGGCGGCTGCGTCATCGTTGCGGCGACGATAATCGGCGCTGGCAGGGGCCGCGATTGCAGCAACGCCAAACGCTGCGAGCGATGTTCCAATGAGGACTGATCGGAGAGACATGGGTCGAACTCCTTATTGTGAGGGAGAAGGCCGAAGGGCGTTCATGCGACCCTTATGATAGATGCCGCATGAACGCTGCTTGAACGGTTTGATCAGTGAATGGACAGCTGCGCGTTTAGTTCCGCCGCAATCTCTGGCTGAACTGGATTTATTCGAGGTAAGGGCAAAGCTCGCGCTCACCGTATTCGTTCTCGATCGTGCCGCTGTCCCAATCGAAGCTCTCATAGCGATCCGCGCAGACCTGTACGGAACTGCGGCTGGCGTTGGCATAACGGCTGCCAACGATCACGGCGCCAGCGGCAGCAGCTCCGTAGGCCCAAGGGCGCCAACCCCAACCACGGCGCGATTGATGTCCACGATGCTGCTGCGGCGCGGGCGCTGCATGGCGAATGACAGGCGGCGGCGACACATGCCGGGGTCCGCGATTATACCAATGCGATGGGGCAGGGCGTGCCACCTGCGGCTGTGTGGCACGGGGTGCAGGCGTGGCGACGCGAGGGGCCGGTGTCGGCGTCACAACGCGCGGCGTCGTGGTCGGCTTGGTGCCGCCGCTGCGATTGCCGCGTTCGTGGGTACGTTGATCCTGGGCCGATGCTGCATCAGCAAATACCATTACATTCGATGCAACCAAGCCAAGTGCCAAGGCCGAAACCTGCAAGATCCGCGTACGTGACATGATGTAACCCCTGATGCAGCCGAGTTGATCCAACAGCCGCAGAAGCTTTCCCAGCCTTGACCTGCGACGTTGCCATGACGTTTAGGTCACGCCGCTTGAAACGAATCTGAACAGGACGTGCAACGCCCGTTCATGTTGGCGGCGATTGTTGGCTTAGGCTTGGGTCGACACATGCGGCATCGCGTGCGCATCACACCCTGTTGATGCCCTCGGCGACCCATGCTAAGGCCAGCCCAACTTGATGAACGGGCCGGGGGGCGGCGTTAGCTGCCAGCCGATTTATTCTGTTGAGCGAGTTTGATAAGCGCTTTGGCTGCGCAAGCAACTGCTGCGTCCAACGATCCCACCGCATTGCCTACCCATAAATGCCGACCTCTAACGCACGGATGCGTTCAACGTGGCGACAGATGAATCAATGATGGCCAGCGTACCCGGACGTTACGCGTCCGCGCTGTATGATCTGGCAACCGAGCAAAACCAAGTGAAGCCGGTCGAGCAGAGCATGATTGCCTTGCAGAGCCTGCTCGACCAGAGCGAAGATCTTCGTCGGCTGGTGCGCAGTCCGGTGTTTTCCGCCGATGAGCAGTCAAAGGCCATCGCGGCTGTGCTGGCCAAGGTCGGTATTACCGGGCTTACGGCCAATTTCGTAAAACTGATAACACGGAACCGCAGGCTTTTTGCGGTGCCCGAGATGATCAAGGCTTATCGCACGCTGGCCGCCCGTGGTCGTGGTGAAGCCGAGGCAGAAGTGACGTCTGCCGCCGCGTTGACTGACGCGCAGATGCAGTTGCTTAAAGAAACACTGAAGGCGTCGGTCGGCAAGGACGTGACAGTCACGCCGCGCGTTGATCCGGCACTTCTGGGCGGACTGGTGGTCAAAGTGGGTAGCCGCATGATCGATAGTTCGCTCCGCACCAAGTTACATAATCTCAAGACCGCCATGAAAGAGGTTGGCTGATGGAAATTCGCGCCGCTGAGATCTCCTCAATCCTGAAGGAGCAGATCAAGAACTTCGGCAAGGAGGCGCAAGTCTCCGAGATCGGTCAGGTGCTGTCGGTTGGCGACGGTATTGCTCGCGTTTACGGCCTCGACAACGTCCAGGCTGGCGAAATGGTTGAATTCCCAGGCGGAATTCGCGGCATGGCGTTGAACCTCGAGGCCGACAACGTCGGCGTCGTGATCTTCGGTGACGATCGTTCGATCAAGGAAGGCGACACCGTCAAGCGGACTGGCGCCATCGTGGAAGTGCCGGTTGGTAAGGGTCTTCTCGGCCGCGTGGTCGATGGTCTTGGCAATCCGATCGACGGCAAGGGTCCGATCAAGTCGGACAAGAAATCCCGCGTCGATATCAAGGCGCCGGGCATTCTGCCACGCAAGTCCGTGCATGAGCCAATGTCGACGGGTCTCAAGGCCATTGACGCCCTGATCCCGATTGGCCGTGGGCAGCGCGAGTTGATCATCGGCGATCGTCAAACCGGCAAAACCGCCGTCGCGCTCGACACGATCTTGAACCAGAAGGCGCTCAACGCGGGCACCGACGAGAATCAGAAGCTCTACTGTGTCTACGTTGCCATCGGGCAGAAGCGCTCGACCGTTGCGCAGTTCGTGAAGGTTCTGGAAGAAAACGGCGCACTCGAATACTCAATCGTTGTTGCGGCGACGGCATCTGATCCAGCGCCGATGCAGTATCTCGCGCCGTTTACCGGCTGCACGATGGGCGAATTTTTCCGCGACAACAAGATGCACGCGGTTATCATCTATGACGATCTGTCCAAGCAGGCCGTTGCCTACCGTCAGATGTCGCTGCTTCTGCGTCGTCCACCGGGTCGCGAAGCCTACCCAGGCGACGTGTTTTACCTCCACAGCCGCTTGCTTGAGCGTGCAGCCAAGATGGGTGACGCCGCTGGTAACGGTTCGCTCACCGCGCTGCCGGTCATCGAGACCCAGGGCAACGACGTTTCGGCGTTCATTCCGACCAACGTGATTTCGATCACCGATGGTCAGATCTTCCTTGAGACCGACCTGTTCTACCAGGGCATCCGCCCAGCCGTGAACGTTGGTCTGTCCGTCAGCCGCGTGGGCTCGTCAGCTCAGACCAAGGCGATGAAGAAGGTCGCCGGCAAGATCAAGGGTGAGTTGGCCCAGTATCGCGAAATGGCGGCCTTTGCTCAGTTCGGCTCGGATCTCGATGCGGCAACGCAGAAATTGCTGGCTCGCGGCTCGCGCTTGACCGAACTTTTGAAGCAGGGCCAGTTCGCCCCGCTCAAGATGGAAGAGCAGGTCTGCGTGATTTATGCGGGCGTCAACGGCTATCTCGATCCGCTGCCTGTCAACAAGGTTAAGCCGTTCGAAGATGCATTGCTGGCCAATCTGCGTGCCTCGGGCACACTTTTGAGCAGCATACGCGACAGCAAGGACTTGTCTGATGCTGACGCGACCAAGCTCAAGGCTGTGATCGAGACCGTCGTCAAGGCGGTTGCGTAACCGGACATGATCGTAGGTCGGGTCAAGCCTTCGGGCGCGACCCAACACTGATCTCCTGGCTTCAAAAAATTTTGGGTCGCAGTTCAATTGACCCAACTTACGGAAATGACCGATGGCCTCCTTAAAAGATATGCGCAATCGCATTGCCTCGGTGAAGGCAACGCGTAAAATCACAAAGGCCATGCAGATGGTGGCGGCAGCGAAGCTGCGCCGCGCCCAGGAAGCGGCGACCGCTGCTCGTCCATACGCCGAGCGCATGGACCAAATGTTAGCGAACCTCAATTCACGGATCACCACCAAGGACGGCGCGTCGCCGCTCCTCGTCGGTACTGGCAGCGATAAGGTTCACTTGCTCGTCGTGATGACGGCCGAGCGCGGCTTGTGCGGCGGCTTCAACGGCAATATCGCCAAGCTCGCCCGTGCCGATGCACAGCGTCTGATGCGCGAAGGCAAGACAGTCAAGATCCTCGCCGTCGGCAAGAAAGGCGCCGATGCGCTGCGCCGCGAGTTCGGTCGCCAGATCATCGACCGTGTTGATCTTAAAGCCGTCAAAAACCTCTCGTTTCCCAATGCCGAGGATATTTCGGCACGTATCTTCAAAATGTTCGATGCCAAAGAATTCGACATTTGCACGCTGTACTTCTCCGAGTTCAAGTCGGTAATCGCGCAGAAGCCTACGGCTTTGCAGTTGATTCCGGTGAAGGTGCCGGACATTGCCGCCGCCAAGGATGCGAAGGGCACTGTTTCGGCGTCGGTCAACGAATACGAGCCGTCGGAGGAAGAGATTATCGGCGTGTTGTTGCCGCGCAATATTTCGACCCAGGTGTTTCGTGGCCTGCTCGAGAACGCTGCGTCCGAGCAGGGCGCGCGCATGAGCGCCATGGACAACGCCACCCGTAACGCTGGTGACATGATCAACAAACTGACGATCAAGTACAACCGTCAGCGCCAGGCCAACATCACACGCGAACTGATCGAAATCATCTCGGGCGCCGAAGCGCTCTGATCCGCAACACAATCGGTTTAACGAGGACGAGAGAACAATGGCTGCGAGCAACAAAGTCGGCAAGATTTCACAGGTGATGGGCGCCGTCGTCGACGTGAAGTTCGATGGCCATTTGCCAGAAATTCTCAACGCTCTTGAGACCAACAATCACGGCAACCGGTTGATCCTGGAAGTCGCGCAGCACTTGGGCGAGAACACCGTGCGCACCATCGCGATGGACTCATCTGAGGGCCTGACGCGCGGGCAGGAAGTCACCGACCTTGGTTCACCGATCTCGGTTCCTGTCGGCGACGAAACCCTCGGCCGCATCATGAACGTCATTGGCGAGCCAATCGACGAAGCAGGCGCCATCAAGACCGCAGGTCGCCGCGCGATCCATCAGCCGGCCCCATCGTTCGCCGAACAGTCGACCGAAGCTTCGATGCTGGTAACGGGCATCAAGGTCGTGGACCTGCTGGCTCCCTACGCCAAGGGCGGCAAGATCGGCCTGTTCGGCGGCGCCGGCGTCGGCAAGACCGTGCTGATCATGGAGCTCATCAACAACGTCGCCCGCGCGCACGGCGGCTACTCGGTGTTCGCTGGCGTCGGCGAGCGCACGCGTGAAGGCAACGACCTCTATCACGAGATGATCGAATCGAACGTTAACATCGATCCGAAGAAGAACAACGGCTCAACCAAGGGTTCCAAGTGCGCCCTCGTTTACGGCCAGATGAACGAGCCTCCCGGTGCCCGCATGCGCGTCGCACTCTCTGGCTTGACCGTTGCTGAAGACTTCCGCGACAAGGGCCAGGACGTTCTGTTCTTCGTCGACAACATCTTCCGCTTTACGCAAGCCGGTTCCGAAGTGTCCGCACTGCTCGGCCGTATCCCTTCGGCCGTGGGTTACCAGCCGACACTCGCGACCGACATGGGCGCACTGCAAGAGCGCATCACGACCACCCAGAAGGGCTCGATCACCTCTGTGCAGGCGATCTATGTGCCAGCTGACGACTTGACTGACCCGGCACCAGCAACTTCGTTTGCGCATTTGGACGCGACGACGGTGTTGTCCCGCTCGATTGCTGAAAAGGGCATTTACCCGGCGGTGGATCCGCTCGACTCGACGTCGCGCATTCTTGAGCCGCGCGTTGTCGGCCAAGAGCACTACGACACCGCTCGTCGCGTGCAGCAGATCTTGCAGAAGTACAAGTCGCTGCAGGATATCATCGCGATTTTGGGCATGGACGAGCTGTCGGAAGAAGACAAACTGACGGTGGCTCGCGCACGCAAGATCGAGCGTTTCCTGTCGCAGCCGTTCTTCGTCGCTCAGATTTTTACTGGCGCCGATGGCAAGCTCGTCGACATCAAGGATACCATCAAGGGGTTCAAGGGCCTTTGCGATGGCGACTACGATCATTTGCCCGAGCAGGCATTCTACATGGTGGGAACCATCGAAGAAGCCATTGCCAAGGCCGAAAAGCTGGCTGAAGCTGCCTAGTGCAATCTCGCAGCCGATGAGCATCGGCGCAAAACGTGGGGCTTCGCTATGTCAGACGTGACCAAAGGTGTGCCGGGCGCTGATTCAAAGTTCGGTGGTTGTTGCACCGAACTCAAGGAAGCGATGATGGGTGAGGATTTTGATCCGCTCATCACCGAAGGCGAGGACGGCATTCTGTATATGGCGGTCGGACTGATCGATCTGGAAGAAGAAGAGCCGGGTCTGGTCGATCATCCGTTGTTCTTCTGCCCGTTCTGCGGCACCAAGCTGCAGACGGCTGAAGAGGTTAAGGCCAAGGTCGGTGCTGACAGTGATGCGCCGGATGCGTTGAGCTGAACAACAAAGTCGCCAAGTGAAAGACTAAAGACGATGGCCGGTACATTCAAATTCGAGCTGGTTTCACCGGAGCGCGTATTGCTGTCGGCTGATGCCCAGCAGGCGATTCTGCCGGGTGCTGATGGCATCTTTACAGTGATGGCCGGACATGCGCCTGTTGTGACGAACCTGCTGCCGGGTGTTGCCCGCATCACGTTGGCCGATGGTATCAAACGGATTTACGTCAAGGGCGGTTTCGCCGAAGTCGGTCCTGACAGCGTGACCGTGCTGGCCGAACGTGCCTTCATCACCGATGAAGTTGATCCGCGCCAGATCGAAGCCGAACTCGATGCCGCGCAAAAGTCGCTGAATGGCGGGCTCGACGACGACGCGAAGTTGCACATCACGCGTGCAATTGAAGAGTTGCGCGCGCTCGTTGGTAACAAGATCACGTCGTAGGGTTTTTTGTTGGTGCCTGCTGGTCAGATGGCAGGCTAAAAGCCCGGCATCGTTACCGATCCGGCCAAATGTTCGAATTCTCGCACTACGGTGCGATAGGTTTCGCGCTTGAACGGCACTATCATTTCCGGCACCAGCTTCATGTCGACCCATTTCCAGGCGTCGAATTCCGGCTTTTGCCCACGGCATCCGCGAATATTGATCTCCCGGTCTGCCCCCATGAACCGCATGGCGAACCAACGCTGCCGTTGACCACGGAACCGGCCCTTGAGGGCAACGCCAAGCAATTCTGCTGGCAATTCGTAGGTCAGCCAGTCCGGCACTTCGCCAATGACGCAAGCGCTGGTCACGCCGGTCTCTTCCTCGAGTTCACGAATAGCAGCTGCTTCTGGCGCTTCCCGGGCGTTGAGGCCGCCTTGCGGCATCTGCCAGATCGGTTGAGCACCCGGTGCCAGCCAGCGCGGCGATCGGCGGCCAACCCATACCTGTCCGTTCCCGTTGATCAGCATGATGCCAACGCTGGGGCGAACGGGAAGAGTTTCCAGATTTGATCGTGATTTGCGCGCCAAGCTAAATACCCAGTGCTGTGGATAACTACCTCGATAGTGCATGACACTACTTTGATTCCACTAGGAATTTATGACGCTCGTGCGATTTTTTATAAACTTTGTAACAATCCGGTTTACGTTCACGCTGAATCAGGTGACGACGGCAGGTGTGCGAACTCAGCCAGTACGGCCGTGTAAACCTCGCGTTTGAACGGCACGATCAGTCCCGGCAATTCTGCTGCTTTGGCCCAACGCCAAGCCACAAACTCGACCGGATGGCCCGCCTGCGGCTCGATGTTGATTTCGCTTTCGGGTCCATTGAAACGGACGGCAAACCATTTCTGCCGTTGCCCGCGATAGCGCCCGCCCCAGGCTTTGCCGACCAATTCCGGCGGCAGATCGTAGGTGAACCAGTCGCGGCTTTCGGCGAGCGGCGAGACCGAGCGCATGCCGGTCTCCTCCCATAACTCCCGCAGCATAGCGGTGGCTGGGTCCTCGCCAGCATCGATGCCACCTTGCGGCATCTGCCACCAGGAACCTGGGCCTTCTGGATCGGTTGGCGCATCGTTGCGACGGCCAATCCAGATGAGACCGTCACGGTTGAGGACCATGATGCCGACGTTCAAGCGATAACCCGGTGTTGCTTGTTCCATAGAAACTACCTGCAGTGCTGCGTAGAAACGGTTGCCCATACAAATTGGGCGCTCCACCGGAGCGCCCAAAGCTTGAATCGATCAGCAACGCTTGATCTGATGCTTTTAGTTCGGCTTCTTCTCAGGCAGTGCTGGCGGCGTCGCCGATGGTGCGGGCGGAACTGTCGGCGCCGTAGGCGTTACCGTCGGTGCCGGTGTTACTGGCGCCGACTCGGTACCATCGCGCAGCATCGTCAAGGCGTACTGAAGCTGCGTGTCCTTCTCCGGCTCGCGCGGCACGTAAGCCGATGAACCTGACTGCTCCTTCTCCTTCGGATCGTTCTTCAAGTGGCCGCGCAGACTTGCTTCGCCGCGTGGTTTGTCCTTGCCCTTCAGATCTTCCGGCAGCTCCTGCTCGACTATGATATCCGGATCGATGCCTTTGGCTTGGATCGAGCGTCCCGATGGCGTGTAATAACGTGCCGTCGTCAGGCGCAGTGCGCCGTTGGCACCAAGCGGGATGATCGTCTGCACCGAACCCTTGCCGAACGAACGGGTGCCGATAACGGTTGCTCGCTTGTGGTCCTGCAAGGCGCCGGCAACGATCTCCGATGCCGATGCCGAGCCACCGTTAATCAGCACGAGGATGCGCTTGCCTTCAGTGATATCGCCGGGACGTGCCTGACTGCGCTGGGTTTCTTCCAGGTTGCGGCCCTTGGTGAGAACGATCGCGCCCTTCTCAAGGAAATCATCCGATACTGAAATCGCCTGGTCGAGCAGCCCGCCTGGATTGTTGCGCAGGTCAACGATGAAGCCCTTGATCTTCTTCGTCGTCTGCTTCTTCAGCGCCTCAACTTGCTTGACGAGATTGCCGTGGGTCTGCTCGTTGAAAGTCGAGAGTTTGGTGTAGATCACTTCGCCGTCGAGCTCGAGTCGCGACTTGACAGCGTTGATGCGGATCACGTCGCGCGTGACCTTGATGTCGAACGGCTCGTCACGACCTTTGCGGATCACCGTTAGAGTGATCGGCGTATTGACCGGCCCGCGCATTTTTTCCACGGCCTGTTCGAGGTTCAGCCCGACGATTTGGTCGTTATCGAGGTGAGTGATGAGGTCATTCGCCTGGACGCCAGCCTTGTAGGCCGGCGTGTCATCGATGGGGGACACCACCTTGATGACGCCGTTTTCCATGGTGACTTCAATGCCGAGGCCGCCAAATTCGCCGCGCGTTTGCACCTGCATGTCACGGAAGCTCTTGGGCGACAGGTAGGCCGAGTGCGGGTCAAGCGCTGCCAACATGCCGTTGATCGCGTTTTCAACGAGAGATGCGTCATCGGGTTTTTCGACGTAGTCAGAGCGCACGCGCTCAAGCACGTCGCCGAACAGGTCGAGCTGCCGGTAGATTTCGGTATTCGGCGTGGTCGCCGAATAGGTGCGGCTGACGTTGAACACAGTCGTCGCACCTGCGAGACCTGCCATCGTCATGAAAGACCAAAATGCGAAGTCCGATTTGCGCGTCATCCTTGCACCTTCTTTGAACCGTCAACCCACCAGGGCTCAGGATCTACCGGACGCCCCTCTTTGCGGAACTCAACGTACAGGACGGGGGCATTGTCCTGTGCTTTGCCTTTTGGTGCAGCACTCATCGTGCCGATTGGTTCGCCCGCAAGCACGAATTGGCCGAGCTGAACGTCAATTTGCGATAGTCCGGCAAGGACCACATGGTACCCGTTGCCGCCATTGATGATCAAGAGCTGACCATACGACCGGAATTCGCTAGCATAAAGGACCCAACCGTCACAGGGAGCGGTAATTTGAGCGCCATGCCGGGTTTCCATGACTAAACCCTTCGAGGCGCTGCCGGACGGCATCTTCTCGCCGAATGATATGACCCGCTTGCCTTGCGCTGGCATCGGTAATTGGCCGCGCGCCTGATGGAACGGAATTGCTGGCATCAAGCGGCTGGGATTGGCCGACATCGCGCCGCCCTGCGGCGATAGCTCGAACGTTGGGTTTTGCATTTTCGGCAGCGCCGCGATCACGATCTTCTGATCGGGTGCGGCTTCAATGGGCCTACCACCGGCGATGCTGGTTGGTTCACTGCTAGCGGTTCCGGCAGGGCGCGGCTGGGACGATGGCGCTGGTTCAGGTGTAAGCGCTGCCTGCTTCTCGTAGGCGCCTAAACTGGTGTTGTCGGCGACGGTTCTATCAAGCCGTGTGATAAGCTCGGCTAGATCTGTCACGTTCTTGGAGATTTCGGCGGCGGCCTTGCGGACTTCGTCGAGCTGCTCCTGGCGCTCGGACAGAGTCTGCCGTTTGACTTCCATCAGGCTGGCGAGCCGAAGCTGGCCGCCCTTCAGACGATTGGTCTCGGCTTCGAATTTCTCCCGCTCGGCCTTGATGTCGGCCATCACGCGGGCCAGTTCGTTGAGGCGACCGGCCAAGTCTTCGGCTTGTGAGCGAAGTTCTGGGAAAGCGCGGGCAAGCAGCATCGCGCTACGCACCATCTGGAGTGCGTCCTCGCGCTTGGTGATGATCACCGGCGGCGGATTGCGTCCCATCCGCTGCATCGCGGCCAACAGGCTCGCGATCTGGCCATGACGTTGGGCCAATGACCCTTGCAGAAGCTTCTGCTGGCTTTCGAGTTCGTCGCGCCGCGCCTCGATCACCGTCATCTGGCCTTCGCCCCGTTGGATCAGGCGAGCCGTTTCCTGCAGCTGGGCATTGATGCGGGCACGTTCCGCATCCATTTGCCCGACATCGGATTGCAACTGCTTGGCGCGAGTTTCAGCGGCTTCGAGCTTTTGCTTGTTCGTCGTTAACTCCCGCGAGCGATCCTGCGCCAGGCCCGGCTGAGCGGCCAGCAGCAGCGCCGTCACGCTGATCCAGCTGCACAATCGCCGCTCAAGCCGAAATGGCCTGACGGAAACAGTGCTAGCGGGATTGCTCATGTACGGATTTGGTCCAAGCGGTAGGCAGCTACATTGGGCAGTGGAGCCCACTGATTCTCTTTACAGCGCCAGGATTAAGGCAATTGTTGTGCAGTGCAACTCACAATGCTGCGGTTGGGCTGTCGTGCGCTAAGCGAGTGACCTGATCTGACTGCGCCGCTGACCGTGTGGCATTGTGGCCCAACTTCGCGTTTGCATACGCTAAACCCCGCGCTTATGACCGCATGAGGCGGATTGCAACCGGAGCATCGATGTCAGACGGTTTTGGCCACATCACCACCATTGCAACGGTTGCCGTCGCGATCGCGTTGATCTTCGGCCTGCGCACAATGCTGAAGGGCGATAACCCGAACCTCAGCCAGAAGTTCATGCGCTGGCGGGTCGGCCTTCAGTTGGTCGCGATCATCGTCTTGATGATCACGGTCTATTGGCGTCGTTGAATTCTTACAAAAGGCTCGACCCATGGTCGTTTTGAATAAGATTTACACCCGCACCGGTGACGACGGAACGACCGGCCTCGGCGACGGTGAGCGTGTGCGCAAGGATGGCGCCCGCGTATCCGCTTATGGCACAGTTGACGAGGCGAACTCGGCCATTGGACTGGCACGCGTGCTGCTGCGCGAGAGCGACGCCAAAGTCAGCGCCATGCTGCTGCGAATCCAGAACGACCTGTTCGATCTCGGCGCCGATCTGTGCGTGCCGGATCGGGGCAAGAAGCTGGACTATGAGCCGCTGCGCATTACCGAAGCGCAAGTCAAGCGGCTCGAAAACGAGATCGATGAACTGAATGGCGAACTCGATCCATTGCGCTCGTTCGTATTGCCGGGCGGTACAGCTGGTGCAGCGGCGCTGCATGTTGCCCGAACAGTCGCGCGTCGCGCCGAACGCCTTGTCGTCGAGTTGATGGCCGACAAGTCCGAGCCCGTAAGTGTGCCAACGCTCACCTACATCAACCGCCTGTCGGATTTTCTCTTTGTCGCCAGCCGCTACGTCAACGACAAGGGCAAAGGCGACGTGCTTTGGGTGCCGGGGAAGAATCGTTAGGTTGGTGCGCGGCTGCAGTTGCGCTGGCGCACGGTGATGAGAGGCTGTTGCAGTGTTCGTGCCCGTTTATGATGATAACCCGCTCCGATCGATTAGATTTCAGTTCGTCACGTTTTTCCTCGTCGCGTTTAATCTGGTGGTATTTGCGTTTCAATTATCCGGCGTGCAGGTAAGCGTTTTGGCGGGTTTTGGCGTGGTGCCGCTTAAGTTGTTCGGGGCGAGCCTGTCCGGAACACCAGGCGTCATGCCGATCCAGATCGCAGAGCTACCGGCGTGGGCAACCCTGGTCACATACATGTTTTTTCACGGCGACATTTGGCACGTCGGCACAAACATGCTGTTTTTGTGGGTTTTTGGCGATAACGTCGAAGATGCGATGGGGCATTTGCGCTACCTGTTCTTCTATCTCGCGTGTGGAATATTTGCAGGTGCAGCGCATGCGGCGATGCAGCCGACTTCCGCCGTGCCGCTGATCGGCGCGAGTGGGGCGGTGGCCGGCGTCATTGCAGCTTACGTGCTGTTATTTCCGCGCGTCATGGTTTGGGTTCTGGCCTTTCGCATCATCCCACTCCACATCACCGCGGCGTTCGCACTTGGCGCTTGGATCGTCACGCAATTCGTGATGGTCATTCTGCCGCAATCGGGGCCGCCGATGCCAATTGCGTGGTGGGCTCACATCGGCGGTTTGGCCGCTGGGGCCGCACTCGTCCTGGTGTTAAGGCGACCCGGCGTTAAATTGTTCTCGTGAAATCACTTACCTGAGCATTGCACAGCGAATGAGCAATGTCTGGTGGACACTTTTGCTCCCAAGGGCGCAATTGACAGCGCCGAACCGCATGAATACGCTGCTTCTCGCAGTTGCGAAGACGTTTGTATCCAGCGCCATTGAAACGGTCACATGCAAACGTTTGAGCCAACCATCCGCCGGCGTCAGTCGGTTAGCCAGTATAATAACGCAGCGTCGCTGTAAGCCACGGTAGAGCAGTCGACGAATGTCCCGATCCAGGAGCAGAGCTGAGCCATGAAAATCCTCGTGCCCGTCAAGCGCGTGGTCGACTACAACGTGAAGATTCGCGTTAAGCCCGACGGTACTGGCATCGAGCTCGCCAACGTCAAGATGTCGATGAATCCGTTCGATGAGATTGCAATCGAAGAAGCGATCAGGCTCAAGGAGAAGGGGATCGTCACCGAGATCATTGCGGTGTCGGTCGGCTCGACCAAGTCCCAGGAGACGATTCGTACCGCGTTGGCGATGGGTGCTGATCGCGGCATTCTCGTCGAGACCCCGGATGGCGAGTTGATTGAACCCTTGGCGGTGGCGAAGCTTCTCAAGGCGATCGTGGCCGCCGAGAACCCGGGTCTCGTAATCCTCGGCAAGCAGGCGATCGATGATGACTGCAATCAGACGGGCCAAATGCTGGCGGCCCTGCTTGGCTGGGCGCAGGCGACCTTCGCGTCCAAAATCGTGATCGAGGGCGACATGGCCCACGTCACACGCGAGGTCGATGGCGGTCTGGAAACGCTGCAGCTGAAACTACCGATCATCGTGACGACCGATTTGCGGTTGAACGAGCCGCGTTACGCGTCGCTACCCAACATCATGAAGGCCAAGAAGAAGCCGCTCGATATCAAGAAGCCGGCCGACCTTGGCGTCGATACGACGCCGCGGCTCAAGGTGTTGAAGACCGTCGAACCTGCGTCGCGCAAGTCGGGCGTGAAAGTCGCCAACGCTGCCGAGCTGGTACAGAAGTTGCGAACCGAGGCGGGGGTAATCTGATGGCTACTTTGCTAATCGCCGAGCACGCCAACAATGTGCTGAATGCTTTGACTGCCAAGGCTCTGACCGCCGCGACGGCAATCGGTGGCGATGTTCACGTGCTGGTTGTCGGGCACGGCTGCGCAGCGGTGGCTGCGAGTGCGGCGACACTGACAGGCGTGTCCAAGGTCATTCTTGCCGACGCCCCGCAGTTCGCAAACCAACTGGCGGAAGAGGTTGCAGCCCTCGTTGTGCCGATGATGGCATCCTACGACGTTGTTATTGCGGCCGCGACCGCTGGCGCCAAGAATGTCATGCCGCGGATCGCCGCCAAGCTCGATGTCATGCAGATTTCGGAAATTACAGCGGTAAAGTCTGCTGATACGTTCGAGCGGCCAATTTACGCTGGCAATGCGATTCAAACCGTACAGTCGACCGATGCCAAGAAGGTTATCACGGTTCGGGCGGCCTCGTTTGCAGCCCAAGCCGAGGGTGGTTCGGCGGTGATTGAACCTGTTGCGGCATCCGGCGTCGTTGGTCTGTCGACCTTTGAAAAGTCTGAAATTGCCCGGTCTGATCGACCGGAATTGGCATCGGCCAAGATTGTGATCTCTGGTGGTCGTGGCATGCAGTCGGGTGAAAATTTCAAGAAGTACATCGAGCCGGTGGCTGATCGGTTGGGCGCTGCGATGGGTGCGAGCCGCGCAGCCGTCGATGCGGGTTTCGTTCCGAACGATTATCAAGTTGGCCAGACCGGCAAGGTTGTCGCACCCGACCTTTATGTCGCGGTTGGCATCTCGGGCGCGATCCAGCATCTGGCCGGCATGAAGGATTCGAAGATTATCGTTGCGATCAACAAGGATGCGGAGGCGCCGATCTTCCAGGTCGCCGATTACGGGCTGGTGGGTGATTTGTTCCAAGTGCTTCCTGAGCTGGAAGCTGAGTTGCAAAAAGTTGGACGCTAGATGCCGGGCCCAAGCCTGACCGGCTTCGCCAGCGAAGGAATATGAATATGGACGTCCGAGAAAAAACGAAACCCACTGTTGCCCTCACGACCGAAGCGCAATTCAAGCGCATTGGGATCATCGGTGCTGGTCAGATGGGCAGTGGCATTGCCCACGTGATCGCAGTCGGCGGCTACACCGTGCTCTTGAATGACGTGGAGAAAATCCGCGTCGACAAGGGGCTCGCTGCTGTCGAAAAGAACATGGCGCGGCAGGTTGGCAAAGGCTTGCTCAAAGATGCCGACATGAAAAGTGCACTTGGTCGGATCAGCTACGCTGCCTCCTACAAGGACTTTGGCGATTGCGATCTCGTGATCGAGGCGGCGGTCGAAGACGAGAGCATCAAGCGCAAAATTTTTGCCGAGCTGTGTCCGAATCTAAAGGCGAACGCGTTGGTTGCGTCCAACACCTCGTCGATCTCGATCACGCGCCTTGCGGCTTCAAGTGATCGGCCCGAGTTATTCATCGGCATGCACTTTATGAACCCGGTGCCGTTGATGCAGCTCGTCGAGTTGATACGCGGCATTGCGACCGATGACGTCACGTTCACCGCTGCAAAAGGCTTCATCGCGAGCCTCGGCAAGACGATTGCCGTGTCGGAAGATTTTCCGGCCTTCATCGTCAATCGCATCCTGCTGCCGATGATCAATGAAGCAGTCTACACGCTGTATGAAGGTGTCGGCACGGTCGAAGCGATCGACAAGGCATTGAAGCTCGGCGCCAACCATCCGATGGGCCCACTCGAATTGGCCGATTTCATCGGTCTCGATACCTGCCTGTCGGTCATGCAGGTGCTGTACGAAGGCCTGGCTGACTCGAAGTACCGGCCATGCCCGCTGCTTGTGAAATATGTCGAGGCCGGATGGCTTGGTCGTAAAACGCAGCGTGGCTTCTACGACTATCGCGGCGAGAAGCCGGTCCCGACGCGCTGATCGTGGCGTTCCGCCAATGAAGGCTGTACTGTGCAAATCACTTGAAGGCTCGGCAGCCCTCGTTATTGACGATGTTCCGGTGCCAGAGCCAGGCCCCGGCGACGTGCGGGTTCGCGTACACGCTTGCGCGCTCAACTTCTTCGATACGCTAATCACGCGCGGCAAATATCAATACAAGCCGCAACTACCGTTTTCGCCCGCTGGTGAGATTGCTGGTGTCGTCGATGCAGTTGGCCCGGGTGTCGACATGTTCAAGATTGGCCAACGGGTTTGTGGCTTCATCGGCTGGGGCGGCGCACGCACCTTCGCCATCGCACGGGCTGACGCGTTGATTGCCATTCCTGACGGCGTGGCAGATGAGATCGCGGCCGGCGTCAGCGTCACCTATGGCACCGCGATGCACGGCTTGATCGATCGCGGGCGCTTGAAGCCGGGCGATACGGTTGCTGTGCTTGGCGCATCGGGAGGGGCAGGGCTCGCCGCCGTCGAAATCGCAAAGTTGATGGGCGCACGCGTGATTGCGGCAGCGTCATCCGACGACAAGCTCGGCGTGTGCACGAGCCATGGCGCCGACGTGGTGCTGAACTATACGACATGCGATCTCAAGCAAGGCTTGCGTGATTTGACGGACGGGCGCGGCCCCGATGTGATCTATGATTGTGTCGGCGGCGATCATGCCGAGCCAGCATTACGTGCCATCGGCTGGATGGGGCGCTATCTGGTTATCGGTTTTGCCGGCGGACAAATCCCTAAGGTCCCGCTGAACCTGCCGCTATTGAAAAGCTGCGACATCATTGGTGTTTTTTGGGGCGAGGTTGCACTGCGCAATCCCGCTGCGCATACGGCCAATATCGCGCGCGTGCTGGCTTGGATCGCCGAGGGCGCATTGAAGCCGCATGTGCATGCCGTGATGCCGATCGATCAAATCGTCGCCGCCTTGGGTATGCTCGATCGTCGTGAGGTGACAGGAAAACTCGTGTTGGCGGTTTGAAACGTGGTGTCGGGTGGCGACATAAGATACGGCCGCGTCTTGCTCGGGCAACGCGCAACTTCTAGCGTCGACCGTGCTTGCGTTCGTTGCCAGCGTCAGCGCGGCATCTAGTTGAATGCTGACTGTCTTCATGAAAGGTTTTGATGATCCCTCGACCGCCCACCCCCGGATCAATCGCCAATCGGCTCGGCATATACGCCCCCATTGAACCCTATGCCGCCGGGCGGCTAGCGGTTTCAGGTGGTCACGAAGTATACTGGGAGGCCAGCGGAAACCCCCGCGGCATTCCAGTCGTCATTGTACATGGCGGTCCTGGCGGCGGTTCCAATCCGACGATGCGGCGCTATCACGATCCCGCGCTTTATCGGATCATTCTGTTTGATCAACGCGGCTGCGGGCTCTCGACGCCGCATGCGTCACTCGAACACAATACGACGTGGGATCTCGTCGAGGACATGGAGCGGCTGCGTCAACATTTAGATGTCGATCGTTGGCAGGTCTTGGGCGGCTCCTGGGGCTCGACCCTTGGGCTGTGCTATGCGCAACGTCACCCAGACCGCGTACTGCATCTCGTTTTGCGCGGTATATTCCTCTTGCGGCGGGCTGAGCTCGATTGGTTTTATCAGGACGGGAGCAGCTGGATCTTTCCCGACGCGTTCGAGGCCTACCGAGATCTGATCCCGACGGCAGAGCGCGGCGATATGATCGCTGCCTACTATCGCCGCCTCACGCATGCCGACCGGTCTGTGCAGCTCGAAGCCGCGCGTGCCTGGAGCATCTGGGAGGGTACGACCCTATCGTTGTTTCAGGATCCAGATCGCGTGAAGCAGTTCGGTGCTGATAGCTACGCGATCGCGTTCTCGCGCATCGAGTGCCATTATTTTGTCAATCGCGGGTTCTTCGAGGTGGACGACCAGTTGCTGCGCGATGCCCATCGCATCGCTGATATCCCAGGCGTTATCATCCATGGCCGCTACGACGTCGTGACGCCGATGAAAAACGCCTGGGATCTGCACAAGGCGTGGCCCGGCGCCGACCTTCGAATTGTGCCTGATGCCGGCCACGCCATGACTGAGCCGGGTATCGTGCACGAATTGGTGTCGGCGACGCAACGGTTCGCCCGTTGATGTTTAGTCGACGATGAATAGTTTCGCGCCCGTGGTCGTTGATGACCGATGCGCGGCATCACCGAAGTCGGAAACTTGGTAGCTCATGCCTGGTTGCAATTTGAAGGTGCGGCCATCGCGCAATTCGGTATCGAGTTCACCCTCAAGCACGTAGAGCACATGACCCCGATCACACCAATGGTCGGCAAGGTAGCCAGCTGAATATTCGACCATTCGTACGCGCAAATCGCCAATGGAGAACGTGCGCCATGTTGCTTGTCCGGTCTCGCCGCGATGGGTGGTTTGCGCAACCTTCGACCATTCGGTAATCGTGAAGGCGAGTTCCGGTAGTTTCATCGAAGGCTCTCGTAACATTAAGTTTGTAGTTGTGAGAAACGCGGTCGCGTCGTGCTGATCCTTAACGGCCGTGCACTGCCCGCCACTTGGCAAACTTACTGCGACTGGCGTCGTTCGCTGGATAGACGTCGAACATCAGTGCGCCGCCGCGCACTTCTTGGACGGCAAAGTCCTCGTAGGCCGTCATTTCAAATGCTTCTGCGGCGATTTCGTTGGCGAGGTGCGCTGGCAGCACAACCACCGCCTCTGTGTCACCAACGATGATGTCGCCGGGAAATACCGGCGCATCGCCACAGGCGATCGGCACATTCATGTCGACAGATAAATGATGGATCAGGCTGATTGGTGCCGATGGCTTCGCTTGATAGACCGGAAAGCCCATCGCTGCGATCTCGGCACAGTCGCGCATGCCACCGTCGGTGATGCAGCCGGCGACCCCGCGCACCATCAATCGGGTCATTAGGATGTCGCCACCAGATGCTGCGCGGGCATCACGGCGACTATCGATGACGAGCACGGAACCGGGCGGACAGGCCTCGATCGCTGCACGTTGCGGATAGGCTTGATCGCTCAAGATCGCCATGGTGGCGAGGTCCTCACGCGCCGGGATCGTGCGCACCGTGAAGGCTTCACCAACGATGCGCTGAGCACCACCTGCAAGCGGCTTGACGTCGTTGATCAACTGCCCGCGAAATCCACGTTTGAACAGGCATGTCGTCAGGGTCGCAACGCTAACCGCACGAAGCATGTCGCGGGCAGCCGGGGTCAGCGTAGAGCTTGGCATCGTGTATGCGTCCTTGCTGCATCAGATGCTACGCTTATAAATAACCCGTGTGTCGGCGTCCACGGCGGCGGTGTGAGTTAGCGAGTTGGAACAGCCATAACCGAGCTTGTACCGCGCTCGTTCAGGATGCAGTCGTAGGCGGCCAAGAGTTGCGCACGTTCCGTTTCCCATCGCAGCAGCGCCTTTGCGCGCGCCTTGCCAACACCGGCGAGTGTTCCGCGTAACGCCGTGTCCTCCAGTAGCTTCGCCAATTGTTCGGCGAAGGCGACCGGCGAGTTGTCGTGTGCGACGAGGGCTGCTTCGCCTGCCACTTTCATACCTTCGTCCAAAGCGAACTGCACAAACGGGATGCCCAGGCTCATGTACTCGAACACCTTGTTCATCGAGATCTTGTCGTTGTAGCCGTTCTTCGGATCTGGGATCGCCCCAATATCGAACGTCGAGAACGCCTGCAAGAGCGGTTGACCCGATAGGAAGCCGGTGAACGTCACGTAGTCGGCAAGGCCGTGTTCAGCGACCATGCGCTTGAGGCGATCTAGCTCGGTGCCCGAGCCGACGATGACGCATTGCGTATCCCGGCGGCCTCGCTCGTTGACTAAATGCGCCATGCCTTCGATCAACAGGTCGACGCCATCCTGGGCGCCCATGATGCCGACATATCCGATGACGTTGCGGCGGCCGTTGCGCAAGACGGCACTTGGCTCGACGCGTTTGAAGCGCGACAGATCAGGAATCGAGCGCACTACGAAAACGCGGTCGGGGTCCATTCCGCCACGCGCAATCGCGATCGACTTGAATGTTTCGTTCGTTGCGATTGAGGCATCGGCGGTGGCGAAGGTCCAACGCTCGAGCTTCAACAGCAAGCGATGGAACGCGCCGCGCTTGCCGAACTTGGCTTCGTACAATTCGGGATTGATGTCGTGGTGATCGAACAGGAATGGCTTGCCGAAGAAGTATTTCCAGAATGCGCCGATGATGAAAATCAAATCGGGTGGGTTGCAGGCCTGCACGCAGTCAAATCCCACTTTGAAGTAGGCGCGGATCGAAAGCGCAAACTCCCAAAACAGGGCCCATGAATATTCAAGTGCATAGCCGAATGCCCCGTCTGCCTCGAACGGCAGCGGGTGCCGGAATACATGAATGCCATCGAGCAGTTCGTAGCTCTTTGTGTACTGCGCGCCTTTGGGGCAAATGATCGAGATCGTGTAGCCGGCATCGCGCAGGGTCGTGGCCTCTTGCCAAACGCGGCGATCAATCGGCACGGTCAAATTTTCGACGATCATCAAAAGGCTTGGAGATTTCGCCAACGCTTACACTCCTAACGCACACCAATTGCGCTGGAGACTGCCAGTTCAAGGTAAACGTTCCGTCGGCAAACGCGGACAACATTTTGCGTGCCATTGTCCCAAAACAGAACGCGCATCTTCCACAATATGTTTAACAAATCATTATTGCCGATTGGTCTATTTCTTGCGATCCTACTGCCCAGTCAAACGAATGCGCAGCGGAATGATACGCTGCGCCAGTTGTAGGGTGTCTCATGTTCAAGATTTCGCGTAACCGGGCTTGGCCGCCGTCGATCGACCTGACGACCGTCCGGCAAACCGTACAATACATGCAGGGCGATCTGGCGCGAGTTCCGGGCCTAGAGAAGATTTCGGCAGCGCTCGAAACGGCGTTGAAGGAAATTGAAGCCGTGCAGACACGTCCGTCGGTTGCCAATTTGAATGACCCGGTGCTGCGCGCACGGTTTCTCCCCCGCAAGCACTGACCAGCAATTAGTCGGCGATCTGATCCATGGCGGTCGCGAGTTTCAGGTCGAGTGCGGTTACGCCACCTGCGTCGTGCGTCGCGAGCGTCACGTCGACCCGGTTCCACACGTTGAACCATTCCGGATGATGATTTAGCTGTTCGGCCACAAGTGCGGCACGCGTCATAAAGCCGAACGCTTCATTGAAATCGGCAAACTTGAACGACCGCGTGATGGCTTCGCGGCCTGATACCAGCGTCCAGGCGGGTAGCGACTTCAATCCGAGAATAATTGCTGCATTGTCAAGTTTCATGGCCATCGATCATGGTCCTAATAGTTGTTGTCATCGGCATACGTTGCGTATTGCCCACCTGCGAGCACGAACTCTTCTTCGCAGACATAGGGGCCGCCGCCGACAGTCGGCTTGGCGGACATCAAAGCGAATTTGCCGACGAAAAACGGTTCGGTGTTAAACGTCGCTTTGCGTTTCAAAATGCGCACCACCGCATCGAGGGGGGTATGGCGCAGGCGGGCCACCGTCACGTGCGGCTTCCAGGCATGACCCTCAGGCGGTAAGCCAGCATTTCGCGCAGCCCGCTCGCAAGCGCGTGCAAGTGCGTCAAGTGGTTCACAGGGCTCGACGCCCGCCCACAGCACGCGCGGCTCGTCGCCGCCGAAGCTGCCAAGATCCGCCAGTTTCAAGGAGAACGCGTTGAGATTTATGCGGGCCAGTTCGTCGGCAAATTCGCGCGCCCGCCCCATGTCGACATCGCCGACAAACCGCAAGGTCAGGTGCATGTCCGCAGGTGGAATCCACCAAGCGCCCGGTGTCGGTTGCCGAATGCGGTCGAGCGTGATCGCAATCGGCTCTGGAATTTGGATGGCGGCAAACAGGCGCGGCATGGGAGTCCCCTGAATGACCTGATCAAAAGCGGTGGTCGATTTCACCCTGCTTTGCGTTTGACGGCAACTCGTTCGAGCAACTCAGTGACTTTGGGTCCGATACGCTCAACGATCACGGCAACGCCCTTGGCATTGGGATGTAATCCGTCCGGAAGGCTGAGGTCCGATTTCAGTGCCACCCCATCGAGGAAAAACGGGTAAAGTAGCGCGCCATGCTTGTTGGCAAGTTCGGCAAACATCGGATCGAAGGCTTTGACATAGGCTTCACCCCAATTGGTTGGCGCTGGAATGCCCGCCAAAAGCACTGCAACGCCCGATTTCGACAGTCGTGTCAGGATTGTATCAAGATTGCGCCGCGCTTGCTCGGGTGGTTGTCCGCGCAACGCATCGTTCGCCCCCAATTCGACGATGACAGCATCGATCCCATCGGGAATGGCCCAGTCGTAGCGGTCGAGGGCAGCCGACGTCGTATCGCCCGAAACGCCCGCATTGATGATCTCAACGCTGAGGCCTTGGGCTTTGAGCGTTTTTTCCAACTGTGCAGGAAAGGCTTCGGACGGCTTTAGGCCATAGCCTGCCGTCAAGCTATCACCATAAGCGACGATCCGGATCGGGCGCGTTGGGTCTGCAGCGTGGCCAGGAAGTGCTGTCATGGGTCCAATGATCGATGTTGCGAGGCCACATGCCACGATGGTGCGAGCTATCGTCCGCCGTGACACGCCAGCCGCCGTGACGGATCCCGCGTAAATGGGCCCCGCGACAATCGTCCCCGCGTCAATCGGTCTTGTGCAATTGCGAAACAAACCCATGTTCCAGCCTCGACCTTCCTGCATCCTTGGGCATCACTTAGAAATGGGTGCCCCATAAGACAAGACCCAGCGGAGACGCGCGTGACCTCAGTACAGCCAATCGTATCGCTCGAAGATGTCCATTTGACGCTGACCAGTCGCGCCGGACCGGTCGATATTCTGCGCGGTGTATCGCTGAGCATCCCGGCAGGGCAGTCCGTTGCAATCGTTGGCCCGTCTGGCTCGGGCAAGACGTCGCTGCTGATGATCATGGCCGGACTGGAGCGGGTGACACGCGGCAAGGTTACGGTGGCCAAGCACGACTTCGTGTCCATGAACGAGGACCAACTGGCACTGGCACGTGGTGCCGACATTGGCATCGTGTTTCAGTCGTTCCATCTGGTGCCAACGATGACTGCACTTGAAAACGTTGCGTTGCCGCTCGAGTTCGCGGGCAACGCAGAAGCGTTTGAGGTGGCGTCGGGATTGCTGGACGAGGTCGGGTTAGGTCCGCGCAAAACACATTTTCCAGCCCAGTTATCGGGTGGCGAACAGCAACGCGTGGCGCTAGCCCGGGCACTCGCACCCCGGCCGAAGCTGATCCTCGCCGACGAGCCGACCGGCAACCTCGACACCAAAACGGGTGGGCAAGTCGTCGACTTGCTGTTTGGTATGCAGAAGCGGCGCGGTGCGACATTGGTTCTGATAACCCATGATACAAAGCTTGCTGGCCTTTGCGAACGTACCGTTTACATGGCGGACGGTCGTCTCGATCTGACTGCACAACGGGCTCAGGAGCTGGCATCAGCATGACCAGTATCGACCTGACAGTGCCGGTTTCGCAACCATGGCTCGCTCGCTTGCCCTTACCGATCCGCTTTGCAATCCGTGAAATGCGGTCCGGCCTGCGGGGATTTTACGTCTTCGTCGCCTGCGTTGCGCTGGGCGTGATGGTGATCACGGGCGTCGGCGCATTGGGCGACGCGCTGCGCGCAGGGTTTGAATCGCAGGGCCGCACGATTCTCGGCGGTGACGTTACGTTTGCCCGCTCGCATAAACGTGCAGAATCGAGTGAATTCAGCTGGCTGACAGCGCGCGGGCGGGTAAGCGAAACCGCAACGTTGCGGGTGATGGCGCGCACCATCGATGGCAACGAGCAGGCGTTGGCCGAGCTCAAGGGCATCGATGCAGCTTACCCTCTCGTCGGGGAGACCAAGCTGCAGGGCGGCAAGACGCTCGAGACCTCCGTGCGTTCGAGCCCCGGTGCTGCACTCGATCCAATTCTGCTCGAACGGCTCAACCTCAAGATCGGCGATCCGATTACGATTGGCACTGCGACGGTACCGATCACGGCGGTGATTGAGCAAGAACCTGATAATATTTCAGACCGCCTGACGTTCGGTCCGAGGATTTTCGTGTCGTTGGCGACACTCGAGAAAACCGGCCTTATTCAGCCAGGAAGTTTGATCCGTTGGCGTTATGCACTGGCATTGCCAGACGGTGCGGCGGCGACTGGTCCTACACTGAGCAAGTTCCGCGACGAGGTGACCAAAGGCCTACCGGAGTCGGGCTTTATCATAGCGGACCGGCGCGATCCCTCGCCCCAGGTCACCCGCACGCTGGAGCGGTTGCGCCAGTTCTTGACGCTCATTGGACTGACCGCACTTTTGGTTGGCGGCGTTGGTGTCGCCAATGCGGTTGCAACGTTTATTGATCGGCGTCGCAAAGTCATTGCCACGTTCAAAAGTTTGGGCGCGTCGAGCCGATTGATCTTCGGGATTTTTCTTGCGCAAGTTATGGCGATTGCGGCGATCGGCGTCGTCATCGGCATTGTGCTTGGTTATCTGGTGCCGGTCGTCCTCAACGGGTTCTATGGCGCAAGCTTGCCGATCCGCGCCGAGATCACGATCAGCCCGTGGAGCGTGGTGTCGGCGGCAGCCTATGGGTTCCTGGTGGCGCTGGTGTTCACGCTGTGGCCGCTGGGTCGGGCCGAGATGGTGCGGGCAGGTGTGCTGTTCCGAGAGGAAGTGGCGCCCGAAAGCGTGTGGCCGCGACCTGCAATCATTGCAGCGACGATTGCCGCAGCGCTGGCGCTCGCAACCTTCGCGGTACTGAATTCCGATGCGCGCAAGATCGCGATCTATTTCTGTCTCGGTCTGATTGTTGTATTTGGTGTGTTCTTGGGGCTCGGCGAACTCGTCACGCGATTAGCTGCTCGGGCGAAACGCTCGCGCTGGCCCGAGTTGGCGTTGGCGGTCGGCAATCTTGGTGCGCCCGGCGGTCTCACCCGCTCGGTGATCTTGTCGTTAGGCGCTGGCCTGTCGTTGCTCGTTGCGGTAGCGCTCGCCGATGCCTCTATCATCAAGGAATTGACCGGTCGCGTGCCGACCAACAGTCCGAACTACTTCGTGCTCGACATTCCAAAGGGCGAGTTGGACAGTTTCACCAAGACGGTCAAGGGCGTCGCGCCAGAAGCGCGCATTGATAACGCGCCGATGCTGCGAGGGCGGATGGTACGCTTGAAGGGCGTGCCCGTCGAGGAACTGAAAGCCCCGCCCGAGGCTCAATGGGTGCTGAATGGCGACCGTGGCTTGACCTATGCGGAGGATGTTCCTGACGGCTCGAAGGTGGTTGCGGGCTCGTGGTGGCCGAAGGACTACGCGGGCGAGCCACTGGTCTCGTTCGAGGCGGACCTCGCCAAGCGCCTGCAGTTGAAAGTCGGCGATGAGGTGACCGTCAATGTGCTCGGTCGCAACGTCACGGCGCGCATTTCGAACCTGCGCGAAGTGAAGTGGGAGAGCTTGGCGATCAACTTCGTGCTGGTGTTCTCGCCGAACGTGTTGCGGGCTGCCCCACACAACCTGTTGGCGACCATCGCGCTGCCGAAGGAGACAACGTTGGGCGTCGAGGCAGCCGTTGGTCGGGCCATCGGCAAGGCTCACCCGGCGACAACCGCCATCCGTGTGAAAGACGCCATCAACTCGTTCAATGTGGTGTTTGGAAAGATCATGACGGCGGTGCGGGTCGCGGGCAGCGTGACATTGTTGGCCGGTGCCTTGGTTTTGGCCGGTGCTTTGGCGACGGCGCAGCGGCGGCGCATTCAACAGGCGGTAGTGCTGAAAGTATTGGGGGCCACGCGACGGCGCATTTTGACGTCGCATGCGCTAGAATACGGCATTCTAGCTGGTGTAACGGCGGTGTTCGCAGTCGTCCTCGGCGCTCTGGCGGCCTGGATTGCGTTGACGCGCGTAATGGATGTGCCGTTCGTCCTGTCACCCGCTGCCGTCGCCCAGGCCCTAGGTGTAAGCCTAGGTCTCGTCATGGTTTTTGGCGGAATTGGAACGTGGGCTGTGCTTCGTGCGCCAGCCGTTCCCTATCTGCGTTCAGAATAACGTTGGAATCGCATAGACAACCCTTGCCGGGGACGCCGATAAACCTTACCTTAAGCCTTGGAAATAAACCTCTGCGCGAGCCTTGAAAGTGACACCGGCGCAGTTCATATCTTAGTGTGCGGGGAAGGTGCGCCCGCCAACTATTTCATAGGGAACTTGAAACCATGGCTCAGTACGACAACAGATTTGCGCAGCCAGGCACGGCAGCGCGCCAGCAAAGCGGCGCGGTCGTCGATGAGGGCCTGCGCTCCTATATGCTCGGCGTCTACAACTACATGGCTGGCGGTATCGCGGTCAGTGGTGTCGCCGCCTACGCAACCGTGATAGCCGCAACTGGTGGTGCAACCGGCGCTGCTGGACGCGCCGCGCTGACGCCATTCGGCCAGATGCTCTATACTTCGCCATTGAAGTGGGTCGTGATGTTGATGCCGCTGGCGCTCGTCATGTTCCTGTCGTTCCGCGTCTACAAGATGAGCACGGCAGCTACGCAGGTCTCGTTCTGGCTGTTTGCGGTTGCCATGGGCGTGTCGCTGTCGTCGCTGTTCCTCGTCTACAAACTCGGCTCGATCGCCCAGGTCTTCTTTGTGACGGCTGCGGCGTTTGCTGGACTTAGCCTTTATGGCTATACGACCAAAAAGGATATGTCCGGTTGGGGTTCGTTCCTGATCATGGGTGTGATTGGTCTTGTGGTTGCTGGTCTGGTCAACATCTTCCTGCAGTCGTCAGCCCTCCAGTTCGCCGTCTCGGTGCTGGGCGTGCTGATCTTCGCTGGCCTCACAGCCTACGATACGCAGCAGATTAAGGATGGCTACTACCAGATCGCTGGTGACGCGACGTTGATGGCGAAGGGCGCAATCATGGGTGCTTTGAACCTGTACCTCGACTTCATCAACATGTTCACGTCGATGCTGTCGCTCTTTGGCAATCGCGACTAAGCGACGCCATCGTCCATCAGACTTGATATTCGGGAGGGCTCCGCTGCAAAGTGGAGCCCTCTCTATTTGTGGTCGCATCCGACTCCCCTGCGGGGAGCCGGCCGGATGCGACGGGATAGAACTCTTGTTTGTTGTCACTTCCGACTCCCGTTCCTGGAGCCGGTCGGAAGCAACGGTAAAGCGTGGATTTCAGCGTCGCATCCGGACGCCGTTCCGGGAGCCGGTCGGAAGCGACGGGCCATAAAAGACGAGTGAGGCATGACAGGTTCAATTGAAGTCCGCGCGGCGACAACAGCTGATATTCCAGCGATCACAGCTATTTACCGCCCGGCTGTCGTATCTGGCACGGCGAGCTTCGAGCTATCAGCGCCCGATGAAGCGGAAATGGCGCGTCGCATGGCGGCGGTGATCGACGCGGGCTTCCCCTATCTCGTGGCCGAGGTCGACGGCAAAGTCGCGGGCTACGGTTATCTTGGCGCCTATCGTCCGCGACCGGCCTACGCCTGGAGCGTCGAAAACTCGATCTATGTCGCGCCCGATGCGCAGCGCGCAGGTGTCGGCCGGGCGTTGTTGTCGGCGCTCGTTGATATCGCGACGAAACGCGGCTCCCGCCAAATGATCGCGGTGATTGGCGATAGTGGACAACGCGGGTCGATTGGCCTGCACCGGGCCGCCGGGTTCACGTTTTGCGGCACCGTCCATGCCGTCGGCTTCAAGAATGGCCGTTGGCTCGATCAGGTCCTCATGCAGCGTGCGCTGGGCGCGGGTGATGAAACGGCGCCAGAAGGCGGCATCCCCCGCTGACAGCTATGCATGGTAATGTCGAAGCGAAGTGTCTGTGGTGCGAAGCATGGCGAGTGAACGATGACTTATGCTTTGGCAATATTTGTTATCTTGGTGGTGGTCTTTCTGCTTTGGCTCAACGAGCGGTTGAGGCGTGAGCGACGCTACGTCTCGAAGCCACTGACAGTCGCCGAAGTTATAGTTCGAGCAAAGACCTTTCCATTGCCGGCGACAGCAAGCGCGCTAGTCCAATCGGACCCGCTCATTGCAGAACAACTCGAGAATGAGCTGCGGAATCTGACTGTCGTACTGGCGGTGCATAGTGGAGAACTTTTTCTGATGCCGTCGGGCCTGCAATCGGCGTGGGTCCACTTCGTAAATCAGCACACGGAATTCTCTGCCTTCTGCCAGCGCCTGCTTGGTGCGGGTGGCGTATTCGCCCAGACCCGAGTGCCGGCCGAGGTGCAATGGAATGTTCCATCCGCCAGACAAAAATTGACCGATGCTTACGAAGCCTTATTCGGAGCTAAGCCCGTCTCTCTCTTTTGGCCCTCCGACAAGCTCTCCGAGTTCGCGCTCGACGCAGACTTGCTATTGATTTCCGGACAGCTCGGTCAGCACAGCAAAGTGCTGCATCGCGACGGCGAGTTTATAGATTTTTCAGATGGCCAGGTTCAGCACCGATAGGTCGGTAACGCCAAGCGCGCGTTGTTTGGCTTATCGCGCCTGGCTATTAGGGCTACCAGTTACCGCTTCCCCTTCTTGCGGCTGCCAACCATCGTGCCAGCGCCGTGCTCGGTGAAAAGTTCCAGCAGCACGCAATGGGGCACCTTGCCGTTGATGATGACGACGGCCTCGACGCCAGCTTCTACGACCTCGATACAGCCTTCGATTTTCGGGATCATGCCGCCGGTGATGGTGCCGTCGCGAATGAGTGCGCGGGCCTCGTCAACGGTCAATTCCGCGATCAGCTTCTTGTTTTTGTCGAGTACACCTTCGACGTCGGTCAGTAGCAACAGGCGCGCCGCCTTCATGCGTGCAGCCAACGCGCTGGCGAACGTATCGGCGTTGATGTTGAGGGTCTGGCCGTCGCGCGATACGCCGATTGGCGCAATCACCGGGATCAGGTCTGATTTTGAAATAACGTCGACGATGTGTGGATTGACCTCGATTGGCTCGCCGACATAGCCGATATCGACCGCCTTCATGATGTTGCTCTCGGGGTCCGGCATCTCGGTGATCTGCCGGGCGATCATCAAGTTGGCGTCCTTGCCGCAGATGCCAACGGCCTTGCCGCCCTGCCGGTTGATCGCCGAGACGATCTCTTTGTTGATGGCGCCAGCCAATACCATTTCGACGATCTCGACGGTTGGCTTGTCGGTCACCCGCAGGCCGTTGACGAATTCGGACTTGATCTCGAGCTTTTTCAGCATCGCTGCGATCTGCGGTCCGCCGCCGTGCACCACAATCGGGTTCACACCGGATTGCTTGAGATAGACGATGTCCTGGGCGAACGCGTCGGCAAGCGCTTGATCGCCCATCGCATTGCCGCCGAACTTGATTACGACCGTCTGCTCATCATAGCGGATCAAGCTTGGCAATGCTTCAGCCAGGATACGGGCCTGAACTTGCGGCGGCGGGGCTTCATCCCACGGTGAGCTGGTCGGTTCACGCTTTGACGTCATGTCTGTCAATCTCACGTTGCAATTGTGGTGCGTATAATTGGCAGTGTTATAGCCGCATGTGGGCCGGTCTCAACGGAATTCCCTCACAATTGGTGGCTAGTAGGCTCTAACGGGTCGCAAGCGCGCTGTTGGAAGACGGTGCGTTAGCCAACGATGGTGCGGTGCCAGAGGCCGTGGGATCGGCTAGACTGGGCACCCTGAGTCGTTTTGGCCTGTTTGGTGGGGCGAGTTCGTTGCCCCCCGATGAGAGGAAAGGCATGTCGCAGTCGTTCGCAGAGGCCTTGAACTGGGTGCCCGTGTCGGCGACCCTGTCAGCAACGCTTGGCCGCGCGCACGAGTATGCACGGGCTCAGGCCTACCGAACTGTGACGCTTGAGCATCTGCTGTTGGCCCTGGCGGAGGATCCCGATGCCAGCCAGGTCATGCAGGCCTCAGGGATCGATATTCAGAGGCTGATGGCCGATGTCTCATCACATCTTGGGCATAGCGAAGACCGCGTTCCACCGGGCCAGCCGAACGATCCGGCAGCCGACGAAGCGCTCATTCGCATCTTGGACTATGCAGCCGCTGCCGCTCGGCAAAGTCGTCGCCGTGAAATCAATGGTGCCATCGTGTTGGCCGCCATCGTCGGTGAGGGCAATAGCGTTTCGGCCTCCATGTTACAAGCCCACGGCTTGACCTTTGAAGGGGCGATCCGCGCTCTGCAAAAGAACCAAGTGCCTGCCGGGCCGCCGCGCCAGCAACTCGCGCCACCTGCTGCCGCTGCTCAACCGTCGGCGCAGGGTGCTGGTGCACCAGCGTATGCACCGCCTGTTGTGCCACAAGGCCCCAGCAGTAGCGCCGCGACGCAGACCAACGAGCAGATATTGGCGAACGTGCGTCGTCGTATCGATGCCACGCGCAATCAACCCAAGCCAAATCCAACTTTGCCGCCGCGCGAGCCTTATCCTGCGCCACCTGGTGGAACAGCGGTAAAACCACAGCCTCGCGTGGAGTTGCCGCCGCCGCCAGCGCCAGTTCCAATGGCACCGATCGTGGCATCGTTGCCATCGGTCACAGAGCCGACCCCGGTTCCGCAGTCGTTGCCGCAGCAACGTGGGGAACACGCTGGCGGCTATCCCGATTCCGCCGGCCAGGCAATTCCTGGAGATGCGGCGGTCGAACGACCAACCCCTTCCCGGTCGCCACCCTCGGTTGAGGACCGCGACCGCATCGACGAAGCCATGGGGTGGGAACCCCCTGCCGCGCCATTTATTATCGATGATGCTCCACCGTCGCGTCGGCCACCGCCATTGCCGCCGGTTCAGTCGCCGCTGCCAAGCCCCTTGGCCGAAGTGCCGCCAAGCCCTTTGCGGCCTCGTCAACTTGGTGCGCCGGTTGCGCCGCCGTCGTCCGTGGCTTGGCCAGCGCCGGTCGAGCCGCATCAGAACGCGTTGCCTCCACTGCGTACTCCACATCCGATGCAGTCGGTACAGCGGCCTGATCCGTTTGCGTTCGATGGCGGTATTGCAGGTGCACCATTTCCCGAACCAGATTTCGTTCCGCCGCCACCAACGAACATCCCGGTGCCGGTGCAGCGGACGAAAGTGCCAAAGGCACCGAAGGTCCAGCCGCAAAAATCGGCACCAATCGAACCCGGCCAACTTGCCGAAAATATCCCGCGCACCATGCAAGTGGACCGTGTGGAGATGGTCGAGGTTCGGATCGCGCGGGCCAACATCAATGCCGTATCTGATGGTTTGCAGGGAAACGGCGCGTCATACCTACACGAGCTGATCGTCACGAAAGCAATGTCTGTGCGTTTGCGGGCGCCGGATGGTGGTTTCATGATCGAGACCGGTTCACCCGAGACCCAGTGGCTCGACAATGGTCTGGGCGTCGGGGCTGACGATTTCGCCAGTTGGCGTTGGAACATCACACCGCTGCGTCGTGGGGCGGGGCAACTGCAATTGATCGTGTCGGCACGCACCATTGCATCTGATGGTCTGAGCGCGGACACGGCTTTGCCGGATCAAGTGTTTGACGTTCGTGTGAAGGCAAACTACGGGCGGTTGCTCGCCAAAGCTGCCGGTTGGGCGGGGCTGATGATCCTTGGCGGCGTGCTATCCAAGTTCGGGCAGAATGGCCTCGAGACCGTCGCAACGCTGTGGCGCGGGTTTGAATAGTGCTGTCGGTTTATTATTGCTCGATGCACATTTGAGCGATCGTTGCCCGCAACACATCAATACCGCCGCCACGCTCCGACGACGTTGCGATCAATACCGGGAAGGCGGCAGGCTCCTTCTTTAGGGCGTCAAGCGTCTTGGCAGACACAGCTTCAAGCGCGGGCACGCTAATTTTGTCGGCCTTGGTCAGCACGACCTGAAATGACACCGCAGCTTCGTTCAGTAGGTCAATGATCTGTTGGTCGACAGCTTTGATGCCATGCCGTGCGTCGATCAACAGGAAAACGCGCTTCAGCGTAACCCGGCCGCGCAGGTAGGCTTTGACCAGCCCGGTCCACTTTTTGACCTTGTCCTTCGGCGCCTTAGCAAAGCCGTAGCCTGGCATATCGACGAGGTATAGCAAGCGACCTGGGCCCTGGTCCGGTGGCCGGAAGTAGTTGAGCTCCTGCGTTCGACCCGGCGTATTGGACGTTCGTGCTAAACCACCCTGGCCAACCAGGGCATTGATCAGGCTAGACTTGCCGACATTCGAGCGTCCGGCGAATGCGATCTCGGGCCGATCGCTGGGCGGCAGAAACTCAAGTTCCGGGACGCCGCGCACGAACATCCAATTACCGGCGAACAGCCGCTCGCCCTCGGCCAGATATGCGGGATCGAGGGCTTCCGGTTCCACCTCAGGCCTTAGGCTTGTCGGCTGGCTTCGTGTCGTTGGCAGCTTTCGCAACAGCCTTGATCACAGGCTTTTCGGTTGACGGTTTTGCGCCGCCGAAAAACTTCGCAAGCCCCATGTTCTCAAGCAGCGGTACGTCAACCCCTTGCCGCTTCATGATCAGCGATTGCTGGCCAATAGAGAGCAGGTTGTTCCAGGCCCAATAGATCACCAAGCCTGCCGGGAAGGTGCCGAGCAGGAAGGTAAACATCACCGGCATCCAGTTGAACACCATCTGCTGAACGGGATCCGGCTGCTTTGGGTTCAGCTGCATCTGGACCCACATCGTCGCGCCCATGATCAGCGGCCAAATGCCGACCTGCAGGAATTCTGGCACCGCAAACGGCAGCAGCCCGAACAGGTTGAACAACGATGTTGGATCCGGCGCCGATAGATCCTTGATCCAACCGAAGAACGGCGCGTGCCGCATATCGATCGTCACGAACAAAACCTTATATAGTGCGAAGAAAACTGGCACCTGCAGAAGGACAGGCAGACAGCCCGCCATCGGATTGATCTTTTCCTTCTGGTAGAGCCCCATCAGCTCCTTCTGCATGCCAACTTTGTCGTCTTTGAAGCGTTCGCGCAGCTTCTCCATCTCGGGCTGAAGCTTTTTCATCTTTGCCATCGAGGCGTACGACTTGTTGGCGAGCGGGAAGAACGCGCCCTTGACGAGCACGGTAACTGCCAGGATTGCCAAACCGAAGTTGCCGAGGGCCTGCGCCAGCCAATTGATCAGTTTGTACAAAGGCTTGGTGATGAAGTGGAACCAGCCCCAGTCGATCATCAGATCGAAGCGGTTGATCTTGAGATCTTCCGTGTAGCTATTGATCAGTTGCACTTGCTTGGCGCCAGCAAACAAGCGGCCCTCTACCGTCTTTTTTTGACCGGGCGAGATAACTTGGCCTGTCAGCGTGTAATCGGTCTGAAAGCTTTCCTTGGCAGTCGCCGTCTTCTTGTTGCCGCGGAAGTTGGCGGTGAACATATCGCCTTGCGATGGCACGAGGGCTGCTGCCCAATACTTGTCGGTGAAGCCAAGCCAGCCGTTGCCGGCCTTCTCGACGGTCTTGCCGCCGCCATCCTTCAGCAGATCGGCATAAGCCAATTCCTGCAATCCAGCCTCGCCAACAAAGCCGATCGGGCCTTCGTGCAGGATGTAAAACCCTTGGATGACTGGTGTCCCGAGGCGGAAGATGCGGGCGTAAGGATAAAGAGTTACTTCGGCTGCGGACGTGTTCTCGACTGTATCGGTCACCGTAAACATGAAGGCTGGATCGACGGCAATCGTGCGGCTGAACTTCAGACCCTGACCGTTATCCCAACTCAGACTGACGGGCTGTGTCGGGGTCAGCGCACCGGGTTTTGCCTGGACCCACAATGTGTCGCGATCCGGCATTTTTTGCGCAATGCCGGTGGCTGCAACCCAACCATGCTCGGCGAAGTACGGCTCTGGTGCATCCGTTGGCGAGAACAACTTGATGGTTGGGCTGCTGGGATTGACCGTCTCATGATAGTTGACGAGGGCGACGTCGTCGATGCGCGCCCCTTTCAGTGAGATCGAGCCTTTGACGGCTGGCGTCTCGATGGCAACACGCGGCGACGCTGCAATCGCTTGGTCTCTTGTTATGGCAACTGGCACAACCGTCACGCCTGGAATTGTGGGGGCACCTGCAACGCCCGGTGTCGCAATGCCTGGTGCGGCTCCAGGCGTGCCAGGCGCGGTGCTCGTCGGCTGCGACTGTGCTTGCTGGCGCTTGAGGCGCTCCTTCTCTTCCTGCATCTTCGGTCCGGCGTAAAAGAACTGCCAACCGAACACGACTGCCATCGACAAGACGATGGCCAGGATCAGGTTTTTTTGCTGCTCAGGCTGTTGGCTCTGCATCGTCGCCTCGGCTGGGTTGGGAAATCCCAAACGGGATGCCTGCCCTGGTTTGTAGTATCACGCCGCAGCGTGGCTTGGATTTTAGCGCTTGTGTGGCGAGTTTTGCCGCCCGTTGCCAGTGACAACAGGTCACGCCGCAGGCGAATTATTCGTTTTCGACACCCGACCACGACCTGTCGATTGTGGCCGTTGGCTGTGTGCCTTCGTAAATGCGGTCTGCAAGTCTGCAATCAGACTTTCAAACACTCGGAGTTCCGCTGGCTCGCGGGCGATGATTACGTAATCGAAGCCCGGCCTCGCATGTTCCGCTGCGGCGCTTACGACCGCCGCCTTAAGTCGACGTTTGATGCGATTGCGCCGAACGGCCGACCCCAACTTTTTCGTGACCGTAAAACCAAACCTTGCGATATCGGCTGGAACCGTGGTCGGTGCCAGCCAGCCATCACGGGTCCGAGCTTCGAGTACGAATGCCGCAGTTGCCCACCTTAAGCCGTTTCGCACTCTCAGAAATTCTGAGCGCCGTTGCAACGTCAAAAGGGAAAAAGTCGGCGCCATTGCTGACGCCTTTCAATTAAGCCGACAGACGCTTGCGGCCCTTGGCGCGACGACGCGCCAGCACGCGCAGGCCGCCCACTGTTTCGCAGCGCTTACGGAAGCCATGGCGGCGCTTACGAACGAGCTTGCTGGGCTGATAGGTACGTTTCACGACACGAAATCTCCAAAAGTACAAGCCGACATTGCGCGTTTCGCTGCCGGTCACCACGATCCGCACCGCCTCACCGTGTCGCGCGTCGACATCGAAGGCGTGTTGTCTGAAGTTGGGGCTTATAGGTTCGCTGTGGCGCGAAGTCAATTAATGACAGCGAAATCCATGCTTTGGATAGAACGCAACAGCAGTCTTGCATAAATTCGGAATATGAACCACGTTCATAGTATGTCGATTTTGCTGCCGTCAGCGGTCAAACTGAAGCGTCTGATAGGAGTGATCGGACTTGAACAGCATCCATGAGTGCGAACTGTGAACAATATTCATTCGACTTTAAAGCAAATCCCGGTTTTGTCGGTCGGTGCTGCATTTCCGCAGGAAACACTGCGTGCCGAGCTGCCTCGGGCCCAT
Organism: Hyphomicrobiaceae bacterium; assembly: GCA_031429105.1. GTDB lineage: Bacteria > Pseudomonadota > Alphaproteobacteria > Rhizobiales > Hyphomicrobiaceae > JAKFWF01. The sequence goes on along the minus strand of JANOYV010000099.1, from coordinate 20,722 downwards.
GCACTGTTCGATCTGGCAACAAAAGGGGTGCCACCGCGCGTTCTGAAAGCGCTTGATCGAGCATCGCGTGCCTGGCTTGTGCGCAACAGCAACCAACACTTGGCCGAAATCGACGCGATTGCAGCGATGCTGTCCCGGCCCGGCGTCTATTTCCTCAGTGTGAATTACGAGTGGGGCTGTACGTGCCGTGTGGCGGCGGCGCCCGATCAGGGTTCGGCACGGTTGGTGCGGGTGTTGGATTGGCGCACGCATGGTCTAGGACGCAATATAATCGCCGCAAATGTTGCAGGAGCCGCCGGTGCATTCGTCACGCTAACCTGGCCCGGCTACACCGGTGTATTGCAAGGCATGGCGCCGGGACGGTTCAGTGCGGCGCTCAATCAGGCGCCCATGCGCCGGTCCGGCGGCGGCCTGATGGCGCTCGATTGGGCGGTCAACAAAGGACGTGTCTGGCGGATGCCGCACGGCACGCCTGCCCACTTATTGCGCGACGTATTCGAAAGTGCTCGAACGTATGGGGCGGCGCGGCAGATGTTGATCGAGACACCCATAGCGTCGCCAGCAATTTTCAGTTTGGCAGGCCTTGCCGCGAATGAGACCTGCGTGATCGAACGACTTGAAGAGCAGGCCTATGTTCACGATGGGCCGAGCGTTGCCGCCAACAACTGGCAGACGCCTGGCTGGCTGGGACGGCCACGCGGTCGCGACAGTGCCGGGCGCAGTGCGATGATGGCAGCAGTCGATACGGCGTTCGATGAAGACCTCACATGGTTGCGCGCACCCATACTGAACGAGCGCACGCGTCTAGTGATGATCGCCGATGCCAAAGCTGGCCGCTTTATTGCGCAAGGCTATGAGGCGGATGGCGCGGCCACAGCTGTGTTGAATTATGCGGCTTGAAGAATTAACCCGCCTGTCACAACGGCATCAATCGAGATAGGGTGCCGCGTCCAGAACAACTCCCACGGTTGCAACCCCATGAAAACCCGCATTCTCGTCGTTGATGGCAGTCCAGCGGCTGCCCAGGACGGCGTTGTATCGGCGGGGGGCTATCGATCAGGCGAAAACTACGTCGCCGCACTGAAATCACAAGCCCCAGGCAGCGGCGACGCCATGGATTGCTTCATTCTGGCCGCCGGTGACGGGGAACGCCTGCCGCAGGGCATGGCACTCAACGATTTTCACGGCATTGCCTGGACTGGATCGCCCTTGAGCGCCTACGAAACCACCCCTGTTGTGAAATATCAAATTGAACTGGCGCGCACGGTCTTCCAATCGGGAGTGCCGTGCTTTGGCAGTTGTTGGGGCTTGCAAGTCATGACGGTGGCACTCGGCGGTCGTGTGCACTTAAATCCCAAGGGATATGAGGTCGGCATCGCGCGCCAGATCCGCGTGAACGCCGATGGGCGTCGCCATCCAATGTTTGACGGTAAAGCGGATGTATTCGACGCCGCTTGTACCCACCAGGATGAAGTTTGCGAACTGCCGGCGGGGGCCCGCCTGCTGGCCAGCAATGCCTACAGCGATATTCAAGCCGCCGAAATCGTCGACGGAGAGCGATCATTTTGGGGCGTGCAGTACCACCCTGAATTCGACCTCCGACAGATCGCAGCAATCTATCGGCGGCGGGCAGCCCGGCTCGTCAGCGATGGTCTGGCCGTCGCCGAGTCCGATATTGAGAGCCTGGCGGACGACTACGTTGCACTGATGCAAAACCCCCAGCGACGTGATGTTGGCTGGCGCTACGGCCTGGGTGCAGACGTGCTTGACCCGATGATCCATCGCCGCGAGTTTGCCAACTGGCTGGCTGTCAAAGTCGCGCCGCGGGTGGCAACGGACAAGTGAACGGTAGTTACTAATACTCAAAGTTGAGCGTGTCGTGGCATTCAAATCCCAACGCCTGCGTGGTGCGGGGCGAATTTTGTTATTGCGGCTTATGCTGCGCTGCACGCAACCAGTTATGTTATTTTCGGCAAGCGCGGGTTCGGCCAAAATGGCGCGGTGAATTTGCGTGTCGCATGGATGGCTCATGAAGCATTCGTGTGAACCCAATGACTGGCTTCTTACAGAATTATTCAACCTCCCCCGAAAATGCCCGAAACAAGTATCCCTAAGCTCGATCTCAATTTGCTGGTCGTCTTTGATGCGGTGATGGCGGAGGGGTCGGTTAAAAACGCGGCCGTTCGCCTTGGCATGAATGCGCCAGCAGTCAGCCAGTCACTTGGTCGGCTACGCGATTGTGTTGGCGAGGATCTCTTTATCAGGGTTGGCCATGGCTTGAGGCCAACGCCCTATGCCGCCAGTATCTGGTCTGGCGTGCGTACCGGACTAGGCCTGATTAAAACAAGCGTGTTGGTCGATAAGCCGTTCGATCCGGCAACCGAGAGCCGCGTCTTCGTCCTTGATTTCCCTTCGGGCACCGATGCGCTTATCACGCCTGAGCTTGCAGCACGAACAGCCAATGCCCCTGGACTGCAGTTTCGCATATCGAATGCGCGCGCTTTCAACGTGCTGAATGATCTGAGGTTTGGCGATAGCTGGATCGCAATGGATTACCGTCCCATCACCGAGCCCGGATATCGATGCGAAGTGCTGAGTGAGCAGGAACTGGTGCTGGTCGCGCGCCACGATCACCCGGCGTTGATCAATGGATTGACGCTCGACTTGTATCAGGAGTTGCCGCAGATCGCGGTGGCGGCGGTTAGAACGACCAGCATTTTGCCAGTCAATGAACGATTGGACAAGATTGGCGTTCGGCGGACCGTGAAATTTTCGGTACCTGGACTATTGAGTTTACTTCGGATGGTGTCCGCGCTCGATCTTGTTGCGACGCTGCCCCGCTGTACGGCTAAGCTCTGCCAGGAATGGATGAAATTGACGATCCATGAACTCCCCTTCGAGATGCCGCGCGTGCCTGTTTACATGGTTTGGCACGAGCGGTTCGATAGCGAAACGGGTCACATCTGGTTGCGCGACAACATTCGCGATATCTGCAGAAAGCTGTAGTGTAGTCTCTTCGACCAGCGCCGAAATACAAAACGCCCGGGGTCATTTCTGATCCCGGGCGTTTCTTTTATCGAAGTTCGACGAAGGCTTAGTGCGCCTTTTTGTCGTCGAACAGATTGCGCTTGTAGGTCTCTGGCACGAATAGGAATCCGATGACGACAGTCATCAACGCGATCGCGATCGGGTACCAGAGGCCGAAGAACACGTCACCGGTCTGCGCCACCATGGCGAAGGCAGTTGCTGGCATAAGACCACCGAACCAGCCGTTACCGATGTGATAGGGCAGCGACAAGCCAGAGTAGCGGATGCGGGTTGGGAACAATTCCACCAAGGCTGCGGCAATTGGGCCGTACACCATGGTCACGAAGATCACGAGGATCGTCAAAATTCCGATGATCTGCAGGCGCTCAACTGTGAAGATATCAAACATTTTGGCGAAGTTGGCGAGGCCAGCCTTCGGGTCGATCGCAATTTTTACGACCGTTGGGTTGGTTGCGGCCGGGTAACCAGCCTTTGTTAAGGCATCGGCGACGCCCTTCCCAAATGCCGCTGGTGCTGCCTTCAATGCATCGCCAGTCAGCTTCTTCGAATCGTAGGATGTAACCTCGGTATCGCCGATCTTAACCTTGGTCACCGAGCCGGCCGGTGCGCCAACAGTCTTATAATTGACCGAAGCGCGAGCAAGAACAGCCTTGGCGTTGTCACAGCTGCTGGTGAACGATGCCGTTCCGGTTGGGTTAAACTGGAATGAGCAATCAGCCGGGTCAGCACGAACTTCGACTGGGACGGTGTCCCAAGCCTTGGCAAGTGCTGGATTAGCTGCACGTGACAGCCACGAGAAGATGCCGCCGCCCGTCTGGGCGATTGGCAAGTAGCACAACGCTGCGATCAAGCAGCCGCCCAGGATGATCGGCTTGCGACCAATTCTATCGGAGAGCGAACCAAAGACGATGAAGAACGGTGTGCCAAGGATCAACGACCACGCGACCATGACGTTAGCCGTGAAGTTGTCGACCTTCAGAATGTTCTGCAGGAAGAACAGCGCATAGAACTGTCCGCAATACCAGACGACGGCCTGACCAGCAGTCAATCCAAGCAATGCGAGCAATGCAATCTTGGCATTCTTCCACTGTCCGAAGGCTTCCGACAATGGCGCCTTGGACATGGTGCCCTCAGCTTTGATCTTCTGGAAGGCTGGGCTTTCGTTCATCTGCAAACGAATGTAGAGCGAAATTAGCAGGAGAACGATGGAAGCCAGGAACGGAATGCGCCAGCCCCATGAAGCGAATGCTGTAATTTCGGCACCGCTTGCAAGTTTAACAGCCGGATAGTTGGCGTTGACATAGATCTGCGTGAACATGATCACGATCAGCGACAGCAGCAGACCGAGCGTTGCAGTCGTTTGAATCCAAGCCGTGTAAAAGCCACGGCGACGCTCCGGTGCGTGTTCAGCAACGTAGATCGCCGCACCACCGTACTCACCACCGAGCGCCAAGCCTTGCAACATGCGAAGCGCGATCAGCGCGATGGGCGCGATTGTACCAATCGCTTCGTAGTTTGGCAGGCAGCCGACCAGGAACGTCGCCAGGCCCATGATCAAGATCGTGATCAAGAAGGTGTATTTGCGGCCGATCAAATCGCCGAGGCGACCAAAGAACAGTGCGCCGAAAGGACGAACGATGAAGCCTGCAGCAAAAGCCAGAAGCGCGAAGATGTTACGCGTGGATTCGGGATAGGCCGAAAAGAATTGGGCGCCAATAATGGCGGCAAGCGATCCGTAAAGATAAAAGTCATACCATTCGAAGATGGTACCGGCGGAAGAGGCGATTATCACCTTCTTCTCTTCCGGCGTCATCGGTCGGTTACGTGTGACGATATCGTCGGCGGTAGCGGTGGACATGGATGGGCTCCTCCCCAGTTCAAGGCTTAAGGCTTGGCTTTTTTCGGTTTCGCGTCGGAGCAATACCGACACAGGCGGCTGAAACAACGCGACCGACTGTGAACAGACTATCTACGACTCGAAACAACGACCTGTTGGGCGCTTATGCAACGCCGGTGCGCTACAATAGAATGAGTGCAATGCCGTTCGTCAATCATACCATCGTTGAAGTCAATCAATTCAGACATTTAGCGGTGCAGATGCTTACCGGTCGCACGCGTGACGGCACGATGTTCTACATCGTTGCCCGATCAGGCCGCCTCCAATGCTACGAAAGTCGTATAACATTTCAGCAGCAGGGGCCAACGAATTGCCTAGGCGGGATCCCAGATGCTTGCGGGCATCGGTAGTCCAGCGAATGTATCTGGGCTCAACGGTCGATCCGGCATGATCAACAGACGGTCGGCCATCGTCCACATGAGCTGGCGCGTGTGCTGGCCCGCATGCCACGTCGTGCGCTCAAGATAGTCATGCATCGTCTGCTCGGCGTAGTAGACGTCGGCCCGCTCCGCCCAATCCTGCGATGGGCCTTCGATCTTCCACCAGGTTTCGAAGCGGGTTTTGACCGTCTCGCCGTAGGCCAAGAGATCCGGCTTCGACATCGTGCCGGGTTCAGGCTCGCGACAGTAGGACGCGAACGTCAACGCAATGCCTTCCTCATGTTCCACGAAAGCATCGACAACATTGAAAAGGTGGTAACTCAGCTGCGTCAGCGAACGCGGCCGATCAGGCAGGATAGTCCCGTCGAGATCGGCAACAGGCACTTGGGTGATGAAACGCGAGGCTGCATCCAGAATGATCAAAAGGCGCTGCACGAGTTCGGCAGGGGGCAGCTGTTTTGTCGCTATGTGATCAATGCCGACAAGCCGTGCGACATCTTTCAAAGATTGTCCATCGACCCAGTTTTCCCCCAATGACACAATCGGTACGCGCTTGATGCCAAAGCGTGCCAGCTCCTCGTAAGCACCGGCATCGGCAAGGACATTACGTGACCTGAAAGGCACTTTATGTCGGGTCAGAAATTCCTTTGCGCGCAGGCAACTCGTGCAGCCGGGTTGCCAGTAGACTGAAACTTCGGCGTTGCTGGTCATTGGTGTCCTCGATCAGAAATGCACTGTGGAGTGACCTTGCGCAACCATAGGGCATGTGTCAGCTTTGAGGAAATGGGTCAGCGCAACTGACCTTTGAAGGCCAGGGCATTATCCGCCTTCAACGCAGTAGAACGAGGTAAAGGGAGACGAACAATGCGCTTTGCCGCAGCGCTGATTGCCGCTGTTTTCGCGGCGAACCTCGGCGTTGACGATGCGCACGCCAAAAAACTACTGAGGGTCACAATTCAGTTGCCGCTTAAGAGCGTCCTTGGGCAAAACCTTTTACAATTTAAGAGCGAAGTCGAAAAGGCGACTGGCGGCAATCTCGAAATCCAGATCTTCGATAGTGCACAATTGTTCGACGACAAGGATGTGCCAAAAGCCGTCGGCAATGGCCAGATTGATATGGGCGTCGCCTCGCTCGGTCGGTACGCGCCGGACGTACCAGCGGTTGACGTATTTCACATTCCGTTCTTGTTTGACTCCGACGCAAAGCTGCGTGCAGCCGTTGCCTCCGGCTCGACCGTGCGTGGTCCGCTTGATATGGCAATTGCCAAGACAGGCAGCCGTGTTCTTTGGTGGCAAGCCTATGGCGGTACCGTTTTGCTGTCGAAAGGTGGGCAGCCGATCAAAACGCCAGCCGATCTCAAAGATAAAAAAGTTCGCGTTTTCAGCAAATTAATGGGCACTTGGGTGACGGCCAGCGGTGGCACGCCCGTCAACGTCGCAGGCGGGGAGCAATACTTTGCCTACCAGCGGGGCACTGTTGACATCGGCATGACTGGTCCTGACACGATCAAGTCGCGTAAAATTTGGGAAGTGATGGACACGGTAACGGTCGCCAACACGGCCTCGATCGAATTCGTGGTGGTGATCAATGAAAAGGTGTTCCAGAGCCTGGGCGACGACGAGCGCAAAATCATTCTATTGGCATCAACGAACGCCGAGACGAAATTGCGAAACGAGTTCGCACAAATCGAGAAAGAGGCGCTGGAAGCTGGGCGGCTGAACAAGATGACAGTGTACGCGCCCGACGCTACCGAGATGGCGGCGTTTCGCCGATCAACAGACGTCGTGCGCGATGAATTCCTGAAAACCGCCGGTGATCTTGGCAAGCAAGTGCATGCCGCGGCTCTGGCCTTGAAGTGAAGCGAGCCATCGACGGTTATTTTTTGTACTGGAGCGAATGATGCCTACGAAATCTGCGCAGTTGAAGGGTCTGCTCGCCCAAGATGCGTGTCACATGGTGCCTTGCTGCTGGGATGCGCTATCGGCAAAAATGATCGGGCAGGCAGGTGCGCCGTTCACATTCATGAGTGGTTTTGCAGTCGCTGCGGCACGCCTTGGCGAACCTGACTTAGGGCTCATTTCGTATGGCGAGATCCAGGACCAGTTGCGCAACATTTGCTCTGCGACTGACATCCCGGTCATCGGCGATGGGGACACTGGCTATGGCAACCCGCTCAATGTTGAACGGACCGTGAAGGGCTATGCCGCCGTTGGCGCTGCCAGCATCATGATCGAGGATCAGGTGGCACCAAAGCGGTGCGGCCACACCAAGGGCAAGCTGGTTGTCGACCGGGTTGAAGCCGTCGATCGGATCAAGGCAGCAGTCCACGCGCGCGCCGAAGTGCGCAAAGGTGGCGGCGACATCCTGATTCTTGCGCGCACCGATGCGCGCGCAGTGCACGGTCTCGAAGAAGCGATCTGGCGAGCCAATGCGTTCCGCGATGCAGGCGCCGATATCATGTTCGTCGAAGCTCCCCATTCTCAAGTCGAGATGAAACGCCTGACCCGCGAAGCGCCTGGCATCCACATGGCGAATATGGTCGAAGGCGGGGCGACACCGATCCTGCCGATGAGCGACATGCGCGCGTTGGGCTACAACTTTGCGATCTTCCCATTGACGCTGTTATCGTCCGCGATGAAGGCGATGAAGTTTAGCTTGGCGGCGATGATGACCGGTCGGCACCCGGCCGAGACCGTGATGGACTTTGCAGAACTGCGCCGCGAGATCGGTTTCGATAGCTATTATGAGGCCGAGCAGCGTTATTCAGGTGCACGAAAAGAGTGATCCCCGCGCCCCCACCGTTTCGCTACTATCTGCGCGTGCGCTATCAGGAGTGCGACGCACAAGGGGTCGTGTTCAACGCGCGCTATGGCGATTACGTCGATATTGCGATGACCGAGTTTCTGCGTAATATCGGCTACCGTCAGGCATTGGCGTCGGGCGAACTCGATGTGCAGCTCGTCAAGCAAACGACAACGTGGAATGCGCCTACGCGAAATGACCAAGTTCTCGAAATTTCGGTGCGCTCGATGGCCCAAGGCACAACGTCATTCACGCTCATCACTGAATTTCGGCGTGCAGGCGTCTTGGCGATCACCTGCGAAGTCGAAACGGTCTATGTTCGCGTCGAAGGCAAGGTCCTGACGAAGCGACCGCTAGGTGAAGACTTTCGCGCAAGCCTCATGCGCGGAAGTCCTGGAGCTATCGTCGATCATGCAGGATATTTGAATAACTTGACGGGTAACTACGTGACTTAGAAAAGGTGAATCACATGCAAACGAACCTTTTAAATCTCGGCCGATTCCTTTTGGCTTCACTTTTCCTTGTTTCTGGCGTCCGTGACATTATGGGCTGGGGCGGGGTGATTGGCTTCATGCAGAGTAAGGGTCTGCCAGCCGCGGAAATACTTCTGGTAGCAACAGTTGTGCTCAAGCTGGTCGGTGGACTCATGCTTGTGTTCAACCGGTTTGCGGCCCCAGCTGCAATTTTGCTGGCTGGGTTCTGTCTGGCGAGCGCAGTGATCTTTCATAATTTTTGGGCGGTCGATGCGGCACAGTACAGCAATCAGCTCAACCACTTCATGAAGAATGTGTCGTTGGCGGGGGCGCTGCTGATGGCAGCGGCGATGTCGCAGTCGAATTAGCGTCGGCTGCAGCTTCGATCAGAAAAACAAGCTAGGGCGGGACCGATATGAGTAAGGCGAAAGCGACCAAGACCAACGCATTGAAGATTGCGGTGATCTCCGGCGACGGCATTGGCAACGAAGTCGTGCCGGAGGGCATTCGCGTGTTGGAGGCGGTTGGTCGCCGCTTCGACATTGCGTTCGAGTGGAAGCACTTTGATTGGAGCTGCGAGCGCTTCAAGAAGAAGGGCGCGATGATGCCAGCTGATGGCCTTGATCGCTTGCGCGAGTTCGATTCCATCTACTTGGGCGCGGTGGGTTTTCCAGGCGTCCCCGATCATGTGTCGTTGTGGGGATTGCTGATCCCGATCCGGCGCGGCTTCCAACAGTATATCAATCTGCGGCCCGTCCGCCTATTCCATGGCCTGGAGTCGCCGCTCGCTGGCCGCAAGCCGGGCGACATCGACTACTGGATCGTGCGGGAAAATAGCGAAGGCGAATATTCGTCGGTCGGTGGTCGGATGTATGAGGGCACTGATAACGAGATTGCCGTCCAGCAGGCCATGTTCTCGAAGCGTGGCTGTGACCGTGTGATGCGCTACGCCTTCGATCTCGCCATGACTCGCAAGCGCCGCGAGGTCGCCTCCGCCACGAAATCGAACGGCATTTCGATCTCGATGCCGTTCTGGGACGAGCGGTTTGCAGCGGTTGGTAAAGATTACCCCAAGGTGAAAACCAGCCAATTCCATATCGATATTCTCACCGCCCATTTGGTGCGTAACCCGCACTGGTTCGACGTCATCGTCGGGTCGAACCTGTTCGGCGATATCCTCTCGGATCTGGGTCCGGCAACCACTGGTACGATTGCGATTGCGCCCGGTGGCAATATCAATCCTGAGAAGGAGTATCCTTCAATGTTCGAGCCGGTGCACGGTTCGGCGCCGGACATTGCAGGTAAAGGCATCGCAAATCCGATTGGGCAGATTTGGTCCGGCGCCATGATGCTCGAACACCACGGGCATAAGGAGGCGGCTCGGGCGATTGAAAAGGCCATCGAAGTCCTATTGGCCGAGCATCCAGATGTGCGCACGCCAGACATGGGCGGAAAGGCTTCGTGTAAGGATCTTGGCAAGGCCTTGGCGGAGCTCGTGAAGGGCTAAAATAAGGCGTCTGCGCGCTGATATGCACGCCACACGCATCGGCTGACCGCGAAAGGCACTGACCGGGCTCAACCGAAGCGGCTAACCGTTTGGGTGTGTGCTCAAGCGCGCGGTGAAGCCGGTGGCCGACAGAATGCAGCGATCGACCCAAGACACACCGAAGCCCGTTACGCAGCCGCTGGGCCGTGACCGCCTCAGGGCGATTGGCCTGATGATGATTGCCGTATCGATGTTCGCCTGCCTCGATGCCACGGCTAAATATCTCGTAACGCGCTCGCACCTGCCATTGCCGCAGGTCGTATGGATGCGCTTTCTCGGTCAGCTGGGTATGATCGTCCTGGTGCTCGGCCTGATCAGTGTACCGCGTCTGTTCAAATCCAACATACCCGGCGCGCAATTGTTTCGATCATGTCTGTTGCTGGCTTCAACGGTGCTGAATTTTTTCGCACTGAAGACGCTGCGACTGGATCAAGGTCTGACGATCCAATTTCTAGCCCCACTTGTCGTGGCGTTGGCCGCCGGGCCGTTGCTGGGAGAATGGGTCGGTTGGCGGCGGTTTCTGGCTATCATCGTTGGGTTCGGCGGCATTCTGGTGGTCATTCGACCGGGCTTTGCCGAGGTGCCACCTGGCGTCTGGTTTGCACTCGGCTGTATGTTTACCTATGCCAGCTTCATTCTGATTACGCGTTACGTCTCGGCCCATGATTCCGCCGAAGTGACGCTAACATATTCGATGCTGGCCGGAGTGTTTCTGGCGGCTCCGGTGGCGCTCAGTCAGTGGGTCTGGCCGGCTGATACCCTCACGTGGGTGCTGGCAATTTCAATGGCGTTCTGGGCGTCGATCGGTCACTTCATATTCATCATCGCCTACAGGTTAGCGCCGGCATCGACCTTGGCCCCATTCCTATACTCGCAACTGTTATCAACGACGATCCTGGGCTTCTCGATCTTTGGCGACGTACCGGACCAATGGACGATCATCGGGTCAACGATCATCATCGCATCTGGGATTTATCTTGTGCACCGGGAGCGAGTGCGGCAGGTGCCGCCGTTGGTGCCAGCCCCACCTGCTTAGCGTTTCAGGTCACGGCTTCTGTATCGAGCATATAACCGGACCCGCGCACCGTGCGGACGGGGTCGCTCTCGTGCCCTCTAATCAGTGCCTTGCGCAAGCGGCCGACGTGCACATCGACCGTTCGTTCATCGACGTAGGCATCGCGGCCCCAAACGCCATCGAGCAGTTGCGCGCGAGACAATACGCGTCCGGGACTTTCCATCATGAATTCCAGCAAACGGAATTCGGTCGGGCCCAACCGCACGCCGCGTGGACCGCGCATCACGCGGTGAGCCGCCCGGTCAAGAACGATATTGCCAAGCGTCAAAACATCGGCAATCCGGTCGGGTGCTGCGCGGCGCAGCAACGCCCGCACGCGTGCCATCAGCTCGGGCAATGAAAACGGTTTGACGACGTAATCGTCAGCGCCGGTCGATAGACCACGAATGCGATCGGCTTCCTCGCCCCGCGCTGTCAACATCAGGATGGGAACGTTGCGGCTGTCCGGCCTTGCGCGAATGCGACGGCAGATCTCGATGCCGGAGACTTCCGGCAGCATCCAATCGAGCAGGATGAGGTCGGGGTGCTCTTCCGCCACCAGCACTTCGGCATCGTCACCGTTGGCGGTGTGACGCACCGCGTAGCCTTCCGCTTCGAGATTGTACTTGAGCATCTCGGCGAGTGCGGGCTCATCTTCGACGATCAGAACTTTGGCAGACATGTCTCAGCCTCTTTGGATCAGCGTAGAGCTGGTGTTGTCGCCTTTCGGGCGGTCATCGGTGATGGCCGAGCCGTGCACGAGGTAATGGACCGTTTCGGCCACGTTCGTTGTGTGATCGCCGATGCGCTCCAGGTTCTTGGCGCCAAACAGCAGATGGGTGGAAAGTCCGATGTTGCGCGGATCTTCCATCATGTAGGTCAACAGCTCGCGAAACAGGGAATTGTACATTGCATCGAGTTGCTCGTCCCGGCGCCAAACCGAGAGCGCTTTGTCGGCGTCGCGCTCTGAATAGGCATCGAGCACGTCCTTCAATTGGCGCAAGGCAAGGTCGACCATATGGCCGAGACCGACAAGCAACGGCTTCGGATGGCTCTCGCCGGCGATCGCCAGAGCGCGCTTGGCGATGTTCTTTGAGAAATCGCCGATCCGTTCGAGATCGGTTGCGATTTTCAAAGCAGCCATGATGTGCCGCAAGTCATTGGCCATCGGCTGTCGACGGGCAATCGTCTGGATGGCGTGATCTTCGATCTCGCGTTGCAGGGCATCGATTGCTTTGTCGCTAGCGATCGCGGCTTCGGCGAGCTTCGGATCGCGGCGATTGAGCGAGTCGAAGGCTTGCCCAAGAAGCCGCTCGGTCAGGCCGCCCATGAGGGCAATCCTGTTATCGAGGAACGTCAGATCATCTTCATAGGACTTAACGGTGTGCTGGGTCATGGCAGGCCTCGTGAGTGAATTGGGAACGCGACGTTCAGCCGAACCGTCCGGTGATGTAATCTTGGGTGCGTTTGTCTTGCGGCGAGGTAAATATCTTCTTGGTGTCGTTGAACTCGATCAGCTCGCCCAGATACATGAACGCGGTATGCTGCGAGACGCGGGCGGCCTGTTGCATGTTGTGAGTGACAATTGCAATCGTGTAATCGGACTTCAATTCGTCGATCAGTTCTTCGATCTTCGCGGTCGAAATCGGGTCGAGCGCCGAGCAGGGCTCGTCGAACAGGATCACCTCTGGCTTGATCGCGACGGTGCGGGCGATGCACAACCGCTGCTGCTGGCCGCCGGAGAGGCTGAGCCCGCTGGCGTTCAACTTGTCTTTAACTTCCGTCCACAGTGCCGCGCGTTTCAGGGATGATTCAACGCGCTCATCGAGTTGGTTTTTCGATAGTTTTTCGTAAAGGCGAATGCCGAATGCGATGTTGTCGTAAATCGTCATTGGGAACGGCGTTGGCTTCTGGAACACCATGCCAATGCGCGCCCGCAGAAGGTTCAGGTCCTGTGTTGGCGATAGCACGTTCTCGCCGCCGAACAGTACTTCGCCTTCAGCCCGCTGGTTTGGATAAAGATCATACATCCGGTTCATCACGCGCAGCAGCGTGGACTTGCCGCAACCCGATGGGCCGATGAAGGCCGTCACGTGCCGGTCGTAGAGCGGCAGGCTGATCGACTTCAACGCGAGGTTGTCGCCGTAGTAGAACATGAGGTTCTTGATCGAGATCGCTTCAGGCGCAATCGATGCCGTGGTGGGCATGACGGTCATTTCTGTTGTCCTGTGGTGGAGCCAAGCCAACGAGCGGTGATGCTGAGGGCGAGGACGGCGAACGTCACCAGCAAGGCGCCAGTCCAGGCGAGCTTCTGCCAGTCGGCGTATGGGCTGAGTGCGAACTTAAAGATGACGATGGGAAGGCTCGACATCGGCTCGGTAAGGCTCATGCTCCAGAACTGATTGCCAAGCGCTGTAAAAAGCAACGGCGCGGTTTCGCCGCTGATGCGTGCGATGGCGAGCAGCACACCAGTGATCATCCCGGCGCGCGCTGCCTTGTAGGCGACCTGCTGAATTACGAGAGACCGCGGCATGCCAAGTGCGGCCGCAGCTTCCCGAAGCGGGTTAGGCACAAGTAACAGCATGTCCTCGGTGGTGCGGACAACAATTGGGATCACGAGTAGCCCAAGCGCGACGCTGCCAGCCAGCGCTGAATAGCCGCCAAAAGGTGCCACCAGTACCGTGTAGACGAACAGTCCAATCACAATCGATGGCGCGCTGAGCAGAATGTCGTTGATGAATCGCACGACCGACGTCAGTCGCGTGTGCCGACCGTACTCGGCCATGTAGGTGCCAGCCAGGATACCAATCGGTGTACCGATCAAAGTGCCCAAGACAGTCATGATCAGGCTGCCGACAATTGCGTTCAGCAGACCACCATCACTTCCAGGTGGCGGCGTCATCTCAGTGAAGACCTTCAAGGAAAGACCGCCGACGCCGTTCCAGAGCAGCGTGCCAAGGATCAGGAATAAAATTGTGATGCCAAGCGCCGTCGCCAACCAGCACAACCCTACGATGACTTTACTTTTGCGCTGGCGACCAGCGTAGAGGTTCATGGAAACGGCCATGTCACTTCCCCGCTTTCTTATCGAGCGAACGCAAAAGTAAGCGGGCGCAGGCAAGTACGATGAACGTCAAGACGAACAGGATCAGGCCGAGAGCAATCATCGAAGACTGGTAAAGGCCACCGGTCGCCTCGGCGAATTCGTTGGCGATGGTCGCAGAGATCGTCGTGCCCGGCTGCAGTATCGAAGCAGAGAAACGCTGCGCGTTACCAACCACGAACGTTACGGCCATGGTCTCACCGAGCGCCCGACCCAATGCCAGCATAACGCCACCGATCACGCCGACGCGGGTGTAGGGAATTACGATACTGCGCATCACTTCCCAGGTGGTGCAGCCGAGGCCATAGGCGGATTCTTTCAATACCGGCGGCACGGTGTCGAACACGTCGCGGCACACGGCGGTGATGAACGGCAAAACCATGATTGCAAGGATTAGGGCCGCGGTGAAAACGCCGATGCCAAGGGGCGGGCCAGCAAAGATTGTCGACAGCACCGGGATCGGACTGAATAGTGCGATCAACGCAGGCTGCACGTATTGCTGCAGGAACGGTGCGAAGACGAATAGCCCCCAGATTCCGTAAATGATGCTGGGCACGCCTGCGAGTAGTTCAATGGCGATGCCAATGGGGCGGCGCAGGGCCATCGGGCAAAGCTCGGTCAGGAAGATTGCGATGCCAAGGCCGATCGGCACCGCGATGAGCATGGCGACGATCGCCGTGACGAGTGTACCCCAGATGGGCGCCAAGGCGCCGAATTGGTCGGTCACCGGGTTCCAGGATTGGGAATATAAGAAGCCTGGGCCAAATGCGTAAAGCGCGGGCAATGATCCAAATGCCAGTGAGACGAAAACGCTGCCAAGAATGCCAAGGACCGCGATCGCCGCAGTGTGTGTCAAAATGCGAAAGATCGCGTCGTTGCGTCGCAAGCCGCTGAGGACGGCAGCGCGATCTGAACTCGTTCGAGACATCCCGCCGGGACGCACCGTCTCGATCTGTGCTGATGCATCAACCACTACGATTCCCCATTGTAAGACGCGACTGGCGTAAACTTGGCCGCCCAATGAAAGCAAAAAGAGGCGCCAGCTACTTAGCCAGCGCCCCAATTCGAAGTTTACTTAGCAAACAATGGCTTCCCATCAGCGCCAACAACTTGGGCCCAGGATGCTTGAATCAGCCCGACGACCTTGTCGGGCATCGGCACATAATCGAGTTCCGAGGCCATTTTATCGCCCTTGGTGTAGGCCCATTCGAAGAACTTCAAGGCGGAAGCAGTGGATGCTGCATCCTTGGGCTGCTTGTGGATCAGGATGAACGTTGCGCCGGTCATCGGCCATGACGCATCACCTGCTTGCTCGGTCAGCACCACGCCGAAGCCCGGTACGCTCGACCAGTCGGCATTCGCGGCTGCCGCTTGGAAGGCCGCCAATTCAGGCGCGACTGTCTTGCCGGCTTTGTTGATCATACGTGCGTAGTTCATTTTGTTGACCTTGGCGTAGGCGAACTCGACATAGCCGATGCCGCCTTTGGTCTGAGAGACGGTCGCGGCAACGCCTTCATTGCCCTTGCCACCGAGACCGACCGGCCACTGCACCGTCGTCGCCGAGCCAACCTTCGTTTTGAAATCAGCGCTGACCTTCGAGAGGTAGTCAGTGTAAAGGAATGTGGTGCCCGATCCGTCCGAACGGTAAACCGGTGCAATCGCTTGTGCCGGCAGTTTTAGATCCGGGTTAAGCTTTTTGATGATGGGATCATCCCACGACTTGATCGTGCCGAGGTAGATCTTGGCGAGCGTGTCGCCATCGATCACCACTTCGCCAGGCTTGATGCCGTCAACGTTGATCACCGGCACGACACCGCCCATCACCATCGGGAACTGGATCAGTCCTTCCTTGTCGAGATCTGCGCCTTTCAGCGGCGCGTCCGTTGCGCCGAAGGTGACGGTGCGGGCAATGATCTGCTTGATGCCGGCGCCCGAGCCGATCGACTGGTAGTTCATGCCAACGTTGGTTTCTTTTTTGTAGGCGTCGGCCCACTTTGCATAGACCGGGTACGGGAACGTCGCGCCAGCGCCGGCAATGTCAGCAGCGCTCGCGGGGGCGATGGCCGCAAAGCTGCCGCCAGCGATGACCGCCGCACGCGCCAGAGTCGAAAGGAATGATTTCACGGTGTCTCTCCTGAAGAGATATCGCGGGGAAGGTCTGACCTTCAGGCTCCGCCGCAAGATGGTTCTAGTCGACCACCACATCGGTTTTGTGACAATTTAACTATATGATAACAATGAGAAAAACTATTTTAATTCCCTCAGCGCGACAGTGAAGGTGGAGCCCACGCCGACGGTTGAAGAGATGTTCAAATCGCCGTTATGCCGGGAGACGATGTGCTTGACGATCGCAAGGCCGAGGCCAGTGCCGCCTTTCTCGCGGCTCTGCAGTGTGTTGACCCGATAGAAGCGCTCGGTCAGGCGGGGAATGTGCTGCGCATCGATGCCCGGGCCATCGTCGTTGATCGCAACTTCGACATTGCCGGGGCGTCCTGCCGCGCCGGGTAAACGGCGCATTTCGATGCTCACCCGGCCGCCCTCGCGACCATATTTAATGGCATTCTGCACGAGGTTCTGGAACACCTGCGCCAACTCGTCCCGGTCGCCCCGCACAACGCTGGGATCGGCTGGTACCTTGAGATCAAGGGTGACTTTCGACGACACAGCCAGCGGCTCCAGACCTTGGACGACGTTGGTTACAACATCGCGCAGATCGATCTGTATCGTCGGCGCAACGTGCTGGCGCATTTCGATCCGCGACAGGGTCAGCAGGTCGTCGATCAGCCGCGTCATCCGGTCGGCTTGATTGCTCATGATGGCGAGGAACCGGTCGCGCGCTGCCGGGTCGTTTCGAGCCGGTCCCTGCAAAGTCTCGACAAAGCCCCGCAACGACGCGAGCGGCGTGCGCAGTTCGTGGCTCGCATTGGCCACGAAATCCGCCCGCATTTCGCTCAACCGATCTTGCGCGGTGAGATCGCGCACGGTGACGAGAAGGGCAGGTGCGACGTCGCGTTGATCAGGCAAGGCCAGCGGCGCGACGACCACGACCAAATGCCTTTCAACGGGTACGCGTAGCTGTAGCGATGCCGTTTGTACGACGCTCGATACGAGCGCGCGGTCAATCGCGTCGATCAGTTCAGGGTTGCGCGCCACCGCCGAAATAGCGACGCCAGGGGTCATTCCCCCGTAGATGCCGCGGGCACCGGCGTTAGCATTGAGAACAATCGCGGCTCGACTCATGGTCCACGCCGGATCGGGCATGGCATCAACGAAGGCTTGGCGTTCGCTCGATGGCGTGTCGCCGATCGCCTTGTTGAGCGGTCTATATCCCGGCGCGAAGTCGGCTTCTGCTGGGCGTAGCAGAACGTAGCCGAATAAAATTGCGCCAACGATCGCGACCGCGATCCAACTTCCGCCACCCAATAGGTGCGAGGCCACTAATGCGAGCGCTGCAACCACGATTGTTTGTTGCCGACTTCGCAGGCGCAGGGCTGCGTCCGATGCGCTGGCTGGCACTGAGAATGCCGTGGCAATAAATTTTGTGTCTGCTGCCACGGTATCCTCAGGCGCTATCGCGAGTTACTGCATGTGTTGTCCGCCGTTGATGGCGATGTTGGCGCCGGTCACGAAGGCCGCTTCTTCCGAGCACAAATAGATGATCAAGCCGGCGACTTCCTCTGGCTTGCCCAGTCGCGACATTGGAATTTGCGGAATGATTTTGGTGTCGAGCACTTCCTTGGGGATGGCGGTTACCATCTTTGTGCCTATGTAGCCTGGCGAAATTGTATTCACTGTGACACCCTTGCGCGCGCTTTCCAAGGCGAGCGATTTGGTGAAGCCGTGCATACCAGCCTTCGCGGCGGCATAGTTCGTCTGGCCGAAAGCGCCCTTCGACCCGTTGACCGACGAGACGTTGATGATGCGGCCCCAACCGCGTTCGATCATGCCATCGTGTACCTGTTTCGACATGTTGAAGGCGCTATCGAGGTTGGTGTGGACGACGGCATCCCAGTCGGCCTTGGTCATCTTCTTGAAGGTCATGTCCTTCGTGATGCCCGCGTTATTTACAAGGATGTCGACCGCGCCCAGTTCGCCGACAACTTGTTTTACGCACGCCGTGCAGCTGTCGTAGTCCACGACATCGCAGGGGTAGGCTTTGAAATCGTAGCCCTTGGCCTTCATGCCAGCCAGCCATTCACCAGACGTCTTGTTGGACGGAGAGTAGGTCACTGCAACCTTATAACCAGCATCAGCCATCTTCGTCGAAATCGTTTCTCCAAGCCCACCCATGCCGCCGGTGATAATTGCTACGCGTGCTGCCATTGTTCGTACTCCCTGGTTTCCTTATGATCTTATGGTTCTATTTGTTTCGCGGCCTGAGCCGCACTGCAAGTCATAAGTCGCAGGGAGTTGAAAGTATTTTGCGGGCAAGGGGTTTGACTGGCACTGTAAAGCGCTTTTGGGCCGGGTTGCGCCGGGGGCTTGGCTTGGCGATGGCGGGACTTGTCATCTGTCTTTGCCTTGGCACAAGCGTCTGGGCGCAGAGCGCACCCGCACCTTTGCGGCGTGGCATCAACATTGGTGATTATCTGGCGTATCCGCAGGACGCGCAGTGGCCGATCTTTCGCGGGCCCCGCGCTGCAACAAGCGACACTGAACTGCGTCGGCTGGCCGATGCCGGCTTCGATTTCGTGCGGTTGGCAGTCGAGCCATCGCCGTTTCTGGACCGATCGCCGGGCGAGATTCAGGCCATGGAGCAGCGCCTTGTCTCAATCGTGCAACGGATCACAGCTTCCGGTATGCGCGTGATGATCAGTGGTTGGGCCCGGCACGAAACAACGCCGCGCTGGCGCAACTCGCAGATTGTGGCGTCGCGCGATGGTGCTGAACTGGGCCGCTATATCGAATTCCTCAAGCGGATCATAGTGCTGCTGCGTGACGTGCCGCAAGATCACTGGGTGCTCGAGCCGATGAACGAGCCGCAGGCGCTTTGTTGGCGTTCCGATGGACCGGATTGGACGATCATTCAACGCGACATCTACCTACAACTACGGGCCATTGCGCCCCAATTGACGATTGTCCTCACGCCTGGATGCTGGTCCAAGATCGAGGGGCTCGAGCATCTCGATATGACGGGATATGACGCCCGCACGCTCGTTGATGTCCATTTCTACGATCCCTACACCTTCACGCATCAGGGCGCGACGTGGGGGGACGAGTGGATCAAGTATCTGGCGGGACTGTCGTTCCCGCCAGCACGAACCGACCGGCAGGCAGCCACCGATGCGAGTGCACGCTTGTTTCAGGCACGCCAGGGTTCGGGTGGTGCGCAAGCCTTCGCCGAGACCCTGCGTAAGGTCGATGTCTACATGAAAGAGGATATCGGCCCGGAGCGGATTGGACAAACATTCGATGTGCTGACCGCTTGGGCACAACGCCACAAGGTCTCCGCCGACCGTATCATCATCGGCGAATTTGGTGCCTATCGACAGCCCAAGGAAGCCCGCGCCGCAGATGACGGTAGTCGGCTCCGTTGGCTCGAAGCCGTGCGCAAGGCTGCCGAAGCCCACTCGTTCGGCTGGGCGCTGTACGCCTATCACTCGGATTTCGGCCTCATTACCGAGGACGCAAAAGCAACGTGGGATGAACCGATGGTTCCAGCCTTAGGGCTGAAAGCGGTTAGGCGATAATTAGAAAAGTGTGGGTGTGTCGGGGACAGGTACCGATTGGAACAGGAGTGCACTATTCAATAACGCTTTTCTGATCGGTACCTGTCCCCGACGCGACTGAGGCTCGACGCACACCTCCCCACAGCCGTCATTCCGGCGCGACCACTTGGGAGTCCCCTTGCGGGGGAGGCCGGGACCTACGACAAGTGTAATCGGGCGCGGTGCTAGCGGAGGATTGCGCCGCATCGCGCAGTCATTTTTATCGCGAAACCGGTCTTGCGGAGGGTTGTCGTGGGTCCCGGCCTTCGCCGGGATGACGGAGTTTTTTGGTGAGCTTGCGAGTGTTGGAATAAGATGTGTGGGCGCCGCAATTCAGTCGGGGACAGTCACCGATTGAATCAGGTGCGCACGATCCCATGAGGCTTTCCGGATCGGTGACTGTCCCCGTTGGGGGCACTCACCACGCACCACCTCACGAACTCACCATTTCACCTTTGCCAGACTTATCCCCGCTCAACCCACTCGTGCGATACTCACTCGTCGGACATCAAACGCCCGGGAGCATAGACGTGTGCTGGCGGTTATGTGATGTCGAACGCGTCCCGCCATCCGTGAGGATCGCAGGCCGTGCCGGAGTGGGCCCACCCACTTTCGGATGAGCGATGACGGGGCTGGGCCTAAGCTCCCTGTGTGCACCCTGCGGGTTGGCGATCACGTACGCTAGCTCTGTTCAGCTTCGGATGGGCTGG
>JANOYV010000098.1:0-12498 GCA_031429105.1 Hyphomicrobiaceae bacterium | reverse complement strand
ATCTTCTTCACGCGGCCGATCTCAGCTTTCCTATTGGCATGTGCATTCCTGGCGGTGACTGCTCCGTGGTTGCTCAAAATCGCTAAGCGGCAAGGTTTGATCTGAGCCAACGTTGGGCCAAACTTTACGCGGTTCGCAATCGAGTGCTGAACCTAGAAGTGCCGTTTGCACTGGGCGCGGGTAGCAAGCCGATTTATTCCACCAATTTCACAATAACGGTAATGGCAAAGCGATAAGAATTGAGCGTAACCTTTCTTTGCCAGCTTCGAGTTCAGGCCGTGTGATAACGTTGTTCCACCCCCACAGACTACTCTCGATGAGGGGTGTTCGCCACCCAGACAAGATCCATCGGTTTGCGCGCTCCGCTCTTCAACAGGTGGGGATCAACTCGGCACTGTGGGTGGTGACGAACGCCCCGAACACGTCAGCGGTCTTTGGCGGCGTGCAGTCTGCGCGACGCACGATGGACCATTGGCGCACAATCGGTAGACCTTTAAGGCGCAAGCGCACGAGCTTACCATCGGCGAGTTCTGGGATGCAGGTGTGCTGAGAGATGAACGCGATGCCGAGTCCGGCCATGACAGCATGCTTGATGGTCTCATTTGTGCCCATCTCGACCACATCGAGGCTCCTTCGAGGCGCAACGCGCACAAACAGCCGCTCCATCTGTGAACCGGCGTGCAATACGCGGGTCAAAGTTCCGCGCCGTTTCACCGGCTCGTCCTGGCCCATCCCGACTTCATGCTTGCGACTGTCATGACCCGGTGGGTGGAGGAGAACTTCCTCATTGACACGTCGTCGTAGCGGCTCGCAATCAACCAGATGTAGGTTCGTTGCCCGTGGCTTGAGAAAATTACCCCTGCCTCACTTAAACCTGACCTCGTCATCGAGGTTGAACTTGGTTGACTAGTTCTTCGACGCGATCACACCGGATCAGATACGCCGGGGCGTGGTGAGAAGTATCGCCGAACTGGAAGCGGCGATCACCAATTGCCTCGCGACGGGACATGCGACCTCGAGGCCTTTTGGCTCGACAAACCTAGTCGATGACATCGTGAAGAGAGACGACCGAGGCAGCGCGACACTGGACGCCGTCAAAACTAAGCATCATGCACTGAAGCCGCATCATTCTCGTCTGCACAACAGCCAGATCTACTTCGGCCGCGATCAACCTGTGCTGCTGCGCCGACACAGCGCTCCGTTAGCTGTGATTGACATCCGTCGCCTCAACATGGGTAATATACTCAGACCATCGGCAACCGTCTCATGACCGATGGCTGGGAGGATACGATGTCGGAAGAAATGCTCGCGACGCGTGCGCAATTTGCCATCGATAGACGCCAGTTCATGAGCGTCGCCAGGAGGTTTGGATTTGGCGTCGCCGCTGTGGCTTCGGTGGGGGGCTTGCTCTGGGATGATGTGGCCCTTGCCCAACTGGCGCAGGATGAAGCCAAGAAAGAGGCGGCTGCAAAAGTCAAAATGCAGTTCGCAACGGAGTACAAGAACGAGGACTTCGTCCGATTGCCGATCATGCAGGTCAAGTTCAAGGAGAACGTCGAAGCGGCGTCGAAAGGCGAGATCTTCGTCAAGTTGTTCCCAAGCGGCGCACTTGGGATCGGTGCAGCATTGGCCCAAAAGATCCAGTCGGGCACAGTGTCCGGCGGTGCGGTATCACTGTCCAACTTCTCGCCGTTTACGGCCGTCGTGGACCTCATCAACCTGCCTTACTGGTGCGGTGAGAACCAGAAGTTCGCCAACCTCGTCACGAGCGCCGCTTGGAACGACGAGATCACGCCTAAAGTGTTGGAGAAGGGCTACAAGCCGATTTTCTATTTCACCATGGGGCCGCGAACGATCTCGACCCGGAAAGGCTTTCGCGCGATTCGCACGCCGAAGGACATGGAGGGCATGAAGATGCGCGTGCCGCCGTCCGCGATCCTGCAACAGATCTATAAGCTCGCGGGCGCCAACCCGACCGTGGTCGCCTGGGGTGAGACTGCGGCTGCGATTAAGCAGGGTGTGGCTGACGGGCTTGATCCAGCGATTACCGCGCTCGCCACGTTTGGATTTCACGACATTCTCGGCAACTCCACCTTCGTGAAGACCGTGCCGGACGCGCAGATGTTCGCCTGCAACGCCGGCTGGTACCGCGCCCTTTCAGATACATATCGCAAGGCCTTCGACGATGCCTCGGTTAAGACCCAGGCGGAAAGCTTTGCGCAGATCGAGGTGTGCCGCAAGGAAGCCATCCGCATCATGACTGCTGAAGGCTGCCAGTTCCATGAATTGACTGCCGACGAATATAAGGCGTGGGTCGACGCCTGCGGCGAGCAGAAGAAGGAATGGGACGAGTTCAAGATCAAGCTGGCAGGCTCGCTCGACGGCTTTGAGAAGTTCAAGAAGGCGGCAAACACGAAGGGACCCATCACCGTGGCGGACGCTTGACGCACGGAACGCGCTGCAACGGCCACGTGATGCAACTGATCTGGGAGTTGTCGAAATGCAGGAGAGGGGCTGGCTGACTGTCTCAGGCACACTGATGCTTGTCTACGTCAGCTACATCGTGTGGGCAAAGTTCTCGACCGCCGTTGGCACGATGCCCGTGCGACTGAGCGAAACCTCTGAGTTCCTGCTGTTTCTGGCAGCGATCGTTGCGTTCGTGCTGCAGGTGTTTGTGGAGGATGCGAAGAGCGGCGACCGAGGCGACGAAAGTTCGGACGTCGACGTATGAGGCGTATATTCGATGCGCTCGACCGAAATGCCGAGCGTTACCTTATGCTGACGGCCTACGTGTTCTGCTGCGCCGTCATCATTCAGGACGTGGCCCGACGCTTCCTGCTCAACTATTCGTCGGCCTGGAGCCAGGAGACTGCCCAGTACGCCTTCATCTATCTTGGTTGGATCGGCGCGGCCTACGCCGTCAAGGAGCGGGCCCATATCCGCTTCGACATCCTGCAGAACCGCCTGCCAGCCCGCCTACACGGCTATGTGTTTATCGCTGGCGAGATTGCGACCATCGTGTTCGCCGTGATCGCGCTGCGTTACTCGGTGCACACCATTTCCGTCCTGTGGGAATTTGGGGCTGCGACGCCGGTACTGCGCGTGTCCAAGATCTGGGCGGAAGCGGCGGTGCCGATCGGCTTTGTGCTGATCGTGCTGCGGTCGATGCAGGCACTACGCCGCGACATTTCCGACCTACGCGCGGGCCGCGAGGCCTTCAAGGGCAAGGCCCTGTTCGAGGAATAGGGACATAGCCATGGCCGTTGTGCTTTCGATCCTGCTTGCCGCGGTCCTCGTCATGACCGGCATCCCGTTCTGGGTCAGTCTCGGACTTGGTACGGCGGCGCTGCTATGGTCGACTGGCGTAATGCCGATGCAACTGATCGGCGAGGCGCTGTTTGAGGGCGTAGACAGCTTCGCGCTGATCGCCATCCCGCTATTCGTGTTGACTGGCGACGTGATGGTGCGTTCGGGGTTGGCCTACCGCTTGCTTGATTTCGCCGAGGCGACTTTTGGATCGCTACGCTCCGGCTTTGGCACGGCGACGGTTATGGGTTGCGGCCTGTTCGCCTGCATTTCGGGATCGGATGCCGCCGACGCCGCCGCGATCGGTCGCATCACCATGGACCGGTTGCAGGAGAAGGGCTACCCGAAGCCTTACGCCTGCGCACTGGTCGCCGCGGGTGCGTGTACCGGCATTCTGATTCCGCCGTCGATCGCTTATATTATTATTGGACTGGTTCTTGGAATATCATCGTCGACACTATTCCAGGCGGCGTTTGTGCCGGGCGTCCTAATCTTGATGGCGGTGATGATCACCAACGCTTTCATGAACCGGATCCGCGGCTACGAACGCAGCGGCGGCAGCTTCTCGTTGTCTCGCTGGTTCACCGCCCTCAATGCCGCGAAGTGGGCGCTGCTGATTCCGTTTATAATCCTCGGCGGCATCTATTCGGGAATTTTCACGCCGACCGAGTCGGCAGCGGTGGCTGTGTTCGTTGCGATCATTGTGGGCATGGTGCAGAAACGCATCGCGCTGGCCGACTTCCCTGCGATGCTGGGCGCGTCGGCCCGGGTGTGCGGCGTCGTTCTGCCGATCATCGCCGTGGCACTGCTGTTCGCGCAGGCGTTGACGGTAGTCGACGTGCCAGAAAAGTTCGTCAATGGGGTGATTGGTTTTGCCAACCTCATCCCGTTCGTGAGCACCAAATCAGCAGTGATCGTCATGATGATCGTGATATGGGTGATCGCCGGCTGCTTCATGGAGACAGGGCCAAATATCGTCGTGCTGGGACCGCTCATGTTGCCGCTGGCGAAGCAGATCGGCATGGACCAAGTCCATTTCTGCGTTTTTATGATCACCACGCTCGGACTCGGGTTCATCACACCGCCGTTCGGGCTGAATCTGTTCGTCATGAGCGGTCTGACGCGAACACCGGTCACGGCGATCGCCCGGGAAGCGCTGCCGTTCGTGATCGCGATGATCCTGGTATCGGCGTTGATCGGCTTCGTACCGGCGATTTCACTGTTCACACTTAGATAGAGGCAGTGTCTTTCGCGCCTCGCATCGATGGACTGCCGGTCGCAGTGCAGATTTTGCGGACACCGTGGTGCGTTTCTAGAGTCCACTACTCCTGCATAGCCATGGTTCGCGCGACCTCAACAAGCGAACGCACACGGAATTTTGCGGTATTTGTGCTTGCCATTCGCCAATTTGGGTCGCTAGGCTCTCATCCAATGAAATACTCGGGAAAACGAGGCGCGATTGCTTGTGCGGGGCAGGGCGAGTGAACGATCCGGAATCGCGGCGGGGAGATAAACTGGAATGCAGGCGCGTCAAATTCCAGTAAAGAACCGTGGCGGGATGACCCCAACCGATATCACTGATCACCAGTATTTTCACAAGGTGGTTGATTGCCAGTGGGCCTGCCCGACACACACACCGGTGCCGGAATACATCCGACTGATCGCGCAAGGCCGTTATGCAGCGGCGTACATGCTGAATTGGGAAAGCAATGTCTTCCCCGGCATACTCGGCCGTGTATGCGATCGTCCGTGCGAGCCTGCGTGCCGACGTGGCCGCATCCAGCCAAGTGACGAGGTGAATGCCAAGGACCCGTCGTTCAAGAATGCGTCACCGGTGGCCATCTGCCGATTGAAGCGCGTCGCCGCCGACTACAAGGGCGAAGTCGACACATTTATGCCGCCGATCCCGACGGAGAAGAACGGCAAGCGTGTGGCGTTGATTGGGGCCGGACCTGCATCGCTGACGGTTGCCCGCGATCTGGCGCCACTCGGTTATTCCGTAACAGTGTTCGACAAAGACTCCAGGGGTGGCGGCCTGATGCGGACCAATATCCCGTCATTCCGGCTGCCCATGCAGGTGCTGGACGAGGAGGTCGAGCGCATCCTTGGCTTTGGAATTGAGGCCCGCTTCGGGCAGACGGTTTCAAGCTTAAGCCAAGTACTCGGCGAAGGGTTCGATGCGGTATTCATCGGCAGCGGCGCGCCGAAGGGCAAGGATCTCGCTATTCCGGGCCGTGCTGAGGCCGCGAAGAACATCCACATCGGTATCGACTGGTTGACGTCGGTTGCCTTCGGCCATGTCGAGAAAGTCGGCCGTCGCATCGTAGTGATCGGCGGCGGCAATACTGCTATGGATTGCTGCCGTACGGCGCTGCGGCTCGGCGCCGAAACCGTCACCGTGACGATCCGCTCGCCACGCAAGGTAATGCGGGCGTCGGAGTGGGAGATCAAGGATGCGCTCTACGAAGGCATCCCGATCCTCGATAACCACGCGCCGAAGCGCTTCGTGGTCGAGGATGGCAAGCTGACCGCGGTGGAGTTCGACAAGGTGGTGGAAAGGGGCGTTGATGCCAAAGGCCGTCCGAAGCTGGAAGCATCGGGAGAAACGGTCACCATCGCGTGCGACGACGTGCTGATGGCTATCGGCCAGGAGAATGCCTTCACCTGGATCGAACGCGATATCGGCCTCGACTTCAATGAGTCGAATATGCCGATCGTCGACAAAGCAACATTCATGTCGACACGGCCGGGAGTATTCTTCGGTGGCGACGCAGCATGGGGACCGGAGAACATTATCTGGGCGGTGTCGCATGGCCATCAGGCGGCAATCTCGATCGATGCCTTTTGCCACGGCCGCGTGATCACCGAGCGGCCGGCGCCGGGCGCGACGCTGGTGAGCCAGAAGATGGGCATTCACGAGTGGTCGTATCACAATGACTATGACCCGGCACGACGCGTGGGTGTGCCTCATGCCGATCTTGCGGCATCGCTGAAGAGTCTCAAAATGGAAGTCGAACTCGGCTTCGATGATCAATTGGCAGCCAAGGAGGCACAGCGCTGCCTCAACTGTGATGTGCAGACGGTGTTTGCGCCACCGCTGTGCATAGAGTGCGATGCCTGCATGGACATCTGCCCAGTCGATTGCATCAACTTCACCAACAACGCGCCCGAGCCGGAGCTGCGCGCGACGTTGCGCGTGCCTGCCCTGAACTTGACGCAGGATCTGTACGTGTCGGAGACCCTGAAGACCGGACGGATCATGGCGAAGGATGAAGATCTCTGCCTGCACTGCGGCCTGTGTGCCGAGCGCTGCCCAACGGGGGCGTGGGACATGCAGAAATTCTTCTACACCGAGCCACAGGCCTCCAAGGCGTGCCTGACCAGCCACAACACGTATCTGCGGTAATACTGTTCCGGCGTCGAGAATGTAGTACATCGTCACATCTTCTTCCCCGCCCAGATCGCATGCGGGGGCCTGCGAGCGAGGTTGCAAGCACCATGAGCGGCATCAACGATTTCGTCGTCAAGTTTGCCACCGTGAATGGCTCCGGATCGGCCAGCGCGAACACCATGTTCGCCAAGACCTTGTTCCGCATGGGGATTCCGGTCACGCCAAAAAACATCTTCCCGTCGAACATTCAGGGATTGCCGACGTGGTACGAGGTCCGCATCTCCGAGGCGGGATACGCCGCTCGCCGCGAGGGCGTCGACCTGATGATCGCGATGAACCCGCAGACCTATGACGAGGATCTCAGAGAGGTCGCGACGGGTGGTTGGCTGCTCTACGACAGCTCGCGCCCGCGCGCCTGGAATCGAAGCGACGTCACCATTCTGCCGATACCGATCGCCCAGATCTGCGCGCAGAAATGGTCGGACCTCAGGCAGCGGCAGCTATTCAAGAACATGGTCTATATCGGCGCGCTGACGGCGCTGCTCGATATTGATCTCGACGTCCTGAAGACGGTGGTTGCAGACCAGTTGAAGGGCAAGGAGAAGCTGGTCGCTGCCAACATGGAAGCTGTCGAGTTCGGACGTTCGTTCATGCAGTCCAACGTCCGTTGTCCGTTGCCAATCAAGGTGCGCCACGCGACGACCGCCAAGGGCAAGATCATGGTCACGGGCAACGATGCTGCCGGCTTGAGCGCGATCTATGCCGGAGCGACGGTATGCGCCTGGTATCCGATCACTCCGTCGACGTCGGTCGCCGAAGCCTTCGAGAAGTATGCCAAGCGCATGCGCGTCAGCAAGGAGGGCCGCAACCTCTACGGCATTGTGCAGGCGGAGGACGAACTGGCGGCGATCGGAGTTACTATTGGTGCGGCGTGGAACGGCGCGCGCGCGTTCACGGCAACGTCCGGTCCCGGCATTTCGCTAATGAACGAGTTCCTCGGGCTCGCTTACTTCGCTGAGATTCCGATTGTGCTCTACAACATCCAGCGCGGTGGCCCCTCGACCGGCATGCCGACACGGACTGGCCAGCCGGACATCCTCACTTGTGCCTATGCCTCGCACGGCGACACCAAGCACGTGCTGCTGTTCCCGTCTGATCCCACGGAATGCTTTTCGCTTGGTGTTGCCGCCTTCGATCTTGCCGAACGCCTTCAGACGCCGGTGATGGTCATGTCCGATCTCGACATCGGCATGAACGACTGGGTAACCGATCCGTTCGACTGGGACGATGCTAAGGTGCACGACCGCGGCAAGGTGCTGACGGCTGCGGAACTCGAGAGCTTTGAGGTGCGGCGCGGCAAGGCGTGGGGGCGCTATCTCGATATCGACGGCGATGCTATCCCCTATCGCACGTTGCCGGGGACCCATCCCACCATGGGCGCGTTCTTCACGCGCGGCACGTCGCACAACGAGTATGCCCGCTATACCGAGGACGGCGTCGTGCACGCGGCGATGCTCGATCGCATCCGGCGCAAATTCGATACGGCTGCCACTTTGGTGCCGAAGCCAGAGGTCGTCGTTCGTGATCCGCACAGCAAAACCGG
This sequence comes from Hyphomicrobiaceae bacterium, assembly GCA_031429105.1. GTDB lineage: Bacteria > Pseudomonadota > Alphaproteobacteria > Rhizobiales > Hyphomicrobiaceae > JAKFWF01. The sequence goes on along the minus strand of JANOYV010000098.1, from coordinate 4,198 downwards.
TGTCATCTATTTTGGCTCGACGCGCCCGGGCGTGCTCGAGGGTCTCGATCTGCTGGCCCGCGACGGCATAGCAATCAATTCGCTGCGGCTTAAGGCGTTCCCTTTCTCGACCGAGGTCAAGGCGTTCTGCAACGCACATGACGAGATCTTCGTCATCGAGCAGAATCGTGATGCGCAAATGCGCTCGCTGCTGATGATCGAGGCTGGCATCGCGGGTGAAAGACTGATCGCGACGCTCAACTATGACGGCATGCCGTTGACAGCCGAATTCGTCCGAAACGCGATTCTACAGCGCCTCGCACCTGAGACAGCGGCGGCGGAGTAGCAACGGATACAATCTGCAAATATATCATATGGGAAAATTTGGCGCATCCAGGACCGCAAACTCATGAGCTACATCACCAAGCCGGCTGCCTACCACCCGAGTCTCAAGAAGAACGAGCTCGGGTTGACGCATCGGGACTACGAAGGCACGATGTCGACGCTGTGTGCTGGCTGCGGACACGACTCAATAACGGCCGCCGTAATAGAGGCGTGCTTCGAGTTGGACCTGCCTGCCCACCGTATCGCCAAGGTATCAGGCATCGGCTGCTCGTCCAAGACGCCGACCTATTTCCTCGGCCGCAGCCACGGCTTCAATTCTGTTCACGGTCGGATGCCGTCGGTGACGACCGGCGCCAACATGGCCAACCGCGACCTGACTTACATCGGAATATCCGGTGACGGCGACACGGCCTCGATTGGCCTCGGTCAATTCTGCCACGCCGTGCGCCGCAAGCTGAATATGACCTACATCGTTATGAACAACGGCTGCTACGGCCTCACCAAGGGGCAGTTTTCAGCCACCAACGACAAGGCGTCGCCATCTAAGAAAGGCGAGGCCAATCCATTCGAAGCGATTGATCTGTGCCAGCTCGCGATCCAACTCGGCGCCGGCTACGTCGCGCGCTCGTTCTCTGGCGACAAGCGGCAGCTGATCCCACTGATAAAGGCGGCCATCGCCTACAAGGGCTTCGCCTTCCTCGACGTGATCTCGCCATGTGTGACCTTCAACAATCATCCGACCTCGACTAAGAGCTATGACTACGTCCGCGCTCACAACATGGCATCGGAGAACAAGCTCGACTTCGTCGAGGAACGCGAGGAGATTACCGCCGACTATGTGGCTGGCACTTCGACCGACGTCACTTTGCACGACGGCTCAGCCGTCAGGCTGTACAAGGTCGACGGCGCCCACGATCCACGCGACCCGGACGCGGCGATCATGACCATCCGGCAGAACGCCTCGAGCGGCGCGGTGGCGACCGGACTGCTCTACATCGACACCGAGCAGCAGGATCTGCACGATCTACTCGAGAGCGATGTGCGGCCGCTGAACAGCATTCCAATGATCGAGCTGTGCCCCGGCTCCAAGGCGCTGCATCAGATCAACCAGCGGCTGAAATAGGCAGACTTGCCGCGGGTCTCCCGCCCTGAAATTTGAGCGCGCCGTTCGCCACCTCGGCATCAATGCAGATGACGCGATCGAAATCGGTGAGAATTTCGACATCTGGCGCCTGGGCGCCATACCCCAGCGAACGGACGTAGTCGGCGGCGATTAATTCGGCGCCGGTCAAGAAGGCATGTTTGATGGCAGCTACCCCAAATTTCAAGTTGGAGCTTCGTTTTGCTCGGCAACTTTTCACTGGATCTGGTCCGCTATCCGAGGATACAAGAGACGTGGGCCGAGCGCGGATTGTTCCACGCAGTTGACCCCAACCGGACTCAGTGCCGGGGCTCTACACAGGTGTTGCAAAAGTGCAGGGCACAGCGATCACCGACGTGAGCATCGCAACAAGCTCACTTTTGACATGTCAAGGCGGCGATGGCAGCTTGTCACCCGAGCCGCTTCCGGTTTCATTTTCGAGACGGACCACGAACGGGCTCGGCAATGCAGCATTGAACTTGGGCGCATGTTGACGACACCACATCGTGCGACGCCGCCTCAATGTGTTGCAAAATTTTGGGGCTGGGGGGCCTGGCGCCATATGTCGAAAGCAGTCGGCGGATGTGAACACGATGGGCTTCAATAAAATCGCGCTCCACGTTCCCCGTTTTCTTGTCGCGATTCTATCGCTCGCCCAGCCGTGTCTTGGCGACAGCTCTGGGCCGAACCTAGCGTCATACTACGACCGCCACATGGCTATCATTGATGGTGCAGCTTTCGGATGGGTCGGCTCCAACCAACCGAAGCTGATGCTCGACAGCGTCAAGCAGGTTGGCGTCGGCAAAAACAAATATCTCGCTCTTAAGACCGACGGTTCGTTGCTGAGTTGGTCCAGCGATGCCCGCAAGAGTGCGCAAGTGATGACCGGAATCTCGGCATTTTCATCCGGTCAATCCGGAGTGTTCGCTATAGATACCATGCGAGTACTTTGGCATGTCGGCTCGAGCGGCACCCCGCTGCGGGTCGCAGACAACGTGATCGCCGCATCTATTGGAGACGGTGCCGACTTCTACGTTACTGCTGAAGGTTATCTCCATGTGAAAGGCAACGCTCATCGCGGTCAATACGGCGATGGACGCCTGCTGCCGACGCCGGAGTTCGTTCGCACAACGGTCGATGCCGTGGACGTCAAGGCGCATACCGGACATGCCCTTTACCTCTCCCGCAATGGAGACGTGCTGGGCACCGGTGGCAACATCTTTGGCCCACTTTCAACACACGGGCTCGGTGACAAGGCCACAAAATGGGGCAAGATACTCGACGATGCCAAGAGCGTCGCCACAGGCGCCTCGCATTCGGCAGCTATCCGCCGAGATGATACGCTATGGATCTGGGGAGTCGGCTACGGCACCGCTCCGCGTAAGATCCTCGATAACGTCACGGCGGTCGCCGCCGGCAGCGGCGACACGATCGCTTTGACCTCCGACGGCGCATTTTGGCAGTGGGAGGCCGGCAACAAACCGCGCCGTCTGCAGCCATCCACCCGCTGAGATGTCTCAGATGAAGTGGTCACGGGCAAGACTGTTGAGAGAGGTATGTTCGCCGTGAAAGAGTTGTCACCAGATTGTCTGCTCGGCCATTTCAAAGGGGCAGCCTGCCCGGCAAAGACTTACGCGATGGTGCGCATCCTGGCCGTCTTGGTGGTCATGCTCCCGGTGGCAGCCTCCGCCCAAACGCCACCAAGCCCCGCAGAACTTTCGGTCTATAAGGGGTTCCATAACGCTGCTGCGCGCGGGAGTGTGGCAGACATCAGCGCGCTGCTCACGAGCAGAGCCGATCGAAACCTCCGCGACGATGCCGGTCGCACCCCCCTTCACGTTGCGGCTTTTGGGTCTCACTATGACGCCGTCCGTGCGCTCGTTGCCGGGGGAGGCGATATCGATGCGCTGGAGAAGGACCGTTATGACGTGATCACCATTGCTGCCGTCAAAGACGATGTGCGTATGGTAAAGCTTGCCATCGAACTCGGCGGTAACCCAAGAGCGATCACCAGCCGATACGACGGGACTGCCCTGATTGCAGCAGCGCATCTTGGACATGACGCGGTCGTAAAGGCGCTCATCGAAGCTGGCGCACCACTCGATCACGTCAACAACCTCGGGTGGACGGCCCTAATCGAGGCTGTTGTTCTCGGCGATGGTGGAGAGCGGCACGTGGCAACCGCAAAGGCTTTGGTCGCGGCGGGCGCCAGTAAGACGATCGCTGATCGCGATGGCGTCACACCGCTGCAGCACGCGCAAAGACGGCACTATCAAGCAATGGTTGCGATCCTGCAGTAGGCATCACCCTTAGCCGCGCCAAACAACATGCGGGCAATTGGGCACTTCGCTCAGAGCGTTTGGTCTCGTTCGGGTCAACAAGACTCCCTAGCGGTGTTCAGTCGACTCCCGCAGAACCTCCGATACCAACCGTTGTCGTGGGAGCGCCCAGTCGGCGACGCGAAAGGCCCGATACCGACCGTCATGCTGCGTCGCACCAAAATTCGCGACGGGCCGCCAGCAGACTTGGCAGTCAGCGATTTTGTCGGCACCGATGCAGCTCCGTGACGGCACGTCAGCCGAGATAGAGCTTTCCGCCAGCGCCGAACTCCTTGCGGTGTTTGGAACTCTGGCTCATCATCCCGAGAAATCGGAGTCCGGTGTTTTGCGATGCACAAAATGTGAAATTGACAACCGGGCGGGACGCAGATTCTGTTCGTCCTGCGGCACTTCG
>JANOYV010000097.1:0-20365 GCA_031429105.1 Hyphomicrobiaceae bacterium | reverse complement strand
CCGAGGGGCAGCCACGAATAGATGCCAGCGCTCGCCTGCCGCACCATGCCGGTGCGCAGCATCAACTGATGCGAGACGATCTCCGCTTCCTTCGGCGTTTCGCGGAGAACGGGCATAAAATAGCGAGACATGCGCATCGGGATCAGGATCCAGCGGTTGGTGCGGCGAAACGGTCTTGCGCAAGGCTGTTCACAGGCCGATTGCCAGCGACCCTTGCGTGTCCGTACAACTAGTTGGGCTCATATCCGGTTCGTGTGAGCGAGGCAATCCCGCCGGGGCTGCAGGGTGTGCATGGGCGTGGCGTCCGTGGCATGGTTGAATGCGATTCTACGATAGTTCAAGACGAGGCAAGGCGAATGGCTGCACCAGAACGCAATGGCGGAGTTCAGTATGTTGTCGAGGGCGGGCATCGCCTGTCGGGCAGCATAGAGCCTGCCGGCAACAAGAATGCGGCATTGCCGATCATTGCAGCGGCCTTGCTGACCGACAAACCCGTTCGCCTCACCAATGTGCCACGGATTCGCGATACCGAGACGTTGGTTGAACTGATCCGGTCGGTTGGTGCCGAAGCCATTTGGTCCGACACCAACGTGCTCGACATTACTGCAAAGACGGTGCGTGCAGTCGATCTCGATCCTGTTTTGTGTGCGAACATTCGTGCATCGATTTTGCTGGCAGGCCCCTTGCTCGCCCGCTGCGGCAAGGTGGTGTTACCGCCACCCGGTGGCGACGTGATCGGCAGGCGGCGCGTCGATACTCACTTTCTGGCGTTGCAACAGTTGGGTGCGAAGGTCGAGGCCGACACCAGCTACCGCTTCGAGGCTGCCAAACTCAAGGGTGCCGACGTATTCCTCGACGAGCCGAGTGTGACCGCGACCGAAAACGCGCTGATGGCAGCGGTTGTCGCCGAGGGCACGACGATTTTGCGGAACGCAGCATCTGAACCGCACGTACAAGATCTTGCCCTCTTTCTGGAAGCACTGGGCAGCAAGATCGACGGCATCGGCACCAACACGATGACGGTGCATGGTGGGCGGCCGCTTGGCGGCGCGACGCACCGCATCGGGCCCGACCACATCGAAGTTGGCTCATTCATAGGGCTGGCAGCCGTCACCCGTTCGCCGCTACGAATCGTGCGCGCTGGCACACAGCATCTACGGGCGACGCTAATGGGCTTCGAGCGGCTTGGCATCGTATGTGAGATCGATGGTGATGATTTGATCGTATCCGGCACCCAGACACGCACCATTCGCACTGATCTGGGCGGACATATTCCGAAGCTGGAGGATCAGCCATGGCCAGCCTTCCCAGCCGACCTGATGTCGATTGCAATCGTCACGGCGACACAGTGCGATGGCGTGATTTTGATGTTCGAGAAAATGTTTGAAAGCCGCATGTTCTTCACCGACAAACTGATCGCCATGGGCGCGCGTATCGTGCTGTGCGATCCACATCGGGCGCTGGTATCAGGCCCCGCACGCCTGCGCGCCGGGCGCATGGAAAGCCCCGACATTCGCGCCGGCATGGCAATGTTGCTCGCAGCCCTTTGCGCCAAGGGAACCAGTACCATCAACAACGCCCAACAAATCGAGCGTGGCTATGAGCGGATCGATGAACGGTTGAATGCGTTGGGTGCGCGGATTACGCGAGTGCCGACGAGGTAGGTGGCGGTAAGCGCGACGCTGCCTCAGGTCTCATTACCAGCCAAACTTTCCCGCCGGTTCGAACCCGGAGACGCTAACGTCACGCGGGCGGGCAAAGGACGAGCGGTCACGGGGAAGGTGTCCGCCATGGGTCATGGCGCCAATCAACTTGCCATCTCGCACGACGGCTTTACCGCGCACGATTGTGGTCACAGGCCAGCCGGTGACTTCAATGCCTTCGTAGGGCGTGTAGTCGGCGCCATGATGCAAATCGCTGGCGGTTATTTTAGCGACCCTGTTCGGGTCCCAGATTGCGATATCTGCGTCCGAGCCGACGGCAATCGTGCCCTTACGCGGATGCAACCCGTACATTTTAGCGTGGTTGGTCGATGACAGCGCGACGAACTGGTTGAGCGTGATGCGCCCCTTCACCACGCCTTCCGAGAACAATATCGGCAGGCGGGTCTCGACGCCCGGAATGCCGTTAGGCACCCAACGAAAACTGGTGCGCCCCTTCGGGATCAGCTTTCCGGTGGGATCGTCATAGCGAAACGGGCAGTGGTCGGATGAGAACACCTGAAACACGCCGGTTTCTATGCCGCGCCAGCAGTCGGCTTGGCTCTGTTTGTCGCGTGGCGGAGGCGAGCAAACGTACTTGGCCCCCTCCATGTTGAGTCCGTCCATGTCGGATTCGGTTAATACAAGATATTGGGGGCAGGTTTCGCCGAACACCTTGAGCCCCTTCGACTGTGCCCAACGGATCTGCTCCATCGCTTCGCCGTTCGAAACGTGGACGATCATGATCGGCACATCGATCATTTCAGCAAGCGAAATGGCGCGGTGGGTTGCTTCGCGTTCAACCGGGATAGGTCGTGAGGTGGCGTGATACTTCGGCGCGATCTTTTGTGCAGCCTCCAGCCGGGTCGTCAGAAATCGGATCGCGTCATAGTTCTCCGCGTGCACCATCACGAGGGCGCCGGTCTCACGCGCGACGCTAAAAACTTCCAGCAGTTCCATATCATTGAGGGCCATGCCCTCGTAGGTCATGAACACCTTGAAGGAGGTATAGCCATCGTCAACCAGGGCAGGCAGTTCCTGTCCCAAAACCTGCGACGTCGGATCGCAAATCACCAAGTGAAAACTCGTATCGATGTAGCATTTGCCGGCAGCTTTCGCGTGATAGTCGTTGAGAGCAGCCCTGAGCGTCTGCCCCCTCTCCTGCACGCAAAACGGCATCACCAGCGTGTTGCCGCCGAACGCTGCCGAGCGGGTCCCGCTCTCGAAATCGTCGGCCATGACGATGCCGGGACCGCTGGCTTGCGCAAAGTGCACATGGCTGTCGATGCCGCCAGGAAGCACGAGCTTTCCGGTGGCGTCGATGACGTCATCAGCGGTGCCGAGGTCGAGCCCCAGCGTTGCCACACGGCCATCGCGAATGCCGACGTCGCACACGACGGTGTCGCTGGCAGTTGCAACCGTGCCGCCACGGATGATCATATCGAACGTGCTCATGGGGATGCCTCTAGCCAATCTCGCGCGCTAATTGGAGCCGCCAGTTTGCGCTATTCCAAGCACGTCGATGGCGGGAATTTTCGTCGAAATATATCGCCCTTATGCCCCGCGCATCAAGTTCGGCAGCCACGTGACCAACTGCGGGAACACGATCAGCACAATCGTGAACAAGATCATGATGATCGCATAGGGGATCGATCCCATGATCACATCGCTGATCGGGCCGCCGTCTGATCTTATCCCTTGTACGACATACAAGTTCATACCAACTGGCGGGGTGATCAGCCCCAACTCGCACATGATGACGATGAATACGCCGAACCAGATCGGATCGACACCGGCTGCCGAAACCACAGGGAAAGTCAGTGGGATTGTCGCGACCATCATCGACAGCGTGTCCATGAACATGCCGAGGATCAAGTAGAACACGATCAACAGCATCAGCAGCGAGACACGGCCCAATCCGAAGCTGGTCGCCCATTTAGTTAGCGCTTCGCCGATGCCGGTCAGGCTCAAAGCGAGATTGAGCACGAAAGCGCCAACCACGATGAACAGGATGATGCCGCTGGTGCGGGCGCTCGACAGAAAGCAGTTTTGCATCAAACTGAGCGAGAAGCGCCCACCGGCGATGATGAAGATTAATCCGGCGATGACGCCGAGTGAGGCGGATTCTGTTGCCGTTGCCACGCCCGTGTAGAGCGAGCCAATGACGATGCCAAACACGATCAGCGGCTCGACGAGATGTTTCAACAGTCGCACACGCTCGGCAAACGGCACTTCGTCGTAGGCGACGTCCAGTTTGCGAACCACGCTCGACACGTAAATCCACACCATGAACAGGCCAGCCAGCAGCAAGCCTGGAACAATACCGGCAATGAACAGTTTGCCGACCGACGTATTCGTCATGCTGCCGTAGATGATGAAATTGATGCTCGGCGGAATAAGGATACCAAGTGTACCGCCAGCAGCGATCGAGCCGAGCGACTCGCGCATCGGGTAGCCGCGCTTTTTCAGTGATGGCAGCGCGACAGTGCCAATCGTGGCAGCCGTTGCAACCGATGATCCGGAGGTCGCGGCGAACAGCGCGCAGCAGCCGATGTTGGTGTGGAGTAAGCCACCCGGCAATCGTCCGAGCCAAGCAGCGAACACCATATACATGCGATCCGCCATGCCGCTGCGCAGTAACAACTCGCCGAGCAAAACGAACAGTGGAATGGAGGTGAGGCCGTTCTCGCTCATCGTGCCCCAGGCAACGGAGGCGGATGAGATCAGGAACGCATCGCCGAAGGCCGCCATGCCGCCGATCATGCCGAGCAAAAGCATCACGGCTGCAATTGGCAAGCCGATCAGCATCAAGACGACCATCAGGAAGAAGCCGAAAATTCCGGCAGCAACAGCGCTCATGGCTTGGCACTCCCCGGCAGTGTCGCTTGGGCCACTGCGCCGCGCGCCTGAATGTCTTCCAACTCCTCGGCAAGCTCGTCCTTGGTGCCTTTGGGCGAGAAATCGCGATCAATGCCTTCGAAGTCGCCCCGTGCGAGGCTGGCGATTAGTTTGGCGGCGAGCACACAGGCAAAGAGGGCAAACAGCGCCAATGAGGCGAGCCATAGGCCTTGGGGGTATTTCAACGGTGTTGCCCAGGGTGTTTGGGCTGTTGAGTTGTAGGAAATGGAGTCGGACCAGGCGATATGGGCCATCCGCACAAGTACCACTGCCGACAGAGCAATGGCAAAAATCGATATGGAGTTGAGGAGAATACGCAACGATCGCGGCATCAGATCGTGCAGGAGATCGATGCGCACGTGTGCACGCCCAGCAAGTGCGACCAGCATCGCCATGGCACTTCCGACTGCGAGAACATAGCCACCTAGTTCATCGACGCCCTGCAGCGAAACGTTGAACACCTTGCGTCCGATCGTCTCCACCGCGACTGCGAACGAAAGCAGGAGAAATGCGAGCCCGAACAGGGTTGCGGCAATACCTTCAAGCCGTTTCAAAATCTTATTCCTATTCCGACGGACAGTTGTTGACCGCCCTGCTCTTCCCCCGCACCGCTGGTGTCGAGGACGTTGTGAGATGGGTCCCGGGGACAAGCCCCGGAATGTCAATTGTGGATTGGAGGCGCCTGCGCGAGACCAACCGAATGCATGATGCGTGGCTCAGTCAGTGGGTTACTTCACGCCGACAATTGGCCCCACCGTCTGCTTCCACGTGGCCGAGCAGGTCGGGTTGACCTTGTCACAACCGTCGGCCCAAGCAGGCAATGAGATCTCTTTGATCGCATCGCGAACAATCTGCTTGTCAGCGTCGGATGGTTGGACGGTGGTCAACTTGTACTTCTTGCCCGTCGTGCAGGGATCATTGCCGGCGTTGCAATTCATGCCGTCGGTCCATAGTTGCTCCGAGTAGGCCCAGATGTCGGCGGTCAGTTCGTCGAAAGCTGCTTGCAGTTTCTTCTGCTCATCCGGCTTCATTTTATTCCAAGCGGCAAGACTGATCGCGTGTCCTTGCACAGCAACCTGAAGCCCGAGCGCATAGACGTGCGTTGCCGTCTCCGGCCAGCCAGCCGAGTTCGCCGAGCTTGGACCCGTCACCGCGCAATCTATGGTCCCGAGCGATAAGCCTTGGCTGACTTCGCCGAACGACATGGTGACCGGCGTCGCGCCGACCTTCTCCATGAACTTCGCCATCACGCCGTCCAGGATGCGCACTTTCAAGCCCTTGAGATCAGACAAACCCTTGATCGGCGGCTTGCAGAAGATGATTTGCGGCCCGAACGCCCACACACCTAGAAGTTTCGCGTTGAACTGGTTTTCAAGCCGTTTTGCGACCTCGCCCTGATAGGCAGCAACGACCTTTTTGGCGGTCGCGTAGTCGGTATTAAGCCCGACGAGGTCGAGACCGAGAATTGTAGGCTCGTCGCGCGAAACTTGACCAAGGCGCAGGCCGATGATGTCAAACAGGCCCGACTTCATGACGCGCAGCTGTTCGAATTCCTTCACGCCGGTTGCGTCGAGGGGCTTGTATTCGACCTCGATCGGCAATCCGGTTTTGGCTGCGAGCCCTTCGAAGAAAGGCTGTTCCTTATTCTTCTGGATCGCGCCGGTTGCCAGCGGCATGCCCATCACGCGAAGTTTGAGTTTATCCTGGGCGGCAACCGGCGTCAGCATCGCACCGAGCGCCAACAAGGCAGTGCCCCATCTCAGAAAATTCATGATTTTAATCCTTCCCGTTGCCCCGCTAGTCGAGGGGCAGACTAGCCGACTGGCTTGCCCCGTCAATTGTTGATGACGCAGCCGAGCGAACTGTTTTTGGGCAGCATTTGCCCACTGTTTCGGCGATCCAATGATCGCCAGGTGTGGCCAACGATGTTAGGCTTGGATCGGTAAATTGTGGGGGGTGCCGTTGCGCATTGATCAAAGACCCGTTCGTGTCGGCATCGATATCGGCGGTACATTCACCGATTTGCAAATCCTCGATGCCCGCAAAGGTGCAGCCGTAGCGCATAAAGTGCCAACAACGCCCGAGGACCCCTCGATTGGTCTGATCGAAGGCCTAAAGGAAGCCGGCCAACGCTACGGCTTTACGCTGGCTGATGTCGGGTATCTATTGCACGGCACCACAATTGCAACCAATGCCGTGCTGGAACGCAAATTCCCAGCAGGCGCGCTCATCACCACGGCAGGCTTCGAAGACGTGCTGGAAATTGGCCGTCACAACCGCCGTGACGTCTACACCGTGAAGCCGGTCCCGGTCCCCGCCTTGATCGAGCGGCGCCGGCGCTTGGGCATCGTCGAGCGCATCACCGGGCGCGGCGCAATTGAAATCGCGATTACCAAAGCAGCACTTATCGATATTGTGCAGCGTGTTGCGGCCCTGGACGTGAAGACCGTCGCTGTCTGTCTGCTCAATGCCTACGTGAATTCAATGCACGAAGTGATCGTTGCGGAACGGCTCGCGCGTGATTTGCCTGGCGTCACGGTATCGATATCGTCAAAGGTCAGCCCCGAGTTGCGCGAGTACGAGCGCACCAGCACGACCGTTCTCAATGCTCTATTGATGCCAGTCGTGCAGGGCTACCTCGGCAAGCTCAAAGCGCGCATGGCGACGGAAGGTCTCGATTGCCGGTTACTCATTGTGCAGTCGAACGGTGGCGTATGCAGCGCTGAGACAGCGGGCGCCGAACCGGTGCGCTTATTGCTCTCAGGCCCGAGCGGCGGCGCACTTGGCGCACGCACGCTCGCGCAATCACTGAGAGAGCCCAATCTCGTCGGCGTTGATATGGGCGGCACCAGCTTCGATGTGTGCGTGGTCTCAAACAACAAGATCGAAGTCGTCTCACAAGGCGAAATTGACCGCCTGCCCGTGCGTGTGCCGATGATCGAGATCCGCACGATTGGAGCTGGCGGCGGCTCGATTGCCCGCGTTGATGCGACGGGCCGAGCAACGGTTGGACCACACAGTGCCGGCGCACGCCCTGGTCCGGTTTGCTATGCCAGAGGCGGCACCGAGCCGACAGTGACAGACGCGAACCTGCTGCTGGGCCGACTCGATCCGGCTTTCTTCCTCGGCGGGCGTATGCCGCTCGATCTCGAAGCGGCGGGGCAGGCACTTGATGCGAACTTCGCAGTGCCTTTGGGGCTTGCGCGTGAAGCTGCTGCTGAGGGTCTGCTCACGCTCACCAACACCAGCCTTGCGTCCGCAATTCGCGTAAGCCTATTCGAGAAGGGCCTCGACCCGCGCGACTTCGCACTTGGGTCGTTCGGTGGGGCCGGATCGATCCATGCCTGCGCCGTAGCGGACGAACTTGGGATCGCCCGTGTGATTTTCCCACTCAACGCCAGCACGTTCTCGGCCTGGGGCATCCTGCATTCGGACATCGGTCACGACTTCGCCCGCTCGCGCGTAATGCCGTTCGACACCGATGCTGCTGATCATATCGCCGGCACGGTGAGCGCATTGCGTGAAGAAGCTGATGCGCGGCTCGCCGCCGATGGCATTGCAGCCGCCGATCGTGCGTTCAAATTTGCCGCCGATCTGCGCTATCGCGGCCAAGCGTTCGAATTGACGGTGCCGTGGGCAGATGGCGCAAATGTTGAGAGCGTCGCTGTGGCCTTCCACGCGCAACATCTGCAGCGCTTTTCTTACGCCAATCCCGGCGATGCGGTCGAACTCGTCACGTTCCGGCTGGCCGGTGTGGGACGCTTGGCCCGCAACCTACCGTCAGCCGAAACTCTGGGGGCGTCCGAGGGTGTGTCCACAGGCCATCGCCGGGTCTGGCTATCGGGTGGCTGGCATGAATGCGCCGTCTGGCGGCGCGAGGAGTTCGGTGCCAACCAGTCCATCACCGGACCAGCCATCATCGAAGAAGAATATACCACCGCCCTCATCGGCATCGGCTGGACTGCAAAGCTCGGCCCCAGTGGGGCGATTGTTGCGACGAAGTTAGGTGCCCCGTTATGACATCCACTGCTTCCACCACGCTCAACCCCATCGATCTAGAAATCCTGCAGAACGCACTGACGGCATCGGCGGCGGAAATGGACGTCACCATGTGGCGCACCAGCCGTTCGACAATCGTGCGCGAGATGCTCGATTACTCAACTGCAATCTTTGATGCGGCAGGCTTCAACGTCGCCCAGTCGGCGCGCATTCCACAGCACTTGAACTCGATGAGCTTTTGCCTGCGCGAAATTGTCGAGCGGTTCATTCCGATTGATCAGTGGGCCGATGGCGATGTCATCATCACCAACGATCCCTATTGCGGCGGACAGCACCTGCCTGACATCGTGTCCTTTCGCCCTGTGTTTTTCGGGGGCCGTCGCGTCGCCATCGTCGGTACGCTGTGCCATCACCTCGATGTCGGCGGCATGTCACCCGGCAGCTACAACGCCAATGCGACCGAGATCTATCAGGAAGGCCTGCGCCTGCCGCCGATCAAGCTCTACGACCGGGGCGTGCGCAACGATGCCGTCTGGGCGATTATCGGGCAGAACGTGCGGCAGGCGGCGACCGTGCTCGGCGATTTGCAATCGGAGATCGCGTCGCTCGGCGTTGGCGTCGCCAGCGTTACCAAGCTAGCCGAGAAATATGGTGTGGCGACGCTAACAGGCGCCTGCGCGCAATTGCTTGATCGGGCAGAAGCGCAAATGCGCGCCGTGATCCGCGCCATGCAGGACGGCACCTACGCCTTCGAGGATTTCCTCGATGACGATGGCGTCAATCCGGATACGCCGGTGCGCATCCACGCCAGCGTGACGATCAAGGGTGATGGCCTCACCGTCGATCTATCAGGCTGCAGCCCGCAAGTGTCGGGGCCGATTAATGCGACGCTCGGCTCGACGAGTTCAGCCGTCAATTTCGCGATCATGGCGGCGAGCGACAAGCCGATCACTGCGAATGCCGGTTGCTATCGGCCGATCCGCATCATCGCGCCAGAGGGCTCAATCGTGAATGCACGGCATCCAGCACCGGTTGCGCACCGCATGGCCCCCTCGCACCTGATGCTGAACGTGCTGTTCGGTGCGCTCGCCCAAGCCGTACCGGATCGTATTCCTGCTGCCTACTACGGTGTCAGCTACGTCTGTTCGTTCCAAACGATTGCGGACGATGGCCGCCGCCAAGTGTTGGTCGAGATTGAAGTTGGCGGTTGCGGTGGTCATCCGCACGGCGATGGCGCCAGTGCCCACTCGTTCGGCATGCACAACAACGCGAGCATTCCCGTCGAGATGATCGAGAGCGATATGCCGGTCACCTACACCGGATACGGCTTGCTGCCGGGAACCGGTGGCGATGGGCGCAATCGCGGTGGGCTCGGTCTCTTTCGCGAATGGCGGGTCGATGCGCCAACGGCGAGCTTCACAGCGCAGATGGATCGCTTCCGGTTCCGCCCCTATGGTCTTGGCGGCGGTGGACATGGCTCGGCTGGGAAACTGCTATTGATCCGCGATGGCAAAATAACGGCTCTGCATTCCAAGGTTGGAAATATGGCATTAAAGCGCGGCGACATCATCCGTCTCGAAACATCCGGCGGCGGCGGCCACGGCGATCCGGCGATGCGCACCGTCGAAGCAAGAATGACCGACGCACGCCAAGGATATGTTTGATTTCAGCGAGGCGCGCGCTCGCAGAATGCCAATTGACAACAACCCAAGCCCGGGTGCATTGCTGTCATTACGGGACCACCTGCGGCCGTCCCGTTAGGCTCCAGCGGCGCGTCAAGCGCGGCCACGCCCAAGCGCCGCGCCATCCCGTTTTCGGAAGGCGCCAGCCATGGGTCTTTTTTCGATATCACCACCTGAACTGTACAAACTGATCGGCACGGCAGAAGCGCCGCTGATCTACGACGTCTGCAAATGCGAAGACTACGACACCATGCCCCGGATGCTGCCAGCGGCCCGTTGGCGCGATCATCAGCGGACCTCTGAGTGGATCTCGGAAATTCCGCACGGACAAAAAGTCGTCATCGTTTGCGTCAAGGGCATGAAGGTCAGCCAAGCCGCTGCCGCTGAATTGCGCCTGCGCGGTGTCGATGCGGCGATCCTGGAAGGTGGCAACCTCGCCTGGGAGAAAGCTGGGCTTCCCACCGCCCTAAAGACGCGCGGCCTTGGCAACCGCGAGGCCAAAGCCTCCCGCTGGGTCACGCGCGTGCGCCCAAAAATCGACCGCATTGCATGTCCGTGGCTGATCAGTCGGTTTCTTGACCCAGCAGCCCGGTTTTTCTTCGTCAATCCCGATCAGGTGGCGAACGCCGCCATCGAACTCGACGCAATCCCCTATGACATCGATGGCGTCGAGATCACCCATCGCGGCGAAACGTGCTCGTTCGACACGCTGATCACCGAGTTCGGTATCAAGGACCCGAGCCTTGATCGGGTCGCGCGCGTGGTGCGTGGCGCCGATACGGCCCGTCTCGATCTGGAACCGGAAGCAGCTGGGCTGCTTGCCATTTCGCTGGGCATCTCGCACATGGCCGGGCCCGACGACGGGATCGCGCTTGAACGCGGATTTCCAGTGTACGATGCGCTCTATTCATGGGCACGGTTTGCTGCTGGTGAAACCCATAATTGGCCGTCACCGAAGAAGCCGGCTTAAGGAAATTCCACCATGCAAAAAGACTTGATTGCGGGCACAAATACCTCGCATCCGACGTTCGCCGAAGCGCTGCGCGTCTGGCTCAAAATCGGGCTATTATCGTTCGGCGGACCGGCGGGACAGATTGCACTGATGCACAGGGTTCTCGTTGATGAAAAAAAGTGGATCGACGAGCCGCGCTACCTGTCGGCGCTCAACTTCTGCATGTTGCTGCCGGGCCCGGAAGCGATGCAGTTGGCGACCTACGTTGGCTGGCGTCTGCATGGATTGAAGGGAGGGCTGAGCGCCGGCCTTTTGTTCGTGCTGCCTGGTGCGTTCGTTGTGCTTGCCCTATCGATGGCATATGCAGCTTTCGGTAAGTTGCCAATTGCCGAGGCTTTATTTATCGGCGTAAAGGCAGCGGTTCTGGCCATTGTCGTCGAGGCGTTGTTGCGGGTCGCCAAACGCGCGCTCAAGGGCAACGTCGATTGGATGATCGCGGGGGCAGCCTTCCTCGCGATCTTCGCCTTCCAGGTGCCGTTCCCGATCATAGTGCTGGCAGCTGCACTCTTTGGCTTCTGGCGTGGCTTCGGCTTGAAAGCGTCTCTGCCGGCAAGTGCGATCGCGCCGGTGTCGACCAGCCAGACCCTGCAAACGATTGCCATTTGGCTGGCGATCTGGATTTTGCCTTTATTGGTGGTCGCCATGATTTTCGGTGGTGATCACGTGCTTGCCAAGCTTGCTTGGTTCTTCTCAAAGCTTGCTGTTGTGACGTTTGGCGGTGCTTACGCCGTACTGGCCTACATGGCGCAAGACGTGGTGCAGACATACAATTGGTTGAAGCCAGGTGAAATGCTCGATGCCCTTGGATTGGCTGAGACGACGCCCGGGCCACTCATCCTTGTTACCGAATTTGTCGGCTACGTCGCAGCGCACCGCTTCGGCGGCGGTTCACCAATAGGTATGGGAATTCTGGGAGCTATCGTCGCAATCTGGGCGACGTTTGCGCCTTGTTTCCTTTGGATCTTCGCCGGTGCTCCCTATATCGAACGCTTGAACAACGAGCCTCGGCTGAAGGCGGCACTTAGCTCTGTCACAGCGGCCGTTGTCGGCGTGATCTTGAATCTGACGGTTTGGTTCGCGTTGAACGTGCTCTTTGCCAAGGTCAACACGGTGGACGCTGGACCGCTACATATGCTTTTGCCGGAGTTAGGTTCAGCCAACCTGCGCACGTTTGTGCTATCGGCGCTGGCCTTTGCGCTGCTGTTTGCGTTCCATCGCAGCATCATCACCACGCTCGCCATCTGCGGCGGCTTGGCGGTGCTATGGCACTTCGTAGGTTAGATCCTACAACCAACCCTTGCGTCGGAAATACGTGAACGGCACGACCGCTGAAATCACCATCGCACACAGGACTACTGGATATCCCCAGACCGAATCGAGCTCCGGCATGTGCTTGAAGTTCATGCCGTAGATCGATGCGATCAGCGTCGGTGGCATCAGCATGACGGCTGCCACCGAGAATAGCTTGATGATCTGGTTCTGCTCGGTGGAGATCATGCCAAGTGTGGCATCCAGAAGGAAGGCGATGCGGGTTGAGAGAAACCGCATATGCTCCATCAGCGAGTGCACATCCTTGTGTGCCACTTCGATGCGGGTTTGAATGCGCGCATCATCATTACGTTCACGGGTGGCGTGCAGGAAAAACGATAGCAGACGATCAAGCGATAGCGCGCTTTCCTGAGCGCGGGCGTTGATATCACCCTGCTTGCCGATGGCCTTAAGCACGGTATCGAAGCGACGCGTGCGCGTCTGCTGTCCGCCCTTGATTTCGAATATGGCAGGCGCAGTCTTGTCGACGACGTCCTGGATGCGCTCGATCAAATCAGCTTCGCGGTGGATGATCGCTTCGATCAAGCCAATAATGATGGCTGGCGCTGAATTGCAGGCGAGATCGCCCTTCTCGACGCGCTGGAGGAACAACGGAAACGCTTTGGGCTCAGCGTAGCGCACCGTCACGAGACGTTTGCCGCACAACACGAACGTCAGGGCCGTCGTCTGTGGGCTCGGGTCCTCGATGTTGTAGACGATGTAGGCCGTCATAAAGTGCGCGCCGTTCTCCTGATAGAGACGGTTTGAGGCCTCGATCTCGCGCATTTCGGCGCGCGTTGGGATCGAGATACCAAGCGCTTTTTCGACGTACGTATCTTCGTCAGGAGTGGGATTGAGCAGGTCAATCCAAACCGTCGCTTCAGTGATCGGCGCCAACCCGTCACGCTTGGCAAGGCCTGCGCCCTGATGCTCGTAGCTCGTCAGCATTGTTGGAAGTCCCCTGGACGGATTATGTGGCGGATTGACGTTTTTTGCGGTTTGTTGGACCGATAGATACACCAGTCGGATTGATCTGCCAGCCCCTCGCGGCAGTGCCAGTTAAGATGACAACCTGATGACACCGGAGCAGCCAAGCCATGCCACAGCCGTTCGAGCCATTCGATCTGACGCGAACTGGCATTGGCGTGACGGTGGAGGATCATCCGCTCGGCGGTCCGGTGCTTAGGTTGACGTCAGCTGGCGGCACAGCCGAAATTGCGCTGCAGGGTGCGCAACTGCTGTCGTGGCATCCGAATGGACAGGCGCCGGTCATCTGGCTGTCACCAACCGAGCGTCTGGCTAATCCGCCTACTAGTCCAAAACCCGTGCGCGGTGGCACGCCAGTGTGCTGGCCCTGGTTTGCGACCCATCCAACAGACCCGACGAAGCCCATGCACGGCTTTATGCGCACGCAAAAATGGCAGGTGGATGTTGTTGAACGATCCGACGGAGCCGTCCGCGCCGAGTTGCGCATATCGACTAAGGCCGCTGATCAACCGCTCTGGCCGCATCAGGCGTCCCTCTCCCTGACTGCAACACTGAGCGATACTTTGAGACTTGAACTGACCACCCACAATACCGGGTTGGACGCGTTCGCGCTAACCGACGCCCTGCACACTTACTTTGCCGTGAGCGATATCACGAACGTCGCAGTTGAAGGGTTCGACGGTCAAACCTACGCCGACAAACTCGATGGCGTTGCACGTAAACCGCAATCAGGCGACATCACGTTCGCGGGCCAGGTGGACCGCGTTTACGACGAACACGGTGGCACTGCTGTAATTGTTGATCGCGGCTTCAAGCGCCGCATCGAAATTACCAAATCTGGCAGTGGCTCGTCGGTCGTTTGGAACCCGTGGGCCGAGCGTTGCGCGCTCATGGGTGACATGGGACCGGACGGCTATCGCACGATGGTCTGTGTCGAGACGGCCAATGCTGGCCGCGATGTGATCACAATCCCAACCGGCGGGCAGCACACGCTCATGGCGTCGTATCGTGTTTTGCCGCTGTAACAGCATCTTCACGATGCTCGCCCGGTTGCGGCGTCAGTTCATAGGGTTTCATCAACGTCCAGATGTGATCCGGGATCATCGTGCGCATGCGGCGTGGATGCTGACGGCGCAAATGAAGGATCGTTTCGGCAGCCTTCATTTCGACGCGGGCACGCGCGAACTCCAGACCGCGTGGCCCGATCCGCGGCATCAGCCAGCCAACGATCGGACGCAGCCAATTCGGCATACTGCGTAGTGGCAATCCGCCGGCTGCAAGTTTGGTGTTGGCGATGAAGCCCTTGACGGGACCTTGGCGTTTGCCAGCCGAACCTGGTTCGGCAATCCGCACGTCTGCGCCGAGCAATTTCAGCAAGTCTTCACCGCGCTGGTTACGTACCAGCAACCACTGTTCTCCCTCACCCCCCATGTAGCCAACCGTGATGTCGGCCAGCACGTTGGTGTAGTCGACGCAAGTGCGGCAGGTCAGCGGAAAAAAGTCGCTGGGCAACTTAGAGATCGGCAATTGCAGAAACGGAATCTCTTTCACCCGACCGTCTGTGAAGCGCAGTTCAACGTGATAGTCGGCGCGGAATTCGAGGTAGGTGATCGTTGCCGGGTCATCCGCCAACAGCGCCAGAAACTTGTGAAAATTGTCGGTCGTTGTGTTGTCCGAACACGGCGTGCCGATCACGGTGATGCTCTCGAAGCCTAGCTCCTGCTCAAGCGCACGCAGGGCGTAGACTTGGCACGGAATGCCGATCACCGCGATCCGCTTGTAGCCTTTCGCCTTTGCCGGTTCGAGCAGCGCCAGCAACGGCGCGTAGCCCATCCGCATGCCACGACAAAACGCCATACCGTCGGCTGACGTGACGAGAACCGGAACCGGCTTCCACTTGTCCGTCGGATCAGGTGCCATCGTTAGAACCGCATCGACCGCCTTGGTTTCGAGCAGCCGCTCGGCTAACCGCGTGGTGATGCCGGTCCATTGCGCGTTCTCTCGTGGGGCGACAAGACTCGCCCGCACCATGCGCCGAAACGGTCCGAAGAACAGCTCGTCCGTCCGGCTCGGATCTCGCGCGCGGCCGTGAACGCGGGCTTCGAGCGCTGGATAGTCCGGCTTGATAAACTGGCACGCAACTCCGCAGCGTTTGGGCGTGCTTGATCGCGATATGCCGCAATCAGTGCACAGGTCGCGGACTGCTGCTTCGGCCAAGGCAGGCGCCGACACATCCGCCGCCATTGTCATATCTTTCGTCGCGCTCATTCCAGTTCCCGTCGTATGTGTGCCGCCTTAGCCTCAATCATGCCTTAACCTTCATCAACCATTAATTCGCCTGTTGGTCGTCGATTTTTGTGCCCGAGTTTGGGCCTTGAGGTTGGTCGCATGCGTCTGCGCGTTGTTCCTGTCCGGTCGATCGCCCACCTGTTGACGATCGGTCTCGTTATCGGCGGTGCCGTATTGCCGACGGCTACCACGTTCGCGCGCAACGCCACCGCGCAGGAAGTAATCGTCGATAAGCTTGCAGCGCTGACTGCCGAGCAGCGCCGATCCTACGACACTTGGCGCACCGCCCGATCAGCGTTTGAAACGGAACTCAACGCTTATTGGACCGCCGTCAACGACAAGCGTGACGAGCGCAAGCGAAAGCGTGTGAATGGCCAAGCCTATACGATCCGCGACTACGTCATGACGATGCCGCCCAAATACGCCGGACCAACGCTGCCCGAAGCCATCGCCAAGATTGTGGCAGAGGCCAAGCCGCCGGAGCCCGAGCGTCAATTGGCTGGCGTTGGCGAGTTTTTGCAGAGCGCAAAGGATGTCTACAACTTCACGCCGGAAGTGACGACCGAAGCTGAATTCAAAAAGCGCTATGCAGCGGAAGCCTTGGCAATTGGCCTGTCGAAAGATCAGGTGGTCAAAGTCTATGCTCTGGAAACAGGCGGTATGGGCACATACGATATGCAAGCTGGCATCCACCCGCAAAAGCGCACCGGCAAACCGATCTCCTCGGCGTTGGGCTATGCACAGCTGCTGCACGGCAACTCGGTCAATGAACTGGTGAAGCACGGTGCGGACTTCATCAAACGGTTGGAAGGTATGGCGCAGTCGCAGGGCAAAGCGACGCCGTGGCGCGCACAAGCTCTGCGAGCGAAGGCTGTCGTCGTGCGCGCGATGCTGAATGATGCACGCGCTGTTCCCAACGAATGGAGCGAGCATGTGAAGCTTGGCGGCACGCCAAAGGGCCTCGCCATTCACGCGCTCAATCTTGATGCGGATATCGGTCCTTGGCTCCAGGTAATCAAGCTGAAGGGATTGAAAGAAACGGCTGCGACCGAAGCGGGGCGTGTTCAATTGAGCGGTCCTGAGATCGAACTGATGAACCTTGCTGGTCCGAGAACGGGTCTCGAAATGCTCATGCCGGTTGCGCAAACCGTGCCCACAACGAATTTTTTTAGTCGCGGTGGCTACGAGCGCAATTCAGTTGTACGCGATCGTAATGCTGCCGAACTGCTAATCGAACTGGGCAAGCGTATGGAGCTCGGGTTGCTAAAGCCTGGCGCGATCGAATTCGGCGCGGCCTTTGATGCGGCCGCCAAGCGCTAGGCCGCCGTCAACAAACGTGCACAAGCCGTCGCGAACGCTTGGGCGCCACGCACGATATCGTCGTCGCTGGTGTTTTCGGTCCAGTGGTGACTGATACCGCCAATCGACGGCACAAACAGCATACCGGCTGGCATGACTTTCGACAGCACCTGCGCATCGTGACCAGCACCGCTTGGCATCCGCGTGTGGCTGCCAGCGCCTAATTCTCCGCAGGCTAATTCCAGTGCCGCTTGAATTTTAGCATCCATCAGCGCCGGGTAACTTTTGCGCAAAGCCTCAACAGTTGCCGTGCAAGGCCCGGCTTTGTTGGAAGCAGCGATAAGTTCGTTCAGCGTTGCCTCCAGCCGTTTCAGCGTGTCGTGGTCGGCATCGCGGATCTGGAACAACATTTCAGCATGGCCCGGAATGATGCTCGGTGCGCCCGGATCGAGCGTGATGCGCCCTGTCGTCCACACACTTCGCGGCCCGGCGACCTTCGGAAACGTACGCGCGATGGCGCCGCATAATTCAGTCAGCGCCACACCTGCATCGCGGCGAATTGCCATGCGCGTCGTGCCCGCGTGGTTCTGTGTGCCGGTGAACGTCACCTTGAATTGCCAGATGCCAACGATACTCGTGACGATGCCGAAGCCAAGCTTGTTCGATTCAAGCCAATCACCCTGTTCGATGTGAGCTTCGAGGTAGCCAATATATTCAGACGCCTTGACGCGGCGGCGTGGCTTATCGGCAAGCCCTGCGGCGGTGAGCGCATCGCGCATGCGTCGTCCATCTGTACGATCGATTGCGGAATCGACGTCTCTCTCGCTCAAGCCATCGACAAATGAGCGGCTGCCGAGGAAGTGCCCAAAATGGCCCTCCTCGTCGCACCACACGCCAACGTCAACCCCTTTTCCCGCAAATGCCGGGTCCTCATTGATGACCCGCGCCGCTTCAAGCCCGTAGATGACGCCGAGCGGTCCATCGAGCCAGCCTGCATAGTTCTGGCTTTCGAGGTGTGATCCGGTTAGCAATTTTTTGGTGCGTCCAGGTGTAACGCCGTAAACATTGCCGATGCCATCGAAGCTTGGGTCAAGGCCTGCTTCAGCCATGCGCCCGGCGAACCAGTGACACGCAGCATTATGCTCAGCCGACAAGGAGGGGCGATGAACACCCGTCTTGTGGCGACCGAAATCCCGCAGGCGGTTTAGGTCTCCAAGCACCCGGGCGGCATTAATCGTCGGCATTTTCACAATCCGCAAATCTACTGCTGAGACATCGAATTATAACAGATCGCGTTATGCCGCGCATCCATCACATTCACGCAAATGACGCGCAGCTGATCTTGACGATTAGCGCGCTAAGCTTCAGCCTATGCATACGGTTTTTGCTGAAGCATCAGGAGCGCATTATGCGGGTCTCGAGTCGGTCGGCTACTTTTGCGACGCTTCAGGCGTTGGTTGTCGCATTGACGCTGCAGGCAGCAGCGCTTCTCAATGCATCCCCTGCGAACGCTCAAGTCGTTTACCATCGCGGCAACTCCGCCGACCCGGAAACGCTTGACCCGCACAAGACCTCGACGGTCTACGAAGCGCACGTCCTGCGCGATATGTTCGAGGGGCTCGTAATTCACAACGGCAAGGGTGAAATCGTTCCCGGCGTTGCTGAAAGCTGGACCGCCTCGAAGGACGGCACCGTTCACACCTTCAAATTCCGGGCGAATGCCAAATGGTCGAACGGCGATGCGGTGAAACCCTCGGATTTCGTATTCGCCTATCGCCGCATCATGAACCCGGAAACCGGCGCGAAGTACGCCAAGATCCTGTTTGCCATCAAGAACGCGGAAAGCGTCAGCAAGGGCAAAGCTAAGCCGGAGGAAATCGGCGTCAAAGCCGTTGACGACAAGACGCTCGAAATCACGCTTGAAAAGCCGACGCCGTATTTCCTCGAACTGCTGGCGCATCAAACCGCGTTGCCGCTGCATGAAGCGTCCGTCACCAAGCATGGCACGAACTTCGTGAAACCGGAGAACTGGGTTTCGAATGGCCCCTATGTGCTCAAGGAATTCGTGCCGGGCTCACACATCCGAACCGTAAAGAACCCAAACTTCCACGATGCGGCAAACGTCAAAATCGATGCAGTCATGTTCTATCCGACCAAGGATACAGCCGCTGCAATTCGGCGCGTCGAAGCCGGTGAGCTGCATTCAAACGACGACATTCCAGCCGATCAGATCAAGGCACTGAAAGCAAAGTTCGGCGACCAGATCAAGCTCGCGCCGTTCCTTGGCACCTATTATCTCGCGGTCAACACGACCAAAGCGCCGTTCAACGACCAACGCGTTCGTCAGGCGTTGTCGATGGCAATCGACCGCGAGTTCTTGGCCGACCAGATTTGGGGCAACACGATGGTGGCTGGCTATTCGTTCGTACCACCTGGCATCGGCAACTATGGCGAGCCAGCATACGCCGACTACAAGGAGATGCCGCCCGAGGAACGCGACGACCTCGTCAAAGCGCTGCTGGAAGAAACCGGGTTTGGCTCCGGCAAACCACCGTTGAAAGTCGAGATCCGCTTCAACATGACGGACAATAATCGTGCAACTGTCGTTGCCATTGCCGAACAGTGGAAGAAGTTCGGCATTGAAGCGAGCTTGATCCACACTGATGCCAAGACCCACTTTGCCTACTTGCGCGATGGTGGCGATTTTGACGTCGCGCGAGCCGGTTGGATTGGCGATTATTCCGACCCGCAGAACTTCCTGTTCCTGCTTGAAAGTGATGCGGTTGGCCTCAACTACGCGCGCTACAAGAACCTCGACTACGATGATCTGATGCGCAAGGCCGCCTCGGAAGTCGATCTGGCCGAACGGGCGAAAGTGCTGTTCGCCGCCGAGACGATTTTCATGCACGACCTGCCGTATATTCCGATCCTGTACTACGGCTCGAAAAACATCGTGTCGAAGAAGTTGCAAGGTTGGAGCACAAACCTCAAGGACGTTCACCCGACGCGCTTCCTACAGCTGTCGAAGTGACGCGTCTCGGGCGGATCGATCGTCGATGCTGACCTATGTTCTCAGGCGGTTTGCATCGACAATCCCGACATTGTTCTTCGTCGTGACGATCGCGTTCTTCCTGATCAGACTTGCGCCGGGTGGTCCGTTCGATCTCGAACAACCACTTGAAGCCAAGGTG